>NZ_DALYUL010000008.1:61010-64931 GCF_031981185.1 Anaerotignum sp. | reverse complement strand
CATACGTTAGAGGAAATGCGCAATAAGCATACAGAAAAGGGGGAGAGACGAGAAAAACGGTATGTAACAGATTTTCGTTTGTTCACTAATACCATTAAGCAGTCCTTAGAGGTAATCCGCCGTAGTGGTATGGATGTTGTATACGAAGATAACCAAAATGAGGAGGAATGTGAAATCATCATTCGTATTCGTAAGGGTGCAGTGGTATCGGCATGAACTGGACAAGATAAGTAGGGGAAGCTTATTCTTATTTCAGTAGGGGTTGCTGAAAAAGATAATACTTATCAATGATTTTTTGGATTTGAATGGGGTATGAAAAGGGTTTGGGTTGAAAGGAAATTACTTTGTGATTTCCAAAAGACCCAACCTTTTTCTATTTATATTATTTTTCTAGAAGCAAAGGGTCTTGTCAAAGTTTAGTATGCTTGTTGGGAAAGACTTTTTATGCTACATTAGAAGAAAGCTCTCATATTTTGCTGAGAAACAGAGAGGAAAGAAGCAAAAAGAAATGCTATCCTTTTAATATAGGAGGTGGGGAATGTGGATTGGATACTACGATTGAATCAAGCAATAGACTATATAGAGAACAATTTAAAAGAGGAAATAGATGTGAATGAAGCGGCAAAAATTGCAGCTTGTACTACCTTTCACTTTCAGAGAATGTTTTCTTATATTGCAGGGGTCACTTTAGGGGAATATATTCGTAAAAGAAGAATGACACTAGCGGCATTTGAAATGATACAGGGTGAACAAAAGGTAATTGAGATTGCCGCTAAATACGGATATGACTCACCAACTGCGTTTAATCGTGCATTTCAGGGGGTTCATGGTATAGCTCCCACGGCTGCAAAAAATCAAGGAGTGACCTTAACGGTATATCCTCGCATTACCTTCTCTTTATCTATTAAAGGAGATGAGGCAATGAATTTTAGAATTGAAACAAAGGAAAGCTTTCGTATTGTAGGTTATGCAATGAAAGGATTAATGGATATGGAGGATTGCGTTAAAAAGATACCTTCATTTTGGCAGGAGGTTGGGGCAATAGGTGGGATTGCGCAGATCTGCACACTGATAGATGGCACAGAGCCACAAGGGATTTTAGGGGTATCGACCTGTGAGAATGGAGAATTTAATGGATATTTCATTGCAACAGCAACCCAAAAGCCATGTCTTGAAGGAATGGAGGAGTATTTTGTACCCCAAGGTCTTTGGGCGATCTTTGATTGTGTTGGTCCTCTGCCCCAAGCAATCCAAAGGCTGCAACAGCGGATTATTACGGAATGGCTGCCAACCTCAGGCTACGAGTATGATACTGCCCCGGATATTGAGGTGTATTTTGAAGGTGACCAAAGTGCGGCAGATTACCGCAGTCAGGTTTGGCTTCCTATTGTAAAAAAATAATGATAAATAGAAAACCTGAAAGTATGGAAATCCATTCCACTTTCAGGTTTTCGTTTGCTTGTTATTCAATTTAAAGTTTTTTTAATGCTCTTTTTTAATAGGAATGAGGAACTTTTCAAGAAAGCTATAGCTATGATATCATTAAATCAGCAATGATTCGCTTTCGTTGGAAATTTCCAATGTTTTGTTCAAAATCATAAAGGTAGTGGAAGCCGTCGCCGCAAGGATATTTCCTCGTATTAGCCGTGCCTCTCCTGTCATAGCAACAATATTCTTCCCTTGAGAAATGATGCGAGCGTGATATTCTACGGTGTCGCCAGGTAATACAGGCTGTATAAAGGTAGTAGATAGATTTACGGTGCAAACCATATTTGGCTGTGAAAAATAATGGCATAACAGGCCGAAAGTTATGTCGAATCCGCTTACAATCATACCTCCATGGAGGCCCCCTTCAGGGTTTAATTCCCAATCCATCACTTTAAATGCCAAGGTGAGCTCTTTTTTCTCGAAGTTACACTTTTTATAATTGGGATTTAGCAGGGTTAAAACACCCCTTTTTTTCAAAAAAGAATCAGGAGCGCTTATTTTTGAAAACCAGGCTTCCATATTTTTTTGACTCAAATTTTCTCTGATTATCATATGTAGCACATCCTTTCTAAATGAGTGGGTTATTTTGTGTTTCTCTGAGGGCTTTAAAAACAGACGTAGCGCTGGCTGTAATAGAAGAATCTTTTTTTGACCATGCTTCCCCTGTTATGTTACACAGAGAACGTCCCTGAAAATCCATTTTCGCCTTAATATAATAGGTATCTCCCAAAAACATGGGCTTATGATAAGTGGTATTTAAGCTTACAGTGATTACCACTTGAGGTTTTGTAAAGTAATGACAAAGAAGCCCCAAGGTTGTATCAAAAGCAGTGGCGATGATACCCCCATAAATGGCGTTCTGAGGGTTTAGTTCCCACTCCAAGACATCAAAGGAGAGGGTGACACTTTTTTCCTCAAGACTGCAGCTTACAAATTTCGGTTCTATTTTTGGTACAACACCGTGGCTTAATAGCCTAGAGCCGTGGCTGGTTACTTGGCAAAACCAAGCCTCCATGGCCTCTTGTGTGTACGTTGGTAAATCAGTTGTTGAATTCATTGTTGTATTCCCCTTTATTTCAAATATTCTTTTACTATTTTTAAGAAGTTGTCGCTGTTTTCCATATGAGGAAAATTGCCGACTTCTTCAAAAATGACGTATTCCCCATCGAGACGAGTATTTTCCGCCCATTCCATGAATGAAATGGGATTTGTCTTATTTTCTTCACCCCAAAAAATCCAAAAGGGTACAGTAAGGCCAGCGAAAGCGGCCTTCGTATCTGCTCGCCAGAAACCGGTTTTTAGCGTGGCAAAGGTTATTTGCCTATTTTTACTTCCTCGCGCAGAAGTATAAAATGTCTGCACCAAGTCATCTTGAATTTTTTCTTTGGCAAAAAAGGCTGTTTCTAGGCTTGCTTTTATTTTGCTTTTTGTGGTTTCTAAAAGAAATTGCTGTGTGCCTGAAACGGGCAAAAGCAAGCCATGGAGTGGCTTTAAATCTTCGTTGGTAGCAAAGCCACGGCCAAAGCCCTGGGGAGAAATCAGCATCATGCCCTTTATTTTTTCGGAATAAAGCATAGAGGTAACCAATGCCAAATCACTACCGCCGTTGGAAGCCAATATACAGGCAGGGCGGCGGATAACCTGATCCATAAATTCATGGATGATATGGGCATACTGATAGGCTGTCCAAGGTTTATCGGGAAGAAAGGAATTTCCAAAGCCAGGCAGATCGATGGCATAAACATGATAGTGTTCCGATAGAGAGGAAATCACCATATCCCACTCTCTACGGCTGGTGCCCAGCATCATACTGTGTATGAGAAGCAATGGGCGGCCATGTCCCATGGAGGTATAAGCAATATCTCCCAGGGTTGAGGCATATATTTCAAAAAGGGCATCATCTGCACTTTTTTGTGCTTGCCAAAAACAGGCTTTTTGCCAAAGAATGAGCCCGCCGAAAAGACCCGCTGTTGCGGCGGAGATGGAAAGTGCTGTTTCTTTTATTTTTTTGTTCATATCAGACCCTCCTTTTCTATTATTATGAACGGAAAAGCGTCATTTGAAAAGAGGAATTTTCATAGTATGGTAATAAGTTTTTGAAGGAGGAGCAAAATTATGCAAGCTTTTCTAACTTTGGCAGGACAATTTTTCATAATTATATGTATTCAGTCCATACTAGAAGTAATGGCGTATTCCAGAAGGCAGAGTCATTTGCTAAAGCCTATTTCTCTAGGGTGCTATATTGCATCTCTTGTTTTGGTTTTACAGTTCATGCAGCAATATATCGGTGATATCATGCGGGCAATTAACTTTATATATTAGTATAAAAGGCAGTAAAGGCACTTTTTGACGAAAGAAGAAGAAAAAGCTTGACGAAACAAAATTCCTATGATATTATATTATTCGTACTCGATTTAAGGGCATTTTGCCGAT
>NZ_DALYUL010000008.1:56159-61000 GCF_031981185.1 Anaerotignum sp. | reverse complement strand
TAAGACACCGCCCTTTCACGGCGGTAACAGGGGTTCAAATCCCCTTGGAGTCACTTTTTTTGTTCTAAGATTCGTCCGATTACAACTTGCCGACGTGGCTCAATTGGCAGAGCAGCTGACTTGTAATCAGCAGGTTATCGGTTCGAGTCCGATCATCGGCTTAAACATATGGGTGGATTCCCGAGCGGCCAAAGGGGGCAGACTGTAAATCTGTTGCGATAGCTTCGAAGGTTCGAATCCTTCTCCGCCCATAGTAACTCAATTTAAAAATTTTATATTGCCGCGGAGTGGAGCAGTCCGGTAGCTCGTCGGGCTCATAACCCGAAGGTCGTCAGTTCAAATCTGGCCTCCGCAATCAATAAATCCTAGAAACTTTGTTTCTAGGATTTATTTTGTTTTATAAAAGAAAAGGATGAAGTGCATTTTGGGTAGTTAAAAAATCAACCTGCTAATAAATCAGTCAATGTAGACTTAAAAAGTAAAATCATAAAATAGAAAACCCAAGAAACTTTGATTTCTTGGGTTTTCTATTTATTTTATATCTGAAATTTACCTCTGAAAAATACTAATTTTAATATTTTCTGCTTATTATGAAATTTCTGTAATTTTTTTTATAATTTAAAGTAGGTTTTAGGTTTTCTTTCTATACTTGGGTTTGAAAAAGAGGTACACCTGTAAAAATAATAGCAGGTAAGGAGGCTGAGTTTATGGGAACACCCACAACGTTTGAACGAAAGGAAGTTAAATATTTAATTTCCTTTGGACAAAGAGCAAAACTTCAGGAATTGATGAATACATATATGTCACCCGATAGTTTTGGCAAATCTACCATTATGAATATCTACTATGATACAGACAATAAACAGCTGATTCGTCATTCTATGGAAAAACCTGTTTATAAGGAGAAGCTGAGAGTGCGCAGTTATGGTACTGCCAATCCTGAATCTACAGTTTTTGTGGAACTAAAGAAGAAGTACAAAGGGATTGTATATAAAAGGCGGGTTTCAATGAGCCAAGAGGATGCAAGGCTTTGGTTGGAAAAAAGCACAGCACCCATAAAGGATACTCAGATTATCCGAGAGATTGATTATTTTACCCACATCCATCCTCTAAATCCTGCCGTGCTTTTATCCTACGAGAGAGAAGCGTATTTTGGAAAAGAGGACTCGGAATTTCGTATGACCTTTGATGACAATATTCTTTGGAGAGATTACGATATTTGTCTTTGTAAAGGGGCATATGGTGAAGAGCTATTGCCCAAAGGAATGCAGCTTTTAGAAGTAAAGGCTGCTATGGGAATGCCTTTATGGCTCACGAAATTTTTTAGTGAAAACAATATTTTTAAAACTAGTTACTCTAAATACGGTAATGCATACACTGCAATTGCCCAAAGAGAGCTGGCAGAAAGGGGCAGATACAGTGCTTGATTTTATGACAAATAATATTTTAGCTTCATCCACTACAACAGGAATAACGATGTGGGCATTTCTGCTTTGTGTTGCTACAGGGTTAGGAATTGGATTTTTACTGGCGCTAACCTACAGAAGAAAGAGCAAAAGCTCCCCGGGGTTTTTGGTGACTCTTGCTCTGCTCCCTGCAGTTGTTGCTATGATTATTCTTATGGTAAACGGAAATTTAGGGGCTGGTGTTGCTGTAGCAGGAACCTTTAGTTTGGTGCGTTTCCGCTCCGTTCCCGGCACTGCAAAGGAAATCTGTGCAATTTTTATTGCTATGGCCGCTGGCCTTGCCGTGGGAATGGGATATTTGGTAGTGGCAGTTTTATTTACACTTATCTTGGCTTTAGCAGAGATGTTCTATAGCACGAAAAAAATGCAAAACTTTTGCGGTGCAATCCAAGAACGTCAGCTTCGCATTACAATTCCTGAGGATTTGGACTACACAGAAATTTTTGATGATATTTTTGAAAAATTCTTCAAAAGCTATGAGCTTGCCGAGGTTAAAACCACCAATATGGGTAGCTTATTCCGTTTGACCTATCGTGTTGTGGTAAAAGATGATGTTTCTGAGAAAAAAATGATGGATGACATTCGTGTTCGCAATGGCAATTTGGAAATTAGTTTTTCCAGACCATTAAATCATAATGAGCTATAAGGAGGAAGTTATTTTATGAAGCAGAAAAAAAGAACAGTGCTTGCCGCCATAACAGTTGCTTGTTTATTATGCAGCTGCAGTCAAACGGCAAACGGCGCAACTACAGATAATACCGCAACAACTACTACCACGGATGCCACAACACTGGTCACCGCTTTAGACCCTGAAACGTTATTCAGCACAAGAGATAAAGCAGGGGATTATGACGAAAGTCAGGCCGTTGCCATTACACTGAGTGATACAAAAGCCACAAGTTCAGACAGCAGTAAGGTGAGCATAAGTGCTTCTACCGCGACCATTCAAGATGAAGGTGTATATATCTTGAGTGGTAAGCTGACAAATGGTCAGATCATTGTGGATGCTGAAGAAAGCGATAAAGTTCAGTTGGTACTCAATGGTGTAACAATAAACAACAACACAAGTGCAGCTATTTATGTGCGTCAAGGAGACAAAGTTTTTGTCACCTTAGCAAAAGGCACAACCAATACCCTTACCAATAAAGATACTTTTGTTGCCATTGATGATAACAATATTGACGGTGTCGTTTTTGCTAAGGATGACATCACCTTCAATGGCAGTGGCACATTAATCATCAATGCGGCTTATGGCAGCGGCGTTGTTGCCAAGGATGACCTGACCATTACAGGAGGCAGCTATAAGGTGAATGCGGCAGACCACGGCTTTACTGCGAAAGACGGTATTGCTATTGCAGATGGCACTTTCCAAATCACCTCCGGTAAGGATGGCTTCCATTGCGAGGATAAAGATGATGCAACAAAGGGCTTTATCTATGTAGGGAAAGGTAGTTATGATATTACAGCCCAGGGGGATGGTTTTGACGGGGCATCTATCCTGCAAATTGAGGATGGCACGTTCCAAATCAAAACAGGCAGCGGCAGTGATGCAACTCTTGCAGAGGATGCAAGCGCGAAGGGTATAAAAACAACTGGAAATCTGTTGCTTTCCGGAGGAAGCTTTACCTTAAATTGTGCCGATGACGCATACCACAGCAATGCAAATCTGACTGTAAAAGGTGGGAATTATACCATTGCAACGGGGGATGATGGTTTCCATGCTGATTTAGCCGCAGTGGTTGAGGGCGGAACAATACATATTACCAAAAGTTATGAAGGCATAGAAGGGCAGACAGTTCATGTTTCCGCGGGCACCGTCAACATTGTGTCTTCTGATGATGGTATCAATGCGGCAGAAAGCGGTGAAGATTCCGATGAAGCCGTAGTGGGTGGAGAAAAAGGAACGATGGCAAATGGTGAAAGACCTGCTTTTGATGACACAATTACACCACCTGAAAAGCCCGCTGGGGATGCAACAACGGGGGCAACAGCCAAAGCAACAGATGGTACAGCGGGTACCGCTCCGACAGGCAACCCTCCTACAGGAACAGAAGGAGCTATGCCGAATCGTATGGGCGGCGGCTTACAAGCAAATGAAAACTGCGACATCACAATTACCGGGGGAACCATAACCATTGATGCTAAAGGAGATGCCATTGATTCTAACGGCAGTATTCATATAAGCGGCGGGGTAATTTATATCACTGGGCCTGAAAATAACGGAAATTCCTGTGTGGACAGTGACGGTGATGCTGTAATTACCGGGGGAATCTTGGTTGCTTGTGGTTCCAGCAGTATGTTCCATGGATTTAGTACGGATTCCACCCAAGGCTGGGCGTTGATTAACTTAACAGAAGCACAAAGTGGTAAGGTTACATTAGCCAGCGGTAGCACAACCCTGCTTAGCTATACGCCAACAAGAGAGTATACGGCAGTTTTGGTATCCGGCTCTGGTATTAAGAAAGGCTCCACCTATACCTTAACCATGGGGGATGAGACGAAGACCTTTACCATGGAGAGTCTAAGTTACACTTCTGGTACATCCAGTAACGGAAATATGGGTGGCAGAGGGCAAATGAATGGAACAAAACAGAATCAGACCACAACAAAAGCCACTTCATAATTATTAAGTAGTAATGCCCCTCCTCAATAGAAGGATATGCTGATAAAAACACTGCATATGGCTTTCGTTTGAGGAGGGGGTTTTTCACTGGGGGTATTAAAAGGAAGTGGATGACGGAATAAGATAAGATTTTAGGGTAGTTAATGTGATGTTTTTCAAAGTTCTTTGTGGCAAAGAGGAAACAAAAACAAATTTTATAAATATTATTTAAAAATAAAGATTTTTTAACTTATATTTAAGTTTTGAATGCTATCATTTATTTGTAAGTATTTAACCCCTATTCAATATTTTACTCTTTTATAAAATATTGAGAAAAAGGCCTATTGCATAAATCAATAGGTCTTTTTCAAAATAAAACTTTATTTTATAAAGTATGGTAAAATAGGATAAGGTTTCGTTCCATAATTTTAGGGGAAAGTTAAAATAAGTTTTTGAGGTGAAAATCCCAATTGATACATAAGGAGGTAAAAACCATGCGAATTTTATTGGCAGAGGATGAAAAGGAACTTTCTGATGCTTTGGTCACTATTTTGCAAAGAAATGGTTTTTCTGTAGATGCTGTTTATAACGGCCAGGAGGCCTTGGATTATTTAGAGGCGGATAATTACGATGGTGTTGTTTTGGATATTATGATGCCTAAGGTAGATGGATTAACGGTATTAAAAAAATTGCGGGAGAAAAAAAATATCATCCCCGTATTGATGCTTACAGCAAAGTCTCAGGTGGATGATCGGGTTTTGGGTCTTGACAGT
>NZ_DALYUL010000008.1:46714-56149 GCF_031981185.1 Anaerotignum sp. | reverse complement strand
TTTAACAAAACCCTTTGCAATGAAGGAGCTGATTGCCAGAATCCGTGCCATGACCAGAAAAGCGGAGGTTGGTGGAGATAATCTTTTGACAATTGGAAATATAACTTTGGATCGCAATACCTTTATCCTTTCTACTGAAACTGCTCAGTTACGCCTAATGGGCAAGGAATTTCAAATGATAGAATTGATGATGGTAAATCCCAATCAATTGATTTCTGCCGAACGTTTTTTAGAACGTATTTGGGGGTATGATACTCAGGCAGAACTGAGTGTGGTATGGGTTTATATTTCTTATTTGCGTCGACGTTTAACTGCGGTCGAGGCAAATGTGGGAATAAAATCAGCACGAAATTTAGGATACACCTTGGAGGTAAAGGCATGAGCGAAAAATTAAGACTTCGTTTTATTGGAATCGCATCGTTCAGCGTTTTTATTGTGCTTTTCTCCTTTTTGGTTTCTATAAATGCGTGGAACTACAGCAACATGAAGGAAAATGCTGATAAAATTTTATCTGCTATTTCCGAAAATAATGGGGTATTTCCAAAGATTCATCGGGACAAGCCCAAAAGTGAGCCAATTCCCAAGGCGGAATGGGAAATTGAGAATCCAAGCAGAAAAAATAATCCCCCTATATCTGGAAGAAGAACAGATTTTTCTCCTGAGGATCCTTTTGCAACCCGATATTTCTCCGTTGTTCTCAATGGAGATATGGAACAAAAATCAATCAACTTGAATTATATTGCCGCTATTACCACGGAAGAAGCAACAGAAATGGTGAATTCTGTGGTGGAGCAGGGCAGCAAGAAAGGATTCTTGGGTTCCTATCGTTATCGGGTCACTGAGGTTGAAGAAGGAACTTTAATTGTTTACTTGGATTGTACAAAAGACTTATTTTTTACGAATAATTTTCTGCTGAACAGCCTTTATGTTGGTGGAGCGGGCTTTTTGGCAGTTTGCTTTCTAATTATTATCTTTTCCAAAACTGCTGTACGGCCTGTGGTTGAAAGTTATGAAAAGCAAAAAACCTTTATTACCAATGCGGGACATGAATTGAAGACACCTTTATCAATTATTGATGCCAATACAGAGGTGATTGAAATGGAAAACGGAGAAAGCCAATGGACCCAAAGCATTAAGCGTCAGGTGGAACGGATGACCCGTTTGACAAATCAACTAACTACGCTGGCAAAAATGGAGGAAGGACAGGCACAATCAGCTATGGAAAATCTTAATTTTTCTAATATCATTACTGAAGTATGTGACGAAATGGAGGCTTTTGCCCAAGGGCAGGGAAAAACCATTCAAGCTGCTGTTAGTCCTGATGTAATGATAATGGGGAACGAGGATCAGTTGCGCCAATTAATCTATATACTTTTGGATAATGGCGTGAAGCACGCAAAAGAAAGCTATCCCATTGAGGTAAACTGGAACAGCAACGGCAAATTGACGGTGAAAAACAAAGCATATCTGGAGCAAACGGGAAATATGAATATTCTTTTGGAACGGTTTTATCGGACTGATGCCTCACGAAGCAGACAAACAGGGGGATACGGCTTGGGTCTTTCCATTGCCAAGGCAATTGTAGAGCAACATAAGGGAAAAATTTCTGTCATGGCATCCAGCGAGGATACATTAGAGATTACGGTAATCTTATAAAAAATTGCCAATTTGTTTTTGGAGAAAGACATAACTGAATGTTCATGAAACCGGTTAGATTTGCAATATATGTTCGTGAAAGGAATAGTTATTTTTTAACAGCTTAAACATCTCACTTGTGTGAGATGTTTTTCTTTTGAGAAGATTGTATTTTGACAGGCTTCTTTGGAATAGAATAAAAAGGAAACTGTCTTTTTGTTTTCAGTGACTATCAAGGTGTGGAGTAATTCTATTCATTCTCCAAGGCTCTAAACTCAACGCCATCCTCACGCATATTTTGTAAAAGCTGGGCATGAAAAAAACAACAGCCATAACAAGGATACAAAAGCATATGGCTTTCCAAGATGACAAGCTCACTATCTTCAAGGGCAACATATGGATTTTCATCCTTAGGAGAGGGGAAAAAGTTTCCTTTTTTTAGCCCTGACACCGTTCCCTCTATCATGCACAAGGTGGAGTTTTGTTTTATTTTTATCTGTTCACCTTTTTTTACAGAAATGAATTCTGCGGAGAAACAATCTATCATAGTTTCCAATCCCTCTTTGGTAATATTTCTGAAAATAGGTAGGGCTTGTAAAGCATCTAATTTTTCATTCATCTTTTGTACCTCCCATTGAATATGGCTGGATTTTAGCACGAAGTATGGTTTCCGTCAAGGAAGCGGCGTTGACATTTTTTAAACAATATCATAAAATCAGAAGTAGACGGTTTTTAAAAGAAAAAGGAGGGCTCCTATGGTTCCCAATCAAATAGAAATGCTTCCTTTTTTCCCCCACCTTACGGAGGAAGAAAAGGACTATTTACGCAAGAATATGCGAACTTTGGAATTTCAAGTTGGAGATTTAATTTATACCCCTGCAAAAGGCTCATTAGGCATGGTTTTGGTGCTAAAGGGTGGCGTACGGGCATATTTAACTTCCGAGGAAGGCAAGAAAGCCACAATTTTTCGCCTGCGAGAAGGGGAATTTTGTATGCTGACCATGTCCTGCGCTATATCTCAAATTACCTTTGATGTAGAGGTGGAGGCTTCGGAGGACTGCAGTATTTTACTATTGCCCACAGATGTATTTGCTAAAGTAGAGCAAGAAAATATTTATGTAAAAAACTTTTCCCTTGAGCTGATGATGGAGCGGATGTCATCTTTGGTAGAAGGGGTACAGCAAATGATGTTTTTAAATTTGGAGCAACGGCTTGCTTCCTATCTTCTTGATGAAAGTAGTCAGCGAAAAAGTGATACCCTGCGGTTGACCCAAGAAGAAATCGCAGAAAATATAGGTAGTGCAAGAGAGGCTGTTAGCCGTACCCTAAAGAGAATGAAGGAAAAAGAGTTAATTTCTGTGGGGCGTGGCTGTATTCATTTATTAGATAAAAAAGAGCTCTATACGCTGCTTCAATAAAACAAAGGTTATTCTTGATTAAATTTAGGGCACCATAAAAATGATGCCCAAATAAGAGGGTTATTGGATATTATTCTTTATATTTTGTTTTACATATCAGTTGTGTCATGGTACCCATGGGGCAATATACGCACCAAGTGCGAGGTCGAAACAGTGACATGGTGATTAACCCTAATAACGTGGAGGTAAGCATAACGCCGTAAAAGCCAAAGGAAAACTGCTTTACCCAATCTGCCACAGGGGCAGAGGAAGAAGCAAAGCTCCAAGGTAGGGAGAAGCTCCAAAGAAGGGTGACTGCTTCTTTTAGGTTATTTGTGCCTGCAAACACCAAATAAGTGGAAAAAAGCATTTGAAAAAACATAACCAGAAAAAAGGCTAAGAAGCCGTAGCGAAAGGCCTTACTGTAAATCCATTTAGGGATGGGCAGATTTTTAGAAAAACGTTTTCCAACGATAGACAAAAGTTGACCTCTGCCACAGTAACGGTTGCAATAGCCTTTCTCGCCCCCCGCCAAAGACATTATGAGGGGAACTAGAAAGCAAATCAGACCAAGCCACGCAAACAGTATATTAAAAAATCCCAGAATCAGATAAAGGGAAGATGCAACCCAAAGGTAATCGTTCCAATTTTTTTTCTTAGCCAAAGATATCAACCTCCTTTAGGGAGATGATATCAACAGGACAAGCTTTTACGCAAAGACCACAGCCGATACACAGCCCCTGATCTACATTGGCATAGATGCCGCGGTATACTGCAATGGCATTTTTGGGGCAGGCCTTTTCACAACAACCGCAAGATACACAGTCCATGGTGGATACGAGAGCAATTCGTTTCATTTCAGCCCTCCTTCACCATAATCAGCGCTTTTCTGGGACATACTATGGCGCATTTTCCGCAGCCAATGCAAAGGGCTTCATCAATAACGGGAGCAGAATAAGGACTTTGTTGTGTCAAAGCCCCCACGGGACATGCCCTTAAAGAGGGACATCTGTGATTTTGGGGACATCTATCTAGATTTATTTTGGCTAATTTTTTCATAAAATTTATCCTTTCAGATTTAAACTATTTTTTTATGGTATGCCTATTTACTGGGTAATGGGAATATAGAGCCCAGGTAATTTGCGTTAATTTCTATAAAAAATATATGGAGAAACAAAAATTATTGCTGGTGCAGTGCTGATTTATGGTATCATAGTAGCATAAGACATTGATTAGATTCCGTAACTTTGTTACGTAGATTAATAAAATGAGACTTGGAGGTTTTGTGATGGATGAGGAAAAGGTCGAATTGACATTGGTGGAACAAGCGGAACAAAGTAGCAGTAATTATTTTCGACAAGGCTTAAATTGCACAGAATGCATTATGTGTACCTTCTTTGATATGGACAAGATTGATTTGCCAAAAGAAACCATTGCCTTAGCAACAGGTTTTGGTTCCGGCTTGGGTAACACGAAAAATACTTGTGGTGCAATTACAGGTGCAGTGATGGCGCTTAGTGGTGTGCTTGGTAGAAAAAACCCTTTTGAAAAGGAAACTGTAGGTGAGAGAATTGCCGAGTTAAAGGATATTTATTTATTAATCGGGGAGATGATTCGTGAAATTGAAGATCATTATGGAACCCTGATTTGTAAGGAGCTTTCTGCACCCCTGGGTGAGTTTGAAGGAAAGGCGAGAAAGAAGAACTGCATGCAGATTATTGGCTATTGCGGTGGTTTAGCCATGAAATATGCATTAAGGGCGGAAGAAATTGCAAAGGAAAAAGAGACTTCTGAAGAGAAAAGCTAAAAAAAGAGGTGAAAATCCATGAAAAAAATCATACTGGCAAGCATAGCCGCTTCCTTGCTATGGACAACCACGGCGTTTGCATATCCGGCAATACGGGTATTTGTGGATGGGCAGGGGATATCTTTTGACCAACCCCCAATTATCGTAGAGGATCGCACGTTGGTGCCGATGCGGGCAATTTTTCAAGCCTTGGGTAGCGAGGTTGCTTGGTCCGAGTCTGACCAAACCATTACCTCTACAAGAAATGGAGATACCGTTGTACTAAAAATCGGTGATTCAGGTCTTTATAAAAATGGACAATTGAAATATACAATGGCTGTACCTGCCCGTATCATGAACGAACGAACGTTAGTGCCTTTGCGTGCTGTTGCTGAGGCATTCGATGCACAGGTAGGATGGGATCCTCAAGGGTATGTGGTGACAGTGATTTCTTCTCAAGCCGAAGCAGAGAATAGTAATACCACTACAGTAAAGGCAGATGATGGAACAGCTGTTTTATCTTTCAGGATGGACATTCCGAAAAGCAAAGGAAGTTACGCAAGCCAAATGGAAAAAACGCTGAATGAAGAGGCCAAGGCTTTAACAAAGGCTTTTGTAGATACCTATGGCAAGAAAGCCCAAACGGAGTATGAGGCTGACAAAGCAAAGGGTACATCGTTCTCCCCTTATTACTATGTAGGTTCTTATGAAATTACAAGGGAAGATAGTAAGTTGGTATCCTTTTATGGGACGAGCACCCAATATACAGGTGAATTGCAAGGCCAAAGAGCCTGTACCTCCCATACGTTTTCAGCGACAAATGGAAAGGAACTTGCCCTATCCGATATCATAACAGACAGTAATAAGGAGCTTCAGGCCTTTTGGAAGACGTCTTTTGGTGCTCTGATTGATGAAAAACCGTCCAATTTTTATTCTGATGCCAAGGTGCGTTTGGAAAAAAATATGGACATAGTTGGGTTTTATGTAACGAAAGATGGCCTTGGGTTTTATTTACCTCCTGAAACCATTGCACCCAATGATGGAGGGATCATTTCTTTTACGGTAAAGTATAATTTATAATTGGGCTCTATCATTTTCGAAGGGGATTCTTATGGGAAACCCTTCGGTTCTGGCTCTTTGGCTTTATTAATACTTATTGGAAAGTTAAAGCAGAAAAACATAATTGTTTTTCTGCTTTTTTAATTGAAAAACACACCCATTTATGGGTGTGTCAGTAGTCTATTTCCTTTTTACTCAGAAACAAACAAAAAAGTTCTCTTAGCCTATAACTTTTTCCATTCTGTCCGCAATTCTGCTAAAAGGGCTTCCTTTGTCTGAGGAGGATGATGTCCTTTAATGGCGTGGCGAAAATCTATTTTCTCTAGTTCATCAATGTATGCGGTGAGTAACACCTTATCATAGACCCATACCTCTCCTTTGGGAACGGAGCAATAGGAGTCACCCAGAAAAATCACTTCATCCTGAGGAATAAGGAAAATTACAGAGTCCCTGCAGTGGGGAGAAACAATTTCACGCAGAATACAGGTGACATCTCCCAAATCAATGGTCATGGAACCATTAAAGCTGATTTCCGCCGTTTTTACCTTGATATCACTGCGATGGGCATACTCTTTACGAATGTGTGTGTCAGAAAAATCTGAATCCTCACCGGTTTCAAGGCGTTTTGCCATGGAGGCATCATCCCACATCCAGTGTGACATTTTTTCCAATTCCTTATTGGTTTTACCCCCTGCAATGGTAACGGCATCTGTTGCCCAAAGGGCAAAGGTATGATCCCAATGAGCATGGGTCACAGAAAGATAACGAGGAAATGGCAATTGATTTTCCTGCAATTTTTCCAGGAAGAGCTGATAATGGGCGGCGGAGTTTCCAGCATCCATCATAAAGCCCCCTTTTTTTCCTTTAATATATCCTAAGGCAGGGCGATCCGTTTCGGGATCATGTTCCATATAATAAATATGTTCTGATAATTTTGAAAGCTTCATAAGGTGGTTCCTTTCTCATGTAATTCAATCAGGGCAAAGTGATTTTAAAAAATCATTATCGTCAGGCAAAAGAAAAAAGCCCGCTTGCCTCCCTAAAGATGTGCATTGCAAAACGGGCTTTTTACCCTTCTTTCAGTATAGTGCCTTTCTAATGGGAAAAGCAATACCGAATGAGAATATTTTTATGCGGTTACATTCTTATTCGCTTTCGGATCTTTTTTTGCTTTTGAAGCTTTTTTCTCTTTTCGTGCCTCTTTCTTTTGTATTCTCCGATCTTTTCTCTCGTTCATCCAAAGATAAAGAACAGGGATGAATACCAGAGTGATAATAGTAGAGAAAGCAAGACCAAAAATTACACCGATGGAAAGACTCTGCATCATTTCACTGCCCTCTGCCTTGCTCAAAGCCATAGGCAGCATACCTAAAATTGTGGTCAAGGTCGTCATCAAAATGGGGCGCAGACGTCTTGGACCTGCCGTTACCAAGGCATCATAGCAGCTAAGGCCACGACCCATCAGCTGATTCGCATAGTCTACCAATACGATACCGTTATTTACAACCATACCGACCAGCATAACGAAGCCCATGAGGGCAGGCATGGTAACGGTGTGATTTGTTATGAACAGACCAAGGATACCTCCGGTAATTGCCAACGGCATGGAGAACATAACAATAAACGGATAGCGCAGGGATTCAAACTGTGAAGCCATAATCATATAAACCAAAAGCACTGCGATGACCATACAAATCATCAAGCTTCTAAAGGCGTCCATCATCATTTCCATATTTCCTGAGTAAGAATATGTACATCCTTCAGGGAAATTGTAGTCTGCTAAAGCCTGATCAATCAGCTTCTGTGCTTCACTTCCGCTTAAGTCAGGGGTGTTGGCACTGATGGAAATATAATTCTTTTGGTTTTCACGGGTAATAGAGGTTGCGCTTTCCCCAATTTCTATGTTTGCAACGGCAGAAAGGGGAATCTGTACGCCTGTAGCTGAGGTTACCGTCAAATTATTCAAGTCTGTTAAGTAATTCAGCTCATCTGTGTTGTAACGAAGAACAACATCCAATTCTGATCCATCTACTTTATACTCTGTTGCAGTTGTGCCGGAAATTGCGGTACTCAATGCACTTGCAATGCTACCGGCGGTTACACCGTAATGGGAAGCTTTGCTACGGTCAATTTTAACCATTGCCTCAGGCACTGTGGACCCTTCCACATCGGTAAAGCCATTAATGTTGCTGATAATATCAACAATATCATCTTCAACGCCCATTAAGGTTTCATTGTTATAGCCATAAACATTGAAGGTTACGTCGCCGCCGCCTGTGTTGCCCATGGAGGATTGGGAGGCGGATACAGAAAGCTCTATTCCTGGAATATCCCCCAATAAAGTCTTGATTTCTTCGCATACCTCCGCAGTGGTGCGAGAGCGTTCACTTTTTGGAATTAAGTTCATATAAACGGTTGCTTTTGCACTGTTATTGGACATAGAGTCTGCACCGATAATTGCATAAACCGTTTCGTTCTCAGGAATAGTCTTGAGACGGTACATTGCCTCTAGGGCAACTTCGTCGGTTGTTTCTAGTTTAGTTCCGTTAGGCAGAGAGATTTTAACACTGGCAGTACCTTCATCTGACTCCTGCATAAAGTCCATACCTGTCATAGGCACGGTGATCAAGCTGGCAACAAAGATTGCCAATACGGTAAGCACTGTTGTTTTACGATGAGACAGTGCCCAGCGGATTACCCGCTCATACCACTGTGCAAGGCGGTCTAAAGCATTATCCCATAGGGTAAGCGCAGAAGAAAATTTCTTGTATTTGCGCAGCTTCGTCTTTTTATCCTTTTGTAAAAGCAAGGCAGATGCCATAGGAACGAAGGTAATGGCAACGACGAGAGATGCTGCAAGGGAAAAGGTGATGGCAAAGGACAGGTTTTGCAAAAGCTGTCCTACGGAACCTTTAACAAATGCAATGGGCAGGAAAACTGCCACAGTTGTTAACGTAGAGGCAGTGATTGCCATGGTAACCTCTTTTGCTCCTACTTCTGAGGCTTCTTTTGGGGTATATCCCCGCTCATAATACTGATAAATACTATCCAGAACAACGACGGAGTTATCTACCAACATACCGATACCAATGGCCACACCACCCATAGAAATAAGATTCAACGACATTCCCGCCAGATACATCAGCACAAAGGTAGCCAGGATGGAGGTTGGGATTGATATTGCAATAATTGCAGAGGTAATGGGGTTCTTCAGGAACGCCAGCAATACAAAGAACGCAATCAAAGCACTTAAGAACGCTGTTTCTGTGATATTTGTTAGGGAGTCCTTAATATAGTCTGAGGAATCCATAACAATACTCATATGTAGTTCAGGATATTGGGCTGTAATCGCGTCCAATTCCTTTTGAAGTTTTTCACTTGTTTTAACCAAGTTAGCGGTAGACTGCTTATTGACGGAAATCATAATTCCACGTTCCCCATCAAGATAAGCAATGTTGCTTTGGTCTTTGTCTACTTCCTCAACGTTGGCTACGTCACTCAAGTGAATAATTGCACCCGTGGGTGTAGCGATAGGTAGATCTTTAATTTCCTCCACGG
>NZ_DALYUL010000008.1:38486-46704 GCF_031981185.1 Anaerotignum sp. | reverse complement strand
AGGTAAACTGTCCCATGGTACGTACCGGCACCTTTAGTTCCCCCTGGGTAAGAGAGCCGGAGGGCAGGTTCATATTTTCTGCCGCTAATATCTGAGAAAGAGTGTTTACATTTAGGCCGTATCCTGTGAGCTTGGTAGGATCAACGGTAATGCGTACCTCTTTTTCAATACCACCTGATAAATCAATGGAAGCTACGCCTTCAATACGCTCTAAACGAGGAAGAATATCATCCTCCAGAAGGTTATTCAGTGCGTTTAAATCCAAATTATCCGCAGTAACTCCCATATAAATGGGAATAGCGTTCATATCTATTTTAAAAATGACGGGGTCATCTGCATTGGAAGGCAGGCTGCTTTTTGCCCGATCCAACACATCCCTTAAATCTATGGCGGCCATATCAATATCTGTGCCATCCACAAACTGTACCATAACAAGGGCAGCGTTGCTGTTTGATATGGAAGTAATGGTATCCACGTTATTTACTGTACCCAAAGCATCTTCCAAAGGTTTTGAGACAAGATTTTCAATTTCTTCGGGACCGGCACCCACATAGCTGGTGCTGACCAAAACAACGGGGATATCTACATTAGGCATCAAGGATAGGTTTAGGCCGCTGTAAGCGACGATACCGGCAATGAACACCATTAATGTTATCATGATGGTGGTAACTGGCTTACGAATGCAAAGTCTGGATAACATAATTTATTCCTCCTTTGCCGTATCTTCTTTGGTACCTTCAGCAGGGGTAGCAGGAGAAGCAGGATTTGCGATTTCAACCTGTTCGCCGTCGGAAAGGTAAGTCTGACCACGAGTAACAACCTGTGTACCCTCAGCCAAATCGGAGGTGATTTCAACAGCTTCCCCTGTTTGAATACCAATGGTAACCGGCGTTTTCTTTGCGACATTGTTTTCAACAACATAAATATAGTTTTCACCGTCTTTGGTAATAACTGTGCTGATAGGCAAAACGATAACATTATCGGCTTTTTTGCTAATGAAGCTTACATCTGCCAACATGCCTGATTTAATAACTCCATCTTTGTTGTTAAGCTCAATTTTTACAGTATATGTACCAGACTGGCTGGAAGCGGGGCTAATGGTAGAAACCTTTCCAGTCAAAGGGGTATCGGAAGCGGCGGACATATTTACCTGCACTTCATCCCCCAGCTTAATGTTGTTTACTGCTTGCTCGGAAACGCCTACCTCAACTTTGATTGTGGAAAGATCCATAATCACATAAGCAGGAACAGTGGGACTGGCATAGCTGCCTCTTTCTATGTTTCTACTTACGATTACACCGCTCATGGGAGAGGTTACAGTACAATCTGATATTTGCTTTTTCAAAACATCTAAGTTTACTTCAAGGGCTTCAATATTAGCTTTGGCGGATTCATATCCAAGCTTCATTTGGTCTATTTCCGCCTCGGCAATAATGCCTTGTTCGAAAAGGATCTTATTGTTGTTATAAGTTTTTTCTGTGTTTTCCAAACTTAACTTGGCGGCATTATAGTTTACTTCTGAACTGCGTAGCTGGTCATTTAATGTTGATGAATCTACACTAAAAAGAACTTGATTCTCTCTTACAGTGTCACCAACCTCAAAGTGATATCCCATAACTTTCCCGGGGACGGTGGGTACGACGGAAATTTCCTTGGAAGCAGCAGCTTTGCCAGAGTAAGAAAAGCTGCTTGAAATTGCGTCCTTACCAACAGTTGCCACCTCAACGCTGCGCAATGCGGGTTTTTCTTCAGGTGCTTCTTTGGCACAACCGGTCAAAAGTACAGCACAAAGACTAAAAAGTATTAGCTTTTGGTTCATTTTATAGTTCCTCCTGATAAAATTAGTTGGTTAATGGCATTTAGGTGATGACATAAAGCTTGCTTCTTCTCCTTGTCAAACGAGTCAAAGTAGCCACTTGTAATTCTCATAAGAGAATTTTCCGTTGCCTTTAAAGCTGTATTCCCCTTCTCGGTTAAACGCAAATACATTTTGCGTCCATCATCACCCTTACTGGGGCATTGCTTTTGTATAAATCCTTTTTCTTCCATTTTTGCAATGCTCAAAGAGGCACTGCTTTTACTAAGGTAGAGGGAATTTGATATTTTTGAAACGGTATTTAAGCCTAAATCACGAATGCAAAGCAAAAAATGAAATTGCTGCATGGTGAGCTTCTCTTCTTCTCCCTTACCATTTATACTGAATACCTGCTCCAAGTGAAATCTACTCCAAAAAGTCATATTTACTCTAAGATCAAAAAAAAGCTCGGCAATTTTTTGACCGCTTACTTCGTCCATCCAATCCTTCCCCCTCTGTTTCAATTTGCATGAAATTAATTTTATGATAAAACTAATTTTGTGTCAATTGAATTTTCATTAAGATATTTTAAAGATTTTGCCAGATGTGCTTAATTATGCTTGTAGTACTAAATTTAAACATATTTAGCCTGTTTGAAGAGAAAGCATTGGAAAAACGAGGGGAAATAAATTTATAATTTCTTAATAATATAACATTAGAGTCCCATCCCTTTGTTTGAAAGATAGATGGCTGTCAGAAATCGTTCCGTTATAAAAAGGATACCCCGTGAGACAATTGCCTCATTACGGAGTATCCTTTTGCTTATATTATAGAACTGCAAATTAAAACATTCCTAGTTTTTCTAATAAAGAGATATATGTTGCTACACCATGGCATAAAATTTTTTCGTCAAAATCAAACTCTGCGCTATGCAGGGGATGAACAAAGCCTTTTTCAGGATTTCCCGCACCTAAAAAGAAGAATAAACCGGGAACTGCCTGCTGAAAAAAGGAAAAATCCTCGGCAAGCATATAGGGCTGAGTGGTCATATAATTGTCGCCGCAGGCCGCTTCTAATGCACAAACCAAAGAAGCATCGTTATTTACAACGCGATACATATGACGGAATTCAACGATTCCTTCACAACCATAGCCTTTGGCAATAAAACTTACGGCCTCCTCTACTCTGGAAACCATTTTTTCATAAACTTCATCAGAAAAGGCACGCATAGTTCCTTCTATGCGGACTTCCTTTGCCACAATATTGCAGGCTTCGCCCCCTTGTATGGAGCCAAAGGAAAGGATGCCGCTGTCTAAAGGGGAAATATTACGGGATAAAATGGTGTGGATACCGCAAATGACTGCCCCAGCCGCCAAAAGGGCATCGGCACCTTGATGGGGCTGAGCACCATGGGAGCTTTTTCCAAGAACACGAACTGTGACTTCACCGTTTCTTGCCATCATACCGCCCACTTTACAAGCCACTTTGCCTTGGGGAACATCAGGGAAAATATGGCAGCCAATTACCTTGGAAATGTTGTATTTTTCAATGATTCCTGCTTCAACCATCAGCTTTGCGCCACCGGGGCCTTCTTCTGCCGGCTGGAAAATTAGGATCACATCTCCCTTAGGACGCACTTTTTGTGATATGAGATATTTGGCGAAGCCCAGCAATATGGCCATATGGCCGTCATGCCCGCAGGCATGCATCAATCCCTTATGGCAAGAAGCATAGGGACGGGGAGGCTCTTCTACAGTCAGCGCATCCATATCTGCACGAAAGGCTATGGGCTTTTCCAAACCTTGCCCTTTGATTATGCCTATGACACCCGTTTCTAAGCATCGGGTGATCTCATCTACGCCAAATTCTTTCAACTTATCTTCTATATAAGCGGCGGTTTTGTGCTCCGAAAGCCCTAATTCTGGAATTCGGTGCAGATCCCGACGTATTTGCCTAAGCACTTCCTCCATCTTTAAAATATCTTCACGCAAAAAAAGCCCTCCTTTTTATCACAATTTTTTCTATTGTAACATAAAAACTATGAAAGAGCCTTGGAAAATAATTTTTTTTCATTTATAATACCATACAAGGGTCAAAAATCGTGGGTTTCATGTTTGGATATCCGTAAGGTTGGTGGGGTTGACCTATATAATGATGAATGGAGGAACAAAAATGAATTATGATATGACAAATCCTTATGAGATTGCAAAGTATATTAAGGATGCCAAAAAGGTTACACCTGTGAAGGTTTACGTGAAGGGTAACTTGAATGGTGTAGAAAAAGAAAATGTGAAAATTTTCGGCGAAGGCAACTTCTGGATTCTGATTGGCGACTATGCCTTGATCAAAGAAGTTTTAGATGCAAAGTCTGAGAATATTCAGGAAACCCATGTGGAATATGATAGAAGAAATTCCGCAGTACCTATGTTGGATATTACCAATTTGGAAGCTCGTATCGAGCCCGGCTGTTTTATTCGGGATCGTGTAAAAATTGGTAAAAATGCAGTGGTAATGATGGGTGCGGTAATTAATATTGGTGCTGAAATTGGCGATGGCACAATGATTGATATGAACGCCATTTTAGGTGCAAGAGCTACCGTTGGTAAGAATGCACACATTGGCGCCGGTGCCGTATTGGCAGGCGTTTTAGAGCCACCAAGTGCAACACCTGTTGTGGTTGGGGATGGTGCACTGGTAGGTGCCAATGCTGTTGTTTTGGAGGGCGATCAGGTAGGTGCCAATGCTGTTGTAGCGGCAGGGGCAGTGGTAACAGAGGATGTACCTGCTGGTGCGGTGGTTGCCGGATCACCTGCAAAAGTAATTAAAATGAAAGATGAAAAAACAGAAGGAAAAACACAGATTTTAGAAGATTTGAGAAAATGATGGGTTGATTTTTACTGTTGTAATGAAATTAATTAGGGTAATATAAGAATAATTCTTTTCAATTAATAGAAACAGGAAGGAAAGTTGAAGAAATGAAAAAGTGTTTGGTTTTTTTGATTTCGGTATTTATGTTTCTTTTCACAGGTTGTGGCAGCAATAATAGTGAAGGTACTGCTTACACGGAAGTGAATACACAGGAGGGAATTACTCTTTCCCTAAAAGAGGATACACTAAAAAGTTCTACAGGAACGTTTATCCTCACCAATGATACGCAGGAAGCAGTAAGCTATAGTGCCAAGGAATATCACTTTGAACAGATGAAGGATGGCCAGTGGCAGGAATTTGCGGGAACTGCCCAGGCAAATTGGGGCGATGAAGTGGTTGCGCTGGAAAGCGGAGCTTCTGTAGAGTTAAGCTATAACTGGAAGACCTTCTGTGGCAACACAACAAAAGGTGAACAATACCGCTTGATTATTTTTGTGAACGAAAGTCCTGTTGCCGTGGAATTTACCGGTGCTTAATAAATGGTATCAGGAAGTTTGCCATGATTTTGGCGAAAGCTACAAAAGGTGAAATATTGCAATGTGAAAGAAATTTTTGTGCTTTTGAATCTATGCACGTGTTCTTATAACTGAAAATTTCTGTTTAAGTTGGTTTGCATGTTTCTGACCTCAACCTCCGTCTAAAGGGCGGAGGTTTTTTATGTTTGAGTTAAGTGTTTTTTTACAGCAAAAAACCCAAAATAGAAATTATTAAAGAAAAAAACATAAAACATGCCTTACTTTTTTGGAAAACCCATTGCAAAAGGAATAAAACAAGTTTTTTTTGCTTATATTTAGGGTAATAGGAAGGAGGCAAGCGGATGAACATGGGCAAGCAAAAGATGAGTAGTGTGCTTACAGAAGGGGATGAAATACTACTTGCCATTCAGGATATTCAAACTAGATTGATTTGCGCAAGACAAGGATTTGAATCCGCCACAGATGAAGCTTTGGTTGACAGTTATATCTTTGAAATTACAGCTTTGCAAAAAAAGTATGATTATTTTATAAAAACAGCAAAGGAAATGGGGTTGACGGGGCCTTTTCTAAAAATAGGCTGAAAGATACAGGGGGGGGGAGAAAAGCACTATGACAGAGGTATTGTCGATTATGATTATCAGCTGTCTGATTATTCTCATATTGACGGCAGTGGCAAAACCATTAAGAATTGTATTACGGTTTATACTTTCGGCGGCTGTTGGCGGATGTTGTCTGTGGCTATGTAATCGCTTCGGGCTCGCGGTGGGAGTAAATCCGGCAACACTTTTCACGGTAGGATTATTGGGGGCACCGGGTTTTTTAGGGTTAATTGTCTTAAGTTTTTTCTTGTAAAAGAAATGTAATTGTTTGACAATTACATCGGAATGTGATATATTTTTGTGTGGATAATGTTGTGGATATTATTGTGGATAATCGGGGCTTCCCTGTGTACAAAACTTGGTTATCTGCAAGTCTGCAAATAAAAAATCCTTAAACGATAAGATTTAACCCCATTTCTTATCCGGAAAAACTCACTGCGATGCAGTGAGTTTTTTCATAAAAAAGTAGGTGAAAATTGTGGATAACTTAATAAAATTTATAGAAAAATTTAATGAACAATTACTTTCCCAAAGCTTTTTAGAAGGGAGAACTGCAAACGGAGAAAGGGTGCCGGGAATTTATCTGCGCATAGAAAATCCTGTTCTATATATTATAGGAGTATTTCAAAAAGATAATCAGGAAAAAATTGTAGAGGCTTTACGTACATATACAGAGGAAATTTCTCAAGATCTGGAACAGTTGCGCTGTACCCACATCATCAGTCTGAGTATATATTTATCCGAGGAGGAAGGGCCATTCCCTGCTCCTGCTTATTTTGATGAACGGATTCACGCTGTGAATTGGCGTTACTCTATAGAAAAGAAAAGGATTTTTGCCGGTGCAGGTGAGCCAGACCGTCTTTTTGGTATAGAAAAGCTGCTGCTTCGTGCTGCGGAAGGAAAAGTGGCTGAAGTACCCCCAAAGCCTGCCATGAAAAGTGGGATGCCATGGGTAAGTATTTCGATATTTTTACTTTGCGTGGTGCTGTTAATTGACACAACTCTCTCTGGAAACGGAGGAAGTATGATTCGCACCTATGGGATCAGCAGAAGCGGTATTTTGCAAGGTGAATATTACCGATTTATTACGTCTATATTCTTACACAGTGGTATGATGCATTTGTTGTCTAATAGTATCTTCTTATATTATTTTGGATTTAAAGCGGAGTATCTTTTGGGCAGAAAACGCTTTCTTATATTATATTTGGTTTCCGGTGTATGCGGGGGCCTTTTTAGCATTTTATTCCACGATGTGTTGGCAATTGGTGCTTCGGGAGCAATTTATGGACTTATGGGTGCTATGTTTGTGCTAACAAAGTTATATGGACCTAGATATACAGGGATGAATTACGCCACTATGCTTCTACTGGTAGTTACTTCCATAGGATTTGGTTTTTTGGATATGGGCATAGATAATTTTGCCCATATTGGTGGTTTTATTGGTGGAAGTCTGGTATTCTTATTCTATCGAAAGTTGGAAGAAAAACAGAAGGAGATATCCACATAATTTCTGTGGACAATGTGGAAGTTATCCACTTCCAAAATATGCAATACTAGATGAATAATAAGCGTTCCTTAGTTTACAACGAATTTTCCATGTTAAATTGTCGAATGGAGAAATTTAGCACTATATATTGGGGTATGCATAAAAAGTTATCAACAGAAAACCTGTGGATAAGGTCATGAAATTGTGGATAACTATGTTTTGGAGAGGAAATGTAGATGAATCAGCAAATAAATTTACAAGAAAAAATGCAAAAAAATTTTCAGTGTTCTAATTTTGGTGAAAAAAAGCTGGTTTTTGGTGAGGGAGCGCAGATGCCTGTGCTGATGATGATTGGAGAAGCTCCCGGAGGAGACGAGGAAAAACAGGGCAGACCGTTTGTGGGTAAAGCAGGAAAAAATCTTTCATCCTTCTTAGAGGTAATTGGATTAGAACGGGAGGAAATTTATATTTCCAATGTGGTAAAGTTGCGCCCCACAAAAAGTAGCCCAAAAACGGGAAAAGAAGTTAATCGTCCACCTTCCAAGGAAGAGATTGCATTTTTTCTGCCGTACTTGATGGAAGAAATTCAGTTGATTGCACCGAAAATGATTGTTACATTGGGCAATGTTCCTCTAAAGGCAGTTTCTGGTGATAACAACGTGACCATCGGGGAAGTTCATGGCAAGCCATATAACCTTGAAGAAGAGAGGGTTTTATTCCCATTATATCATCCGGCGGCAATTATTTATAATAGAGCTTTATCCCAAGTATATCAGGAGGATTTGGCTATATTAAAGGAATTTTTGGGGACATTATAGAATTAGAGATGTTACTAAGGGGTGGATTTCAAATAATGTAATGTAAGGAGGAAGATATGAATGGCAAAAACAGCAGTTATATTTTGTTCCGAATATGGTAGTACAAAAAAATATGC
>NZ_DALYUL010000008.1:32185-38476 GCF_031981185.1 Anaerotignum sp. | reverse complement strand
CGGAATATATTGCGGAAAAATTACAGGCTGATCTTCTTAGCACAGCACAAGCTAAGGATTTATCCCCCTATGATACCGTTGTTTACGGCGGAGGCATTTATGCAGGGTCACTTAATGGTAATGAATGGTTGAAAAAAAACCAAGAGACGTTATGTAATAAAAGATTGGTGATATTTACTTGCAGTTTTTCTGATCCTCATATCCCTAGAAATACAAAATATATCAGAGAAGGTTTAGATAAGTGCCTTTCCCCCATGCTAATGAATCATGCAAAAATCTTTTGTTTTCATGGTGCATTGGATTATCAACATTTGAAACTCACGCACAAAGGAATGATGAAGGTTCTTTTTCAAATATTGAAGCATAAAACAGAGCGCAGTCTTGAAGAGGAGGCAATGCTTCAAACCCAGGTTACCCCTGCGAATTATGTGGATACTTCTCAAGCGGACACGTTATTATTATATATAAAGGATTGAACGTATGGAATTTGAAGGAAAAGTTGCAGTGATTACCGGAGGCGTCCATGGCATAGGGAAAGCCATTGCTCAGGCGTTTATTAGAGAGGGTGCCACTGTTTGTATCATTGACAGAGAAGAGAATCCATATTTTATAGGAGATATTGGAGATCGGGAAACATTGGAAGATTTTGCAAAAAAGGTGATTGACCAGTATGGAAAAGTTGATTATTTAATTAATAACGCTATGATTTCCATGGGTGGTATCAACGCCTGTGGGTATGGTGCGTTTGATTATGCATTGCGGATTGGCGTGGTGGCGCCCTACTATTTGACAAAGTTATTTCTTTCGTATTTTACTCCAGAGGCGGCAATCGTAAATATTTCTTCCACAAGAGACCGCATGAGTCAGCCCAATACAGAAAGCTATTCAGCGTCAAAAGGTGCCCTTTCTTCCCTGACTCATGCTTTGGCCATTAGTCTTGGTGGCAGAGTAAGGGTAAATTCTATTTCTCCCGGTTGGATTGATACGTCATATACTACCTATGACGGAGGGGATGCGGAACAGCATCCTGTAAAACGGGTAGGAAATCCCTCGGATATTGCTGAAATGGCACTGTTTTTATGCAGTCAGAAGGCGGGTTTTATTACAGGGGAAAACATTTGCATTGATGGTGGGATGTCCCGCCAAATGGTTTATCATAATGACTATGGTTGGAGCCTAGACAAGTAATGAAGCATCCGTTTTGCTGTATTTTGCAAGACGAATGCTTTTTCCCTTTATAAGTATCCTTCGGTTTGCACCAATGAAAAGGCAGGGAAACAGAGGATTTGGAGAACAAAAAAAGGGCTTATTTCCAGAATGGGGGGAAATGAGCCTTTTTTGCTTCTTTCTACTTCAGTATTGAAAATACATACTTTTAATGGAATCAGTTTTTCTTTAATTTTTCCCATTCCTTTTCCTGAAAGCCAACTAATATAAAATCTTCCCCAATCACCAAGGGACGCTTTACCAACATGCCGTTTGTACTTAAAAGCTGAAGCTGCTCCTCCTCGCTCATCTGGGGGAGTTTATCCTTTAAATTCAATTCCTTGTATAAAAGACCACTGGTATTGAAAAATCTTTTTAAGGGTAAGCCGCTTAACTTCCACCAAAACTCCAGCTCCTCTGCGGAAGGGTTTTGTTCAACCATATGACGCTGGAAATATTCTATATTAGCGGAATCTAACCACTTTTTTGCTTTGTTGCTGGTACTGCATTTTGGGTAATGTAAAAAAACGAGACTCATCTCGCACCTCCTTTTCCAATAGTATAATACGTCACCGCTCAATGGGCAAGATGAGATGGGATTGCATTTTTAAAGGAACGGCTGTAAAATGAGAAAAAGTTTGTATACAATTTGTGGAACTTAAAAACCTTATCATAGACAGATTGGAGGAATGAAACATGAATTTTGGTTTTATTGGAGCAGGCAATATGGTGGGTGCTATTGTGAAGGGCATGACTTTGGGTGCCGGGGAATATGAGGGAAAAACTATTTTCATTAGCAGTAAAAGCGTTGCCTCTGCAAAGACATTGGCTATGGAATGTGGCGCAAATGCCTGCCAATCCTCAAAAGAGGTGATTGAAAACAGCGACATGGTGATTCTTGGAGTGAAACCAAATGTTTTAGCGGCACTTTTACCGGAACTAGCAGGGGAGTTTGCGAAAAAAAAGCCCTTAATTGTTTCTATTGCCGCAGGGAAAACCTTAGAATATCTGGCGGGTTTTTTTCCCGAGGAAACACCCATTGTAAGAGTAATGCCGAATATAAATGCAAAAATCTGCGCCTCAACCACAGGGTTTTGTGTAAACCAATTTGTTAGTCCTCAGCAGAAACAGTTGGTAAAAGAGATTTTTGAAACAATAGGCACAGTTGCGGAAATAGAAGAAAGCCAATTTTCTATTTTTAGCGTAATCGGTGGAGCATCGGTAGCCTTTGCATACTTATACATGGATGCCTTAGCCCATGCCGCACTTAAGGCGGGGATGCCAAAAAAACAAGCTTTGCAGCTTACTGCAGAAACGGTTTTAGGTAGTGCAAAAATGGTGTTGGAAAGCGGGGAAGCCCCATGGCCCTTGATTGATCAGGTGTGCTCCCCGGGAGGAACCACCATAGAGGGTGTTACTACGTTGCAAGGGGCAGGATTTGAGTCTGTACTGGTCAAGGCATTTGATGCAGTTCTAGCAAAAGATAAGGCCATTGGTGAAAAAAAATAAATGTGAAAACAACAGAAACTATATTGACATTTCAATAACATTATTTTTTCATGAAATATTGAATTATTTAAAGGTACAGCCATCATTTTGTAAGATGGTTTCTATTTTCCCGTTCTATGACATAAAATATATAGGATAAAACGAAAAAGGGGAATTGGAATGTATCCAAATAATTTGCAAAACAATAGAAATAACATGAGAAGGCCCGTGAACCGTATGCCTGATATTACTGATTGCGGGCCTGAACCTTTTGTGGTCAACATTGATAAAGTAACCAAACAGAATCAGAATTATCGGACTGCATTATGGACAGGAGACCATTTACAGTTAACACTGATGAGTATTCCTTCCGGCGGTGATATTGGTTTGGAAATGCATCCAGATGTAGATCAATTTATTCGTGTTGAGGATGGAATGGGCATTGTTCAAATGGGGAGTAGTAAAGATAAACTGGATTATCAGCGTAATTTAGATAATCAGTATGCAATTTTTGTTCCTGCGGGAACCTGGCATAATGTTATTAATATTGGCAATCGGCCATTAAAGGTATATACAATTTATGCACCACCTCATCATCCTAAGGGCACAGTGCATGCCACAAAGCAAGATGCCCAGAAAAGCCATGATTAAACACTGGAAATTGTGATCGTGTTTCCTGTTTTTTAGCTTAAGATTAGAGATATCCATAGGATTTTTATTATAAACCGTGACTTACCTAATCAGTAAGCCACGGTTTGTTTTTGTTCCCAATTTTGGGAAGAAGGTAGTGTATTTTAAACTATGGACAATGGACCAGTAAAAAAATATAGTTAAATTTAAAAGAAGCAAGCAAATTGATCAAACTTCCATGCATCCTTCTCCTTGACCAAAATAAAGGTGAAATCCTGGGTTGTAAAGTCATTGATATTTTTCGGTGCTGTAAAAAAGACCTCACCTTCGTAGGGTTCCTGGGCAGATGTGTAATAAGCGGTAGCACTGAACGTTATTTGATTTTCCGTTTGCTGAGGGGAATGGAACACATGGCCTGCGTAAAGAATGTTTGCGCCCCTTCCTGCATCCAATAAATAGAGAGCTCCATCCTCACCCTTCATAAATCTGGTGTATTCAGGATTCAATATAGCTTTATTTATAAAGTCCTCTGTAAAATATTTGGAGAGATAGGTGGTAAATGCGTCATAGGAATCAAAGGCCGGTTCATCCACTTTATAATAGATTAAATCATTCTTTGTTACTGTTTTATTTACATCACAACGAAAGTCTCCAAAGACGATTTTTGTGTAAATTTCGTTTGCGCCCTGGTAAAGGGTTTTGAATGTATTCTCCATGGGTGGTAATCCGTCTTGGGAAGAATTGCTGGTCTCCAAAGGTTGCGGGGCTGTGTTGGAAGAATCCGAGGAGGCTTCTTTGCAGCTTGACAAAATCAAAGGAAAAAGTAGAAGAAAAATCATTAGGATATTTCGTTTGGCTTTCATAAAGGACACCTTTCTTTATTCGCTCATTGCTGTATTGTTTTTAAAATAGTATAACATGGTTTTTAATTCCATTCGGATGTTTACGAAGATTGACAAAAACAATTAAGAAAAAAGTTGATCGTCATAAAAGCGCTTCTAAAATGTGGAGGAAAAGGTACCTTAGGGGGAGATGAATATCCCTAAGGGGGTGCTCAACGATAATAGCATGAAAGGTTGCAATTGATCTACTATCGTACGCAAGTGTAACATTTCTTTAATTGCTTTTACCTTTGTCTTTTGGTAATGTATAAAAGTAAGGAAAAGCTATCTTTAGCAAATAGCTTTTCGAACATAAAAGAGTGTCAAATAGCTGTAACAGCTTAGCATTTGGGAAGCTTCATTTTAAATAGAAACCGGTGAATGGGTATGGTTGAAATTTTGTATTTACAAGTGAATTTGGTGGGCATGGTGATTATAGTCATAATGCTTATGAATCAGCAAACAATTGAAAACGGCACGGATAGGCAGAAGGCATTCCGTCATTTGAACTATGCTGTGCTTAGTGTGTTAATTTTGGATACCATTATGTGGTGTATTGATGGAAAGAACTTTTTGTTTTCTCAGCAAATCTATTGGGTATTTGCCAGCATTTATTATTTTTTTAATTGCTTTGTTGGATTTATGTGGTATGTATACATATCAAAATTTTTTTTCCAGTGGAAAAAGCAAAGTAAGTGGTTATTTTTTCTTATGCATGTCCCCATGATTTTAAATACCTTCTTTATAGTATTGAATCTAAAATATCCTTTTTATTTTACTATTGGTGAGGATACGGTTTATGCTAGAGAACGGTTTTTTATAATCTCGTTTCTTGTGGCGATACCCTATATCGTGATACCCTTTATCCAATGCATCAAGGTTTATGAAACCTCGGATAATATTTTGGAGCGAAAAGACTGCGCTTTGATTTTGAAAATACAGATATTACCATTGGTAGGCGCTATTATCCAAGTTTTATTTTATGGAATTTCTCTGATGTGGATATCCCAAGTGTTAACCCTACTTTGCTTTTTTATTAATTTTCAGAATAAAATTATTTCAATGGATCCTTTGACCCAGCTGAATAACAGATATCAGTTTAATGTATGTCTGGAAAGCATTGATAAGGGAATATTCAAGGGAGAAATGAATTCCATTGTTTTTATTGATATAGACAAATTCAAAGGAATTAATGACAGATTTGGTCATGTCGTTGGAGATAGAATGCTTATTCAGGTGTCAAATATTTTAGTGAGAGCATGTAAAGGGGATGATACCATTGTGGGCCGCTTTGGTGGTGACGAGTTCTATATATTTTGTAAACAATCAGCGAAAGAACAAATTATTGGGCGGATAAACCGTTTCGTGCAGGAATATAATGCAGGGGATGTGCATGGGATAGAGTTATCTTTGAGCATTGGTGCATCGGATTTCCATGGAAAGGACCGAAAAACAACACAGGAGATCTTGGCGCTTGCTGATAAAGCCATGTACAAAAACAAGATAAAATAGAATCTTATATACACTGTTCTGCAAATTGTTTTATTTTATGAAGATAAGAAAAAATATCATTCATTGGACGGCGGCGTGATTACAGTGCAATCTCTAGAAGTTAATTACGGCTCCCTCAGCTTTTTATGACCTTCTACGGGCTATGAGTGGGTAGCGAGATTTAGGGTTTGACTTTAGCTAACATTAAAAAAGGAGCCGACATAGTCGGCTCCTTTCAAGTCCCCACTGCATTGGGGGCTAATTTTTATGATTAAAATTGTAAGGAAATACGCTTCTCTTTTTTGTGGATATTAATCCTGTTCTGCCAGCTTTTTATAGGAATTGTATTTTTCCTTTGCTTGTTCGGCGGCTTCTTTGAGCAGAACTTTTGCTGTTTCTGGGAAGGTGCGAACCAAAGAGGAATAGCGAACCTCACCCATAATGAAGTCGTTATAATCCATGGTTGGCTCTTTGGAATCTAAAATGAACGGATTTTTGCCTTCCTTTTTCAACTCAGGATTATAGCGATACAGGAACCAATAACCTGCATCTACTGCCAGTTTGCTTTCTACTTGGGCATTTGCCATGCCCTTTG
>NZ_DALYUL010000008.1:9430-32175 GCF_031981185.1 Anaerotignum sp. | reverse complement strand
CGATAATTAAGGAAGGGCCTTTGTATGCTTCTGCCTCTTTCATTGCTTTAATCAGCTGTGCAGGATTAGCACCCATAGCAACCTGTGCAACGTAGATATAGCCGTAGCTCATTGCCAACAAGCCTAAATCTTTCTTTACTGTAGGCTTGCCGCCTGCAGCAAACTGTGCAACAGCGCCGATAGGCGTTGCTTTGGAGGACTGACCGCCTGTATTGGAATATACCTCAGTATCTACCACCAATACGTTTACATCCGCCCCAGAAGCTAATACGTGGTCTAAACCGCCATATCCGATGTCGTATGCCCAGCCATCACCGCCGTACATCCACATGGATTTTTTCGCCAGATGCTCTTTGTTATCTAAAAGGAATGCCTTCAACTCTGCACCTTCAGCAGGAACGGTTGCTTTTTCCAAAGCGACTATCAGGGCATGGGTATCCTCTTTGCTTCTGTGACCATCGTCATAGTGCTCAAACCAAACCTTTGCGGCGGTCTGTAAAGCTTCATCGCTGCTAAGCTCCAACAATTCTTTCAACTGCATTGCACAGCGCTCTCTTTGCTGTTCTACAGCCAAAACCATACCTAAGGAGAACTGAGCATTGTTTTCGAACAGAGAGTTGCTCCATGCTGGGCCCCAGCCATCTTTATTTGTTGTGTAAGGAACACAGGGAGCGGCAGCGCCCCAAGCCTGAGTACAGCCAGTTGCGTTAGCAAGATACATTCTGTCGCCGTAAAGCTGCGTCATGAGCTTTGCGTAAGGAGTTTCCCCACAACCAGCACAAGCACCGGAGAACTCCAATAAAGGCTGTTCAAACTGACTGCCTTTTACAGTATATTTATCCAGAGGATTTTCTTTATAGGAAAGAGTCAAAGAATAATCCCAATTTTGCATTTCTACCAACTGAGAATCCAAAGGTTTCATGGTCAACGCTTTTTCCTTTGCGGGACAAGCAACAACACATGCACCACAGCCTTGGCAATCCAGAGGGTCTACCTGAATACGGTATTGATATTTTGCTATTTCCCCTGCGCCGTTGGCTTTTTTTGTTTCATAGCCATATGGTGCATTTTTTGCTTCTTCCTCGGTCAAAAGGAAGGGACGGATACATGCGTGAGGGCAAACATAGGAGCACTGATTACACTGAATACAATTGCTAATATTCCATTGGGGAACATCAATGGCAACACCACGCTTTTCGTAAGCGGAAGTACCCAAAGGTGCGGTGCCGTCCTCTCTGCCTAAGAATACGGAAACAGGAAGAGAGTCTCCCTTTTGTGCATTCATAGGAATCAAAAGCTTCTCAATATATTCGGGCAAAATACGCTTCAAATCTTCTTTGTTCACTTCTGTTGCATTTTTCCAGCTTTCAGGCACATCTATTTTTACTAACCCGCTCAAGCCTGCATCTACAGCGGCATAGTTCATATTTACAATTTTTTCGCCTTTTTTTCCATAGGATTTTTCAATTGCGGCTTTCATATAGCCAACAGCATCCTCTGCAGGAATAATGTTTGCCAACTTAAAGAAAGCGGACTGCAACACGCTGTTTGTTCTGTTGCCCAAGCCGATTTCTCGACAGATTTCCACTGCATCAATGGTATAGAAAGAAATATTGTTATTTGCAATATATTTCTTTACATCAGCGGGCAAGTGGGCATCCAATTCTTCCGGCTTCCAACCACAATTCAAAAGGAAAGTTCCACCTGGTTTGATTTCGGATACGATATCATACTTGCTTATGTAAGACTGCTGATGGCAAGCAACAAAGTCTGCCTTAAATACCAAATAACTGGAGCGAATGGGCACATTGCCAAAGCGTAAGTGGCTTTTTGTAATGCCGCCGGATTTTTTAGTGTCATATTCAAAGTATGCCTGCGCATATTTATCGGTATGGTCCCCAATGATTTTGATGGAGTTTTTATTGGCACCTACGGTACCATCGGAGCCCAATCCCCAGAATTTACAAGCAATGGTGGATACATCTGTTACCTCTGGCTCAGCACCTACGGTGAGAGAAGTCATACTAACGTCATCATTAATACCCACAGTAAAGTGATTTTTACGTGGGCCCTTCATGTTGTCAAATACAGAGACAATTTGAGCGGGGGTTACGTCCTTAGAGGAAAGACCATATCTGCCGGCAAGCACCAATGGCATTTTGCCTTTTTCCATTAAAGCGGAACAAACATCTTCGTAAAGGGGTTCGCCCAAGGCACCGGGTTCTTTGGTTCTATCCATAACGGTAATGATTTTTGCGCTTTCAGGCAGTGCCGCCATAAAATGCTCCATAGAGAAGGGGCGGTACAGGTGAATTTGCAAGAAACCAACTTTTTCACCTTTTTCAATCAGATGCTCAACAACCTCTTGAATGGCACCGGAAACAGAACCCATTGCAATAATCACATGTTCAGCATCAGCTGCACCAAAATAGTTAAACAGCTTGTAGTTTCTGCCTGTGATTTGATTGATTTGGTTCATGTATTCTTCCACAATGGCAGGAAGGTTCTTATAAAAAGGAGAACATGCTTCTCTATTTTGGAAGAAAACGTCAGGATTTTGCACGATGGAGCGTTGTACAGGACGTTCAGGATTTAATGCGTTTTTACGGAACTTGCGAAGGGCATCCTGATCCATAAGCTTTCCGATTTTTTCATAATCCATAACTTCAATTTTTTGCAGCTCATGAGAGGTACGGAAGCCAACGAAGAAATGAATGAAGGGTACACTTCCTTTAATTGCTGCTAAATGGGCAACACCGCCCAAATCCATAACTTCCTGAACGGAAGCGGAGGAAAGCATAGCACAGCCGATTTGACGACAGCTCATAACGTCGGAATGGTCGCCGAAAATAGAAAAGGCGTGGGTACCAACAGTTCTTGAGCTAACGTGAAATACGCCGGGCTTTAATTGCCCTGCAATACGATACATCGGAGGAATCATTAATAAAAGCCCTTGAGAGGCGGTATAAGTTGTAGTCAGCGTGCCTGCTTCCAATGCACCATGCATTGCGCCTGCCGCACCTGCTTCAGATTCCATTTCAACCAAGCGAACGGTTTGGCCAAAAAGATTCTTTTTGCCATTAGCCGCCCAAGTATCAACATGCTCAGCCATAGGAGAGGAAGGTGTAATGGGATAGATGGTTGCCACTTCTGTAAAGGCGTAGGAAATATACGCAGCAGCTTCGTTACCATCCATAGTTTTCATGATTTTTGCGTTCATGAGTAGGCTCCTTTCATATACAGTATACAAAATACAGTTATAATTCAGCCTGTATCCAGCTTGGCCGGTACAGGATTAGAAAAACTTTGCTAAGCTGATGATAATGAATATAAATATCATTGTCAATATTTCACCAATAATATTTATTGGAAAACTCATTAAATCCTCGGTAAAAGCATTTTTTTGTTTATTTTTACTATATAGTAATTGTATTGAATTAAAAACATATATAATTATATTAAAATAAAAAATTATTTATACTTTTATATTCCAAAAAGTAGCGGGGAATTGGCATAAAAAATTGTACAAAAATATATACAATTTCTATTTTTTAGAGAAAAGGGGTTGATTACAGTGAAAGATAGGGCGTTTGACCAATCACAAATCAGACAAATTGTATGACAACAAATACATATATAGGGCAAAAAGGGGGATATCATATGAAAATTGCAGAGGTTCGCTTTTTAGAAAAGGAGGAGAGGGTAACATTACCTTGCTGGACAAATATTTTAACAGAAAAATTACGTAATAAATACATTCTATCAAAAAAGCCCTTTACCATTGAGGAAAAAGAGGGGATTTTGCAAGGAATACTGTCTGTTTCTGATGGTCAGGGTTTGTCTGTGCCATGGAGAACGAAAGCTGAGGAGTTGGTGAAAACCTTAGCGGCAGAAGGTGCCGGAATTATTATTGCTCCTAGTGAGGGGGAGTTTCCTCAAAAAATTCTGCCCATTGCCAAAGGACGAATTCTGGCGGCATTATTTGCCTTTGACGGTGCGGCGGAGGCATTGCGGCGGCAGGGCAAAAATCCAGAGGAGGCACATTTTTTAATTTCCGGTACGGATTCCGAAATGTTACCCTTGGTTTTGGCGGGAATGGGAGATTATGTGAATCATCTTTCATTTTTTGCAGATACTATGGGGGAACTGGAAGAAATACAAGAAGAACTTTTTGCGGAAAAAGGATTACGCACCGAGGTATTTTCTTCTCCCAAAAATCCCCTGTTTTCTGAGGCAGATGCCATTATTGTTTGTGGCATGGAGCAAACGGGTTATGAGCACATTATAAAAAGGTATACTGTTTTCATAGATGCCGTGGGCAATCGTCCTGTTTTGCGCAGGCTATTGCAAAGACGGTGGGACACAGCGGCGGCAGAAGGGTTCTATTTTACCTGCGATGGACAGCAAGTGGAGGGAAAATGGGCTGAGGCAAGGGCGTTTACACAAAATACGGATTTTCAAGGATTTTGGATGGAAAATTATCCGCCGGAAAAGGCAAAAGAGGTTTTTCAAGCCTTAAAACAGAAGGATTTTTCCGTTTGTGGGTTTTCGGCATTGGGTAAGCGGGTAAAGATTGGGAAAATCAAAGAGGATTTGGACAATTTGGGGGATTAACATTGACACTCTTCTTTAAGTATTATATAATTTATCAATGAATTTTGAGGGTCAAGGCCCTCTTTTTTCCTTGTTTGTGCGATTTTGACAAGGAAAACCAAAAAAAGCGGAGAGTTCCGGGAAAAAGGAGATGACAACGACCATGGCGGAAAAAAAGGTTGTTTTGACTTATGATGGTTTGAAAAAGCTTGAGGAAGAGCTTGAAAATTTGAAAACTGTCAAACGAAAAGAAGTGGCAGAAAAGATTAAAGAAGCAAGAGGACAGGGAGACTTGTCTGAAAATGCGGAGTATGATGCTGCAAAGGAAGAACAGGCTGAGATTGAAGCAAGAATTGTCGTTCTTGAAAAAATGCTGCGTAATGCGGAGGTCATTGACGATGAAGAAGTATCCAACGAAGTGGTAAGCCTTGGTTCAACGATAGAGCTTCATGATATAGAATTTGATGAGGTAATGGCTTATACCATTGTTGGTTCCGCAGAAGCAGACCCTATGAATGGACGTATTTCCAATGAGTCTCCCGTAGGTATGGCACTTTTGGGACATAGCACCGGTGAAAGAGTCACCATTGAAACACCTGATGGTGAGGCTGTTTTTGAAATAATATCGATTAAAAGATAACTAACTATAAGGTTGGCAGATTACAAAGGCCAAAAGGGAATGGAGGAAGAAACGTGGCAGAGCAAAACGAAAACGTACAGGAAAAGGAATTAACCCAGCAGGAGCTGAGTGAGCAAATTCTCATCCGTCGTGAAAAACTGGCACAATTACAGGCAGAGGGGAAGGATCCTTTTGCAATTGTAAAATTTGATGTAACCCATCACAGCAACGAAATCAGAGATGCTTTTGACGAGTTGGAGAACAAAGATGTGGCAATTGCAGGCCGATTAATGAGCAAACGTATTATGGGGAAGGCATCCTTTTGCAATATTCAGGATCGTAATGGCAACATGCAGTCCTATGTGAGCCGTAACGATATTGGTGATGAGGAATATGCCGCTTTTAAAAAGTTTGACATTGGCGACATTGTTGGCATCAAAGGCTTTGTTTTCCGTACAAAGACAGGAGAAATTTCTGTGCATGCTAAGGAGGTTACCCTTCTTTCTAAAAGCTTGCAGGTTCTGCCTGAGAAGTTCCACGGCTTAAAGGATCAAGAAATGCGTTATCGCCAAAGATATATGGACTTGATTGTAAACCCTGAGGTTAGAGATACCTTTATTAAGCGTTCTAAAATTATCAGCGAGATTAGAAGATTTTTAGATGGAAAGGGCTTTTTGGAGGTTGAAACGCCTGTGTTGCAAACCATTGCAGGTGGTGCTTCTGCAAGACCTTTCATTACACACCATAATACACTAGATATTGATATGTATTGCCGTATTGCTCTTGAGTTGCCCTTAAAGCGTTTGATTGTAGGTGGTTTTGAAAGAGTATATGAAATTGGACGTGTGTTCCGTAACGAAGGGATTTCCGTAAGACATAACCCTGAGTTTACATTGATGGAGCTGTATCAGGCTTATACAGACTATAATGGCATGATGGATATTACTGAGGAAATGTTCCGCACCGTTGCACAAAATGTTCTGGGTGGAACAAAGGTGCAGTATGGTGGTCATGAATTGGATCTGGGTCAGCCTTTTGCAAGAAAAACTATGGTTTCTTTGGTTAAGGAATATACCGGTGTAGACTTTGATGTAGTAAAGGATACCGAGGAAGCAAAGGCATTGGCTAAGGAACGCCATATTGATTTTGAAGATCGTCATGTAAAAGGAGATATTCTGTTACTGTTCTTCGAAGAATTTGTAGAAAAGAATTTGGTTCAGCCTACTTTTGTTATTGATTATCCCGTTGAGGTATCTCCATTAACAAAGAGAAAACCTGAGAACCCTGACTATACTGACCGTTTTGAACTATTCATCGTAGGTCGTGAATATGCAAATGCATATTCTGAGCTGAATGACCCCATTGACCAACGTGGACGTTTTGAGTATCAGGAAATGTTGCGTGAAGCAGGGGACGATGAAGCCAATATGATTGATGAAGATTTCTTAACTGCATTGGAATATGGTATGCCTCCTACCGGTGGTTTGGGTGTAGGTATTGACCGTTTTGTTATGCTGTTGACAGAAGCTGTTTCTATTAGGGATGTAATCTTATTCCCTACGATGAGACCCCTTGATAAATAAATGTAAATGAGAGAGCGCGGTAATCGAAAAGCAAAGGTTTCCGTGCTTTTTTTTGCACTTTTTCCTGAAAATTATTTCTCAACAGGCAATTAAGCCAGGACAAAACTACCGGCTAAGATATTGATGGGTTTGGTGAATCATTTTTAAATAAATATGGCATTTACCTAAGGAAACAAATATTGCAAGGTAAATAAAATATGGCATAAGAATTTTTTCTACGAAGGCTTTTTCATAGACTTTGTTTAACATTTTTCTATGGATTTATGCTATAATGCATACAGTGGCGTAAAACAGCGCTGTATGTCTTTTACCACAACTTTTTTGTGAAAGAAAATGGAAACGTAAGGGCTAAAATCAGCGAAGACGTTCATAAACCAATTTTTCACGTGAAAGAGGTTAGAATAAAAATAGTTTTTAATTACAAGATTATGAACTTAAGGAACTTAGCTTTTTTTCAAAAGTATAAATTTTTTTGTATCAAGAAATTTGGACAAGTATTTTTCTCTTTTTTTAAGAATTTATGGCACGTTAATATGATATAATGAAAACAGCGTCATATTTCCAAGGGGTAGGGTGTGTATTATGGAGGCTTTAAAGGGTGTATTTGATAATTTGGGAGTAACTGGATTTGTTCGGCCTTCTATTGGCTTTTCAGATATTTTAGATATTTTGATTGTTGCCTATATTATTTATAAAATTATATTTTGGATTAAAGAAACAAGGGCATGGGTGCTGTTTAAGGGTATCTTGGTCATTCTTGCCTTGGCAGCTATCGCTGCTATTTTGCAGCTGCACACAATTATTTGGATATTGTCCAACACCATTTCTGTTGGTATCATAGCAGTGATTGTTGTGTTTCAGCCGGAGCTTAGAAAGGCTTTGGAACAGCTGGGAAAAGGGCGGTTTTTTTCGTATTTCATTCGTACTGATGAGGAAGATAGCCAGAAGGCATCCACCAGAACAGTGGATGAAATCATCAAGGCTGCAGACAAAATGGGAGCGGTAAAAACCGGTGCCTTAATTCTGATTGAGCAGGAAGTACCTTTGGGGGATTTGGAGAGAACTGGAATTCCCATTGATGCTTTGATTTCCAGTCAGCTATTAATCAATATCTTTGAACATAATACGCCGTTACATGACGGTGCCGTAATTATACGCAGAAATCGGGTTGCAGCAGCCACCTGTTTTTTGCCTTTAACCGATAGTAATGAAATCAGCATGGAATTGGGTACAAGACATCGTGCGGCCATTGGTGCCAGTGAGGTTTCCGATGCTTATGTTATTGTTGTTTCTGAGGAAACAGGGTCTATTTCCGTGGCTAGAGGCGGTGTTCTTTACCGTGATTTATCTGCTGATCAATTAAGAACGATGCTTTCACAAACCAAGAAAGTTGGCAAGAAGAAACTCTCTTTTTGGAAAGGAAGGCAAGATAAATGAAAAAATTTCAAGAAGCACTGATGAAAGATTTAGGATGGAAATTGCTTTCCATAGGGATTGCTACAATCATGTGGTTTATGGTAATTAATATTAATCAACCGGTTGACACAAGAACCTATTCCAAGTATATTACATTAGACAATATGGAGGTTTTGACAGACCGAGGACTAACAGCAAGAAATGCGGAGGATATTGCCGCAACAAAGGTGAACATTAAAATCAAGGCCCAACGTACCTCTTTGGACCGTTTAAATCAGTCTAATGATTGGCTTCAGGTCTCTGTGGACTTTTCTGAGCTGAAAACTGCTATGGCTGGAGATACGGTTTCTTTGCCTGTGAAGGTAGAAATGCTTGGGGGATATAGTGGTTATACCGTTGTGAGTAAGGCACCTGCAAATATTCAGGTAAGTATAGAAAGATTGGCAAGTAAAGAACTTCCCATTGAAATTTCTTTAAATGGTGAACTTCCCAAGAATGCCTTGTATTCTGCCCCTGTATTGAGTGCGGATACTGTTTGGGTGAAAGGGCCTGCGTCGACGGTGGAGCGGGTTGCAGCGGTACGAGGCGTGATTAATGCTCAAGATGTTCAAGGAGATGTGCAGCTCAACGCCAAGTTGGTACCTTATGATTCCAATGGTACACAAGTGAAGGGTGTGAAGCTAGGAACATCTGAGGTTACGGTGATATATGGGGCACTGGGTTTAAAATCTATCCCTATTAAGGTGAATATTTCTGGTACGCCTGCTGATGGCTTTGAATTGGGGGAAACAACTTGTACACCTCAAACCATTGAGGTGGTTGCCAACCCTGATAAATTGAAGGATCTTATTTATATTCAGTTACCGGATATTGATATTTCAGGAAGCAGTGCTACCCTTAGAAAGAGTTTTGCTGTGGCAGACTATCTTCCTGAGGGAGTAACGATTAAAGATGGGAACAGCCCAACCATACAGGTAAATGTGCAAGTATTGGCTGCAAATAGCCGTGAGATTGTTGTCCGTTCAAACCAGCTTACCGTGCTAAAAGGGGAAAGTGGAATGAGCTATGAAATCAGCGGCAGTGCGAAGGTTGTAATTACCGGTGATGACACATTGATTAATAGTATAGATGAGAGTACCCTTACAGGTACTGTGGATGTAAGCGGTCTTGCTGTGGGGCATCATAAGGTACCGATTACCTTGACTTTAGCAGACGGCGTAACGGCTGGGAGTGCATACATTGATGTTGTGATTTCCCAAGAAGTAGACGCATCCGATAGTGAATGATTTTTTTTGGAGGAAATATAAATGGGTAGATTATTTGGTACTGATGGTGTAAGAGGCGTTGCCAATACGGAATTGACCGGGGAGATGGCATATCAGCTTGGTCGGGCTGGGGCATATGTTTTGACGAAAGAAAAGAAGCATGCGCCGCGTATTTTGGTGGCAATGGATACACGAATCAGTGGTGATATGTTGGAGTCTGCTTTGGTTGCAGGTATTTGTTCCGTTGGTGCCCACGCGGTGCTTGCAGGGGTAATTCCCACACCTGCTGTGGCATATCTGGTGCGTCACTATCGTTTGGACGCAGGGGTAATGATTTCTGCATCTCATAATCCAGTAGAATATAATGGTATTAAGTTTTTTAGTGATCAGGGCTATAAACTGAGTGACGAATTAGAAGATGAAATAGAAAATATTGTTTTAAGTCGCATGGAGGTTTTGCCGTGTCCCACGGGTAGTGGAATAGGAACCAGAGGCTATGCAGAAGAAGCGCTGGATGATTATATTGCATTCCTTAGAAACAGTACAAAAGAGCGCTTTCAGGGAATAAAGGTGGCATTGGATTGTGCCAATGGAGCTGCTTATAAAGCGGCACCCATAACGATGCTTGAGCTGGGAGCCCAACTTTGCATCATACATAATGAGCCTGACGGAACCAATATAAACGATAAGTGTGGTTCAACCCATATGGAGGATTTAGTGGCATTGGTGAAGGAAAATGGCGCTGATATTGGCTTTGCCTTTGACGGAGATGCTGACCGTTGCTTGGCGGTGGATGAAAATGGTCAACTGATTGACGGAGATAAAATTCTGGCAATTTGCGGGTGCGATATGAAGGCAAGGGGAGAATTGAAAAAAGATACCATTGTTGGTACGGTGATGTCTAACCTTGGGCTGACAATAATGGGACGAGAAAATGAAATATCTGTTTTGCAAACAAACGTAGGTGACAGGTATGTTCTGGAAAATATGCTGACAGAAGGCTATAACTTAGGGGGAGAACAATCCGGTCATATTATTTTTCTGGATTACAACTCAACGGGGGATGGTGTTTTAACAGCAATTCAGCTTTTATCTGTCATGAATCGCAGTGGGAAAAAGGCTTCTGAATTGGCGAAAACCATGGAAGTAATGCCCCAGGTTTTAGTGAATGCTCGTGTAAACAATGCGCGAAAGAATGAATATATGGAGGTTCCTGAAATTAAAGCTTCGATTGAGGCTTTGCAGGAGAAATTTTCTTCTGACGGAAGAGTGCTAATTCGTACTTCCGGTACAGAGCCTTTGGTGCGAGTAATGATTGAAGGCAAGGACAAAGAAGCAATGGAGAAGGAAGCCACGAAGCTAGCAGCTTTTATTGAGGAAAAGCTTCAGTAAAAAAAATTCCCCTGCTGTAGGATAAAACTACTTGACTGTAGCAGGGGATACGCATAAAATAGAAAAGGACTGCTTTGCAGAAAAAGGTTTAGAAATCACGGAGTGTGATTCGCTTTTATGCTATTGGCAGAGCGTTCTTATCACACAAACTTGTCTCAGTAGCTCAGTTGGATAGAGCGTCCCCCTCCTAAGGGGAAGGCCGCAGGTTCGACTCCTGTCTGGGACATCGCAAAGGGTTGAAAATTCAAGGTTTCTTGGGTTTTCAGCCCTTTTTCGTTGACTTGAAGTTTTGTTAGCAGATTGATAGTATTTAAGTTGTACTTAAAAATATAATCTGCTTTCTTGCGCTGGATTGTACATGAGTAAAGGAAGTTAAAGGATTGATGAAATACAACAGTAAAGAGGTGAATTAAAAAACGCAAAAGCGCCCTAATGTCCAATTAAGACGATTTTGCATTTTTCTTTGCTATTCTTTTGCTTTTTGTAAGGAGAATTATAATAGGAGCTCCTTGAGAATATTTTGAGATGTTTTAAGTTTTAAGTGGGGTCCTCAAATTGCTTTGACGCTAATCCTTTAAAAGAAATGTAAAAAATATTTAATTTAATTTTAGTTAGCTATTGATATTGCAGAATATGCACCTTTCTCTTGTAATAGAAATTTTCCGTAATCATATCCACCGGATATACTATCCCATTGAGGGGGAATTAAAATGTTTCCCACATTATCAAGCAACCCAAACTTTTTATTTTCATTAACCAGGATGAACTTATTTGCATTTTCACCGTATTCATATTTTCCTACAAAGTCCCAAGTTTTATTTCCAACAAGCTTTCCATCCGTATCAATAATAGCATATTTTATTTTTCCCTCTTTACTTGTTTCTGCAATGGCAGTTCCGTTGTTAAATTGTGTAACATAATCCCATTTATCAGCAATTACCAATTTACCTTCTGAATTAATAAAACCCCATTTTCCTTTTTCGGTTTTCACTGCCGCTAAATTTTCTGTACAATCCTTAAAATCGGTGAAAACATAACCAGTTACTAATTTACCTTCTGTATTAACCGCGGCATATTTTTTGTTTTTTTCTGCAAAGCCCATATTGCAACTGAAACTATTTAGGATATAGCCATCAATATTAGCAATTACTTTTCCCCGTTTATCAATCATGGTTGATGTGCCATTACTTTTTTGAATTACTCCAATTCCGTTTTTAAAAGAAGATAAAATGCTTTTTTGGGGAGGTGAAATAATCTTTCCATCAATTCCAATATATCCGTTATCACCTTCCACAGTTTCATAAATAGCTACACCTTCTGATGGCATAAATAACTGTGAATATGTTATTTTATTTTTCTTGGATTGGTCATCAAAATAATAATCTTCAACTTTTGTAACCACAATTCCATTTTTATCTATAAATCCATATAAATTTTTATTTATATTAACAGCCGGAGCAAGTCCATTTTCAAAAACTCCAAGACGATCCCATTCTATAGGTATAGTAAGTTTTCCGGTTTTATCTATAAATCCATATTTTCCGCCTTTTTTTACCATAGCCATATCATCATTAAAAGTAGATATCCACTGGTAATTTAAATTTAATACCATTTTCCCGTCTGTTTCTATTAATCCAAATTCTTTATCCTTGACAACGACAAACAATCCATTCTCGCAATCTTCCATAAAAGTATACTGAGGACTAACAATTATTTTCCCCAGATTATTTATAAGGCCATATTTTCCGTTTTTAGATACAATAGCACGTTCGTTTTTGAAAGGCATTGCACTTTCCCAAGATGGAGAAGCAATTATATTCCCTTTTGTGTTAATAAATCCAATTCCATTTTTATCTTTAATGGGTATTAAATTTTCTGAAAAACCGTGTAAAGTCTTATAATTTGTATTGAAATTTGTCTCGTATTTAGCAATTTCGCTGGCGTATAAATTTTTTTCACTAAATAAATTACATCCACTGCTTAATAATAGACTAGTAATTAAAAACTGTATTACATTCTTTTTTTTCATTTGGAACACTCCTTTTCTATATATTACCATATTATGCGACAATTATATCATGGATTTTTGTATGTGGAAGAAACTAATGTGATATTAGGGCATCAGATATCCGGTTTTTTGCAATGGACACAAATGGAATTTTGTACTGCTTTTTCATTCGCATTTGCAACTTGACTGTAGGAGAGGTTATTCATATAATACTTTAAAAGGGGGGAAGGGAATGAGAATGGTTTTAATCAATAGTAGTCTAATAAAAAACAAGCATTCCATCTCTATTTTTGATAAATGAATTTCTAGCAGTGGATACTGTATATCGGCATTGATATACTGTGTTAGAAATTATTTATCCAATAGAGAAAGGGTGTTATGAAAATGAATAATCATGTTGTTACGAGATTATCTTCAACGGGAGTAAGCAAAGAGGTGGGTAATTATACCCATATAACAAAAATAAAGCCAAGTGCGACATTTTATACATTTTCAGGGCAAATAGGAGCAGATTTAGGTGGCAATATTCCTGCTGAATTTAATCAGCAAGTAAAGAATACATTTATAAATATATCAAATTTACTTAAGAGTGTGGATTTGGGGCCAGACAATGTAATTAAGGTAAATATATGGTCAAAAGAAGAAATTGACTGGGAGTATTTCGATAAAATATATTGTGGGTTTTTTGGAGAAATTCCTCCTTCTATGACAATTGCTTATGTAAATGCTTTAGGATTGGATACCATAAAAATTGAAATAGAGATATGGGCTGCAGGATGAACTTTTTAGACTCAAAGGATTCATGATTACTATACATGTTTCTGCGTGCCTACATATATGAATAAAAAAGAGCTGGGACAATTTGTCCAAGCTCTTTTTTACTTCAATTGTGCGTCATGTTATCATTGAGGCAATATTGCTTAAATCTTTTTAGAAAGTTAATTCATTTATCATTGTATGGTTAAAAGAATTAACGAGGTTCAATGTATTTATAGTTTATTAGATATGAAAAAAATACTGCACCGCCAAGGAGATAACGGAGACGGAAAGCCAGCACAAAAAACCTAGAAATATAGGCCTAGCTCCATTTTTCACTAACTTAATAATATTTGTGTTTAACCCGATTGCGGCCATAGCCATGACAATCATAAATTTGCCAGCTTGCGACAGAAAATGAGTTGCATCACTTGGAATGGGCAAGAATGTATTCAATACGGATGCACCCAGAAAACCAAGGACAAACCAAGGGAATATTTTAGCAATACTGTAATTTGCATTTTCTCCCGCATTCTTTTTTGAAGTAATGACTGCAAGAATAAGGGTAATGGGAACAATGGCCAGCGTTCTTGTAAGCTTCACGATTACAGAGAGATTTCCTGCGGTATCGCTGAAAGCATAGCCTGCAGCAACCACGGAAGAGGTATCATTGACTGCGGTTCCTGCCCAGAGACCAAAGGTATGGTCACTCATTCCAAACAGGTGTCCCAAAGCGGGAAACAGAAACGCCGCAATTACATTAAAGAGAAAGATTGTAGAAATAGAACGAGCGATTTCTTCATCTTTAGCGCTAATGACTGGGGCTGTTGCCGCAATTGCAGAGCCGCCACAAATGGCAGAGCCAACACCAATCAGCGTTTTTGTGTTTCCGTCTAACTTGAGTAACTTTCCTGCAAAATAAGCGGTTAAAAATGCTGCCGATAAGGTAAACACCATTAATAATAAGGTTTGCTTACCAACACTAAAAATATTAAATAAGTTCATTTCAAAACCCAGAAGGATGATTGCGTATTGCAGTATTTTTTTTGATGTGAATTGAATCCCTTCGTTAAAGTGAGTGGGTCGATTCCAGAAAGCCAGAATCATACCGAATAATATTCCTAAAACAGGGCTTCCAATGATAGGAAATGCCTTGCCGATCAACCATGCAGGAATAGCAATTACGCCGGCAAGAAGGATTCCCCCAATTTTTCTTTTTACCATGTTTGTTCTTCTCCTTTTTTCAATTTTATACTGTTTATATTATACCTCTTGTATTATAATAATTAAAATATTATTATAAGATAATATTGATAAGTAAAAGCTTATGTATAGGAGGCAACTTATGACGTTAAGGCATTTTAAAATTTTTATAGAAGTTTGCGAGACTATGAATATGACCCAAGCAGCGGAGCGACTGTATATTTCCCAGTCAGCCGTGAGTCAGGCAATTTCTGACTTGGAGGCATATTACGGCACAAAGCTATTTGAGCGGCTTTCCAAAAGGATCTATCTTACTGATGCAGGAAAAAAGCTACTGAGCTATGCTAGACATATTACTAAAATGACGGAGGAAGCAGAAGCCAATATAAAATCTTTGTCGGAAAGCGGTGTAATTCGAATTGGAGCCAGCGTAACGGTAGGCTCTGCTATTTTACCAAAACTGGTGAAGTCTTTTCGAAATGTAAGTCCTACTACAAACTTTGAGGTTGTTGAGGATAATACAACAGTGATAGAATCCCTTATATTAAATAACGAGGTGGATTTTGGGTTAGTGGAGGGAGAAATTCTTTCACCTGATATCACCATAAAACCCTTTCTGCAGGATGAGCTTATTTTAATCTGCGGGAAGGAGCATCCCTTTTCACAAAAGGCATTGGTATATCCCTATGAGTTAGAGAAGGAAAATTTTATTATCCGCGAAAAAGGTAGTGGTACCAGAAGGCTCTTTGAAATAAAAATGGCGGCGAGCAGTATCAGTTGGTCTGCATCTTGGGTTTGCAATAATTCGGAGACCATAAAGAATGCCGTTGAGAACAATTTGGGCATTTCGGTAATCTCCCAAAAAAGCGTTTTGAAGGAGCTTGAAAATAAGACTCTATATACCTCAGCAATTGATGGGATAGAGTTTATTAGGTATTTTAAAATAGCCTATCACAAAAAGAAATATATAACTCAAAAAATGAGTCAATTTATAGAGCATTTAATCAATTCATATTGAAAAATATTAAGGGAGAGAAGGGAGAGTTGAAAATTTTGCTGCCATTGCCTTGCTGTTCCTTTAAAAACCAAAAAAGCAATCTGTAGTTACACGTTATTTTTACTGACAAATAATATATAAGCTTGTAAGAGAATAAAAATCGTTTAATTGAAATAAGAGTATTGACAAATTTATGTATATAGATATAATACAGTATAGTAACTATACAAATGGGAGGTGAGGTAGTGCACGATTATCGAGACGTATCTCGCTTAAGCGAACGAGTGATGCATAAATACATGCAGTTTGAGAAAAGAGCACGTTGCTATGGTACGGATAAGCCTTTGACTCAAGCAGAAATTCATACCATTGTAATCATCGGAGAAAAGCTTGATATTAATGTGACCGAGCTGGCAAAACTTCGTGGTGTTACAAAAGGTGCAGCATCTCAGATGATATATAAGTTGGTGGAAAAGGGCTTTGTTTCAAAGCATGTATCCCCAAATTCGGATACAGAGGTATGTTTGAATCTAACAAAGGATGGCCAAATTTCATTTTGCGTTCATCAAGAATATCATGAAGAATCGGGTTCGGAATTTATGAAGATGCTGAATGATATGCCCCAGGAGTATCAAGATTATATGATAACTTTCCTCAAAGGCTGTGAGTCATTCTTAGATAGAAAACTAAACACGAAGGAAAAGAAAGGCTGATTTATTCGGCTTTTCTTTTTGGACTAACAGTATAGATGCTATATAGTATAAGTTCTAAACATAATGGAGGTAGAAGAAATGGATACAAACAAAAATATGGTTTTGCTTTCCCAAGCACCAGTACCAAAGGCGTTGATAAAGCTAGGAATACCCACCATGGTTGGGATGATGGTTTCTTCATTATACAACTTGGTGGATGCTTATTTTGTGGGCACATTAGGCACATCCCAACAGGCGGCAGTGGCGGCAGTGTTTCCTGTTGGACTCGTGATGCTGGGGGTTGGCTTACTGTTTGGCAGTGGTGCAGGCAGTTATTTAAGCAGGCTCTTGGGAAATGGAGATAAGAAGAAAGCGGATGAATGTGCATCCACTGCCCTTGCCCTAGCTGTTCTTTCTGCTATTGTGTTTGTGGGTATTATGCTTGCAGGAATTAATCCGTTATTACGGCTATTAGGTTGTACGGAAACAATGCTTCCTTATGCCAGAGAGTATGCAATTCCTTTTATTATGGGACTTATTGTTAATGTAGTTAATGTGACCTTGAGTAACCTTACTACAAACGAAGGTGCACCCATTTATTCCATGCGTGCAATGCTTCTTGGCGGCCTAGGAAATATTATCCTTGACCCTTTGCTTATTTTTGTTTTTCATATGGGGGTTTTTGGTGCGGCTATTGCTACATTGCTTTCCAGATTGCTCTCTCTTTCTTCTTACTTACTATATTTATTTCAGAAAAAAAGCAGCTTAGACTATTCCTTAAAAAATGTGCACATTGAGAAGAAGCTTCTGATACAGATTGCCAAAATTGGCATTCCTACCTGCATTTTTCAGATTTTATGCAGCGTTGCCCTCTCTATCACCAATAATCTTGCTGCTCCATACGGAGATGCGGCTATTGCGGCGTTGGGAATAGTTAATCGGATTACTACCTTTGGCTATATGACCATTATGGGATTTTTAAAGGGCTATCAGACCTTCGTAGGTTTTAACTATGGAGCAAAAAGCTATAAACGCATGCAGGATGCAACCAAAACTATGCTTTTGTGGACCTCATGTTTTTGTTTATTAGCCAGCGGCACAATGTTTTTATTCAGGGTTCCCTTGATACAAGCATTTAGTAAAAATGATCCCTTACTGGTCTCCATTGGCGTGAAGGTATTGGTTTTGCAAGCCTGTGTGTTTTTAACTGCTGGCTTTCAATATGTATTTACTACAAAATTTTTGGGAATGGGAAAGGGAATGGAAGGCAGCTTGGTAAGCCTTGGCAGGCAGGGATTTTTCTTTATACCCATTGTGTATATTTTTACAGCAAGTTGGGGCTTAAACGGCTTGATTTTGGCGCAACCCGTGGCAGATTTTTTGTCTTTTGCATTAATTGGAATCCTTGCTTTTCGTAATAAAAAGAAAGAAGAAAGTTTGTATCTTTCCGCTGTATTATAAAAAACTATTTATTGAAATTTTTTAGAAAATACTGATAAATGCAAAGTGTAGCTGCTGTACATTTTGAAAATTATCAGTATTTTTTATTTTGCCAGTCTCTTGACAAAAAAGCAAAAAAAGCATACTATAATAGCGTAGATAACAGTGTTATGTATGAGGAGGTTTCCTTTGAAAAACGATAGAGAAACAAAAGAGCAGTTGATTCAGTGGGGAAGGAAAGAATTTTTGGAGAAAGGCTTTGCTCAGGCATCCCTACGCAATATTTGTAAAAATGCAGGGGTTACCACAGGTGCTTTATATTTCTTCTTTGAGAACAAAGAGGATTTATTTGCCTCCATCGTGGAAAAACCTTTGAGCCAGCTAAATCAAATATTAAATGAGCATTTTGACAAAGAGTTAAATCAGGAGGATTACCATAATCCGGGGAGAGAGAATTCTGAAGACTTGGCATGTGCCAAGGAAATGCTCCATTGCATTTATCAAAATTATGATGCTTTCCAGCTTCTGTTAACAAAAGCCAGAGGCTCCAAGTTTGAACATGCAGAGGAGCAATTTGTAGAGATGAGTGAAAAAAAATACCGTCTTATTGCTGATGATGTTTGTAGACAAAAAAATGTGCCAAAACCAGCAGAATATATGCTGCACTGGTTCGCCCATACCCAAGTGAATCTTTTTGTTCATCTGGTCTCCCATGAAAAATTAGAGGAGAAAGCAGGGCGGAATTTGGAAGCTATGGTTGCATGTATGACAGCTTGCTGGAACCAGCTTTTACTGGATAAGTAAACATAGATTGGAAGGTGATGTTGGATGAATGAATTCATGATTTTGCTCATTCCATTTGCGGGTACCTCATTGGGTGCGGCAATGGTATTTTTTATGAAAGATGCAATGAATGAAAAGGTCAAGAAATTGCTTTTGGGCTTTGCGGCGGGAGTCATGATAGCTGCTTCCGTATGGTCATTGCTGATTCCTGCCATTGATTTAGCGGGAGAACAAAAGGGTCCTTCATGGTTACCTGCATTGATCGGTTTTTTGTTGGGTGTGGGGTTTTTATTAATATTAGACACTGTGATACCTCACTTGCATTTGGATAGTGACAAACCAGAGGGCGTATCTAGCAAGTTTTCTAAAACAACAATGCTGGTGCTTGCTGTAACCCTACACAATATTCCTGAGGGAATGGCTGTTGGTGTTACTTTTGCAGGGGCAATTTTGGGGGGCACTAATATCACCATGATGTCCGCTTTGGCTTTGGCGTTAGGCATTGCAATACAAAATTTTCCCGAAGGGGCAATTATATCTATGCCTTTGCGCAATGAAGGTGCCAGCAAGAAAAAGGCTTTCTTATATGGCGTGGGCTCCGGCGTGGTGGAGCCTGTTGGGGCAGTGATTACTATTTTGTTGGCAAAGCAGGTAATACCTATATTACCATATTTTCTTGCCTTTGCTGCAGGTGCCATGATTTATGTGGTCATTGAGGAATTGATACCGGAATCACAAGGGGGAGAGCATTCCAATATTGGTACGATTGGTGCGGCATTAGGCTTTGCGCTAATGATGGTGCTGGATGTAGCATTGGGCTGATGTAAAAAATCATCAAAGGGGGGATAACGCTTGCCTAGAAATGATGAAATAAGAAATGCCTATAAAACCATGGGAGGTGGGCACACTTTTTACGATGGTATGATTACCTGCTCTACTTTTTTGGGAAAAACTGTATGCAAGATGATATGGGGAATGAACCAAGACGAAAATAACCGGTATTTACAATTGGCTCTTCAGGGAATTCCTTCAGACTTTTCGGGTAAAATGCTGGAAGTGCCTGTAGGTACAGGAATTTTGACTATGCCTATTTATGCAAGACTACAAAAGTCAGAGATTATCTGTTTGGATTATTCCAAGGAAATGATGGCACGGGCGCAACACAGAGCGGATGCTATGCATTTTCATCATGTTACCCTTTGCCAGGGGGATGTGGGGGCGTTGAATTTTCCTGATGAAACCTTTGATTTGGTGCTATCCCTGAATGGGTTTCATGCTTTTCCTGATAAAGAAGGGGCATATAAGGAGATTTTTCGCGTTTTAAAGCCCCAAGGAATTTTCTGTGGCTGTTTTTACGTGCAGGGAGAACGGAAACGAACCGATTGGTTTATTGAGAGGTTTTATGTACCAAAAGGGTTTTTTACCCCGCCCTTTGAGACAAAACAAAGCCTAGAAGGTAAATTGCAGGAAATGTATGACCAAGTGCAATTAAATTGTGTGGGAGCAATGGCCTCCTTTACTTGCATAAAAGGTAAATAAAAAAACCCGTTGCTAGTCAAATCCCAGCAACGGGTTTTTATTTTTATAGAATAAAGAAGTTTGTGTTTCTTTGACATATTTTAAGAACAGAATGTCTAACCGATTTCTATCAGAAAATAGCTTTATCATGTCTTTTTAGGTGCCACAAAATTGAGTGGATAGGGGTTTAGTCTATCAAACCTTTACTTTTCAAGAAATCTGAGGCTACTTCTTCCACGTTTTTCTGTTCCACATTAACTTGATAATTCAGTTCTGTCATTTCTTCATCATTGATTTGTCCTGCCATGAGAGTTAACACGTCTTTTAGTTCTGGGTGTTCTTTCAAGGTATCATTACGCACAAGGGGAGCTGCATAATATGGGGGGAAGAAATTTAGATCATCTTTCAATACCTTTAGATCATATTTTTTGATTTCTGCATCGGTGGTAAAGGCATCGGTTGCATCCATATCATTGTTGCCAATGGCTTGATATTTTAAGGATACATTCATCATTTTGGGGTCGCCCTTAAAGGAAACACCATACATATCACAGAAGCCTTCAAATCCATCTTCGCGATTAAAGAATTCGTTTTCACCGCCGAAAACTAGATTTTCGGATACACCTTTCAGATCTGAGGATTTTTCCAAATGGTATTTATCTGCCGCTGCCTTTGTGACAGCGATAGCGTAAGTATTATTAAAACCATAAGGCTCCATCCAAGAAATATCAAATTGTTTATTAAATTCCTCTTTTACCACGTTATAAGCTTCCTGGTGATCGGTGATGACATCCATTTTCAAATGGGCAGTCAGACCTGTGCCAGTATACTCGGAGTAAATATCAATATCGCCCTTTTTCAGTGCTTCAAAATTGATAAAGGTACCACCCATATTCAGCTTACGCTCAACCTTTAATTCTGTTTTGTTTTCGATCAGCTGAGAAAGAATTTCACCAAGAATGATATTCTCGCTAAAATCCTTAGAACCGATGACAACAGTATCCTTACTGCCGCAGCCTGTCAATGCCATGGAAAAGACAGCCGTAACGGCAATAGCCAAAGAGAGTAATTTCTTTTTCATATGCTTTCCTCCTCTAAAAAATAATATTATTTTGCACGTTTCACCAGTTTATGCTCAAACTTAGACATAAAAAAGTCGAAGGCAACCGCCATAATGACTACCGGAATAGTCCCTTTCATAATTGCGGAGAAGTTCATGGTTTGAATCCCACGATAAATAGGATAACCAAGACCGCCAGAGCCAATGAGTACGCCGATTACCGCAATGGATAATGCTGTAACAGTGGCGATTTTGATTCCTGAAAAGATCAGGGGGAATGAAAGGGGCAGTTCCACCTTAATCATACGTTGCAGTTTCGACATCCCCATACCCCTTGCCGCATCCTTTAAGTGAGGAGGTACTCCTGTCAACCCAATATAAGTATTACGGACAATAGGAAGAAGAGAATACAGAATAAGTCCAATCACTAAAGTTACGTTGCCAAGACCAAAAAAAATCATCAAGATGGCTAAAAGTGCCAATGAGGGAATTGTCTGCAAGGAATCCACAACCCAAAGGATTATTTTATCCAAATAGGGTACCCAATATGAGATGATACCAAGGAATATTCCGATTACTGTGGAAAATCCGATGGCGATTAAAACAAGAACCATATGCTGTATAGTCAGGGAAAATAAATCAGTCATTTTTTCACCTCCCAAGTCTTAGGCCTCGGGGCGTCATAACACGTTGGATGAATCCAATCAGTGTATTTGCCAGGAGAGCCATAATTGCAGCGGGAATTGCCCCTGCAAGAATATATTTTGTTTCATAGGTAGAAAGTCCCGTCCAAATCATATCGCCAAGGCCACCTGCACCTATCATACCTGCAAGAGTTGCCCAGCTGATGATGTATACTGTGGATAGGCGCAAGCCACCGATGATTGCCGGCATAGCAAGGGGCAGTTCTACTTTAAAAAGAATTTGCATGCCGCTCATGCCGATACCCCTTGCGGCTTCAATACAATGTCCATCCACTTCCAGAATACCCGTATAGGTATTACTTAGAATTGGAAGTATAGCATACAGAGAGAGCGCCGCAATTGCGGGTGGCTTCCCGATGCCCATTAAGATTAGCATGATTCCCAATAGGACGAGACCGGGTATTGTTTGAATCACCCCTGCAGCGGTTAAAACATATTTAGCCGCAGTTTTATGACGGGTGAGGATAATGCCAACGGGCACCGCCACAATGACACCAATGCATACGGATATGAACACAAGCTCAATATGGGTAATCACAGCGGTGAGGATTTCATTGGAATGCTTTGTAAAAAATTCCATATAACTCATTGCGTCATCTCCCCCCAAAGAGCTTCGCCCATGGCTTTCGCCATACTGGTTTTTGTGATTAGTCCGGCTACTGTATTATTATCATTTAATACGATAACATAGCCGGTGGGTGAAGCAATTAATAGCT
>NZ_DALYUL010000008.1:6282-9420 GCF_031981185.1 Anaerotignum sp. | reverse complement strand
GTTGGAATTGCAGTTTACTGTTATAGCCTCTACGGTTATTAATTCTGCAATTTCCTTACCCGCCTTACCTTGTGCTTTGATTTTATCAACAGAGACGGTTCCTAAATAGGTATCGTCATCCTCCACCACAATGAGGGAGGAAACATCTCTACGACTCATCAGCTCGATACATTCCAAGGTTTTCTTTGTTTTTGGTACGGTAAGAACCTTGGACCGCATAAAGTCAGAAGCCACCATATTGCTGGTGCTGTTTCCGTTATTCATATGCTTACCAAGGAAGCTTTTAATAATGGGGTCAGCAGGGTTTTGGAGCATTTCCTCGGGGGAAGCTACCTGTAAAACCTTACCCTCATTCATAAAAACAATGGTATCTGCAAGACGAATAGCCTCATCCATATCATGGGTGACAAAGACAATTGTTTTGCCTAATTTTTTCTGGATTTTTTTTACCTCTTCCTGTAAGGAATCCCTTGTTACGGGGTCCAGAGCGCCAAAGGGCTCATCCATCAGAACAATTGGCGGTGATGCTGCTAGGGCACGCAAAACACCAATACGCTGCTGCTGTCCGCCGGAAAGCTCCGAAGGATATTTTTTTGCATTTTCTTCATATGGCATATTTACCAAATCTAATAAACGATGTACGATTTCGTCGATTTCTTCTTTTTTATAGTTCAGAAGTTTTGGAACAATAGCAATATTTTGCTCCACAGTCATATTGGGGAAAAGCCCAATCTGCTGAATGACATAACCGATGGTACGGCGCAGCTGTACGGGGTCTACCTTGGTAATATCTTTACCATCAATAAAGATTTCACCGGAATCAGGTTCAATCAGACGATTGATTGTTTTTAGTGTAGTTGTTTTACCGCAACCACTGGGGCCAATGAGAATAACAAATTCACCAGCCTTTATATCTAGAGTAAGATTATCTAAAATAATTTTCTTACCATAGCGCTTACTTACGTTACGAAATTGAATCATAAAGTTTGAATCTCCTTTCTTTTATTGTCGAAAGTAACAACCTCTATTATACATGTTAAGTTGTCAGTTGTCAAGAAAACTGGATTTGCACAAAAAAATCCCTGTGTTTGGCGAAAAGACCAGGGCTATGAGTTAAGTTGAATAATTGCTTATTTAAGGCAATTTATATAATGTAGCGAGAGCGAATCAAATGAAACGTTGAGATATAAAAAAATGACTTCATTAGTTCCGTTTTAGTTTAATAAATTGGCCACAGAAGCAAAAGGCGGAGACCTACTTTTACTGAACCCTTTAGGACATAAAATAAGACCTCCGTCATTTTATAATGAACGGAGGTCAGGAAAGATTAATTTTATTCTGATATTTGCTGGGCTTTTGTAATATAGTTTCCTACAGATTCTATGGTAGAGATATCACCCACAAAGATAATAGTGTCTCCCTCCAACAAAACAGCATAAGGCCCAGGAGATAAGATTACTTTGTCTATACGGCGAATGGCAATAATGGTTGCACCTGTTTTATGCCAAAACATAAGCTCCATCAGACTTTTACCAATAAGAGGAGAATCACCGGGAACATCAATTTCATAATTCTGAAAGGGATTGCTCTTGGAAAATTTATCATTGGTGCGTACCAAATGAGAAACCATTTCCCGAATTTGATCGTTTAGATTCAATTGTTGATCTAATAGCCGTCTAAGATTACGTTCAATGAGGCGGGTATCGTTTTGTTCACTGAAGCGTTGTGCAAAATCCTTTGCCTTATCAACAGAAAGAATAACCACCCCGCTATTTTTTCGTACCTCAACAATACCCACATCTTCCAACAGCTTTAGTGCTCTGCGTATGGTTTCAGGGGATACGCCATATTCTGAGGACATAATGGAGCGACCGTATATTTTTGTGTTTTCCTTTAGTTCTTCTCTCGAAATACGCAAGGCGATATCAAGGGCGATTTGTGAGTAAACGGGCGGGTTAATTTTTTCTTTCATTTTATACACCACTTTATTTTAAATATTTTAACCGTGCAAATTGGAACAAATCTTCAACATGGACACTGAAACCGTGATCTTGTCAAGGATTTTTTTGTTTCCCAAATACTAAGATGCATTCTAACATATTTCATATGGAAAGTCCAGTTCCATAAAATCCCCGTAATAAAAGCCTTTTGCGCCAAATGGAGCGCTTAACATAAAATAAAAATAGGGGGAAAGATATTTTTTTAATTTGAAAGAAAAATGGGAACTAGGGGGAGGGGAAACCTTGATTTCCTAAGGATACGCCTTGACAATTTGGGGTACTTGTTATATACTTTTTCAGTATAAACGGCGATTTTCAGCGGAAGAGTTTTTCTCTTACAGGCAATCGAAAACGCATAGAATTTTCATAAATTAGAATGGAGATGAAACCGTGGAGAGAATTAAGACAATTAAAACTCGTGACCTGAAAAAGAGCGTAGCTTTTGGTGGTTGTGGCGAATGCCAGACATCCTGCCAGTCTGCTTGCAAAACCTCCTGTGGCGTAGCAAATCAGCCCTGCGAGAACAAACAGAAGTAAGCTCAAAAGGATTGACAACGAATCCGCCGCCTGCTTTCAGTAGGGCGGCATTTTTCGTATTGGGGCATTTCTGCAAGGGGCATTGCCCTTTGTTGTAGAAAGGATTGAATGGATTGGTACATCAATATAAATTAAACGAGTTTAACATTGTGCTGGACACCTGCAGCGGATCAGTTCATGCGGTGGATGAGGTGGCGTATGACATCATGCAAATGTTTGAAACCAATGGTAAGGATGAAATTGTTCAGACAATATTAAAAAAATATAAAGATAGACCTGATGTTACAGAGGAAGAAATTTTACTGTGCATTGAGGATATTCAAGCCTTAGTGGACGGTGACAGACTGTTCACCAAGGACGAATACGAAAGCCTTGCTTATGATTTTAAAAACAACAGCAAGGTAATTAAAGCACTTTGTCTTCATGTTGCCCATACTTGCAATTTAAATTGCAGTTATTGCTTTGCCAGACAGGGACAATATCAAGGAGAACGCGCCATAATGACCTTTGAAGTGGGTAAGCAAGCCCTGGATTTTCTCATCGCCAACTCGGGAAACAGAGTGAATTTGGAAGTGGATTTTTTCGGTGGCTAACCTTTGAT
>NZ_DALYUL010000008.1:0-6254 GCF_031981185.1 Anaerotignum sp. | reverse complement strand
AAAACAATTGGTTGCTTATGCAAGAGAGCAGGAACCTATTCATCATAAAAAATTCCGTTTTACATTAACCACAAACGGAATGCTCATTGATGACGATGTGATTGAATTTTCCAATCGGGAAATGCACAATGTGGTATTATCCTTAGATGGCAGAAAGGAAGTCCATGACCATTTGCGTAAGACCATTGGAGGCGAGGGCAGTTATGAAACGATTTTGCCTAAGTTTAAGCGGTTTGTTGAAAAAAGAGGCGGACAGGGTTACTATATGAGAGGAACCTTTACTCACAACAATGTGGATTTTACCAACGATATTTTTCATATGGCAGATATGGGTTTCAAGGAGTTGAGCATGGAACCTGTGGTTTGTGACCCTTCCGACCCTTATGCTTTAACGGAGGAGGATTTGCCAAAGCTGTTTGAGCAATATGAGATTTTGGCGAAAGAAATGGTTCGACGGAAAAAAGCGGGAAATGGCTTTGAATTCTATCACTATATTTTGGATTTAGAAAATGGCCCATGTGTTTATAAGAGAATCACAGGCTGTGGCTCTGGTACGGAATATATGGCGGTAACCCCTTGGGGTGAATTATTCCCCTGTCATCAATTTGTTGGGGATGACAAGTATAGCTTAGGGAATGTTTGGGATGGTGTGAAAAACACAGAGGTTCAGGATGAGTTCCGTCATTGCAATGCCTATGCAAGAGAGGATTGTAGAGATTGTTGGGCGAAGATGTACTGTTCCGGTGGTTGTGCTGCCAATGCTTACCACGCAACAGGCAGTATCCAGGGGATTTATGAGTACGGCTGTAGGCTTTTCAAAAAGCGCATTGAATGTGCCATTATGATGAAGGTTGCAGAAAGCAGTGAGGAATAATTGCCATGGATACACCAATTTATAATTTTGTGAATGAGTATTTGAAAAAAGGGACTGTCCGCCTGCATATGCCAGGGCATAAGGGCAGCCCCCTTTTGGGTTGTGAGCCTTTAGACATCACAGAAATCAAAGGGGCTGACGATTTATATCATGCCCAAGGAATCATTCGACAAAGTGAGGATCATGCCACCAAACTGTTTGGAACAAAAAAAACGTTTTATGCCACAGGTGGTTCTTCCCAGTGCATTGGAGCTATGGTTTATTTGGCCATGCTCCATGGGAAAAAGGGTAAGCCGATTTTGGCAGCTAGGAATGCCCATAAGGCATTTTTACATACCTGTGCTTTACTTGATTTGCAGGTACAGTGGGTTTATCCCGAGAAGGAAGTATCCCTTTGCAGTTGTCCTATTTTACCCCATCAGTTGGAGCGTATATTAAAATCCATGGAAGTTTTGCCCTTTGCCCTATACATCACTTCTCCTGATTATTTGGGGGGGATGGCAGATATTAAGGAGCTTTCTCAGGTTTGCAGGAATTTCGATATTTCCCTTTTGGTGGATAATGCCCATGGTGCATATCTTCGTTTTTTACCTGAATCTTTACATCCTATGGATTTGGGCGCCGACATGTGCTGTGATTCTGCCCATAAAACCTTGCCGGTTTTAACAGGAGGGGCGTATCTACATATAGGAAAAGACAGTTTTTTACCCTTTGAACAGGACGGAAAAAATGCACTGGCCTTATTTGGTTCCACAAGTCCATCATACCTCACGCTACAATCTTTAGATTTATGCAACAGCATTTTGACACAGGGGTATGGGAAGAGAATCAGCGCTGTCTGTGAGAAAGTGAAACAACTTGCCGTGAAACTAACGGAAAAAGGGTATTATTTGCAAAATTTTGAACCATTAAAGCTTGTGTTGGAAGGTGCCAAAATGGGCATTACAGGATATGAGCTAGCGGAATTTTTGAGAGAAAGCGGAATCGAACCAGAATTTGCCGATGCGGATCACCTTGTTTTGATGTTCTCCACAGAAACTAAGGAAGCAGAATTCGAAAGAATTGATTTTGCTTTTCCACCTATGATTGCAATGGCTACCCAAGAAAGAGGAACTGCTTTGCCTTTTAGGGGAGAGCAGGTAATGTCCATTCGTGAAGCCATGTTTGCAAGGCGATGTACCATAGGGGTTGATCATGCCTTGGGGCGAATTTGTGCAACCCCAGCAGTTTCTTGTCCTCCTGCCATACCGATTGCCATAAGTGGTGAGAGAATTACACAAGAAATGATACAGCTATTCTTTCTTTACGGGGTCGAAGAAATTGATGTGGTGGAGGAAAAATAAGAAAAGGCTTTGTTTCCCCACGGCACAGACAGGTTATTCAATAATTTGAGGGTGGAAGAGGGGAGAATAGATGGGTACAGATTTCATTATTTCTGTTCCGAGTTTTATAATGCTATTGGTAGCCAATTTCTTGGCAGGCTTTTTAGACTCTATTGCAGGCGGTGGTGGGTTAATTTCGTTACCTGCCTATACGTTGACGGGGATACCCATGCATTTTGTTTATGGTTGTAACAAATTTTCTGCTGCATGTGGAACCACCATAGCCACACTGAGGTATTGGAAGCATAAAATGCTGGATATTCAAGTGGGAATATTAGCGGCGATAGGCGCATTTGCGGCATCTGCCCTAGCAGCAAAAGTGGTGCTTTACTTAAGTGACAGCACCCTAAAGGCAATGATGTTAATTATCTTACCAATTGCGGGAGTAGTTACGGTTCTGAATAAAAATATGGGGGAAGAGAATCATTCGGATTCTTTTTCTAAGAAAAAGAAAATTATATTGGCGTTGCTGATAGGTGGATTAATCGGGTTTTATGACGGATTGGTTGGCCCAGGTACGGGTACATTCGCTTTGATGGCATTTTGTTTTATCATGAAGTATGATTTGCGTACTGCATCCGGAAATGCAAAATGCTTGAATTTGGCTTCCAACTATGCGGCTTTAGCTGTATTTTTGTTGGAGGGAACAGTATATTTTAAAATTGCAATTCCTGCGGCTATTTTTGGTATTGCAGGGAATTACCTTGGGGCAGGATTTGCCATAAAAAAAGGAGCGAAGGCAATTCAGTTCATGCTTATGGTGGTTATTGTACTATTGTTTATCAAAATGGGAGCAGATTTTTTATTATGATATATAAGGACGCCAAGCAGTAAGTGTGTTGACGTCCTTTTTTATTTTATAGCATTTTTTGCATTAGTACGATATTGAACTCACGCCCGAATTTTTCTCCAATTCGTTTAAACTCTCCCACCTGCAAAAAACCATTTTTTTTGTGAAACTGGATACTAGGTTGATTTTCTGAGGAAATTTCGGCAATGAAGTGATGTACTCCAAGGACTTTACTATCTTGCTCCAATAAGGAAAGACATTTTGCGCCAATTCCTTTTGCTGTGTAGTCCTCAGCAATAAAATAAGAAATATTAGCAGTTCCCTGAAAGGTGGAGAAAGGTTGAAAAGGAGACAGGGAGCAAAAGCCTACAGTTCTGTTTGCATCTGCATCAACCACAGCGTAGGCGCACAAGCCCTCGGATCTTTTCATCAACATGGGGTAAAACTGCTCTGGCAGGGGCGTGGGCGGAAAAGCGCTAGTACCAGTGGCAACGTAGTAATTAAATATTTCCATGACTGGTTTTTGATGTTCCATTCCAAGCTTTTCGAAAACAATATTCATAAGGTTCACCTCCTTAAAAGGATGTTATACCAATTTATGGAACGTTTCAATAGATAAGCAAAAAAAAGAGGAAAATCATTCTTAATAATCTTCCTCTTTTTATATTAAAACAATAGGGCTCCCTCAGCCTTTGCGGATTGAATATCCTTCAAAATGGTTTTTTGCTTTTCATCAAACAACAATTCCTTATTGTACTGATAGTATTTCTCACTACCATTTTCGCTGATAAATTTTACACTGTAAAAATTAGTGGTCAGTTCTGTAATGAAGATAACCATTTCTTGCCCTGCACCAAATGCTTCTTCTAAAAAGTGGAAAGCGTTTTCTAATTCTTTCGTGCCTGTTTCAATAAGCTGCTCACGATGGGAAATATCCTTGGCAAAGGAGGCTCTAATTTCTTCAAAAACTTTATCTTTATCGGAAATACCAAGGCTCTTAATTTCTTTTTCTAAAGCATAAAGCCGCTCAATGGTCATACGACGGCTTTTCTTGGTGCTTTGATCCAAAAGATCTGATTTTTGTTCCTTTGCAAAGGCAGTTTCTTTTTCCTCAAGCAAGCCTTCAAACAGCTTATCCCAAGATGTGTCCTTGCAATAAGGGTTGTGGAAGCGTTCTTTCAGTTCAACAAGAGCTTGATGTAATTCTGTGGTAAATAAATCTCCTTCATATGCCAGTTTAAAATCATCGGAAAGGCGACTGAGGATTAAACCAAGGACGCTGAGCTTTTCGTCAAAGGGGGCAGAAGCAAGCTTTGCAGCAGACTGTTCTGTAAAGGTGCCATTTAAGATGTCCTCCACATGATAATCGGTTTTGTATTTATTGTATAAATCCAAGTAATTGGCGAAATCTCTGGCGATTTTTTGATGCTGTAAATATTGTAAAATCATGCCGGCATCCGCAGTAATACCCATGGTTTCGTATACTTTTAAAATGGTGGATAAATCCTCCCATCCTCTGGGGGTCACAAACTTTTTGCCATCCACAGTGTTTTCCATGGCGTAAAAATGGTTTTTCTTGATTTCCAGATAGGAGAGAATAGCTCCGTGAATGGAATGCTTATAAGCATATTCCTTCCAAACCTGAAAATCGGGTTCAACCTCAATTTTTTTCACGCGGTCAAGGGTTACAACATCAAATTCCCGTACACTTTTGTTGTATTCCGGGGGATTCCCCGCAGCGGCAATGAGCCAGCCATCAGGCACACGATGGGCACCGAAGGTTTTTGCCTGTAAAAATTGTAGCATGGCAGGGGCGAGGGTTTCTGAAGCACAGTTGATTTCATCAATAAAGAGAATGCCTTCTGAAAGGCCGGTTTCCTCCATTTTGTTATAGACTGAGGCAATAATTTCGCTCATGGTATATTCCGTTACAGCATATTCCTTGCCGCCATATTCCTTATGGCTGATAAAGGGCAAACCGATGGCACTTTGACGGGTATGATGGGTAATGCTATAGGAAACTAAGGCAACGCCGCATTCCCTTGCCACTTGTTCCATTATGGCAGTTTTGCCAATGCCTGGGGCACCCATAAGCAGGACGGGACGCTGACGTACCCGAGGAATCATATATTCATCAAACTCGTTTTTTAATAAATAAGCCTGTATGGCTCTCTGAATTTCTTCTTTTGCTTGTTTTATATTCATAGTCATTTCTCCTTATCGTGAATGGAAAGGTCATCCGGCCCAAGGACAACCTTCATTGCCCAAGGGGGTACATTTAGATCTAAATATTCCTCATGAAAAAAGATAAAGGCGGTTTCATAGGGCGGTCTGCGATTGGGAAAGGTGCCGTAACCATCGGTAAAATAAATTAATCCCTTTAGGTTTTGGAAGACCTTTTCGTCAATGAGCTTATCCACATATTCAAACACAGGCCGGAAATCGGTGCCACCGCTACCCATGATACGAAAGCTTTCCATATAATGCTCCAATTCTTCTGTGGAGGTGACCATGCTATCCTGTTGTACCTTTGCATCACACTGGACGATATGGATATTTGTTTTGTGAAAAAAAGATTCACTGTTTCTAAGGATTGCGTAGGTTTCTTCCAGGAAACGGCGAATGGTTTCCCCTTCGCAGGATTCGGAGGTATCAATGGCAATGACCAATTCCTCTATTTTCTTTACTTCTTTATACTCCAAAGATTCAATGAGGGGCATATTTCCGTAAAGGGACAGACCATAGGTATAAAAAATATAATCATAGGCGTCGTCGTCTACCCGCATGTCCTCTTTTAAGGTTACAAATTTTTCAAGAAAACGGTGATAATCATATTTCTCTCTATTTTCGATTTTCAAAAGCTGCAATAAATCCCCAGCGTTTTCCCCCATCTCTTTTGAAAAGGTTTCCAAATTGGTCTCCATTTTTTCGCCAATTTGTTGCCATTTTTCGTCAAGCTGTTTTTCATTCTGTTCTTGCTCCGTTTGATTTTCATTTTCAGAATTTTGATCATTTTGGTTATCGTTATTCTGATTCTCTTCTTTTTTATGCTCCCAAAAAACATGGTCGTCCACCCAGAATTCAAGCTGTAGTTTTCCAAATTCCTTATCGTTCAACTTCTGTTCCGAAAGCTTGCGGTAAATACCCTCTGCAGAAAGGACTTTCAAATCCTTTTTCAGGGTATCATACATTTCATTTCGGCGGTCGG
>NZ_DALYUL010000007.1:92985-146941 GCF_031981185.1 Anaerotignum sp. | reverse complement strand
GATTGAAATGCCATTTGATGAAGATGTATTTAAGTTATTAAAAATCAATACTCTACTTTACCATAAGGAAAACAATGAAGCTTGTTTCATCTTGCAAAAGAATGTTACAACTAATAGCTATGGAGTAGAGAAGTTAATTGTCATTGGCAAAAGCATATCCTGCATCCTAGAGAATAGAACTACAAGCTTTATAGGTGATATTACAGTTTCTAATTTAGTTGCTAAGTTGTTAAATGAAAATTTTATCAATGCAACCAATATCAATAGAAATATTCCTGATTTAATTATTGGATCAGTCACATTAAAAAACAATCCTGTTATTAGTGTTAAGTATGAAAATGTGGATGTTTATACCATGATTAAGGAAATTACTCAGCAGTATGATATAGGATTTCGGATTAACTATGATATTGCAAATAAGAGATATGTATTTGAGTTGTACGAAGGAACAATTCAAACAGATGTAAAGTTTAGCAAAGAATTTAATAACGTACTAGAACAAGAATACTACTTTGATACAACCGCCCATAAGAATACTTGTATTGTAGAGAATGATGAAGGTTCAGCTACAATTGTGAATGATGGCAATAAAGGCTTAGACAGAAAAGAAGCATATATGAAGTTGGATTCTCAAAGTACAGCAACAGCACAGGAGCAAGGTAAAATTTACTTACAACAATTTAAAATATCAGAAACCCTTGATACTGTAATGGATACCAATTCTATACAGTTTTTTTATTTAACTGATTGGAATTTAGGGGATGTAGTAACAACCATTAACAAAAAGTTAGGTGTAACCATTCAGAAAAATGTGGTTGAAATAGAAGAGTTTTATGATACCACAGGTTTGAACTTGGCTGTTACATTTGGGGATTATTTAAGATAAAGGAAGTGATAAAGTGGAAGAAATGAAAGAGTTTAGTTTTCCTTTTGATGCCATAGAGGATGAGCAAGGGGAATTTGATAGGGTATATAGTGCGAAAGATTTTGCGACTTACTTTAAACAGTTTATCTCTAATGGGGTTTATCCTAATCCTTCTAATGGTTTAGATGTTGAAGCACTAACGAGTAATATGGTAGTTACTTTACATAGTGGTAGTGGATATATAAATGGTTATACCTATGTATTACCAGAGGATTTGCCTATTTTTATTTCTCCTAGCCATGCAAGCTATAACAGAAAAGATTCTATTGTACTACAGTGGAATGCAACCACAAGGGCAATGAAAGCAATCTATAAAGAGGGGGTGGCTAGTGCAAATCCACAGGTACCAGCATTAGTGAGAAATGCTGATATTTATGAATTGCAGTTAGCTATTGTTTTGGTTAAGAGTGGCACGCAGAGAATTACACAGGCTGAAATTACATCTAAAAAGTTAGATAGTACAGGTTGTGGTATTGTCCACTCTGTGGTTGACCATGTTGATACAACAGAAATTTTCAAGCAATATGAAACATATCTCAATCAAAAAATTGCTGAATGGAATGCAACGAAAGCCCAACAAAAAGCAGATTGGGAAAATCAAATGGCAACACAGCAGGAGGGCTGGCAAACACAGAGCGATACCCAGCGAAATGAGTTTGACGCCCGTCAAGCTGTTATTCAAGCGTGGTTTGACAAAGTACAAGGCGATATTTCTAAGTTACAAACATTTGATATTAATAATTTATTTTCCTTTGTTGGTTGTACCATGCAAGAAAGAAAAGTAGATGGCAAATACTTCAATACCCTTAAATACACATTGACTGGCACGAAAGTAGCAGAGATGGTGGATGAAAAAACAGGAGAGGATTATGTATCTACACTTAGTATCTACACAGAAGATGGACTAAACATTGAAAAGAAAATTCGGAAAATAGATAAAAAGGTAGCTGAAGGATATGACACAATAATCAGTGAGGTGGTTTAATGGGAATTTTAAGTGGTATGGATATTGAAAGGATACAAAGCGATATTAATGTTAACTTTTACATAAAAGATATACTGGAATCTGGAACTAATGGGGCTGTACTTGGCTCAAATGAGCTGTTCAAAAAAACATTCTCATCTAGAGTTGTATATTCAAATTATAACGTGATGTCATATATGAGACAAGCTATTTTGAACCCTATAATAAGTGATGAATCAAGAGAAGTGTTTAGACAGAATGCTCTGAAGTATGCAGACGTGTGGGGCTCCATATCAGGGCAGTTAATAAGTGCAGTGTCCGCAGTGTTTTGTGCTTTAGGGGAATCTCTGTACAGCGTTAGAGATAAAATAAACCCGAGTTTATTAGCTATAAACTATAAGAATGCTATAGAAACATATGGTATGTTTTATACCCATGTGCTTGTTGTTTATCTTGCTGGGGGAATGAGCAAAACACAACTGCTGAGAGCAAAGCAGGGCTTTGTCGGAGATACACCAGACTCATACTCTCCAGGTTTTTTGGCTACCATGCCAGAGAACTATTTTCAATCTGCCACGAATGAGCATATGTACACTGTGTCAAGTATAACAGGAAGTGGAGATTCAATATCTAAAATAACAATGTTCAAAATAAATGGAACAGCAGGTTCAGCCTATACCTCTGTGTTGGGAGAATCATGGGGAGCAGGTTCAAAAATAAGAGAGATAAGTGATGCTTACTATGGTGCAATGCTAAACAAAAATCTTAAGAAGGCAATGGTATCAAAAAAGAGAGAGTACTTAACTGCCCCAAACACATCATCACAGATGTATGTGATGGACACAGAAGAGACAAAAATATATCAGCCTTCTGCAAAAGAGTTGGGATATACTCTTGTTCTGGCGGCAACACCTTCTATACCACAGTACACTGAGAGTTACTTTGATGATGGCACAGGAAACGGAGTAAACCCGAAAAGATACGTTAAAGTTTCGAATTCAGGGGTGGCATATGCAACAAGAGACTGCGGTATTAATGGGTCTGGAGCAAGAATAAGGTATGGTGCAAATTCAAGTGGTAGCAGATACACACCTGACATATTTATGGATGGTTCGGGAACACTTCATGTGCCAATTATGTTTGAGCTTGATATGCAAGAATGGTATATGTGATATTTTGATAGGAGGAATTTAAATGACTAAGTACGCAATAATTTGCAAAGGGCTGGTAATTGACATACTTTTTGACGGCATGAAACCAGAGTTCCCACCAGACAGCGAAGGAAATGAAGTGTTTGCCGTTGCATGCGGCAGTAGCGTAACAATAGGGATGTATTACTCCAATGGAAAATTTACTGTAGATGAGCCAGTAGATATGCCGTCGAATATTGAGCTTATGCTGATGAAGACTCAAGCAGCAATTTATGAAGAATTACAAGAAAATAGATTGTCTCAAATGAAAGCTAACGCAGATATTTACGAAGCAATTTTATCAAATGGAGGAAATGTATAATGGAAGATACTTATTTTTACTTAGTTTTAGAAAAAGAACGTACATGTGATGAAAATAATAAAGGAGTTAAACTTGTGCCAAGTACATGCAGAGAGACAGTATCTGTGATGCTTTCTGAAAAGGGTTATGACTTAAATGGAAATAAAATTGTGTAATGATATTGAGAATTTTATAAAAAGAGCTGTTTATTTGCAGCTCTATTATTTTTTGAACTAGGAGCTGATGCAATGAATCAAGATGAAATGGCAGTTAGAATTGAAAATGTAGAAACACGGCAAGATAAATTAGAGAAACGTCAGGATAATTTGGAACAGCTTACAAATGCATTTGCCAAAATGGAAACGGAGCAAAGCTATATTAAGAAAGATGTAAGTGAGATTAAGTCTGATGTGAAGATGTTAGCCGATAAACCAGCGAAGAGATGGGAAAGTGTGGTTGAAAAGGCAATTACTGTTGTAGTGGGTGCGGTGGTCGGGTATCTCCTTTCAGGGGGGCGGTTGCCTTGAAGGAAAAACGCAGACGTCTGCGGATTAATGATGATACCATGACAACCATTGTGGTGTCGTCGTTACTTTTCTGCGTAGCGGTGGTTGTGGCGGGGATGGTTTTAGCCTACTTTGGGGTGGATGTTTCCACCATTGTAGGGAATGCATTGACGGTATTTGGTACGGAGTTGGGCATTTGCGGTGTTATGACCATATTCAACCGCTGGGCAGATAGGCAGGACAAGGAAGCGGAGAAGCGGCAGGAAAGACGAATGAGACGGGAGGAATCGGAGAATGAAAGTAAACGAAACGAACAAAGCGCAAGGTGAGTGGTTGGAAGGGGCGGCAATCTTAAGGGAAAGCACAAAGGTAACCATTCAGAATCTTTTGACTGTGAAATCCATCGTTACTATTTTGCTGACGGTGGTATTTGCTTATTTAGCCATTGTTGGCCGGATTAGTGGAGAGCAGTTTTTAACCATATTTAGTGTGGTGATTGCCTTTTACTTTGGCACCCAGTACCAGAAAAATAGCGGAGGTGAGGAATAATGTTGAAGATTAATGTAGTAACAGCGGCAAAAGGCAACTTTGGCAATATGCGCAATATCTCGGCAATTAAGTACATAGTAATTCATTACACTGCCAATGATGGGGATACGGCTGTTGCAAATGCAAATTATTTCAAGAGTAGAATTGTAGAAGCGTCAGCCCACTATTTTGTTGACGATAAGAGCGTTTTTCAAAGTGTGCCTGACAATTTTGTTGCTTGGAGCGTAGGCGGTAATAAATACCCATCATGCGCCACAACGGGCGGCGGAAAATGGTATGGAAAGTGTACCAATAATAATAGTATTTCTATTGAGCTTTGTGATGCTGTAAGAAATGGGAAAAGTGATTTCACCGAAGCAACTATGGCAAATGCTGCTGAATTGGTTCGGTCATTGATGAAAAAATACAATTTGCCGATTGAAAATGTGATAAGGCATTTTGACGTTGTAGGGAAGATATGTCCTAAGCCGTTTGTAGAGGATGAAAAGGCATGGAAAAACTTCAAAGAAAGGTTGGATGATGAAATGGTGGAAAAGGGTAAAATTATTATTGATGGCAAAGAGCAGGAAGTAGATATGATTCGTAAGGATGGGGCTACATATATCAAGACAAGGGACATTGCAGCGGTCTTGGACTTAAAGGTTGGTAATAAGGGTAGCGTGCCAACGCTGGAAAGAAAATAGAGCGTACTAAAAACGTACTATAAATTTTTCAAGCCGTTATTTTTATAAAAGAATAGGGTGGATTTTGCAGTAAATGCAGTAAAAAACACTATAGAAAAGCATGTAAAAAAGTCAGGGTAATTGGGATGAGTAAACATTCATTTTAAATACTAAAATTGAGGTTTAATTTATATAGTTTAATTATTTTTAATGAATAAAAAACGTACCAGGGATGACATTCAAATAACTTTCAATTACAAAAATACGTCTATACTTTTGTAACGTATAAAAATGTGATTGGAGGTTATTTTTTTATGCTTTAACAAACTTTTAGATGAATATTTATTGGAGCTAAAAATATGGAGCAGTCAGAAAGGAGAATAAAAAGCGATAAACAACTGTGCTATATATATTATCAGCGCTGAATTTAAGCAATGTTTATTTAAGTCATTATACAAATAACTTTCAATTACGAAATTCTACATTTTCAGTGTATAAAAATGTGTTTGAGAGTTTTTTATAGAATTTCTGTTAAGACCATATTATGGTTATGTTTACATTCTATTTTACTGTTTAATAGAATATAAAAGTAATATTGCTGCTTTTATTTGCTTTATGATTTTAAATCGGCCTTTGACTAAAATCGCTATATTTAATAAAAAATTAGAAAATATTGTAAGATGTTATTACAAAATATTGGAAAATGTGATATAATGAAGTAGAAAACAAATTAGAAAGGACAGTGCAAAATGAAAGAGCTTTTTGCAGGTTACGCATCGCTCAGCTCGCTGGAAAAAATATATACAGCAACCCTAGTTATTGGTATTATTGTACCTATTTTGGACTTGATAATGGGCGTTCTTTCCATTGGTCTTAGCATGGGTACAGATATTGATTTCGACTTTGATGCTGATATGAATTTTGCAAGCACTTGGTTACCGCTTAGCTCATTAGCCATTTTATCGTTTCTTGTTTTATTTGGAGGCGGAGGTCTTATTTCTCTATTTTTTGTGAGTGAGAAGATTAGCCTAATTATCGCCATTGCAGCGGGGTATTTTTTTGCAGTGATAATGAACAAATTCGTTATTTTACCGCTTAAAAGAAATAGAGTTTCATCTCCCAAGGCTGACGAGATAGTTGGAAAGTCTGCCAGAGTCACCAGTTCTATTATTGAATCCGGATTTGGAGAAATTGTTGTTATTGTAGATAGGATAACTCTAAATTATACGGCTGCTTCAAAGGATAATGAGGCCATTGGCTATGGTGAAACCGTTCAAATATTGGAATTAAAGGAGAATGGTGTTGCAATTGTCTGTAAAGAAAAGAAGGGGGATATTTGATGTTTGATTCATTGCTCTTAACCGTAGGAGCGGTTGTTTTAGGTATTATTTTGATTACATTAGTTATTTTAACTGCATGGAAAAAGGTTCCGGCTGATAAGGCGGCGGTTGTAACGGGGCTTGGAAAGAAAAAAGTGATTACGGCGGGTGGCGTTATTGTTATTCCTGTACTCCAAAGAATTGACTATATTTCATTGCAAAACGTACGTTTTCCAATTGCCATGCAGGATGCAATGACTAGACATGGCGTTCCTATTAATACAGAAGGTATTGTGGTAATTAAAGTGCAAAATACTGAGGAAGCCATTTTAATGGCAATGGAACAGTTTAACGATGTGACGTCTGCGGTTACAAAAGAAAAAATTATTGATACGGCTAAGGATGTTTCAGAAGGTAAGCTTAGAGAAATTATAGCAACCCTTACTGTAGAAGAGATTTATAGTGAAAGAGATAAATTTGCATCAAAAGTTCTTGAAGTAGCAGCGGAGCAGTTAAATGTATTAGGTCTGGAGTTAAAATCTTTCTCTATAAAAGAAATTTCAGATAAGAATGGGTACTTAGAGGCACTGGGTAAACCTCAGATTGCTGGAATAAAAAGAGACGCCCAGATAGCAGAGGCGGAAGCATTAAGAGAAACGCAGATTAAAACTTCTGAGGCTAAAAGACTCGGTGCAGCTGCACAGCTGGAAGCAGATGCAAAGATTGCAGAAGCGCAGAAAGAAGCAGACGTTAAGGTTTTAGATTATGAACAACAGAGACAGCTGGCTAAGGCTAAAACAGATGCATCCTATGAAATTCAACAAAATATCACCAATATGGAAGTTATTAATACTGAAATGGATGCGGCTGTTTTAAAAGAAGAAAGACAGAAATCTGTAAAAGAAGCGGAAATTCAAGTGGAAATTGCTGCTGCAATAAAAAACACCGAACTTGCAGAAAGAAAAGCAGAGCGCAAGCAAAAAGAATTACTTGAAACGGTCGTAAACCCTGCTGCAGCCGAAAAGCAAAAAGCAGAGTTACAAGCAGAGGCCGATAAAATTAAGACTGTTAGGGCTGCAGAGGCCGATGCAGAGGCTAAGAAGTTAAATGCGGAAGCTGAGGCTGCAATGATTCAAAAAACAGGTGAAGCCACAGCCCAGGCGATTAAACTAAGAGGCCTTGCTGAAGCGGAAGCCATGGAAAAGAAGGCAGAGGCATACGCTAAATATGGCAACGCCGCTATTATTGACATAGTAATTGATAAGCTTCCTGAGATCACCAGAGCAATAGCAGAACCAATGAGCAGAATTGATAAGATTACGATTATTGGTGGTGGAGACGGTTCCGGAGGTAGTGCAACAGATGTGACAAAAATGGCGCTTGGAAGTTTAACCGCTATTACGGAAGGCATGAGGGATGTGCTGGGATTTGATATGACAGAGGTCATGAAAGCCAATACTTATGCTGGCAAGACAGATAAGAATATCAACTTTAATCTTGACAAACTTTCAGATAAAGAAAAGGCCGCCGTTATTGCGGAAACAGCAGGAGTACTTAAGGATGATATTTTAGACGGTGAAACTGTTACAGAAGTAGTTATTGAAGATCCGGAAGTATCTGTTGAAATTGTTGAATCGGTGGATTCCATAGAACAGATATCAGAGGGGTCGGAAGAGAATTGAGTATTTATATAGGTTAAGCGAGTTCTTATCTGCTATTTAGATAAATGATTCTTAGTTCTAGTGCCCAATAAATTATAATATCATTTTGATATGCTAACGGCATATGAAGTTTATTTTAAATTTCAATAAGAAATATTCATAAGAAAACCTCTAAACTAGGTAATGCAGAATAAATGCTTAGTTTAGAGGTTCATTTTATTTTCATAGGAAGCAGGTAAGGGCGTAGCGCAAATTTACGACTGTGCCCGTAAAAAGCTAGTTCTATAGTCATCAAATTTCAGATGCTACTAGTTAACCAGTAGTAAAATAGACATCAAACCCGAGAATAAAACAGCCATGATACCACCAAAAACAGAAATAACTGTATCAATTTTCTGCTTATCTTTTACCGTTTTTAGCAAGAAAGAATATAAAAGAATACCGATTAGTCCACCAGATACATTGGTTATTAAGTCCGTAATATCAGTAACACCGATAGAGAGAATATACTGCAAGGTTTCTAAAGCGAAACTTGTTCCCAAAATGATGAGGATTTTACTTCCTAACTTCATTTTTGGAGCCTGCATAGAAAGCAAAACACCAAAAGGTATAAAAATCAGAACATTATCTCTGATCTCCGTAATTTGAAATAGTCCGCCAACAGAATTAGCATAGTGAAAGGGTATCAGGTTGACAAATCTTATAGTATCTATATCGCGCAATGAAAATTGCAGCTTAAATAGTATGATCCATACTAAAATGAATAAATAAAGTATGAATAGCAATGCCCCAAGAGTCTTAACTTTTCTTTTTTTTCCCATTGAAATGTTTTTCCTTTCTGCATGATAGTAGAGTAACTTTTTTATATTACGTCACCCAAAACCAGCATTGGTTCATTATTATTTGAATGCTTCAATAAATTTATTATATCATAGTTGTTTATGATATAATTTTAGATTTTTTTAAGAATTATATAATTTTGTAGTTGATTAGAAGATAACTTTATAAGGTCACCCACATTGAATCAATATTATTTATGGTTTTTGTTTTGCAAAGATGGTTTTGTGCAAGGAAACATATTCTATTCAGATGCATACCTAAAGGCAGAACCAAAAAACGTGGTTCTGCCTTTGTAAGTCAAAAAATTGCATTGAGCTTTTCCAAAGAAATGTTTTTAGCTTTAATAAATAGATTTTTCCTCATCTAGCGGTAAAATATCTGCATGTACGCCTCTTAATTGTGGCGTTATGGCTTGATCTACATGCATATGGCCAAAATACCACTTCTTAAATTTTGGAGAACCTGACATGAGATGGTACCACTCCTGAAGATGTGAGGGCAAATGATAATCCCCATCAATTTGTTTAAAACGAGAAATACATTCTCTGGCGAATAAAGGTGTTTCGTGGGTAATCACATAATCAATGTTGCTATAGTTTTCTAAAAGCTGTTTTCTGCCATATTCGATTTCCTCGGATGAAGGTTCTTCCTCTTTCCACCAGCTTATGCCTTCCTCCCGTCTATCTTTATCAATGGAGCGAGCACCGCCAAAGGTGAAAAAATTGTTTCCATAAATAGAGTAAATTTCACCTCGCATTAAGTGATATACCCGTTCTCCTACCTGGTGGGCTTTTCCGCCATTCCATTGGCAAATCTCCAAACTATTTAGTAAAGCATGATTTTCATGATTTCCATCAATAAAAACAATAGTACCCGGGAAAATTTGCTGTAATGTTTCTATTCCATAAGAATAATCTTCATTCCAAACATAGCCGGCATCACCAGCAATGATTAAAATATCACTATTTTTTAATTCTATTTTTTCAGCAAGGCTAAACAAAGGAAGAAAAGTTCCATGTTTATCTCCTGTAATTAAAATTCTTCCTGACATACACTCCCTCCAAAAGACAATTATTTTTTATAGTAATAGATACCGTTATTTTCTTCACGGTCAATTTTTCCGGTGAAAAATAGGTACTGCAAATGGGAAATGGCTTCACCTGTTGCAAACCATTTTTGAGGTTGGGGAAAATCATCCCAGTCCTTACAGTTTATTTCCCAGGTCATATCTTTTGCAACCATATAGCTTGTTTTCCACTGGTTACCTAAAACTTTCATTACTTCTTCCAATCTTTCTTCGTGATGCTTTTGTAACTCCTTAATCCGCCCATACATATTCTCTATTGGTGTTCCATGGGCCGTGAGCAACAACTGGACATCTAATTTTTCTATTTTAGCAAGGCTATCCAAATAATCCTTTAATGGATTTTCAACGCCCAATTCTATACATATATTTGGCGTGATAGTACCTAAAATATGATCGCCACAAAACAATATCTTTTTCTTTGCATCATACAAACAGGCATGTCCCGGTGTATGACCTGGTGTTAAAACGACCTCAAGCTTATACTCTCCGTATTTTAATACATCGCCCTCTGAAACATATGTAAAATCTACTCTAGCATCATGGCAATATTTTCTGCCTGGATGAATATCTGTATTCCTACCAAATTCCGCTTTAGGAAAGCCGTATTTAATAAATAAATCATCTAACATACGCCAGTAAAGATTTCCTACTTCAAAATTTATCAGTTCGCCATCTGTTTCACTGGCAAAAATGGTGCTCGATTTAGTGGCGAAGTTTGGTACAAGACCACAATGGTCTGAGTGCAAATGGGTGATAAATAAATCTGTATTGACGATTCCAAGCTCTGCAAAGGCTCTCTTTAACGCCTCCTCGCATTCGGGTCTGTTAAAGCCGGTATCTATCAAGAGATTTTTGCTTCCCGTTATAATATAGGCATTGATTTCTCGCAGGGGGTTATTGGGTAATGGTACTACTTTTCTATAGATATGATCAGCTACTTTTGTTAGCATAGTACTACCTCCTAACTCAAACATTTTTTGTAGAAAGATATTCTTTTCATTATATCATACCAATCACCTTCTGCATAGCACTGGTGTCTTATACCGAAGTGTATTGTAGAGGAGTGCCTGCAACTACCTTGGACAGTTTATTGTATATGTTTATGTATTGCAAACCTTCAAACTGAATTGATATAACAACTCAGTTTGAAGGTTTTTTTATAGATATAGTTCAATTCGCCCTAGCCAATTTAATGTTACTTAAGCTTATCTACCATCTTGTACCAATAATGCTTTAAGTTCAGGCGTATCGCCAACTAAACCGATTGCATAAACGGAATAGAATTTATTTGCTTCTGGTTTCACATCAGGCACTGTAAGAACAACATTGTCAGTTCCGGCAACACGAACTTGCAGCGTATAATTCATTGGCATAACATCAATATATTGTGTAAGGTGTTCAAATGGGATATTGCTAAAAAGAACTGTTCCATCTGGCAATGTAATGTCTACTGCGGGGGCATCTGGCGAAAGATGGATAAAGCGTATCATGGCTTTGTCGGGCTTTTTCATTACGTCAGCATCAGAGATGCTACTAAGTTCTATATCGTCTGGATTTCCCAATGCTGCTATGGTCATTACCGTATCTCTATTAACGGTCAGCATATCGGATAAAATAGGAGTATCTTTTTTTCCGGCAGGGTATAGGCTTATTTTGTATTTTCCCTCGGGTACGGACAAATAATCGGTATAGTTACCATAGGCAAGATTACTGACGATTTTCTTATCATTAGCGTATACATCAACATTTGGTGCGCCAGGCACTGTATGAATGACACGTACATAACCCATTGGCATTTGTTGCATTTGTTTTTGATTATATTTATTGTTGGCATACATATTTCATCGCTCCTAAATAGCAGTATGATATAAAATATGTTAGAAGATTTGTCTCTGTGAGACCTATTTGAGCTTATAAAATATATAAGAAAAGAAATGCTTTTTATTATTTGAAAAAAAAGGCGAATTAGATATATAATAGAAAAATAGCAATGATAATTAACTGAAACGTAATTGTAAAGAGAAGAATTAATACAAAAAACACAATACATTGTTATTTAATTTAGGGGTAAATTCGAGATAAATGATTTGTACCTGTTGTGATTTTGATTGTCTATAAGTCATACAGAAATGGAGGGAAAAAGAATGAAACGCATATTTTTGGTGGAGGATGACACAGCCATTGCAAAAAACCTTATGCTTTTACTACAATCTGAGGGTTTTAAAGTCATTCATGCGGCTTCACGCAAAGAAGCCCTTGCCACAATTTCAGAAAATAAATTTGAATTGGCGTTGATAGATAGTTCTTTGCCTGACGGAAATGGTTTTACAATTTATACTGAAGTCAAAGAAAAAGGAGATATACCTATTATTTTCTTAACGGCTTCAGGTGATGAGGCGAGCGTTGTTACTGGGCTGAACATGGGTGCGGAAGACTATATTACCAAACCTTTTCGTCCCCGAGAACTAATTGCAAGAATTAGAAGGGCTTTGCGCAATGGTGAACGTAGTGGGGGGGATTTTGAAATTCAGAACCTCTGTGTTGATACAGCAAGAGGGGTTGTAACAAAAAACGGAGATGAAATTTTTCTTTCAGCTTTAGAATATCGCTTATTCCTCCTGTTCGTAAGCAACCCCAAAAGCATAATCACAAGGTCTAGACTCCTTGACGAATTATGGGATGCTGCAGGGGAATTTGTCACTGATAATACATTGACGGTATATATTAAACGTTTGCGGGAGAAGATAGAGAACGACCCGGCAAGTCCAAAAATTATTTTGACTGTTCGTGGTACAGGGTATAGATTGGGGGATGAGGATGCTGCGAAATAGAGAGTTTCGACAGTTTTCAATTTTGTATTTTTTGATTGCTGCCATTGCTGTAATAGTAGGCTTTATAATGAACAAGGAGGCAGGCATTCTTGCCATCGTTTATTCCATAGCCGTTGGCGCAGCTTTTTTCATATTTACAAAAAACAGGTACAAGAAGATTTCTGAAATTTCACATCAAATCGACCTTGTGTTACATAATGCTGAACAATTTTTTATTGGTGAATCAGATGAGGGAGAGTTATCCATTTTGCACAGCGAGATTACAAAAATGACGTCTCGTATTCGGGAGCAAAACCAAGGTTTAAAAAAGGAAAAGGAGCATCTTGCTGATTCTTTGGCGGATATAGCCCACCAACTACGAACCCCTCTTACATCTGTGAACCTTATTTTGTCTTTGCTAAACAACAACCCTGATGAAACCCAGAGAAAAGCGTTTCTAAGAGAAGCTGAGGATTTGCTAGTGCGGATGGATTGGCTGATTACTTCACTGTTGAAAATATCCCGATTGGATGCGGGCATTGTTATATTTCAAAGGGAACAGATAGAGATAAATCCGTTGATTTGTGGAGCCCTTCGCCCCTTCTTAATCACCATGGAATTGCACAATATTGATTTACAAATAGATGTGCAAAAGGGCATGTGGATCCAGGGAGACGAAGGATGGCTTTCAGAAGCAATCCAAAATATTATCAAAAATTGCTTGGAAAGTACAGGGGATAATGGAAGGATCGAGATAACCTGCACTGACAACCCATTGTTTACGCAGATTGTCATTCACGACAGTGGTGAAGGCTTCGAGACGGAAGATTTACCATGTCTATTTGACAGATTTTATCGAGGGAAAAATACAAATGCAACAGGAAATGGGATTGGATTGGCTCTTTGCAAAATGATTATAACACGTCAGGGAGGGACAATTGCGGCGAAAAACCACCCTCAGGGAGGGGCGGCCTTTATCCTTCGCTTCCCAAAGTGACAAATCTGTCACTTAAAAGTCACGCAAATGTAAGTTGAAGGTTCTATTATATGGGTAAACCATGAGAAAGGAGACTCACATAATGGAGTTTTTGAAAGTTGATAATTTATCTAAGATTTATGGAAAGGGTGAAAATCAAGTTATTGCCCTTGATCATGTTTCCCTTACCATTGAAAAGGGAGAATTTACAGCAATTATTGGTTCCTCGGGTTCAGGTAAATCTACGTTGCTTCACAGTATTGGCGGAGTAGATGTGCCTACAGGCGGAAAAGTATATTTGGAGGGCCAGGATATTTATGACCAAAGCAGCGAAAAATTGGCTATTTTTCGCAGGCGGCAGGTGGGATTGATTTACCAGTTCCATAACCTTATTCCTACTTTAAATGTGGTTGAAAACATTACGTTACCGATCCTAATGGATAAGAGAATGATTAACAAACAACGGCTGAATGATTTGTTAGAAATGCTTGGATTGCAAGAGCGTAAAAACCATTTACCCAATCAGCTCTCAGGGGGACAGCAGCAACGTGTTTCCATTGGACGGGCTTTGATGAATGCGCCGGCAGTTATGCTTGCAGACGAGCCAACGGGTAGTTTAGATAGTCGAAATGGCCATGAGATCATTAAACTACTGAAAGAAAGCAATCAAAGATATGGGCAGACACTAATTCTTGTTACCCATGACGAAAATATTGCCTTACAAGCAGACCGTATTATCGGTATATCAGACGGCAAAGTGGCCAGAGATGAGAGGGTGCGGTCATGAATATCTTTCATAAAATTACCCTAAAAAGCTTGAAAAAAAGCCGTACCCGAACCTTAGTTACAATTGTTGGGGTTATCTTGTCAGCGGCAATGATTACGTCAGTGGCTACTTTTGCAATATCTTTGCAAAACTATATGATAAACGGTGCAGCAGTCAAATATGGTAGTTGGCATATTGCAATACCCAATGGGGATTCCACCTTTTTGTCTGAACAAGCAAAGGATAGTCGTGTGAAAAGTGTTGTTGCACTACAAAACATTGGATATGCCCCTTTGGATGGAGGACGAAATCCTGATAAGCCTTACCTTTTTGTAACAGGATGGAACAAAGAAGCCTTAAAAGACTTGCCTATAAAACTGATTTCAGGCAGATTGCCAGAGAATAGCAGTGAGGTGATGATACCTGCTCATATTGGAGCAAACGGTGGCGTGAACATTTTGGTGGGGGACACACTTAACCTCCCCGTAGGCGACCGCATAAAGGGAGACCAAAAACTGAGTCAGCACGACGCCTTTTGTGCAGGAGAAGAAACCCTTGTATCTAAAACACAGAAAACGTATACAGTTGTGGGCATCTGTCAAAGACCAGCAATAGAGGAATATGCTGCACCGGGCTATACAATTATCACTACAGCGGATGCAACCCCATCAGATAGCTTTACCATATTTATAACTCTGAAAAATCCATATCAGGTGCATGCTTATGAAGATAGTATTTCCGATCATTACAGTCATGTTTTGAATGATGATGTATTGCGTTTTATGGGCCTTTCAGGAGAGAAAATGGTTACTGTTCTTCTATATTCCATTGCGGGAATTTTGGTTGCCTTGGTTATGTTGGGGTCAGTATTTTTAATTTATAATTCATTCAATATCTCATTGAATGAAAGGATGCACCAGTTTGGAATTCTCATGTCAGTGGGTGCTACGGAAAAACAGCTACGTAATTCCGTGCTATTTGAAGGTCTTTGCGTGGGAGTGGTGGGCATCCCACTAGGAATTTTGGTTGGCATTCCCAGCATTCGGCTTGTTCTGTCCCTTGTGGCAATGAATTTCGCAAATGCAATGTATGATACTGTACCCTTGAACTTGGTGCTGTCCATTCCTGTTCTTATTGGGGCTGCAGTGATTAGTCTAATTACTATTTTCATTTCGGCTTATATTCCGGCAAAGAAGGCGGCTAGAACTCCAGTGATGGAATGCATCCGCCAAACAAATGAAGTGAAGGTGGAAGAGAAAGCATTAAAAATCTCAAAGTTTGCTAAGCACTTTTATGGTTTGGAAGAAATTCTTGCACTGAAAAATTTTAAAAGAAACAAACGCCGTTATCGTAGTATTATTCTGTCTCTAACCTTAAGCGTTGTGTTATTTGTTACGGCAAATTCTTTTGGAGCCTATTTAAATCAGATAGGGGAGGGTTCCTCTATGGTCGCTGAGGACTACGATATCTGTTTTTACACAAGGGATATGGCGGAAGGCGATATGTTTCAACTTTATGATCAGTTGAAAACTGCTGATGGCGTTACTGAGAGTGCATATCAGGCTCTTTCAACTTATTCATGTGAGCTCAAAGTAAGTGAATTGACCAAAACATTTTTGAATGAGTTTGGTGATCTTATTGGTTATGATGGGACTAGTGAAACAGTTGAAGTACAGTTGGATGTTCAGTTTGTTGAGGACGAAGTTTATGAAAATCTACTGAGAGGGCTTGGAATATCCCAGACAGAGTACTCTGGGCAGGATCAAAATATGATTATGGCAGGAATACTCCCCCTACATTGGTATACCCAGCAACAGCCTATGGAATTTACATTACCCTCCAAAAATGGAGGACAGGCAAAAAATCTCCGTGCTACCTTTGTAAAAGACTATCCTGATTTACTGCCGTCGGATCCAGGTGATTGGTCTGGATATACACTGATGATAATTGCCCCTTATGAAGTGAAACCACAGTTTGATGCCCTAGATAATACGGTAAAACCGACGAAACTTGGCATGACCTTTCAATCGGAAAACCCTGGAAGATCTACAGCGGCGATGAAAAAGATGATTGCGGGGGCACAAATTACCCCATATTATAATTTATACAATTTGTATGAGATATTGGAGCAAAACCGTAATTTATCATTTGTTGTGAACCTGTTCTCCGCTGTTTTTATTGCCATGATTACACTCATTGGCATTGCCAATGTTTTTAACACAATTTCAACCAATATTAAGTTGCGAAAACGAGAGCTTGCCATGCTCCGCTCTGTGGGAATGTCAGATAAGGATTTCAATAAGATGATGTGCTTTGAATGTGTTCTTTACGGTGGGCGAACAATGCTCTGGGGGCTACCCCTCTCAGGGATCCTTTCTTATCTGATTTATAGAGGCATGGTAATTGGTGGTGGGAACATTGAATATGTATTCCCGTGGAAGAGTATGACGATCAGCGTGTTTGGTGTGCTTTTTATTGTATTTATCACCATGCTCTATGCAATTAAAAAGATAAAAAAAGAAAATATAATTGATGCACTTCGGGATGATATGACTTGATGAGAAATCGATAAATAGAAAGAAGCTTTATTAATTTGAGTTCTGGTTCCTCACCTATTTCTAACAGGTAAATTTCCCATTGTTCTATATAAAAGAGCTTCTATAAATTTAGGTTAGAAGCTCTTTTATGTGATGGTACAAAATTTTCTATATGATTTGAACCACGAATCGTTTATACAAGTTGATTAAATTATAATTGAAACAAGGGTTTTATTCCTTTTTCTTGACAAAACCACATGTTGCATAGTTTAATGAATGTACAAGTAATAGGATAATTTATGAGAAAGGGAGTACATATATGGAAAATTTTTTGGGTCGTACTTGGGGTAGCTTGTCATTGGATGAAAAGAAACATTTTATGAGCAATTTTGATTTATATGATGCAAACACTGGACAATTTCCCCGTGAAAATGGTGATTGTATTGTGAAATTTTTCAATGGACTTGCTGTTCATGGTACCTTTATGGTTGGCAATGACGAAGGAGCTTTTGATATTGAGGATGATGCGGTTTTTTATGACTCCACGATTTAAAAGGTTCAGCAATATTTTTTTTTGATTTCCCTTAATTAGGGATTGTTGTGTTATACTTGCAATTCACAGTATGTTATGATGAAAAGAGCTGAGGATTCATTTGGCTCTTTTTTTGTGAATAGGAAAAACTTAAATAAAGTAAAATAATAAGGAAGCAAAAGGAGCGTTTTTCATGGAAAATCAAGAAAAGGAACACAAGCGGCGTGTTAGATATAAAGGTGCTCATCCCCGTAACTATAATGAAAAATATAAGGAGCTTCAACCGGAAAAATATGGTGATACTGTAGCAAAAGTCATTCAAAAAGGGAATACGCCTGCCGGCATGCACATCCCTATATGTGTGAAAGAAATCATGGACTTTTTGAAGATTAAGCCGGGACAAACGGGCTTAGATGCAACATTGGGTTATGGCGGACACACCCAAGAAATGCTAAAATGTTTGGAGGGGAGGGGGCATTTGTTTGCCCTTGATGTGGACCCCATTGAAATTGCCAAAACAACTGAGAGATTAGCAAATTTAGGGTATGGCTCTGAAATATTAACGACGAAGAATCTGAATTTTGCTAATGTGGATGAAGTTACTTCAGAGGCAGGTTTGTTTGATTTTGTATTAGCAGATTTAGGTGTCTCTTCCATGCAAATAGATAATCCGAACAGAGGTTTTTCTTTTAAAAAAGAGGGGCCTTTGGATTTAAGACTGAATCCTGAAAAAGGTATTTCTGCAGCACAACGGCTAAAAACCATTAGTCAGAGAGAATTAGAAGGGATGCTATTTGAAAATTCAGATGAACCATATGCAGAAATAATATCCAAAGCCATTGTTTCAAGAACTGAAAGGGGTGAAGATATATCTACCACTACAAAGTTGCAACAAGTAATTGGAGATGCTCTGCAATTTTTACCCGCCGATGAAAGAAAAGAAGTGATTAAGAAATCATGTCAAAGAACATTCCAAGCACTAAGAATAGATGTCAACAATGAATTTGAAGTGTTATTTGAGTTTTTAGAAAAACTGCCCAATGTTCTTGCCAAAGGTGGGCGTGTTGCCATATTAACTTTCCATTCGGGAGAAGATAGAATGGTAAAAAAATCTTTCAAAAGATTATTGCAGGATGGGGTATATCGTGAAGTTTCGACAGAGGTTATCAGGCCCAGTGCAGAAGAATGCAATAGGAATAGTCGTGCTCGTTCTGCAAAAATGAGATGGGCAATCAAAGCTTGATATGATTCATTTACAAAATTGCTAAGTAAATCAAGGAATAAAGCGAAACGAACGAATGCATAAATTATGTATAAAAGTCGTTGGTTTCGCTAAGTGATGGTAGAAGGATTCTGCTAAATCGTTGCCTTCCCCATAAAAACACCCCCAAAGTTATTTCCAGTATACCATACTGTCTAACTTTAGGGGTGTAGTTCATTTATATGTCTCTGCCTATAATATAGGTATTAGGGTACTTACATAAGAATCGGTATTTAAAGCCGAGATTTTATTTGTAGGATTTTGTAGTGTCAATTCCTATGGTAGAGGTTTTGTCATCCCAAGTCACACCTACATCTAAAAGTTTTGCAACATCTCTAAGTTTATAGTATGTGTAATCGTTAATTGTAAACGCGCTAACATTTTCTTGATTGCCATCCAAAAATAGTTTTGCAGTAGATGTAATTGCCGTTGTATCTTTCGCAACAGCACTAGTCTCTGCTGTACCGGTATAACTTAAACCTGTCAACAAATTAATGGTTGAATCTTCATTATTCCAAACAGTATCAAATTGTTTAGCTGTACCACTAATGGAATGAGCAATATCTCTTAGCTTAAAGTAGGTATAATCGTTAATGGTGTACACCTCAAAGTCTGCAGGAGCACCGTTTACTGTAATTGCTGCTTTTGTTGCGTAGGCCTTTTTCTTTTCGATGATTGTTGGTGACTCGGGTTGCGTAGGCTGCGTTGGAGTAACCGCACTATAGTATTTCTTTAAAGCTGTCGCAGCACCTTGGCGATCATCAAATAAATCTCTAGCGCTGAAGAAAATGCTTCCACTTACATTATAGTCTTCATTCACTTTAAGTTGATCTGCAACTTCCTTTGCTACTACATCTTTATAGATTCCTTGTCCGATATAAAGGGTAACACCTGTGTTTTTTACAAAGTCACTCCACCATTTTACTAGGGTCTGGTAATCGGCATATGCATTTCCTTGTTCCCAATAAAGCTGAGGCGTAATATAATCTATCCAACCTTTTTCCACCCATGTTTTAGCATCACCATAAACAGAATAATAGCCTTCGCCGCCATTTGTTGCTGAACCCGAAGGGTCTGAACTGTTATTTTTCCAAATACCCAAGGGGCTAATTCCAAACTGAACTTTTGGATTCGTCTCTTTGATTTTTTCGCTAACCATACGAACCATGTCATTCACATGTTGACGTCGTGCGTTTGCTTCTGCACCGTCTCTTGTTTGACCTTCCGCAAGAGGATAGTTTGTGGGGTAAAAGTAGTCATCAAAATGGATTGCATCTACATTATAGTTTTTCACAACCTCAGCAACAGTATCTCGGATGTATTCTTTGACTTCTGTTTTTGCAGGGTTATAATACATGGCACCATTATAGGTTATAATCCAATCAGGATGCATTCTAGCCATATTATCTGAAGACAAAGCCGCCAAATCGGTGCCTGAGGTGGTAATTCGATAGGGATTCATCCACGCATGAAATTCCATCCCTCTTTTATGAGTTTCATCAATCATAAATTTCATCGGATCGTATCCGGGATCTTTTCCCTGCACCCCAGTTAAAACTGCACTCCAAGGATTTAAATCCGATTCATAAAAAGCATCGCCTTTCGGTCTAACTTGAACCACAACTGCATTAACCCCTATGGCTTTCAGCTTATCCAATTTTTGGGTGTATTCAGTTTTTTGATCGTTGATATTGTTTTGAACCGAGGGATAGTCAGCACTGTACACCGTTGAAATCCACACACCACGAAAATCCTTTGAGCCAGCGGCAAAAGCCGTTACGCAATTTACGTTGCCTGCTAACACTGTTACTGTTAGTAAGGCTGCTCCAAATTTTTTCAACCACTTTTTCATCTCATTCTCCTATTAATTTACAAGTATTACCCTTTTTTCCAATTCCCATATTAATTTACCAATATTGCCGTTTTTACCTATTCTAACATATTTTTTCCTATTTTGCCATTAAGAATATATTACAAAGGACTGGTATATGATGGTACTAAAATTGCAGTTGAAACTGATTTTTTTCATATAATAAAATCTAAATTTATCTTGTTTATCTACCATTTATACAGTCAATAAAATTTGATATAATCTGAGAGAGTTTAAAATATTTAAAATGATTTTTTTGACTAAAAAACCTTATAAATAAGTTGCATATTTTTGGCAGGTGTATTACCATAGGAGAATATCTAAGGATGTGAGGTGCATTTTTAATGAGATATGGCTTAATTGGAGAAAAACTTGGACATAGTTTTTCCAAAATCATACATGAACAATTGGCAGATTATACTTATGATTTAATTCCTCTTTCTCATGAAGCTTTTCATAATTTCATGAAGCAAAGGGATTTTCATGCAATAAATGTCACAATTCCATATAAAGAACTTGTTATACCATATTTGGATAGTATTGACCCTAAGGCGGCAGCAATCGGGGCGGTGAATACAGTTGTTCATAGGGGCAACAAACTTTACGGCTATAATACGGACTATGATGGTTTTCGCTATATGTTAATGAAGCACAAAGTAGACCCAAAGGGGAAAAAAGTCTTAATTTTGGGTAAGGGAGGGGCGTCAAAAGCCTGCATTTCTGTTGTGAAAGATATGGGGGCTGAAGAGGTTCTTACTGTGTATTATAAAGAAAATGTAGAAACGATTAACTACCAAGTGTGTTATGAAAGCCATAGGGATGCACAAATTATTATCAACACCACGCCTGTTGGAATGTATCCTAATACGGAGGATAGTCCCATTGATTTAAATGGCTTTGATAGTTTAGAAGCAGTGGTGGATGTTGTATACAATCCGCTGCGGACGAAATTTGTTTTGGATGGACTATCCAAAGGGGTGACTGCGGTAGGGGGCTTAGAAATGCTCATTGGACAGGCAAAATGTGCAGTGGAAATTTTCTTGGGCAAAAAAATGGAGAGTATTTTGATTCAAAATTTATATACGGCTTTATTGGAAGAGAGAAGCAATCTTGTTCTCATTGGAATGAGTGGTTGCGGAAAAACTACCTTGGGCAAGATGGCAGCTGAACGTTTGGGAAAATTTTTTGTGGACATTGACGAAGAAATTATAAAGGAAATTGGTATGCCAATCAAAGAGTATTTTTCAAAAATGGGTGAGCCTGCATTCCGTCATATAGAAAGAGATATGGTTCAGAAGTTTTCTGGAAAAAACGGGCTTGTTATTGCAACAGGGGGCGGTGTAATCAAGAATGAGCGAAACATTGGTGACTTAAAGCAAAACGGCCGAATTCTATGGATTAAGAGAGAAGTTTCTCTATTGGAGAGCGGCAACGGGAGACCTTTGGCGCCAGATGCAGAAGCCACTGCTCGTTTATATCAGCAGCGTCTGCCATTATATGAAAAGGCTGCTGAGATTGTTTGCCACAACAACAAAACTGCTGAAGACGGACTTCAGGAGCTTTTGGAAAAATATAATCAATTACTAAATTAAATGCTTAAGAAGAAATATCATAAGGTATATACGTATGCAATGATTATCCTTGCCATTAATAACTATTTTCTATTTATTTGCAGTTGTCATTAATTACAAAAAAAATCACACTTTATGTGTGATTTTTTTATTTCTTACGCATCCAGGGATTCAGCGGTTTTATATATTTCTTCCACCTCTTTTTTTGAGAGGGAGCGATTTAGAGTAAACGCTATGAAAATGATCCCTGGGATATCCACAGCAAGGCGGGTCAAGGCAAATTTCATCCCCATGTATGTCATCTCAAACATCAACATAGGAATTTTCGTGGTAGACCAAGCGCCAATAAAAATCATTAGATTCGTAAATTTCACACCTTTTTTCATAAAGACTGAAGCAATGGGAAACGCTCCGTAAAGGGGTCCTGCCGCAAAGGAGCCGATAATAAAGGCTAGAAACATTCCTTTTAGTCCTGAATTTTCTCCCATATATTTCACCATAGTTTCTCTGGGGATCCAAACATCCAGTAGCCCTAATAAAACAAAGACAGGGGGTACTACCAAAAGCATTTGCGTCAACTGAAAAAGGGTGATGCCTGCACTTTTTATTCCAACCTGTGGTTTGAATAGGGTCAGAATGCCTAATAAAACCAAGCTGAAAAGAAAGAGGCGATATCTTTTAAGAAGCATAAGAACTTTTTTCATCATGAACCCACCACCAAACGAATTATAATTGCAACAAAAAACGAGAAGATAAAAGCATATAAATTTCTTAAAAACGTGAGCTTTTTACCGAAAAACTTTGTCTCTACTGGTATTGTGACCAGACCCACCATCATGAGGGAAGAAATAAATGCCCCAATCTGCATATATCCGGCACCTGCATCAATTAGCAGAGCTGCCGTAGGGAAGGCAACATAAGGGGGAATGAGTGTTATCGCCCCAACGGAGCCTGCCAATACTACACCCAACCATCCTGAATTTTCACCAATTAACTGGGATATAACATCTGTATTTACAATTGCAAGTAGAATTCCCACTATTACAAGCAAAGATAAAACCTGAGGAAGAATATTCTCAAAAGATTTCCAAGCTTTTTTTAATGCAAGCTTGGATTTTTTTTTGTCCTTCACAAAGGAAAAAATAAGTGCAAAGATTGCTGCAAAATAAAATAAAAAGGTTTGAATATCCATAGTTTATCTCCATACGAAAAGGAATTGATTTGAAGTTACTGCAACAAAAATGCAGTGTACAGTATTAATTTAATATCCATTTTTAAAAACTTATATCTTTCAGGCATCCTCCTTTGTTATATTTTCAAGCTTACTTACAATGCGAAACAAATATTGATGCAAGTTATTTTTTTCATCATCACTCAAGCAATCAAAGACTTTTACGGCTTCTTGAATGTTTTTATCCATGAATCTTGCTGCCGTTTCCCCTTCTGTTGTTAAGTAGATACACATGGATCGCCGATCCTTTTCACTAGGGGTACGGGTGATATAACCATTTAGCTCCAGTTTCAAAATAATTTCCCCTATAGACTGAGAGCGTATATCCAGCCAATCCGACAGCTCTTTTTGTCGAATACCAGGATTATGGAGCAAAAGGGATAAAACACGTCCTTGTCCTTGAAATGATTCCTTTTGAGCAATTCGATTCTTCCGATGATGATAGCGATGCATCAAACGATTGACTAGAAAAAATTGATCCATTAATTCCAAATTGTTTTGCATATAGGGTCCCTTCTCTGCTTTATAAATTCATAGTCATATTATACAGGTACCTTTATAATATTTCAACATAAATATTTATCATTTTTGATTGATTTTATCAAGAAGTTTTATTTAAATAACTTTTGCTCTGACGGTAACTTAATTTATCTTTAAAAAATTAAGTATAGTCCATTAAAATGTTATCTGTGTTAATATCTACGTTTATTTAGAATCACGAGAACATAGAAATTCTTAATGTCATGAGCATTTTAAATATCGTAATAATTACTATAAATAAAAAAGGTGATTGCCTTTAAAAAGAGCACAAAAAATAAATTAATGTAAATGTTTTACAATAAATATTTTGAGTAAGTAAAAGTTATATCACGATATGTGAATTATTGAGCTGAAAAGCAAGTTAACGTTGGATAATTTAACAATATTCGACATATTCTTCTAAAAAAATATTGACTATAATTTTATGAACAAGTATATTAAAAAAATAGAATTACATAAAGCAATTAAAAGATGTTATAGCGTATGTAATTGATAAAACTAATGGGGAAATACGAAGGAAAAGACAAGAGAGGGCGACTGATAGTATGAAAGATTTTAGCATTGGAAAGAAATTGAGCATTTCGTTTGGAATAGTAATTGTATTAAATATTGTTACGGTACTTTGTGCAGTTTTTTTGGGGATATATTCTATTAGAAATGATTTTACGGGTTTTTACAACAAACCATTTCACTCAACAAACTATACCCAGACAGTCAGAAGTGAAATTCAAGGAATACAAGCGGATTTAGCATATATGGTTATTGAGATAGACCCGGAAAAATTGAAAGCATGGGATACAGACTTAGATTCTAGAGTTGCAAATTTAGAAAATTTATTGGCAGAACTAGATGATGTACTGATTCAGCAAGAAGGGAAAGATAAGTTGGCACAAATTGTGGCAGATACTCCCAAAAGAGCGGAAATACGTGAAAGAATACAGGCCGCGGCTTATGCGAATAACATTGAGTTAGCCAGACAAATTATTAATGAGGAATATGTTCCGGCTTCAAGGAAAGCACAAGAGTTGGCAGATGAAGTTAACAATATCGCAACAGAAACAGCAAATAATTTTTATCTTAAGTCGGAAAAATCTGCAAAACTTGTTACAATGATCATTTTTATATTGTTTGGAGCCAGTTCTTTCCTTGCAATACTTATGGGACTATACATTATCAATAGCATTCGCAAACCTTTGGCAGACATTGAGGCTGCAGCGAAGGAATTGGCAGAGGGCAATTTGAATGCAGTGGTTACATATGAATCTAAAGATGAGGTTGGTTCTTTAGCCAACAGTATTCGTACTTTGATTGAAAACTTAAATCGTTATATTCCTAATATTTCTCATGTTCTTGGGAATATGGCTGATGGAGATATGACGGTACAGGTGGATATTGATTATCAAAACGATTTTTATCCAATTAAACTTGCCATGGAGCAGATTATTGCTGCGTTGAACGAAACCCTCACCCAGATCAAGATTTCTTCAAAGGAGGTTTCTATAGGCGCAGATCAAGTATCCTCTGGTGCACAGTCTTTGTCCCAGGGAGCCACAGAACAAGCAAGTGCCATTGAGGAGTTGGCATCCAACATTGCCGAAATTTCAGAACGCATTAAACAAAATGCCCATGGTGCAAAGCAAGTTTATGAAAATATGAAAGAGACCACAGATGAAATTCACTTAGGAAATGAGCAAATGCAAAATCTTGTTATTGCTATGGATGAAATTACAAATACTTCGAATGAAGTGCAAAAAATTATTCGTGCTATTGACGATATCGCTTTCCAAACGAATATCCTCGCTTTGAACGCCGCTGTTGAGGCTGCCCGTGCGGGTACAGCGGGGAAGGGATTCGCTGTTGTTGCGGATGAGGTGCGAAATTTGGCCGGTAAGAGTGCAGAGGCTGCGAAGAATACCACAACATTAATTGATAATACCATTATTGCTGTCAACAATGGAACCAAACTGGTGGATAGAGTGAGAGAGTCCCTAAATAAAATTGATGAAAAGGGTAATCAAGTTATCGTACTTGTTCAGGAGATAGCAGAAACTTCTCAACAGCAAGCAGAAGCAACCGAGCAAATTAATGTTGGGGTTGAACAAATTGCCAGTGTGGTTCAGACAAATTCTGCCACAGCAGAAGAGAGCGCTGCCTCCAGCGAAGAACTTTCAGGTCAGGCTCAAATACTGCAAAGTCAAATTTCTAATTTTAAATTAAAATAAATTCATTGGAATATGATATGGTACGAAGTGGGTTACAGAAAACTTTTTGCTACAGTGAAAGAATTAAAATACCACGGATTTAAAGTAAGTGAAATTAAATTTGTCTCTTAATATGATTTCATTTTTGGTTTCAAACAAAAATGAAATCACCATAGAGTAAGCTCCCGTGTTCTATCTTTATTGATGAACTGCGGGAGCTTTTTCAACGCTATGGGTAAAGGGTGCCCAGTTACTTTAATAGTCTTTCTACTAATTTTAAAGGAACATCCATTCGTACTGCGATTTCGCTTTTTGTAAGCCCTATCTTTAAAAAGCGGAAACAAACGGACTTCAAATTCTCGCCAACTTCAATGATGTGCTTATCAGGATCGTAAAAGCGTATCACTCTTTGTCCCCAGCTATGCTCCTTTACAGGATGCACAAGGGATACCTCTTTGCAAGTTTCTATTTTTTCTGCAAAGGAATCAAAATCGTCTTCTTCGAAGTACAATTCCGTCACTTTGTTCCCAAAGATAAGGGCTTCTTCCTTGCCACCAATGAAAGAGATCCAAGAATCTTTTGTTTGCAGCGCAATTCCCCCGGTTAAGGTCACGTTTGCTCCAAAATCCATAACAACCCGTAGGCCTAAAATTTCCGTGTAAAATCGTTTTGATTCCTCCAAATTTGATACCACAAGTAATGGACTTTTAAATTTCATGAACAGGACCTCCTAAAGTACTAAAATGTATAGCCGATGCGATAAATTCCGAATTCATTGTGGCCCAGTTTCTCCGCTTTGGTCAATTCTCCATTTGCAACAGAAATCATCTTCTCAAAAATTTCTTTGCCAACGGAGTCAAGATTGCACGCTCCAAGAATTACTTTTCCACCGTTGATATCTATGTTTTCCTCCATATTGCAATATGTCTCAGGATTTCCTGTGATTTTAATGACAGGAGCGATGGGGCACCCTGTGGGTGTTCCCCGTCCAGTGGTAAAAACAATTAGTTGAGCACCACCTGCAACCATGCCTGTAATAGAATCGATATCTTCTCCCGGGGTATCCATGAAGTATAAACCTGGTTTTGTAGAAGGAAAAGTTTCTCCATATTCCAAAGCACCCATAAACGGGGTAGTATCACCCGCCTTATGCATACATCCCAAGGATTTCTCTTCTATGGTACTAAGTCCGCCCTGAATATTTCCAGGGGTTGGTTGGGAACCTCGCAAATCTTCGCCAGCGTCTAAAGCTCTTTTTTCCACATTCGAAACCATACCTAAAAACTTCGCTCTCTCTTGACTATCAGAAAATCTTTTTGCCAAAATATGCTCGGCTCCGATTACCTCGGTGGTTTCGCTTAAAATACTGCTTCCGCCCATGGAAACAAGGCTGTCCGAAGCAATGCCGATGGCAGGATTTGCAACAATACCACTGGTGGGATCACTTCCTCCACATTCCATGCCCAGAACGAGATGGCTGATGGAGAAGGGTACTCTTTTCATAGTAGAAAGGGCGCCCGCCATTTTTGATGCAATCTGAATTCCTTGTTCCACGGTTTTTGTTGTTCCTCCACATCCTTGTATTGTAATGAAGGAAACTAGTTTACCTGTTTTTTCGATTTCGTGGGCGATCTGGTCTGGCTGTATCCCTTCACAGCCCAGTCCCACAACCAAAACAGCACCTACATTTGGGTTACAGCCAAAGCCAGTAAGGGTGCGGACTGTCTGACGAAAATCTGCACCCATTTGACAGCAACCATGTTGATGAGGAATGGAAATACCCCCAACTTTTTCGGTAATGCGATTTGCCACTTCCCCAGCACAGACGGAGGCAGGGATAATTAATAAATGATTTCGAATACCAAAAGTACCATTTTCTCGTGCATAACCCATAAGCATCATATCAGCACTCCTCCTTTTTATCCCCACGTCCTCGTGTGCTTTCGATATTATGAACATGTACATAATCACCTTGTGCTATTTCATGGGTGGCAAGGCCTATAATTTGTCCATATTTGAAAATGGGATTGTGAATCGGGATATCTGTAAGTGCAATTTTGTGATATTGAGGAATATACTCTGTGGCGGTTATGCTGATTTCATCAAAAAGAATGGTTTCATGGGCTTCCAGTTTCCTTAAACAAGTTCCTATATTGTCTTTTTTGTGAATCTTTAGTATAGGGTTCATTTTTATCCTCCTCTTTTGTATGTTGGCAAGGAAAATCACCATAAGACAGTACAAAGTTTTAATTTCCCCCCAAGTACTTGTTTCCTAAAATTACTATATTATTTAATCATATACCACGAAGATAAGCCTTGCAATAGGATTTCAATCAATCGAATGAGGATTTTTTACCAAAATAAAAATGGAATGCATAAAAGAATTACCCAATGAATAGAAAATGAGAGTAAGGGAGGGGAGACGAATGGCTAGATTTATGGATAAGGTGGGAAATATAGCAAAAAAAGCCGCAGATAAAACTGGAGATATGGTTGAAATCGGAATGCTTAATTCTAAAATAGGGGCACAAAGACAGAATATTTCCTCCATAAGAGAGCGAATGGGTGGGATTATTTTCGAGCAATTTCGCCAGGGCATAGCATTGTCTGAAGAACTAACTCAGTTTTGCCAACAGATTGAAGAAATTGAAGCTACCATTACTAAAATGGAAAAAGATATTCAAGATTTGAAAGAGTAAGGGAAACCCCGCTAATGCACTTTGCATTGGCGGGGTAGTTTGTAAAATTAATATGCTCTGCCCCAATAAACCATATGTTTTGCTTTTTTGCCACAGCAAACGCAGGTATCGGAGATTTCTTCTTGTTCAAAAGGAATACAGCGGCTTGTTGCGGCAGTTTTTTCTTTGATTGCATCCTCGCAAGCCTGATCGCCACACCACATTGCCTTTACGAAACCTGGTGTTTCGTTTAAGGTGCGTTCGAAATCTTCTAAATTTGTAGCTGTATAAGTTTTGGAGTCTCTTCTTTCTGTTGCTTTTCTCAACAAGTTATCCTGAACTTCCTGAAGTAGGGCGGGAATTTTTTCTTCCAGTTCATCCAGGGAAACGATGACTTTTTCCCCCGTATCTCGTCTTGCGATAACCGCTTGATTTTTTTCTAAATCCTTAGGGCCAACTTCTAGACGAAGAGGAACACCCTTCATTTCGTATTCACTGAATTTCCAACCGGCAGATTTATCTGTATCATCCAATTTAATGCGGCAAGTTTTGCTAAGGTTTGCTCTTAAAGCTTCTGCTTTTTCCAAAACACCTTCCTTATGCTGAGCAATGGGGATAATGATAACCTGTGTAGGTGCTACCATAGGAGGTAAAACAAGACCGCTGTTATCCCCATGAACCATAATCAATGCGCCAATTAAACGAGTTGTCATACCCCAGCTGGTTTGGTGAACATACTGCAACTGATTATCCTTATCTGTATACTGAATTCCGAAAGCTTGGGCAAATCCATCACCAAAGTTATGACTTGTGCCTGACTGTAATGCTTTTCCATCATGCATCAAACTTTCTATAGTATAGGTAGCTTTTGCTCCTGCAAAACGCTCTTTTGCTGTTTTTTCACCCTTAACTACAGGAATTGCCAAATATTCATGGCAGAAATCTGCATAAACGTTAAGCATGCGAACGGTTTCTTCCTCTGCTTCCTTCGCTGTGGCATGGGCAGTATGACCCTCTTGCCATAAAAACTCTGTAGTTCTTAGGAAAGGACGGGTTGTTTTTTCCCAACGAACAACGGAGCACCATTGATTGTAAAGCTTAGGTAGGTCACGATATGATTGAATAATATTTGCGTAATGGTCACAAAATAGAGTTTCGGAAGTAGGGCGAACACAAATACGCTCCTGCAATTTGGTTTCACCACCATGGGTTACCCATGCAACTTCGGGCGCAAAGCCTTCCACATGATCTTTCTCTTTTTGCAGCAGACTTTCGGGTATAAACATAGGCATATAAACGTTTTCGTGGCCTGTTTCCTTAAAACGTCTGTCGAGCTCCTTTTGAATTAACTCCCAAATTGCATAGCCGTATGGACGAATAATCATACAGCCTTTTAAGGTTGAATAATCAGTTAAGTCCGCTTTTTTTACTACGTCAGTGTACCACTGAGGAAAATCCAACTCCATATCGGTAATGGATTCAACCAGTTTTTTTTCCTTTGCCATTATAGTTCCTCCTAACACTTTTCATTTAAGATATGTTTTGTCAAATACATTTATTTAGGCAATGCTTTGTATATTCATCTAAATGGATTTTCTTGACCAGTTTGTGCAAAAATGCATGCAAATATTTCAAGAATCAATCATAGCTTTCCATTTTCTGGCGAAAAGCACAGCGAGATTTACATACAGAAGTGGTTTATTGCCTTAACTTTCCTTAGACTGTGATGATGTTTTTTTCCACAAAAAAAGACCTAATCCCATAAAAAGGGACCAAGGTCGAATCGGCGGTGCCACCCTCATTGACGGAAAAATCCGTCCGCTTAAGTCTTGTTAACGCCAAGCTACGCCGCATTTTCCCTGCGGAACTCAGGAGGGGGGTTCAAAAAGGTTTGTCAAGGCTTGCATCAACCGCCTATTTTCTGTAGCCAAATGGACTTTTTTACTATTCTCTTTCACAGTTTTTATCAGTTATAATCATAAACCGAAAAGAAATGTTCTGTCAAGGGGATTCCCTTGAAATTTCCCATTTGCCCATAAATTATCGTATTCTTGCTTTATAATTGGGAAAATGCATATAGAAATTTGGGAACGCTTGTTGTATGATTAATTCATTAAAAATGTTATTCTACGTTTGGAGGGGATGTCCATGAAAAATATATTGCTTGTTATTGATATGCAAAAAGATTTTATTGATGGTTCTTTAGGAACAAAAGAAGCACAGAAAATTGTGGATTGCGTACTGAATAAAATTAGTGAGTATCCTAAGGAAAATATTATTGCCACGAGAGACACCCATGAAGAAAACTATCTGGAAACCCAAGAAGGCAAAAATTTACCGGTTGTTCATTGTGTGCGAGGCACAGAAGGATGGCAGTTGGATAAACGGATTGCAGAGGTTTTGGATGGAGTGCGGGTGATTGATAAGCCTACCTTTGGCTCTGTTGAACTGGCTGAGCTTTTATATCAGGAATCAAAAAATGAAGAAATAGAAGTTGAAATGGTGGGGCTTTGTACTGATATTTGTGTTGTGTCTAATGCGATTTTACTAAAAGCAAAAATGCCTGAAATGAAAATCTGCGTGGATTCTTCCTGCTGTGCAGGGGTGACACCTGAAACCCATCGGGCTGCACTGACAACCTTGGCTATGTGCCAAATTACTGTGAAATGAGGTGTTTTTTTGAGAGATGAACGTTTAGAAAAGCTGGCGGAAGTTTTGGTTGACTATTCCACCAAAGTAAAAGCTGGTGACCGTGTTGCGATATCGGGGGAAGAGGCGGCGTTACCCTTTGTGAAAGCAGTAACCCGCGCCGCTTTGAAAAAGGGTGCATTGATAGAATATCATATTGATATTCCTGAAGTGGACGCGGAAATCATTAAAAATGGTACCCAAGAGCAATATGCAAGAGAAAATATACGTTTTGGTGCATGCGCAAAAAGTGATGTATGGATTAGCGCCTGGGGCAGTGAAAACGTGAAGGTTTTCCAATCCGTTGATGGGGAAAGGCTGAAAAACCGACGTTTAGCCAACCGGGAAAATCGTAAGATTTATTCTGAGCGCATGGGAAATGGCTCCTTGCGTTGGTGCGGCACCCAATTCCCTACCAATGGAGATGCCCAAAATGCAGGTATGAGTTTAGATGAATACGAAGAGTTTGTTTACCGTGCCGGTTTTTTGTATGAAGAGGATCCTGTTGCCAAATGGGAAGAAATGGCGAAAATACAAGAACAATGGACAAACTATTTAAATGATAAAAAGGAACTGCACATTTTAACCAAAGATACAGATATTCGCGTTTCCATTGCAGGAAGGAAATGGATTAATTGTTGTGGGCAAGAAAACTTTCCCGATGGTGAGATATTTACTTCCCCAGTGGAAGATAGCATAAACGGACATATTACTTTTTCTTATCCTTCCATTATGAATGGGAATGAATTTGAAGAGGTATGCCTTACGGTTGAAAATGGGCGCATTATAGAAGCTACCTGTAAGAATAAAGCAAAAGAAAGACAGCTTTTATCTTTCATTGATACCGATGAGGGTTCTCGTTATTTTGGAGAGGTAGCTATTGGCACAAACTATGGCATACAACAGCATACAAAAAATATTTTGTTTGATGAGAAGATCGGCGGATCTATGCATATGGCCATTGGTGAGGCTTTCCACGAAGCCGGTGGTAAAAACGAATCAGCCATTCATTGGGATATGATTACAGATATGACCAAAGAAGGGAAGATTTATGCTGATGGAGTCCTTTTTTATGAAAATGGAAAGTTTAAGGACCAGCTTTTAGTAAAGTAATTTAATTCTCAAATACAGTTGAAAAGCTTTTTTTTGCATCTAAATTAAGTTGCAAAAGAAAGCTTTTTTTTGTTCGCTTTAGCTTGATAAAACCACCCGCTATGCAGGTGGTAGGAATGGTTTTTGCTTTAGCTGTAAGGCTTTTGTTTTTACGAGTAGTAATACTAAAATTTATAGCAAGTATAAAAAATTATTAAAACCGTTTTAACGGTAGCGGGGCGTATGATGCATAAGGAGTATTTTTTCAATACGCCCTCAGGCGTTGCAAGTAACAGCCCCTTATAGGGGCGGGACAAACCACCAGCTAAGCTGGTGGTCCTGATTTGGCTAGACAGGGATTCCAAAGTAGTGAAAATCATATTGAATTTTTTTGGAATTTACACTGGAAATAGGGAAAGAAATTCTGATTTTTGGGGCATGTCAAGGCCTTTCAGGTGAAATAAATTTCCAAGCTTCTCTTGAATGACCATGAGAAACGATGTATACTAAGCTTTGAGTTTAAAGCCTTTCTGAAAACTGTGTGAATTCCTGTCTTGGATTTTTCATGAATTTCTTCAATTCAATCAGATTCTTTCAACTGCATCTTTGCAAAGTTATGAAAGAGGTTTTCAGAAGCGTTTTCGTATTTTTATGGAGGGAGGGGTTATTGTGTGGGAAAAAATAAAAACCCACATCGTGAGTTGCAAATGCATTGCGGTTATTTTTGTGAAATGGGTGTTGATCGGGTGTGTTGTTGGAGGGATTGTCGGCATTATAGGTATCACATTCCACTGGTTACTGGAGGGCGTAACAGCTATTAGAATGGAAAACCCTAAGATATTGTGGGGACTGCCTTTTGCTGGACTTGTAATCATTGGTTTGTATCATTTGTTGGGAATAAAAAAAGACCGTGGCACAAATTTTATTTTGGTCGCTGTGAGGCAAAATGAAGCTGTTTCTATAAAAATGGCTCCATTGATTTTTTTTAGCACTATCATTACCCATCTTTTCGGAGGATCGGCGGGTAGAGAGGGGGCGGCACTTCAGCTTGGGGGGAGCATAGCCTCTTTTCTGGGACGAATTATTAAGCTAAACGAGAAGGACGAGCGAATTATCACCATGTGTGGTATGGCTGCTGGTTTTTCTTCCCTTTTTGGTACGCCTCTGACGGCAGTTATATTTTCTATGGAGGTAATTTCTGTTGGAATTATGCATTATTCCGCTATTGTTCCGGCTACGATTGCCGCATTTATTGCATCGGCGTTGGCTCAAAAATTAGGTTTCCTCCCGGTTGCATATACTTTACTTGGTGTTCCAGAAGGATTGAAGTTGAAATTAGCACTTTCTGTTGGAATTCTTGGCATATGTTGTGCATTGGCAAGTATGCTGTTTTGTATTGTGATGGATAAAACCTCCCACGCTTATAGGAAGTACATAGAAAATCCATATATAAGGGCATTCGTTGGCGGGGCTTTAATGCTAGGTTTTACGTTGCTCTTGGGGACTACAGACTACAATGGCGCAGGCATGGATATTATTCAGAAAGCAGTAAGCGGAGATGCAAGACCAGAAGCTTTTTTTCTAAAAATCTTGCTGACTGCAATTACATTAGGTGCAGGGTATAAAGGGGGCGAAATTGTTCCTACGTTTTTTATAGGCGCTACCCTTGGCTGCGTTTTAGGACCCCTATTGGGAATTTCTCCATCGTTTGCCGCTGGAATGGGTCTGACGGCTGTTTTTTGTGGTGTTACCAATTGCCCTATTGCATCGGTATTTCTTTGCATTGAGTTGTTCGGTGCAAAAGGCATCGTTTACTTTGCGCTCTGTTGTGGAATAAGCTATATGTTGTCCGGTTACTATGGGCTTTATAGTGAACAAAAAATTATGTATTCTAAAGTGAAGCCAGAATTTATTGATAGAAATGTAGCATAAATCCATTCAATTCATGAATATACGATGTTTATGCAAATAAATATGCATTTGCAATACTGTATTAATAGAAATTTATGTAATTCAAAAGTTCTTTCTTCACTTTGTTGGAGAGGTTTTAGTGACCTGATAAAGCAATATGCACAAAAACTTATTTTTAAAATTGATTTTATAGTGAAAAAATATCATTGTATTTTATGCAATTTTAGAGTATAATTTCTTAAGTAAAAATGAATATTTCTTTGTATGAATAGAAAAAGGAAAAATAGGAGGAAGGGTATTATGAAAAAGTTTTTGAAAGGTATTTTAGCAACAACAATGGTGTTTGCAATGACAGCTGCATTGGCGGGCTGTGGTGGATCTAAAGGTGCGGAGCAACCGGCGGGAGATAAAGATGCTGCAAATGGTGAGAAGGAAACCCTAATTATGGCTACTAATGCGGAGTTTCCTCCATATGAATACCATGAAGGTCAGAACATTGTTGGTATTGATGCAGAAATCGGTGCTGCGATTGCTGAAAAATTGGGCTACGATTTCCAGATCGACGATATGGCTTTTGATTCCATTATCCCAGCTGTTACAAGCGGCAAAGCAAGCTTTGGTATGGCGGGTATGACAGTAACACCTGATCGTCTTGAGAGTGTAGATTTTTCCGATTCTTATGCAACTGGCATTCAGGTTGTAATTGTTAAAGAGGATTCTGCAATTACATCCGTTGATGATTTGTTAGCAGCAGGTGCACAACATACCATTGGTGTTCAGACTGGTACAACCGGAGATATTTATGCATCCAGTGACATTGAAAAGAAAGATCTTGGCAAAATCGACCGTTATAATAAGGGTGCTGATGCCGTTCAGTCTTTGGTTACAGGCAAAATTGACTGTGTAATCATTGATAAAGAGCCTGCAAAAGCATTTGTTGCAGCAAATGAAGGATTGAAAATTCTTGACACAGAATACGCTGTGGAAGATTACGCAATCTGCTTCGCAAAGGACAGCGAATTGACTGAAAAAGTAAATGGCGCTTTGAAAGAGCTTGTTGCTGATGGTACAGTACAGAAGATTATTGATAAATATATCAAGGCTGAATAATTTATGATACGCTTGGATTGGGGTCAAGTATGGCCCCTGTCAGATTGTATGCAAAGTCATTTTTAAGCAGCGGAAGGACTTGAGGAACAAAATGCTTTGGGAATCGTAGGATTGTCTCCCAAAGTGAGTTTTCGGTCCTTCTTCTGCTTCTTTGAAAAAAGCTTAAAAATTTTGAGCTTTTTTCAAAGGATAATGACTTTGTTGACACATTCATAGGGGCGAATTTCGTCCCTATTTTGGTTTCTAAAGAGAAGGAGGGTTTCTATGGCTGAATGGCTGGGAAAAATGCAAGCCCAATTTGAATTGAATTTCATTACCGAAGACCGTTGGCGCTATATAACCGATGGTTTGGCTGTAACGCTTAAGGTAACTTTTTTTGCCGTAATTTTGGGTATTGTGATTGGTGTACTTATTGCAATTATACGTTCTACTTTTGATAAAAATAAAAAAGAAATGCGTCCCGGTTTTGGGAAATTCACCTTAAGTCTGCTAAATGCTTTGAGTGAGGTTTACCTCACGGTAATCCGCGGGACACCTGTTGTTGTACAGCTGATGATTATGTATTATATTATTTTTGCTTCTTCCAATAATAAAATATTGGTGGCAGTATTGGCGTTTGGTATCAACTCAGGTGCATATGTGGCGGAAATTGTGCGCAGTGGCATCATGTCTGTTGATTCTGGACAGTTTGAAGCTGGACGCAGCTTGGGTTTTAATTATTTTCAAACTATGCAGTATATTATTGTTCCACAGGCATTCAAAAATGTATTGCCCGCTTTGGCAAATGAGTTTATTGTATTATTAAAAGAGACTTCCGTTGCCGGATATGTTGCATTACAGGATGTTACCAAGGCAGGAGATATTATCAGAAGTAGAACTTTTTCTCCAATGATGCCTTTGATTGGCGTGGCCCTCATTTATTTGGTTATGGTCATGTTCTTTACGTGGCTGGTAGGCAAGCTTGAAAGGAGGCTGAGAAACAGTGAGCGCTAATACAACTTTGATTAAAGTAGAAAAAGTTCAGAAATACTATAACGGCGGAGCAATCAAAGCTTTGGACGGTATTAACACGGAGATAAAAAAAGGCGAGGTCGTTGTTGTAATCGGACCTTCTGGATCGGGAAAATCCACCTTTTTGCGTTGCCTAAATTTATTGGAAGTCCCCACTGGGGGAAGTATTTATTTTGAAGATGTAGATATTACGGATTCGAAAACTAACATTAACATTCATCGTCAGCGTATGGGTATGGTTTTTCAACATTTTAATCTGTTTCCCCATATGACGATTCTTAAAAATATGATTATTGCACCCATGAAACTGCAAAGAAAAAGCGAAGCGGAGGCTACAACCATTGCCATGGAGCTTCTGAAAAGAGTTGGGTTGGAAGATCGTGCCAATGCTTACCCCTCTCAGCTTTCTGGCGGACAAAAACAGCGCATTGCCATTGTACGAGCACTGTGTATGCAGCCGGAGGTTATGCTTTTTGATGAACCAACGTCGGCATTAGACCCTGAAATGGTTGGCGAAGTATTGGAAGTTATGAAACAACTGGCAAAGGATAATATGACCATGGTAGTTGTAACCCATGAAATGGGCTTTGCAAAGGAAGTTGGTACAAGGGTAATGTTTATGGCTGACGGAAAACAGGTGGAAGAGGGCTCACCCCAAGAAATTTTTGATAAACCCAAAAGTGAGCGATTGCAGGCTTTTCTTGCGAAAGTGCTATAAGCTAAAAAAGTTAATTTAAATGAAAACCCCGTTCGTTGCTTAAATTTTGCAGTGTGCGGGGTTTTATATTGAAATTTTTATTTTGGATGACGATTCATAGATTCATAAACTGAATTGTGGTATAATATCTATATCTTTTATTTGAGTATTTGTAGTGTATACTAATTCAAAAGAGGGCATGATAAATATGATTGTCTGTTTTGGTATACTTCCAAGGTTAAAAAGGGGGATAACAATGATTTTAGTGAATACAGATTATATTACCGGGAAAGAGTTTGATATGCTAGGGTTAGTGCAAGGTGCAACCATTCAGTCAAAGCATATTGGCAAGGACATTGGCGCCGGATTTAAAAGTCTTGTTGGTGGGGAGTTAGCGGGATATACAGAAATGATGATAGAAGCAAGAAATATTGCCACAGAGCGCATGATTCAAATGGCAGAAAAATTGGGGGCTGATGCTGTGATAAACGTGCGTTTCACAACAAGTGCTGTTACACCAGGGGCTGCCGAAGTTATGGCATACGGAACTGCCGTGAAATTTAGATAAAAAACGGGATAATCATGTTAATATTATTACTTGAAAGGGCGTTTCGCTGTGTTTATAACAATTGAAGAGGGAAATTATAAAATCTGCCCGTTCTTAGAAAAAAATCAAGGGAAAATTACAGAATTTTTATCCATATCCACCTATGAAGAAATGGAAGCTAGGGCAAATACTTGGGGTATTTCCATGAAAATTTTAGATGAAGCACGGCGCTTTGGCTATGCGAAATACGACTCCTTTGAAAACTTTGATTGCATTAGCCTTGAAATGCCAGATTTCGAAAAAGTAATGATTAGTTTTGGTAGTGTAATCATTTATTTGGAAAAAGGGCGTGCTTTTTTCTTTACTTCTCAAAAAGATCGTGTTTTGGATGTGTTGGAGGAAAGTGCAAAAAGTTTGGGGGAAAAAATTTCGCTAAACCGCATTATCTATCTATTCTTCGAGGCACAAACCAGAGAAGATTATCAGGTTTTTGATTCTCTGGAAAAAGAGATTATGGACTTGGAGCAAGCGTTAATAACCTCTCAAAAGCACAATTGTGTATCCGATATTATCAGCCTTAGAAAAAGGCTGATGTTTCTCAAGAGATATTACGAACAATATTTAAATGTTTTGGATATACTAGGAGAAAATGAAAATGGTATTTTTGATGGTAAAACTTTGCGTTCCTTCAAAATGCTGAATAGAAGAACCGAGAGAAGATTCCAAAGTGTGTTAAATCTACGAGATTCCGTTACGCAAGTGAGAGAATCTTATGAGGCTGAGGTGGATATCAGTTTAAACTCCACCATGAAGGTTTTTACCGTAGTAACAACTATCTTTCTGCCTTTGACCCTGATTGTAGGCTGGTATGGCATGAATTTTACTATGCCGGAGTATGATTGGAAGTACGGATACGCTACGGTTATTGTCATTTCCGTACTATTTATTATTGGAGGAATTTATTTTTTCAAGAAAAACAAATGGTTCTGAAATCAGATGTTTATGAAATTTGAAAAAGTAAATGAATTATCAAGGAGTTAAAAGTGTTGACAAGTTTGTTTTTGGTGCTATAATTAGAAGTGTATCAACTGAAGAACAGAAAGCGTTGATGAGGACAGTAGTCCTTTCAAAACGGCCAGAGAGGGACATCGGATTATTTGATAATCATGGGTGTAAATGTCCTACGTTTAGAAAGAGTACGAAAACCACCTCGGAGTGGCTCTAATAAAGCCCGTTGACTACGTTACAGTTATAAATGAGTGGTTTTTTAACAAAAAGGGTGGAACCGCGGGAGTATTATGCTCTCGTCCCTTTCCGAAAGGAAAGTGGACGAGAGCTTTTTTATTGCAGTCTACTTTCCGAAAAATCTTGTTTTATTTCGAGAAGGAGAGGAAAATTATGAAAATTACACTGAAAGATGGCGTTGTAAAAGAATTTGAACACGCAGTATCTGTACTGGATATTGCAAAAGCGATCAGCGAAGGCTTGGCAAGAAATGCATGTGCTGGTATTGTTGATGGAGAAGTAAAGGATTTACGTTTTGTTGTAGAGAAGGATGCAGAAGTAAGCATCTGTACTTTTGAAGATGAAGCTGGTAAAATGGCATTCCGCCATACAACATCCCACATTTTAGCACAGGCTGTAAAGAATCTTTACCCAGATACAAAGTTGGCGATTGGGCCTTCCATTGCAGACGGTTTCTACTATGATTTTGACAGGGAAAAAGCATTTACACCTGAGGAATTGGAAGAAATTGAAGCTGAGATGAAAAAAATTGTAAAGGCAGACTTGGCAATTGAGCGTTTTGAATTGCCTCGTGGAGAAGCTATTCAATATATGGAAGAAAGAAATGAGCCTTATAAGGTTGAACTGATTCAAGATTTACCTGAAGAAGCAATCATCTCTTTCTATAAGCAGGGCGATTTTACAGATTTGTGCGCAGGCCCTCATTTAATGAGCACAAAATATATTAAAGCAATTAAGCTGACCTCTGTGGCTGGTGCGTACTGGAGAGGCAATGAGAAGAACAAAATGCTTTCTCGTATTTACGGTACTTCTTACCCCAAGGCATCCGAATTGGAAGCATATTTGACAATGATGGAGGAAGCAAAAAAGCGTGACCATAGAAAGCTAGGCAAGGAGCTTAAGCTGTTCGCTCTTTTGGATGAAGGCCCCGGCTTCCCATTTTTCTTGCCTAAAGGCATGATTATTAAAAATACTTTGTTGGAATATTGGAGAGAGATTCATAAAGAGGCAGGTTATGTTGAAGTTTCAACACCTATTATTATGAATCAGCATTTGTGGGAAAACAGTGGTCATTGGGATCACTATAAGGATAATATGTATACCACAATGATTGACGAAATGAATTATTGTATTAAGCCTATGAACTGCCCTGGTGGTATGTTGGTTTATAAGCAAGATATGCATTCTTATAGAGAATTACCTATGCGTGTCGCAGAAATCGGTTTGGTTCACAGACACGAAAAATCTGGTGCACTTCACGGTTTGATGCGTGTACGTTGCTTCAACCAGGATGATGCGCACATCTTTATGACAGAAGAACAGATTAAAGATGAAATCAGCGGTGTTATCCGCTTGATTGATGGGGTATACCGTCAGTTTGGCTTTAATTATCATATTGAGCTTTCCACAAGACCTGAGAATAGCATGGGTTCTGACGAAGCTTGGGAATTGGCAACAGAAGGCCTAAGAAGCGCTTTGGACGAAAATGGAATCTCTTATATCGTAAATGAAGGTGATGGTGCTTTCTACGGCCCTAAAATTGATTTCCATCTGGAAGATTCCATCGGTAGAACATGGCAGTGTGGCACAATCCAGCTGGATATGCAAATGCCTGAACGTTTTGATTTGGAATATATGGCAGCTGACGGCAGCAAAAAGCGCCCTGTTATGATTCACCGTGTTGCTTTTGGCTCTATCGAACGCTTTATTGGTATTTTGATTGAGCATTTTGCAGGGCAATTCCCTACATGGCTTTCTCCTGTTCAGGTAAAGGTTCTGCCTATTTCCGAAAAGTTTGCCGATTATGCAAAGCAGGTGGCTGATACACTAGATGCAGAAGGTATCCGCGTTGAAACTGACTATCGTGCAGAAAAAATTGGTTACAAAATTAGAGAGGCAAGAAATGAAAGAGTACCTTATATTATCGTTGTGGGTGAAAAGGATGTGGAAGCAAACAAAGTTTCCCTGCGCTCCAGAAAGAATGGCGATGAAGGACAGGTAGATTTGATAGATGTTATCACAAGAGTGAAAGATGAAATTAAATCAAGAAGTATGAACTAATCTGTTTTCGGGTGCAGATCAAGGTATCTGCACCCATATTAAATATTTTTTCGAAAAACTATTGACGTGGCTGTCAATTAATGCTATACTTCTATGGTAATAAAGAAGAAGTTCCGCTTCTCACCTTATGGCATGGGCTTATAAGGTTAATACACGATTTTTAAAGCAGGGCTTTACTCTGTTTTTATGTGTGCGGCGGGTTTCTTCCGGCGCATTTTTTTTGCGCACTTGCGGATAACGGTACAATAATTTGGGAGGTGCTTTGCTATTACAGAATTAATGATCAACGAGCAAATCAGAGACAAGGAAATTAGATTGATTGGTGAAGATGGGGAACAGTTGGGAATCGTGCCTTCTAGGGATGCACAGAAATTAGCAGATGAAAAGAAGCTGGATCTGGTTAAGATTGCACCGACTGCGAAGCCTCCGGTTTGTCGCATCATGGACTATGGAAAATATAAATTCGATCAGGCTAAGAAGGAAAAAGAAGCCAGAAAGAAACAAAAGACTGTAGACGTGAAAGAACTTCGTTTGTCTCCTGGTATCGATACTCATGACGTTCAGGTAAAGGTGAAAAAAGCGAATGAATTCCTGAAGGATGGGGATAAGGTAAAAGTAAGTATTCGTTTTAGAGGACGCGAAATTGGTCATTCCAAGGCGGGTATGGTCATTCTTGAGAACTTTGCAAACGAAACTGCAGAGTTTGGTGTGGTTGAAAAAGAACCCAAGATGGAAGGTAGAAGCTTAGTTATGTTCCTTGCACCAAAGAGCTGATCCGCAGGATGGAAGAAAGCAATAAGACATAAGCAGCAGATATATCTGCTAGGATTATTTTAGGAGGTTTTAACATTATGCCTAAGTTGAAAACAAAAAAAGCAGCAGCGAAGAGATTCAGAATTACTGGCACAGGTCAGCTGAAAAGACAGAAATCCAATACACAGCATATTCTTGGCAAAAAGTCCAGAAAGAGAAAAAGAAACTTGAGACACGCTACTACTGTTGATAAAACTGTATTGAACAGCATCAAAAAGAGACTGTTACCATACGCATAATTTCGAGTATATTTTTAGGAGGACTTTACCATGGCAAGAGTGAAAGGCGCGTTAAACGCGAGAAAAAGACATAAAAAAGTATTGAAGCTGGCTAGAGGCTATCGTGGCGCTAGAAGCAAGCAGTACAGAGTTGCAAAACAGTCTGTAATGAAAGCTATGGCATTCGCATTTGCCGGCAGAAAACAGACAAAAAGAGAATACAGAAGCCTTTGGATCACAAGAATCAATGCAGCAGCAAGATTAAATGATATTTCTTACAGCAAGCTGATTCATGGTTTAAAAATGGCTGACGTTAACATCAACAGAAAGATGTTGGCTGACTTAGCTGTTTCTGATCCTGCTGCATTCACTACTTTAGTAGCTACAGCAAAAGCAAAACTGTAATTCATAATTGAGAAACCGACCTTTTGTTTTGCGCAAAAGGTCTTTTTTCATTCATAAAGACGCTGCTAAGGCTGAAGGAGGAGGGATAACACTGCTATGGAAATTGTCTTGACAAAAGCTTTCGGGTTTTTGTTTATGATTGGCGTGGGATTTGGGCTAAAACGGGGTGGGTTATTCTCTCAAAAGGATACCGACCTCTTATCTAGGTTGGTTATGAAAATTACCTTGCCAATGGTAATTGTAAGTAATTTTAGAACCCTTAGCTTGGATGTATCCTTACTAATGGATATCTCCTTGGGCTTCATGACAAATCTTTTGGCCATTAGCCTGGTGCTGCTTCTTACCCGAAAAAAGCGACCCCCAGAGCGGGCGTTTTTCATCATCAATGCCTCTGGCTATAACATTGGCCTTTGTACTTTGCCCTTTATGCAGAGCTTTTTTGCCCCAGATGCTGTGGCTGTGGTTTGTATGTTTGATGTGGGTAATGCTATTATGGTTTTTGGCATTACATTTACCATTGCCACCTTTATCGTGAAAGGAAAAGGGAATGTCAGTGTGAAAGAAATACTAAAAACCCTATTTTCATCTATGCCCTTCGTTGCATATCTGGTTATGATTTTATTATGCAGCTTAAAAATTCAACTACCCAATATTGTATTTGATCTTGCAACCATGATGGGGCAGGCAAATACATTCTTGGCAATGATATTAATTGGAATCATGTTTGAACCTAAAATGAAAAAAAGTGTTTTGAAGGATATGGGGAGTGTTTTTGTATTTAGGATTGGAATCGCATGCGTATTTTCCTATTTAATTTATCATTACTTACCAGGGCCGCTACTACATAGACAAATACTTTCCATTGTTGTTTTTTCGCCTATTTTAAGTATTGCACCGATTTATACAGAACGCTGTGGTTATGATCGTTCGGCGGCTGCCGTTTTGAATTCCTTGATGCTCCCATTTAGTTTGATTTTAATGACTATTTTGCTGATTGTTTTAAAACTGTACTAGAAATTATTTAACAATATAATATTATAATTATAAAGAAAGATTTAATAATATTAGAATACATAGAAATAATTCTTATTTCTTTGAGTTTATAAAAATAGTATGGTATAATTGCTATGAAATACGAAAAGATTGCAATCATTTTGCTGGTTTTGAATTAAACATTATTGGGTTTATGTTGCAGTGCAGGGAGAATATGAAACAGAGAGGAAGATTTTCATGATTGGAGAAAAAATAAAGGCTGCAAGAGTGGAAAAGGGCATCACCGCAAAGGATTTAGCTGAAAAAGCTGAGGTGACCCCAGGATATATTTCACAAATTGAACGTAATTTAATCAGTCCATCTTTGTCTGTTTTAATGCGTATTGCAGAGGCGATTGAAATTCCTTTGGTTTCCCTTTTTTCCCAAGAAGAACAAGAGCAGGTTACAGTAATTACCAGAGATAATCGTACAAAAATTCAGTTTGCTGATATTAATATGGAATATCAGTTTGTAACACCCTACAGTAGAAGTAAGAATGCTTGTACGAAGATGGAAATGCTATGCTTCAAATTAGGCCCTAAAAGCTGGGGTAGCACCATGGTGCAGTATCACCAGGAAGCTGCCGAGTGTACTTTGGTATTAAAAGGAACTTTGGAATATCATATTGGTGATAATGTATATATCTTAAATGAAGGGGATAGCATCTATGTCCCCCAGCAAACGTATCATCAGTTGTATAATCCTGGTGATGAAGACGTAGAGGCGGTTGCAGTTATTTCACCGGCTTTATATTAAATAAATTTCACCATGAAATTATTAATAAAAGAGCTTCGCGGATTTCCAGCGAGTGAATCGTTTAGAATATATTATCTCATGGTATGTAAGAGAATACAAAAATAATGATAAGAGCTTTTCTTTTTGCATAAAAATGCATAAAAGACAGGTTCTTTTTTTTATGTAGTTTAAAAAAACAGACAATAAAATAAGCTTACCCCAAATTTATTTATTCTAAAGATATAAAATTTAAAAATACTAAAATATATTTAATATTTCGTTGACATTTAAATATATTAAATATATAATCCTATTAAACTAAATTTAGTATAATTAACTACAAAAGAGAACATTGAAAGCATGGTGTAAAAAGGAGGAATCATATGAGTATTTTATCATCAAAGAAGTTTCAAAAGTATTTTGTACCCGGCATCGTTTTTCAATCTTGCGTAATAGCCGGAGGTTACGGAACAGGCAGAGAACTGGTTGAATATTTTATGGGCTACGGTCCTTTGGGTGGTTTTTTGGGTATGACCATTATATCCCTACTCACATGGTCCATTGTTTGTGCCGTTTCCTTTGCTTTTGCACGAAAGTTTCAAAAATACGACTATAAAAATTTTATGAAAAAACTCATGGGGCCGGGCTGGATGGTCTTTGAGGTTGCATACATAATTTTCATTTTAATCGTTTTAGCAGTTGTTTCTGCTTCTGCAGGATCAATCTTGCATGAGCTTTTTGGATTAAACAAATGGTTTGGCATTATCGGTATGTCTGCTGCTGTTTTTTTGTTGGTAATGAATGGTTCAGAAGCCATTGAAAAGGTCCTCTCTTTATGGTCCTTTGTCCTTTACGGTGTTTATATTCTGTTTTTGGTATTGGTAATTTCCAGATATAGCTCAGATATCGGAAACAATTTTGCTACGGTTCCCGTTAGTGGTAATTGGGCGTTAGGGGGTTTTCAATATGCATTTTACAATTTAGCAATCATTATTGCAGTGCTTTATACCATTCGGCATTCAGACAATTCAAAAGAGGCGTTTACCTCTGGACTGATTGCAGGTGTAATTGGTATATTACCGGGTATTATCTTATTCGTGGCAATGGCAGGTTTTTATCCTGCAATTATTGATCAGGAACTCCCCGTGGATTATATTTTAACCCAAATGAATATGCCTTGGTTGCGTTACATGTTCCAAATTGTATTATTTGGCACCCTGATTGAAACAGGCTCAGGCTTAATATACTCAATCACAGACCGTATTGCTGAAGGTTACAAAAGCAATAGACAGGAGGTACCTGTTTGGATGACACCAGTGGTTGCCATAATTCTTTTGGTAGTAACAACCTTTATTTCTTCTTATGGACTCATCAACTTAATTGCAAAGGGATATGGAACTTTGGCGTGGGTATTCTTCTTTGTATATGTGGTTCCAATTATGACCCTGGGTATATATAAGCTGATGAAAAGGAACTGAAGAAAGATCTATATAGAAGAGATGGGGAGTTGAAAAAAATGACTTTAATAACAAAAAAAAGTGTTGCTTGGATAGAGCGTGACGAAAAAGTAATTGCACCATGTCAGCATTTTTCGTATTTTCCACTGACAATACACAAGGTTGTGGGTGATACTATTTTTGACCAAGATGATAATCGGTTTATCGATTTTTTAAGTAGCGCATCGTCTTTAAATCTAGGCAGTGGTTTTCCTGCTGTTACAGAAGCAATCAAAGAGCAGTTGGAATTGTATAGTCAGTACACACCTGCCTATATTTTTAACACAAAAAATATTAGCTATGCAGAGCGATTAACTTCTGTTTACCCCGGAGGAGTTTCTGCAAAGGTTTGCTTTGGCAATTGTGGTTCCGATGCCAACGACGCCGCAATTAAATTTGCCAGGGCATACACCGGAAGAAGTAAGATTATTACTTTTATTAATGGGTATCATGGCAGTACATACGGTTCTATTTCCTTAAGTGCAGTTACAACGAGAATGCGTTCCAAAATGGGGCCGTTTCTTCCGGACATTTATAATTTCCCTTTTTACGGGGATGATTTGGAAGATGAAGTTTGTGAAAGGGAATGTTTAAAAGAGATAGAAAGGGCATTTGAGGCATATTTGCCTCCAGAAGAGGTTGCGGCGGTTATTATTGAACCCCTTCAAGGGGATGCTGGATTAATTGCAGCACATAAAATCTTTATGAGCAAATTATACGCCCTTTGCAAAAAGCATGGAATTCTTTTTATCACAGAAGAGGTACAGCAGGCCTTTTTCAGAACAGGTAAATGGTTTTCTATTGAACATTACGATATTGTACCCGATGGCATTGTAATGGGAAAATCTTTGGGTGCAGGGCTTCCATTAGGGGCTTTTATGGCAAAGAAAGAAATTATGGATTCTTTACCGGCTCCAGCACATTTGTTTACTTTAGGTGGCCACGCTCTAGCTTGTGCTGCTGGTTGCGCTGCATTTGATTATATGCAAGGAGAAGAATTTCAAAATATGTTAGCTGAAAACGAAAAAGCCATGGAATTTCATATAAACCGCGTCATGGAAAAATTCCCCCGCGTGGTAACAAAGAAAAGTGGAAAGGGCATGTCCAGAGGTTTAGCTTTAACTAGAATGGATCCCGAAATGGGTAACCTTATTCCTGATGAGGTGGGAACCTACAAGGTTTTGTTCCGTTCCTATGAAAAAGGCTTGGTTATCATTTCTCTTGGGAAAAATGTATTGCGAATTCAACCCCCTCTAAATATTCAGCCCGAAAATTTAAAGCGAGGCTTTGAAATTATTGAGGAGTCGATACAGGAATATCTTGATGGAAAAATTTCTGATGATGTTTTGAAATACAAAAAAGGTTGGTAATGGAAATAAGTATTAAATAAAGCAAAGACTAAAGAGAATGAAAAACACCCCCATCAAATATTTCGTCGGGGGTGTTTTTTTATTGTTCGCTTTAGCTTGATAAAACCACCCGCTATGCAGGTGGTAGGAATGGTTTTTGCTTTAGCTGTAAGGCTTTTGTTTTTACGAGTAGTAATACTAAAATTTATAGCAAGTATAAAAAATTATTAAAACCGTTTTAACGGTAGCGGGGCGTATGATGCATAAGGAGTATTTTTTCAATACGCCCTCAGGCGTTGCAAGTAACAGCCCCTTATAGGGGCGGGACAAACCACCAGCTAAGCTGGTGGTCCTGATTTAATGTTCAAGTCTGGTTATAAGTATTAAGACATCATCTCACTACCTACGGTATAAGACCACTTTTCATTCTCTTTTTTAGCCGTACAATTTTCAAAACCATATGCGCCTAAAGAGGAGCGCCATTTTTGAACAGAAAATGTAAACATATTTTTTTCTGCTTTAGTCGATTTCAAATTTATCAATATTCCGTTCTCCATATTGGCAAATTTCGTATCTTTTTCTACCACAATTAAATTTTCTGCAAGCAAATCATCATAGGTCGCAAATCTGGTAACAATCTGGGTTTCGTTCCAGAGTAAATAGAGCAGGGCGTTTTTCTCGCTGTCGGTAAGGTTTTCGTCTTCTGTTAAATCTAGGGCAATTAGATTAATGTCACTGTTTAGCCCGGCATCTCCCTGATATAAATCTAAAAGAATATTGTTATAGAGACCCACGAAGTCCTCGCCTTTTTCGGTGAAAATCACATAATCAGGGTTTGCAATAATTTCAGGATAAATGTCCAAAACCATACCGTCAAATCCAATTTCCACCATATCCCCCGGCTCTACTTGGGTGATATCTCCTATAAATGTGCTAGTAGAAACTTGACAGATATCCTTTTCTTCTGTAACTGCTACAAGAAGCATATCCTTTTCCATTTTGATAATTTTCCCATGCAGCGTTTGTGCTGACTTTTCTGTCGGTTTTTCATTGGTAGTAGCAGTGTTGGGTTTTTCAACGGTTTTTGTTGACGGTACATCAGCACATCCACCATAGAAAATCAAACTGCAAAGAAATGTAAATAGGTAAAAACTCTTTTTCATCATCTCATCTCCTTTATCGTCCTAATAATTTGACGATAAAAGAAAGGAAATGTTTCCATAATAAACAGTTTTTTTCTTGTGGTAAAGTAAATCCCATTAAAATCCTATTATAGGCCTTTTTCCAGTTTCACAAAAGCTTCTAAAGCAACTAAAATTTCATTTTTTTCTCCTTGCATGGATAGGGATTCTCCATCAACATAATTTACAATACTATCTAGGGTATCTCCTTGGTATTCTACAACATTATTTAAAATAGAAGCAGTTTTCACTCCTCGTAAATGGCCGATGGTAAAGACTGCCGCTGTTTCCATATCGCATCCAAGAACGCCTTTTTTTGACCAAAAGGCATCGATTGCATCCTCGTCATCGGTATAAAAGCTATCGTGGCTTCTTGCAATACCAGTATGATAGGAAATATTTTTTTCTTTCGCAGACTCAACGCAAGCAAATAACAGTTTTGAATCTGGCACGGCAGGGAACATGGCGTCAACATAGGTTTTTGATGCTCCATCGTCACGCACAGCGCCACTAACCAGAATAATATCACCCATTTTCACTTTAGGCTGTAAACTGCCACAACTACCAATACGAATCATGGCTTCCACACCTATATTGTGCAGTTCTTCAACGGCAATCCCGGCAGAGGCACCACCAATCCCTGTTGAAATGGCTAAAATTTTAATACCTTTATAGGTTCCAATTAAGCTTCTGTATTCTCGGTTAAACTTTAATTCTACAACATTTTCTAGAAATGGAGAAATTCTATCTAATCTGGCGGGATCCCCGGGAAGTAAAGCATATTTCACTTCAAGGGTTTCATCTAGCTGAATATGGGGCTGTACATTTGGCATATTTGTTCCTCCTTTGTGTCCTTTTGTATAATTTACCTTAATTTTTGAAAAAATGCAATGTTTGCAGTCTAATAATTTGAATCTATTAGAATAATATGTTAAAATCATTGAAATGGAGAAACACAGTTGTGTGTTTTGGGGAGGGTAAAATGGTTTATTTTATATTTTTAATTTTGGCCGGTATTTTTCAAGGCTTTATGGTATCACTAAATGGGCAGTTAGGTAATTATTATAGCCTTTTTGGTGTTTGTTTTTTTGTCCATGTTATAGCGGCATTACTTCTTTTCTTATATATTAAGCTTAAGGAAAAAACACCGATTACTTTTGGTGGAGTGCCCAAATACGTATATGCAGTGGGCTTTATGGGTGTCACATTGGTAGCCAGCAGCAGCTGGTGCATTTTGCACATTGGTGCAACCCAGTTGTTAAGCCTATCTATCATCGGACAAATGATTTCTTCAGCACTGGTTGACCATTATGGATGGTTTAATGCTATGAAAAAGCCGTTTCGTCTCAAACAGGTGCCTTGCTATTTATTGGTGTTGGCAGGGGTTTTGATCGTTGTGTACGCTTAGGGAGGAAAAAAATGATATACTATATAGCGGCGATTGCCAACGGATTTTTATCCGTAATTAATAAGATGGTAAATGTAAAAGCGGGGGAATGTTTGGGTACAGCGAGAGGCGCATTAATTAATTACATTGAAGCCTCTGTCATTGCTTTTTGCCTTGTTTATATCACAGGAAAGGGTGGAGAGTTTCAACTTTCCTTTATAAAGGAGGTTCCTCTGCTTTTTTATTTAGGAAGCGTTTGTGGTTTGGTAGCCATGATTTTTTTAATCATTGGCACGAAAAACACAGGGGCTATGACATCAACGGTACTGATGCTTTTTGGGCAGTTAAGTGCTTCCATTGTTTTAGATTACGTATTTTTTGGAACCTTTCGTCCCGTTCAAATCTTGGGTATTTTTATGATTTTAAGCGGAATTGCCTGGAAAGAAAAGCTTCGTGAATTAGAATTGAGAAAGGCTGTTTTAATGACTACTGAGGAGGAAACAGAATGAAAATACTGAATTTTGGTTCTTTGAATATGGATTACGTTTATGGTGTGGATCACTTTGTTGAACCCGGTGAAACGATGTCATCTAACGGGCTATTTATCAACTGTGGAGGAAAAGGCCTAAATCAGTCTATCGCAGCGGCGAAAGCAGGAAATTTAGTTTATCATGCAGGTTTTGTGGGCAAGGGAGGCGAGGCACTAGCATCGAAGCTTAGTGAAAATCATGTGGATATCTCTTTGCTCAGGGAGACAACAGAAAACTGCGGACATGCCATCATTCAGGTAGATGCACATGGACAAAATTGCATTTTGCTTTATGGGGGTACAAATCAGCTTTATACCAAAGAATATATCAATGAAACATTAGACAAATTTGGAAACGAAGGTTTGGTGCTGCTGCAGAACGAAACAAATTTGGTGGATTATATGATTGAGGAATCACATAAAAGGGGTTTAAAAGTTGCATTTAATGCAGCGCCCATGAATGGAAAGGTTTTAGAGTATCCATTGGAGCTTTTAGAGTGGTTGATTGTGAATGAGGTTGAAGGAAGACAGATTGCAAAATGCGAAAAAGATGAAGAGATTCTACCTGTTTTAAAACAGAAATATCCCAAGGGTAATATCCTTCTTACACTGGGAAGCAGAGGTGCCATTTGTTATTCTAAAGGGGAGACCTTTAAAATCGGATGCCATCAAGTTGAGGTTGTGGACACCACTGCGGCAGGGGATACCTTTAGCGGTTATTTCTTATACGGCATACTGAATGGAGAATCTATCCCGGATTCCTTATTGTTGGCCACAACGGCAAGTGCGCTCGCCATTGGCAAAAAAGGTGCGTCCGATTCTGTTCCCATAAAAGAAGAGGTTGACCATGTTTTGAAGACAAATAAATTTGGCTCTTTAGCCATAGAAAAAATAGATTAAAGGAGCGTGTTTTCTTTGGAGAAAGTATTATTTGTAAATTGCTGCATTCGCAGAGATGCATCTCGAACCAAAAAACTAGCGGATTTATTTCTAAAGGAATTGGACAAAAAAGGTACATATGAAATAGAGGAGCTTTGCTTGATGGATGAAGCACTAATCAATATGACCGAAGGCTATTTTCACCAAAGAGATGCATTGCTAGCGGATAAGGATTTTTCCCATCCTCGTTTTCACTATGCCCATGCATTTGCCCAGGCTGACAAAATCGTGGTGGCAGCGCCTTTTTGGGACTTAAGCTTTCCTGCTCTGCTGAAAACATATATTGAAAATTTGTGTGTGGAAGGCATCACATTTGGCTGCAATGAGCAGGGATGTGTTGGAACTTGTAAGGCCGATCACATGGTTTATGTTACCACGAGAGGTGGTTTTTATCAGGATTCTCCTATGGAAATGGGTTCAAGATATATGGAAGCAATGAGCCGGTTTTTTGGAATTGAAAAATATGATTGTATTTTTGCGGAAGGTTTGGATATGGGCCTTCGTCCTGTTGAGGTTATCATTAAGGAAGCTGCAGAAAAAGGGAAAGAGATTGCAAACACATTTTAATAGAAAATAAAGAGCTTAAAGTTCAAAGTTATAGTGATTTTAAAATAGGATTACTACTAAAAAAGGGTCTACGATCTAGAATTGGGGGCTGAAGATGGGGGAAACGATGAAAGCAGTTGTATACAAGGGAAATGGCATTGTGTGCTTGGAAGATAGACCAATTCCGGTGATTGAAAAAGAGACAGATGCCATTGTAAGAGTAACTAGATCCACAATTTGCTCCAGCGACTTACATATTAAGCATGGAGCTGTGCCCAGAGCAAAAGAAAATATAGTTTTGGGACATGAATTTGTAGGGGAAATTGTTGAGGTTGGCAGAAAGGTGAAGAACTTTTTTGTTGGTGACCGGGTTTCTGTTAATGTGGAAACCTTTTGCGGTGAGTGTTTTTTCTGCAAACAAGGCTATGTAAATAATTGTATCCATGGAGGTTGGGAGCTGGGGTGCCGAATTGATGGGGGACAGGCAGAATATGCTCGTATTCCCATGGCGGATCAAGGCTTAACGAAAATTCCCGATGATGTATCTGATGAAGAGGCATTATTTAATGGGGACATTTTGGCTACAGGTTATTGGGCTGCAAGCATTGGAGAGATAAAACCTGCGGATACCGTGGTTGTTTTGGGAGCTGGGCCTACAGGCTTATGTACTTTAATGAGTATAAAGCTCTATAGTCCTGCCACCGTCATTGTTGTGGATACCAGCACAGACAGATTAAATTTGGCAAAAGAACAAGGTTTGGCGGATGTTTGCTTAAACCCTTTGGAAGTAGATATAGAAGAAGAAATTTTAAAGCTGACACAAGGCAGAGGTGCTGACCGTGTGTTTGAGGTGGCTGGTGGAGAGAACACCTTTCAACTGGCATGGAAGGTAGCAAGACCAAACGCCATTGTGGTTTTAGTGGCTCTCTATGAAAAGGAACAAACCTTGCCGTTGCATCAAATGTATGGTAAAAACCTAGTGTTTAAAACAGGTGGGGTGGATGCCAATAGCTGTGAAGCCATAATGAAAATGGTGGAATGCAAAAAGATTGACACTAGCTGCCTGATCACCCATAGAGGGCCTTTAAATGATGTGATGGAGGGATATCGCATTTTTGAAAATAGATTGGATGGCTGTATCAAATGGGTCATTACGCCATTTGAACATAGTTGAAGGAAGATTTACAAAACATCAAAGCACCAAGTTTTTAAGCTTGTGAAACCATCGCTAATACAAAGCAGACATCTATTTGGTGTCTGCTTTTAAGCATATGAATGGAACAAAAGTCTAAGAAAGGAGGAAAGTATGAGATTTTTTCACATAGGAGACTTACATTTAGGAAAGCGAATCTACGATTTTTCTATGATTGATGACCAAAAATATATCCTTATTCAAATTTTAGAAAAGGCCGTAGAGGAGAAAATAGACGGCATATTTATTTCTGGGGATGTTTATGATAAGGGCGTTCCTCCGGTGGAGGCTGTGCGGCTGTTAGATTGGTTTCTGACAGAGCTATCTAAACTTAAGATTGCAATTTTTATGATTGCAGGAAATCATGATTCTGCCCATCGTCTGGATTTTGGCAGCCGACTATTTCAAGAAAATCAAATTCATATTTGTGGATGCTATGAAGGTGCTTTAAAATCTGTTGTATTGGAGGATGAATATGGAGAAATGGAAGTGTTTTTACTTCCTTTTATCAAGCCCGCATTAGTAAGTCCTTATTATGAAGAGGAGATTCCCTCCTATCAGAGAGCTATGGAGCTTGTTTTGCAAGGGAACCCGGCTAAGAAAGAGGGAAGAAACATTTTATTGGCTCATCAGTTCGTGACTTGGCGCGGAGAAGCAGAGAGAAGTGATTCGGAAACCAGTTCTTTAGGCGGTGTAGATGAAATAGATGCAAGTGCTTTTTTTGCATTTGATTATGTTGCTTTGGGGCATTTGCACCGACCACAAAAGATCGGTAGAGAAACCATTCGTTATGCG
>NZ_DALYUL010000007.1:79096-92975 GCF_031981185.1 Anaerotignum sp. | reverse complement strand
ATGCGGGTTCGCCGCTGGCATACTCATTTTCTGAAATCACACGCAAAAAAGCAATCACAAAAGTGGAATTTAGGGAAAAAGGTGATGTGCAAATTGACTTTATTCCCTTTTTGCCAAAACGACCCTTGCGTGAGATAAAAGGCCCTCTGGAGGGATTGCTGGAGGCGGCAAAAGCAGAGGGTGGCTCTGAGGATTATATTCGGGGGATACTTACAGATACCATGGCATTAAATGACCCATTGGGTCAACTTCGTATTTTCTACCCCAACCTAATGACATTAGAGGTGGAAGCAAGAACCTATGAAGAACGGGAATTTTCCTATTCAGCGGAAGATACATCACCCAAAGAGCTGTTCCAATTATTTTTCGAAAGGCAAAATCAAAAGGAAATGAATGATCTGCAAAAACAAGCGGTAAGAAAAGCTTGGGATGAATTGGGGGATGAACAGGAATGAAGCCCATACATTTAACAATTTCTGCTTTTGGCCCCTTTGCGGAGAAAATCGAGATTCCATTTTCAAAGCTTGGAGCGGGAGGTCTTTTTCTTGTCAGTGGTGACACTGGGGCAGGGAAAACCACCATTTTTGATGCCATTTGTTTCGCGTTGTTTGGTGAAACCAGTGGCTCTAACCGAGGGATTGACAGTGTTCGAAGTGATTTCGCCCAAGGAACCACAAAAACATACATAGAATTATTATTTCAACATAGAGACAAAACTTATCGTATCATACGCAATCCTGCCTATCGCCGACCGAAAAAGAATGGAGAAGGAATGACCACAGAGGTGGCGGAAGCATCATTATTCTGTGAAGAAGAAACCATTTCCACAGGCTTTGTTCAGGTAAAGAAAGCGGTGGAGGAGCTCTTATCCGTAGATGCAAAGCAGTTTAAGCAAATCGCCATGATTGCCCAAGGTGAATTTTTAAAACTCTTATATGCAGAAAGTAGTGAAAGAGGAGCAATTTTTCGAAAAGTTTTTCATACCAATACCTTTGCTGATTTCCAGCAAAGACTAAAGGAAACAGAAAAGCAGAATCGTACCCAATTCGAGGATAGTGAAAGAAAGTTGCTTCACTATTTGCAACAGCTTTCCCCCTTAGATCGTTTTGATGAAAAGAATTTAATTTATCAAGCTGAAGGTATATTAGAGGAAGAGGAAAAGGCTTTTGCAGATGCACAGAAGGAAATGTTACACCTTAAAGGGGAGAAAGCAAATCTTTTAAAAAAGGAGCAGGAGCTTACTCGGGATATCAGCAAGGGTGAAATCAATAATAAGCGTATTGAAAATTTAGAAAAAGCAAAAATGGAACTGCAGCAATTATCTGAGAAGAAGGATGAGAAACAAAAAAAACAGGAGTTTCTTTTGAAGCAAAGAATTGCTCAGGATTATGTGCTACCTCTGGAAAAATCAATGCTTCATGAAAGAGAAATGCTTGAGGAAACAAAGAGCCAGATAGTAACCTTTGGGAAAAAATTAAGTGCGCTCTATCCGGTTTTAAAGAGCATTGAGGAAGAGCGGCAAAAACAAGACGATGTACAGCCAAGGTTGAACGAAGAGAGAATTCGTCTGAAGAAAATGGAAAGTGATTTTGCAGACTATTCCAGAAAAGAAGCTTTACAAAAAGAGAAGGTTGTTTTAAAGCAAGAAAAGCAATCTTTGGAGAAAGACATAATCACAATAAAAAGCAAGATTAAGGTTTTAGAAGAGACTATTTCTGAAGTTAAAGCAAAGCTAGAGGAAAAGCCCCTTATGGAAAAAAAGGAGCTGATGATTGAGCAAGCAAAACAAGGTAAAAAAGAAAGAGAAAAACGAATCAAACAGATTATTTCCATGCAAGAGGCCTTAAAATTGGATGAAATTGCCCTGGAAACTTTAAGAAAACAATACAAGATGGCTGAGGCACGGTGGAAAGAAACAAGACATAATCGAGAAGCTATAGAAATGGCATATTTAGGGGAACAGGCAGGTATTCTAGCTGAGAAGCTTCAAGTGGGTACCCCATGCCCGGTGTGCGGCTCATTAGATCATCCCAAAAAAGCTGTCCTTTCCTTAACGGCACCAACGGAAGAAGAATGGAAAAAATCCAAAGCTGATGAAGAGCTGGCCAGTGTCAGTTTGCAAGAAATTGCATCAAAAGGAAAGGAGCATTCCGCAAGATGCCAAGTGCAAAGAGAAAATATTGAAAAATCTTGTACCGAGGAGGCTGTTTCCACAGAAACGATACAAGAGGATTTGAAATGTATACAAGAGGAAATAGACACCTTGGAACTTGAGTTAAAAGCACATAAGACCAAGTTATTGGAGTTTTCAAAGCTAGAAAAAACTTTGGAGATGGAATCCACATCCCTAGATGACCAAAAGAAGCAATTAGAAGCCATAGAAATAAAAATCAAGGGCAATATTGAAAAATCGGGACTTTTGCAAGGGGAATTCATTTCTTTAGAACAACGCCTTGAGAAAAATACTACAGCGGAACAAGCGAAATTGGCAATTGATGGGTTACAACGGTATATAAATAAAGCAGACGAAGAATATAAACGTATACTTACTCTTTTTCAGGAGAAAAAAGATGAAGTTCAAAAACTAGAAACGCGCTTAGAGGAAAGCCGAAGTGTAGCTTTACAGGGAGAAAAACGGTTAAAACAAGCCGTATCACTGTTTAATTCCATGATGGAGGAAAAAGGATTCCTAACTGAGGAACAGTACCATTTAAGTTTGCCAGCGAGCAGAGAAACTTTGGAGCAGGAGGAGCAAAAGGTTCAAGCATTTTTCTATCAATTGACACAACTTGAAAACTTCGTTCAACGTACAGAATTAAGTGAGGAAACCAAAATCTATGATTTGACAACACTCCAGAACGAGAAGGATGTCATTGCTTTGCGTATAAATGCCATTGATGATGCATTGGAAGAATTAAATGGAAGCAATGCCATTCGAGAAATTGCTTTGCAAAAGGGAAAAGCAGAGTTCAAAATTCGACTAAAATTAGAAAAACAGTATTTGCCCATTCTTGAACTATCTAAAACAGCAAATGGTGAACTCTCCGGTAAAGACAAAATTACCTTTGAATCTTTTGTACAAGGATTTTACTTTGATCGTGTGCTTCGGGCTGCAAACTTGCGCTTGGCAGAAATGACTGAAGGGAGATATCGTTTACTTCGTGCAGAAAATGCTTCCGATAAACGCAGTCAAAGCGGTCTGGAGATGGAAGTAATGGATTATTATACAGGAAAGAGCCGCTCCGTGAAATCCCTTTCGGGCGGTGAAGCCTTTAAAGCCTCCCTTTCTTTGGCCTTGGGTCTTTCTGACGTAATTCAGAGCCATGCAGGCGGTGTTCAAATTGATGCCATGTTTATCGATGAAGGCTTCGGCGCTTTGGATGAGCATTCCAGAGAACAGGCTGTACAGGTCTTACAGCGGCTGTCCTTTGGAAATAGATTGGTGGGTATTATATCCCATATTACTGAATTAAAAGAAAACATTGAAAAGAAAATTCTGGTTCAGCGCAGTTCAAAAGGTAGCTCCGTTGAGGTGATTTCTTAAGTTTCATAGTAATTAGATAACAACAGGTTTGTGTTTCAGGCCTGTTGTTTTTATGTGGTCAAAAAGACGAATTCTCAAGCTATTCTTTCTTGCTGTTATCCAGACAAACACATGATTTTTTATGGTGCATATTTTAATAAAGATAGGGGGCGGGATAATGGAATGGTCAGAAAAAAAAATTCTTGTAATGGGCGGAGATCTTAGGCTTCTTTACTTGGCTGATGCATTAAAAGATGTTTTTCACCAAGTAGGAACCTATGCCTTGGATGGTGCGGGACAATTATCGGGGATTGAAAGGTTTGAATCAATGGAAAGTGCCATGCAATGGGCAGATATCATAGTTACGCCTGTACCTTTTACGAAAGATGGCAAGCTTCTATTGACGAAAGATGACACGGTAGTCCTGTTGTCTGATTTTTCTGAACAGTTAAGAGAAAACACAATTTTATTTGGAGGCAATATTGCAAGTGGCGTAATGGAAGCGGCACATCAAAAAAATGTGCATTGCTATGATTTTATGAAAATGGAAGAAATTGCAGTTGAAAATGCTATTACAACTGCTGAGGGTGCTATTGCTGAGGCAATTACCTTAAGCACCCAAAATATGAATCAAGAAAATTGTCTTGTGTTGGGATATGGTCGATGTGCGAAAGCTATTGCAAAAAGATTACAAGGCTTGGATGCCAAAGTAACCATTGGAGCAAGAAAAGAGGCTGCAAGAGAAGATGCAAAAGCACAAGGCTATCAAGGGGTTTCTTTGAACGAATTACCTGAGCTTATTTCTACACAGCAATTTATTTTCAACACAATTCCTGCCATGGTGTTAGATGCACAACTCATTGATAAGGTAAACCCCCATGGGGTTATAATTGATATTGCTTCAGCACCGGGAGGTACGGACTTTGAAGCTTGTAAGCAAAATGGGATTACAGCAAAGTTATCCCTAGGAATTCCCGGTAGATATTCGCCAAAAACCAGTGCACGTATTTTATTGGGTGGTATTGTAGCCTCATTGGAACATTGATTAGGGGGAGTTTATGATGAAATTAGAAGGTAAAAATATCGGTTTTGCAATTACAGGTTCCTTTTGTACATTTGATAAAATTATCAAAGAGTTGGAACAATTGAAGCGGGAAAAAGCAAACATAATTCCTATTTTATCCACAAATGCAGCAACCATGGATACAAGATTTGGGAAGGCAGAAGAGTTTTTGAAAAAAGTTGTGGAAATAACAGGCAATGAACCGGTTTTAACTATTGTTGACGCGGAACCCCTTGGACCTCAAGGGATGCTGGACATTTTAATTATTGCGCCTTGTACAGGAAATACCATCGCAAAGTTGAGCAATGGCATTACCGATACCTCTGTGCTGATGGCTGCGAAGGCTCACATGCGCAACAATAAACCTTTGGTTATTTCCATCTCAACCAATGATGCGTTGGGGCTGAATTTAACCAATATTGGCTGTTTAATGAACACAAAAGGTATTTATTTTGTTCCCTTCCAACAGGATAACTATGAGGGAAAACCCAAGTCTATGATAGCCAGAACAGAATTGATTGTTCCAACTTTAGAATTTGCATTTGATGGTATTCAAATGCAACCTTTGCTTCAATAGAGATTGTGAAAAGGAAAATTTGGATTTGAGAAGAGATTCATTCGAAAAAATATTTTTATTCTGCAAAACACCCAATTGCTTCGTCCCCAAGCAGTTGGGTGTTAATTTTTGTCTTTATGCATCAAAAAAACCAAGATTATATGACAAACTTTATATTTATCAAGCAAAGCAGTGTCTATAAGCTATCTTGGTGTTTATAAAAAAGTTAGAAAGCCAATCAATTTTCGTGACTCGTTCATATTTATTTTACAATTTTATACTGCTTGAAACCTAGCTCAAAATCAACAGCCTTTAATATTTTTAAAAAGTTTTTATTGACAAACAAAATTGAGATGCTATAATAAAACAAATTAAATATAAAAGCTATGACGAAGAGGGCTGAGTTGCTGCGTTTACAGAGAGTCGGGTTTGGTGGAAACCGATAACAAAAATACTTAATGCCTATGGCTTCTGAGCTGAAGGTTCGAAAACATGAAAATGTCGGTAGGCTCCTTCCGTGATTGCTGCGTAAAAGCATAGGGCTTGTTTGAGCCTGAGAGGTGGCATTATTTTTATAATGCAATTTGAGTGGTACCGCGGGAATATCCCGTCTCAAAGTTTATCTTTGAGACGGGTTTTTTTAATTTCAGACAGAAAAAAAGGAGGATTTGAAAATTATGAGTGATTACAGAATAGAAACAAAATGCGTACAGGGCGGTTATACACCACAAAACGGTGAACCGAGACAAATTCCTATTATTCAGAGCACTACATTTAAATATGAGACCAGTCAGGAAATGGGAAAGCTTTTTGATTTAGAGGAAAACGGCTATTTTTATTCCAGACTGCAAAATCCTACTTGCGACTATGTTGCGGCAAAAATTTGCGAAATGGAAGGCGGCACAGCGGCTATGTTAACCTCATCAGGTCAGGCTGCAAACTTTTTTGCCATTTTCAACATTGCATCCAACGGAGATCATGTAGTTTCTTGCTCAACAATTTATGGTGGCACTTACAATTTGTTTTCCGTTACCATGAAGAAAATGGGTGTTGACTTTACTTTTATTACACCGGATTGTACGGACGCGGAATTGGAAGCTGCGTTTAGACCAAACACAAAAGCTGTTTTTGGTGAAACCATAGCAAATCCTGCTTTAACTGTTCTTGACATTGAACGCTTCGCAAACGCAGCCCATGCCCATGGGGTACCGTTGGTAATTGATAATACCTTTGCAACCCCTGTGAATTGCCGACCTTTTGAATGGGGTGCGGATATTGTTACCCACTCCACAACAAAATATCTTGATGGTCACGGCGCCGGGGTAGGTGGTTGTATCGTGGATTCTGGCAAATTTGATTGGAAGGCAAATGCAGAAAAATTCCCAGGCCTTTGCACGCCTGACCATAGCTATCATGGCATTACTTATGTGGAAAAATTCGGCCAAGGTGGTGCGTTTATCACCAAGGCGACAGCTCAGCTGATGAGAGATTTTGGTTCATCTCAATCCCCTCAAACAGCATTTCTTCTAAATTTGGGATTGGAAAGCCTGCATGTAAGAGTGCCTCGTCATTGTGAAAACGCCCTTGCTGTTGCAAAATATCTAAAAGAAAATGACAAGATTACGTGGGTGGTATATCCTGGTTTAGAGGGAGATAAGTTCTATGAAACTGCACAAAAGTATATGCCAAATGGCACATGCGGTGTTGTAAGCTTTGGCGTAAAGGGCGGAAGAGAAGCTGCAGAAAAATTTATGAATGGTTTGAAGCTTGCTTCCATTGCAACACATGTTGCTGATGCAAGAACCTGTTGCCTGCATCCTGCAAGCGCTACCCATAGACAAATGAACGAAAGTGAACTTGTTGCAGCGGGAATATCCGGTGATTTGGTTCGTTTCTCCTGCGGATTGGAGAATGCACAGGACTTAATTGATGACATTGAACAAGCTTTAAATCTAATATAAAAGTTCTAAAAAAACACGACATTAACGATTCTATTTTAAAGGGATGTATTTTGTTTACAATAAAGAAAGCGGTGATAAATAATGCCAATCAAAATACCTAACGAGTTACCTGCGGTAAAAGTATTAACTGAGGAAAATATCTTTGTTATGACGGAGCACAGAGCCATAACCCAAGATATACGTCCCTTAAAAATATTGCTATTAAACTTGATGCCTACAAAGATTGATACCGAAACACAGATTTTCAGACTTTTAGGAAATACGCCGTTACAAATTGAGTTGGAGTTGATTCATATTAAGTCTCATATTTCAAAAAACACTTCAAGTGAACATTTGCTGGCGTTTTACAAAACCTTTGATGAAGTCAAAAACGATAATTTCGACGGCTTTATTATTACTGGCGCTCCTGTGGAGAAAATGGATTTTGAAGAGGTCGACTATTGGGATGAATTGAAAGAAATGATGGAGTGGAGTAAGACAAATGTTCATAGCACATTCCATATTTGCTGGGGTGCTCAGGCTGGGCTTTATTATCATTATGGAATTCAGAAACATCAAATGGATGAAAAGCTTTTTGGCGTATTCCCTCATGTGATTGATAAGAAAAATTCAATGCTTTTAAGAGGCGCAGACGATGTGTTTTTTGCACCCCATTCTAGATATACAACAGTGAGTGAAGAAGATATTAAAAAAGTAAGTAATTTGGAAATCTTGGCTTCCTCTAAAGAGGCAGGCGTCTATGCGATATCTTCATTAGATGGCAAACAAATTTTTATTATGGGGCATTCGGAGTATGATCCTTACACGCTGGATAATGAGTATAGACGGGATAAGAACGCCGGGTTGGATACAGCGGTTCCTGCTAATTATTTTCCCAATGATGATGACACAAAATCACCTCTTGTACGTTGGCGTGCCCATGGGAATTTGCTTTATTCTAATTGGTTGAACTACTACGTCTATCAGACGACTCCTTATGATATAACGAAAATCAACAGATAGTCCAGTGTTTACAAGGGTTTGGGAAGTTGGGCATGATTGATAAAAGTATCGTAAAGTATCGCAATATAGTGCCGTTTGGTATGAAAAAGGGGTACGGATGGGGTACGATTTTATAGTAAATGGGGTACGAAAAAAGACCATTAAATAATACTTTGAACATCTAAATAAGTGTCTATATGTTTAGTAGAAATACAAGCGTATAGGCACTTATTTTAGTGCTTAAAATATGCTTTTTATTGCCTCAGAACGACAAGGGATTAGAGATACATATTTCTACTGGTTAAAACAAAATCGGCTTTACAAGGGCAAAATAAAAGGAAATGAGCATAACAATTTAATATCCAAGATATGAGTACAAAGGAGGATGAGTAATATGATAACGAAAAAAGACATAGTAGAAAGAATTTCAGAAATATCAGGCATGAAGAAAGTTGATACACGGTTGTTCTTAAATGCAGCTATTGAAGCATTTGGTGAATTGTTAGAAGAGGATGGTAAAATTAAAATCGTCAATTTTGGTAAATTTGAGGTCAGGGATTATAAAGAAAGACTCAAGTATAATCCGCAGACAGAAAAAATGATATTAGTACCAGCTTGCAAACGAGTTAAGTTTACTTGTGGTAAAGAATTATTTCAGAAGCTTAATAAATAATGACCCGCTTCCGCTACAACTATAAATAGAAAACAATCATTAGATGGTGATACATATGTGTAGCCATCTTTCTTTATGTAAAATTACAGGAGGGTAATAATGTTTGAATTAGAAAAAGGTGTATTAGATACGAAAAAGGCAAAAATTGAAAAAATACAAGGAGATGAAATCTTTGTACAAGTACATAGGACTGAAAATTATTGGATTTCAAATTATGGTCGATTAGTAAATAATTTAAGAAAAAATTACCATATTCACAAGACGGGGGACGTTCACTTTACCATTAATCAAATTGACATAGATGGAAGTAAATTTCCTGTTGATACCTGTCCATCTAAATTAGTGGCAGAGCATTTTCTTGAACCTGGTTATGGCAAAAATAGAATATGGTTTATTGATGGAGATAAGTCAAATAATTATTATAAAAATTTGATATATGTATCAACGAAAGAGTTGGAAAATTTAAATCAAAAAAGAATCACTATAGCAGATTTACATAGAAATCAAGAGTATATTCCATATGCCACAATAAAGGGAAGTAAAGCACGTCAAATTTATAATGGGGTTGTAATGAGATGTTTTGACAAAGAGGTTAAAAAACAATATCCTCACTATGCAGAATCCACTATGTATGAAGGTTGGAAAAACGACTTCGAGTTATTTCAAGAATGGTATGAAGCTAATTATTATGCGTGCGATAATGAGCAGATGGTTATTGATAAAGACTTATTATGTAAGGGAAATAAGGAGTATGCTCCAGATAAATGTTGTATTTTGCCTTGGACTTTGAATGTTATGTTGTCAAATTGTAAAAGGCATTATGCTAGAAAGACAAAAAATATAAAGGATAAAGGGCTTCCTTACGGCGTGCGTTATGATGAAAAAATGGATAAATACTATGGTCAAATATCTATTGATAAGGCTTTAGGGGGAGATGGTCAAGCTTTTACTATAAATTATTGGGATACACCAGAAGAAGCGTTTGCAGAATATAAGCGTCATAAAGAGGCATGTATCTTGTTAATGGCAGATAAGTATAAGCGGAAGATTCCCAAGAGGGTTTATGATGCTCTGTGTAGGGTGGAGGTTGAACCTTGGTGATTATTCTTTATGGATTTGCATTGGTGGAATTAGTTTTCACCGTGATGTTATTTTCTTTAGAGGTTGGCTTATAGGGAAAAATTGTTAGATTTTGGAATGATTTGGTGGTATAATATAAATTAATTTTTATGTCTTGGTTTAGGACGAGAAATGGTTAAGTAAGCTTTATTTTTAGATAATGATAATGCTTTTAAAATCTGTACATTTAAAATATAGGCTAATAATTAAAAAATAATCTCTGCACTAGGAGGAGAAACAAAATGGCAAAAACTTGTAATGTATGTGGCAAAAAAATTGGGTATTTAGATGTACCGTTAATTTTAAATGATGGAAGCCTTGTTTTCTGTGAAAAATGTAAAAAAACAGTAAGTGACCCATTGTTTTTAATAAGGAATGCCAAATCTATTGATGAAATAAATGAGTTAAATAAAAGTTTAAAAGATGAACTAAAAAATGATGGTGCTTCAGATAATATATTGGGAATAATAGATGATTTTTGCAAAGATTATATTGCTAAAAACTCTAAACATTTTGAAAATAAACAACACGCACAAATATTAGAAAAACGATTACAGGAGGAACAAGAAAGAGTTAATTCTATTACTAACCACGAAATAGATTTACATATGGTAACCACAGGTTTCAATTTTGAAAATTATTATATTGAAAAATACTGTGGTGTTGTTAGTGGAAGCATTGTTTTGGGAACTGGCTTTTTTTCAGAAATGTCAGCAGCTTTTGCAGACTTAACAGGAGAACAATCCAATCAATTTTCAAAAAAAATGGAGTTGGCAAAAGACAAAGCACTTGAAAAACTAATTATTAATTCAATTGCAAAAGGCGGTAACGCTTTAATTGGAGTTGATTTTGACTTTGTAAATTTTTCTAATAATATGATTGGGGTATCTGCTAATGGCACTTCGGTAATAGTTGACTCAATTAAATAATTTAAAACTTGCATTCAATATAAAATCTTTAGACTAGGAAAAAATGTTAATCCTGCAAAATCAATACAAGATAAAGTAATTTAATCCTTTATTATTTAGTGGGTGACTTATTTATGGGAAAGAAAAATAGATTAGCAAATCATAGTGGAATTATCACCATTAAGAATAGTAAGTCTAAATCAAATAAACACGTTAAACGTGGCGAAAAAGGAAAAGACTGCATATATTTCAATGATGAAAAATTGACTTGTGATAATCGTTTTAGCGGCTATTATAGACAATTTTGCCAATTAAGTTACTGTGGAAGATTTAAACCCAAAGAAAGTAAAGTTAATAATGAATTATCAGACTATGACGAGAGTTATATTCAACCACCCGACAAAGCAAGTGTACATGAATTTACTAATGAATATATTGGGCTAAGTAAAAATATTGGTACACCATGCCACATTGATTACCTAAAAAGCAAAGGTTGTAGGAGGCATAGAGCAAGATGTATTTACTATGATAAAATTAAAAAGTTTTGTGGCTGGTTTATGACTAAATGTACTGGTTCCTCACATTGTGATAAATATAAAGAAAAAGAATGGTATTTGAAATCTGACAAGTGGAAGTCTGATACTGATATTGAGTTTGAATAAAATCAGGGGGAGATACATGTTGAAATTATATGATGCAATATATAATGCTATAAGTTTGGACGAAGCAATAACTAGAGCGAGTAAATATACTGAGTTTAGCAAGGATCAATTTAAATGCGAAGTTATTAAAGAGCCTATTAAAAAGGGACTTTTCAAGAAAGAACTTGGGAGCTTTCATTGTTGGTATGAGTATGAAAATTTTGACCTAAGTAAAGAATTACACATAGCAGACGCTGCGTTATATTTTGATAATAATAGAAAAAAGATTCTTGTTCTTAGAGCAGGATATAAGATGTATGAAATAGGCTATTCCACTTTGAAAGATTATGAGATGGTTGTAGTTTCTAAGACAAAAACATATACCATTAGTAACTCTAACAAGGCATTAAAAGGAGCATTATTGTTTGGTACGACTGGTGCAGTTGTAGGTGCATCAAAGTCTAATATTGAAAGCGAAACAGTTGAGCGAGCGGAAATAATAATTAGACTAGTATTTACAGACAAAGAACCTTTTGAAATCCTTACTTGTAATTCTGCCTATGAAACGGATGATAAGGAATGGAGAGCTGTCCTTGATCAGGCAAAGATTATAGATGAATACTTTAAAGAATTAATAGGGATAAAAAGTCAAACTAGCTATTAAAAGTTTCAGTTAAAAAACGAATGTTTCAATGTTGAAAAATAGAGAGTATCTCAAGTTTTGGTAGTATCCTAAAGTTTGTGTAAACCTCTAAACTGGTGAGTACCGTAGGAAAAAAGGACTAATTGTATTTAGTCCTTTTTATGTTACCTTTAAAATTTACTATCGCAATTTTTGCATCTCCAAGTTTTACCTAAATCTCCTGCGCCAAAAATTCCAAATGCCCCCATTTTAGCTACCTTACCAGCAGAAGATAATTTTTCGAGGTCTGTACTACCACATACTGGGCAATGAGGTATTGATTGACCTTGCTGTTTTGGCGTTCCTACATATTTAACTGAGTCACCTATTTTTTTATCCGTTTGTTCCAGTAAATTAAATTTGTAATTTCTAAGACGATATTTGTATGACTGTTCTTCAAAAATCAAACCGCCTCTTCTTAACGTAAGTTTCCTTAAAAAGTCTGTAAAAGCAATTTTTCCATCTTCTAATTTAAAATCGGTTACTATGTAATTAATGGTTTTATAAGAAGGATTTTTAGCATCATGACAGTTTTGGCAAACGACAGATTCATAATCATCCATATTTTTATCAATGATTGCATTATCTATACATCTAGGACAATAGGCATAATGATAATTTGGTTGATCTTTACTAGGTTCGGTCGAAGGCTTATTATTTGAGTAATCATTAATTGGATAACCACAGTGAATACATGCAATTGCTTTATCACTAATTTCTTTTCCGCATTCAGGACATTTTATTAACATTTTATACCACTCCTTTTAAATGACATCATTATATCCCAAGTGGTTTAATTTTACAAATTATTCTTAATATGTAAGTGTTGAGATATACCAGAAGTAAGTAATTTCTTATCAGGGTTTTTTATTGCAGTTGGTAAAGAAAAATGTTATTTGCTTGCAGAATCTTTTGTATTTGTTTCTTCAATCTTTATGGCTGTACCACTCATTATTACGCCAACAAGAGAATCCCCAAACATAGTGTAATCTAAATCAATTCCAATTAGTGCATTCGCTCCTAACATAAGAGCTTGTTTTTTTAGATCTCTTAATACAGTAGATTTTGTCTGTTCTAGTATAGATGAAAGAGAAGTAGATTCTGCTCCAATTATGTTTGAAAGGGACGAAGAAATACCCTTAAATATACCCATACCCATTACCTTTTCGCTACTAATGAAATCAAAATATTCGATAATTTTATATCCTTCAAAATTAAAACCTGATGAGGTTAAGAAATTTTTATCAAATTTGTCATCAGAAACAATATTCGTAATTGTTTGTTCGGAATTGTATTCCAATGCTTTATCTTTTATTGCAACGGTAATATTATCCTTAGAGAAATCAGGGATATTTTCTATATTTGCTAATTGAGAAATTGCATATTGTGCTTCTTTTGATTCAGGATATTTTTCTATAATTGTTTGATATATCACATACGCTTTTACGTAATCTTTCTTGTTATACTGTAAATCATATGCATTTGAATATAAGTCTTTTGATGTTCGTTCCATAAAAATAGATACCCCCCATTAAATTTATTGAATATACGTATATTACAATAAAACCCAGTATTTTTGAATAGATATAAGGCTATTTCTATAATTAAGTTTTCGGTGGTCAAATTTAGTTGTGATGTGTGGATACATCAGATACCCCGCTTTCCCACAAATCAAACGCTTTCAAAAATGTAAACTACGCCCCCATACCTGCATATGCTATCCCATTATACCCCTATGAATATACCATGCTTTAGGGCTGTTTTAGCCTTTA
>NZ_DALYUL010000007.1:71400-79086 GCF_031981185.1 Anaerotignum sp. | reverse complement strand
AATACAAGCTCAAATAGAGCCGTATAAGGCACAAAAAGCCTAATAAATAGCATAAAGAAAAGCGGTAATTCTACCGCTTCCAATTACTCACCTAATATATAATTAACTGCTTTATCTGCTTTACTTGCAGCGGATACGATGAGTCTTGTATCAGACTTCAAGACACTTAACCAGTTTTGAATGTAAGCACTTGAGTTTTTGAAAGTTTTTTGTGTTTCAATTCCTACTATATTCATTATGGTAGCACTTCCGATCTCTGCTACAAGTTCCTCCTTGGAATATGTTTCGCTTCCAAAGCTTGCCTTTATACCTGTTTCTAATCTGTCAAGCCTTGTCTTGTGTCCTGTGCTATGCACCATTTCATGGAATAATGTGCTGTAAAACTCTTCTATCGCTTTATATTGTCCTTTGCATGGTACTTGTATATAATCCCGTAGAGGACTGTAAAACGCTTCATTTGTTACTATTTCTTTGATAGCGATATGCTCCTTAAGCATATAAGTGTTTTTTATTTTTTCAGCCTCTTCTATTGGTTCAACCTCTACTATTTTTCTTTCTTTTGGTTCTACTCCTTCCACCTGTGAAACATGAAATACATTGAAATACCTAAGTAAAGGTATGTTCTTTTTTTCTATTGTGTTATCTTCCTTAGTCTCTTCTATGGGTTGTATCTTCCAAAAAACTACTATTTCTGATTGCTCACCTTTTTTTATTTTACCGCCTAAATCTGACCATTGTTTAAAGGTTGCATATTCTCCAGTATGTTTCAGTAACATTTGATTTATTAAGGAATAAGGCTTATTGCTTATTCTGTTATATGCTCCGCTTTGTGTGCCTGTCCAAGGTTTCTTCCAAGGTATTAAACCCTTTTCTAATTGTTCTATTATTCTATCTGTTACCATTTCATAAACTGATTTACTCATGTGAAAACCTCCTTTGTGTGTACGCAATTGATTTATTAATATAATTATATACCCTAAACATAGGGATATCAATAAGTAAATGTCACAATATTTAGGGTATAAATTTATGCAACATTACAATGTTTAGGGTACACTTGATTTAGGGGATATTATGTGCTAATATTGTAGATATCTAAGAGAGGGGGAAACAAAGTGATAAGTTATGAAAAATTAGTTAAAAAATTAAAAGAAAATAATATAAGTCAATATAAATTAAAACAGGACAAAATTTTAGGTTCTGCCACAATAACAAAAATATTTAAAAATGATGGTCTAAATGGCGAATCAATAGATATGAAAGTAATTGATAAAATGTGTAAGTTATTAAACTGTCAACCAGCGGATATATTGGAATGTGTGGATGATATAGAGGGATATTCAGATAAGTCAGAGCGAAAGTACAGAGGATAATAATATAAAAGGGTTTTAAGTATTTAAGAAGGTATGAAATAAGGATGCATTAATTTGTGTCTTTATTTTTTTGCTTAACATACCCTAAAGGTAGTAATATTCAACAATAAACATACCCTAAATATAGTAACATTGCCAATAGACAACCCTGTGTTTAGGGCATATAATAGTCTCATAAAGGTTGAAACAACAAACCAAAAACACATAAGGGAGACTGATTATCATGACAAGAGAAGAATTAAAACAAACGGTTGAGGAACTTCGCCAGTACAAGAACATGAAGGAAGAACTTGAAAATCAAATTAAAGCCTTGGAGCATGAAGTTACTTCTTATATGGAAACAGAAAACACAACAGAAGTAATAGGTGATAACTACAAAGTAACCTATAAAGAACAAATCAGAAAAACTCTTGACAAGGTTAAACTTGAAACTGATTTAGGTGACTTATCAGAATATGAAAAGGTAACAAGCTACAACGTATTAAGAATTAAATAATTATAGAGGGCTGAGGGGAAGAAATTCCCCAAAAGCCTTTACGTAGAAAAAGGAGGGACAAGAGGTGTATTTAAACAAAAATTGTGTAAAAGAAGGAAGAACAAGAGTAAAACCTTCAGCTCGTGACATTAAAGATACAAAGAGGGTACTTTTGGACTTTCATATTGAAACAGATATCCCACAATTTGATACTTTCATGCAGTTGCAGAAGTGGCAAAAGCAAGTAATGAGGGAAAAATTGTTTGGTTGAATATAGTTGCTGGAGGTCAAGAAAGTTACTTGTTTAAAATATTAAATTCTACAATCATAGGAGGAAATAAAATGAAGACTACTAGAAAAATTACAAACATTGGTGAAGTTAAACTTGAGGAAATAGTGTTCTCTGAAACCTCTATAGGGTTATATATGCCCATGATAGAAAGGTCTGAGAATATTGAGAAAGAATTGAACGCCACAGAAGAAAGATTTGTGGAAGAGTTTAAGAAAGAATTTCCCCGCTTAAAATTAGAAGATTGCACTGTTTTTAGAGATGTATCTCTTTTTATGGATTTAGATAGCAGCCAGAATATTAAAGATGGGGACAAAAAAAGAGTTAGGTATTCTGTCGGCATTATTTTGTGGGTTAATGATGAAACGGGTAGAGAAATTAAGACGGAATTTTACGATCCATTTGAGATAGATATAAATGACGAGAATTCAAGACATTTAAAAAAGATTGTTATGCAAAAGCTGTCAGAATTTTTTTTCTAATCTATCCAAGGGAGGATAAAGCATGAAAACATCTAATAAGGATCTTATGAACATTGTTGTAGCACAGAACACTTTGATAGCTGAACAGGCAGAACAGCTTGCTGAAGTCACATATACACCACCAGTTATTACAGATGGTGTACTGGTTAAAATGGCACGTTTTACTATTCCGTTTGAGAAGAAGGAAACTAAACCTATGAAATGGTACGAGGACAAGTTAAAAGTATGTTAAGCAAAAAAATACCTATACTCTGCATCATTGGGTATAGGTATAATTTCAAATATTGTATTGAGGTGATGAAAAATGTGCTTTGTCTTAACCAATGGAAAGATGTATTGCTGTAAAGATGGTACTGGAAGAATCAGAAAAACGTCAGATCCACAACACGCTTATCAATACTCCGATCTCAGGTGGCGTTGCATGACATACTTACCGCAACTAAGAAGCTAAAGAATTTTTATATCATAGAAACCAAACTTAATAAAAGGAAAAATTATTCTTGCAAGCGCAAACAGTTTAATAGTGAAACAAGAAAGGTTGTATATGCAAAGACAAAAGGACATTGCGCCTTGTGTGGGAACTTTATTCCATTTGATGATTTTACGGTTGACCATATCAAACCACTTGCAAAGGGTGGCAGTAATGAATTAGAGAACTTACAGCCAGCTTGTAAAGTTTGTAATCAAATCAAACAAGACATTCTTCCAGATGAATTTATGAGAAAGATAACAGAGGTATTCTTATTTCATCTAAAGTCACAATGTAATCTTAAGATACTGGCACAAATAATAGGTGCAGCAGCTAGGGGAATAGTACATAAGTATTATGAATAGGGGGATGGCTTTGAAATAAGCCGTCGTCTATCATGGAATAAGATAACAATTCAGCCGAAAAGTTGATAAAATATTATTTTCAACCAGCTTAAAATTCTTCATCATATATCAAATATCCTTTACCTATATCCCTTAGAGAAAATGCACGTTATATGAGCCTAATTTTAACGATAATACTTTTCTTGAGCAATTCTTCACCTAAAATATTTGAAACGAAAATAGGCTTATATACTGCGATTTAGACCAAGATTATTTGACAAATAAAAAGGTGAATCCGCTTAATACGAAGTCACCTAATTAAACTGAAAAATAGTTGGATGTTTATTTATATATATTATTCTTTAACTCGATTGTTGACGTTACATTTCTGCTAATCCATTTTTCTAATTCATCTTCTGGTATGTAATATCGTTTTCCAATCGTAAGTTTAGGAAAATCCTTTAGTCTAATTATATCATAAGCTGTTTGTTTACCGCACCCAAACCTTTCTTGAATGTCTTTTACTTTTAATAATCTGGACATTGGTTATCAATCCTTTCAAAAATTTCAATCCTTTAATTAGTTAAACTGGAAAGTATCTCTAATTTTACATGTACAGATAAGATTATTCAATGGAAATATATGCTAACAAAAAAGAGGTGTACCAGTGTGGCAAACCCCTTCAAATTATTTTGAATTAAAAGATGTTTCTTCTTAATTAAGTATCTAATGCCGCTTCCTATCACGAATATTTTCTGCTGCTTTTTCTAAAGTAATAATATCCCAATTACCTTTTATGAGTTGCTTTTTGTATTTGGCTATTTGTCCTTTTGAATACCTATCAATATAGTGGGATATAAACTTTGGCTGAAATGATTCTGGTAATTTAAGATAAAGGTCTATCAAGGTTAAGAGGATATTGTCTTTGAATTTTAAAAGTCTATCAAAAGTGTGGGATTTAATTTCATATTGCAAAACGTTCACTCCCTTATTTGGTTGTTGATTGCAGTATAAATCATGTGGAAGAAAAAGGCAAGCAAAAGGCTTTATGTTTTATCATAAACGATTGATTATGATAAGTTTTTATTATTTAAAAAATACCCACAAAATAGGTGAAAAATAGACGATTATTTTATCAAAACTTTTATCAAAATCATATTGACAATAAACACCCTTAATGATAATGTTTAGGTATAAAAAGGCGGTGATAATATGGTAATTGGATACGCAAGGGTAAGCACTGATAAGCAGGAACTATTACGACAAGAGGATGCACTTAAAAAATATGGTGTAGATGAATTGTATACTGAAAAAATGACGGGTACAAAATCAGATAGACCAGAATTAAACAAAGTCAAGCTGAGAGCAAGAGAAGGAGATTCTGTTGTAGTAGAAAGTTTGTCGAGATTAGGGAGAAGTAGCAAAGACTTATTAATCTTAGTTGACGAGTGGGAAAAACAAGGTATAACATTGGTATCTTTAAAAGAGAGTATTGATACCAAAACACCTACTGGAAAATTGCTTATTACTGTGTTATCTGCCATTTGTCAATTTGAAAGAGATATAACAGTGCAACGGACTAAAGAGGGTTTAGCATCTGCCAGAGCAAGAGGAAGAAAAGGGGGAAGACCTAAAGCAGATAGTAAAGTTGTAGAAAAAGCTATTAAGTTATACCATGCACAAACTCATTCTATCAAGGAAATAGTAGACATTACAGGCATATCACAAGCTACATTATATAGAGAGCTGAAAAGAAATGAAAATAAATAATTAGAATTGACTATTGCTGAAGTGTGATAGTCTTTTTTATTTTGAGGATTTAACATTTTCAATTGACACATAAGTTAGACAGGCAGAAATTTGTTAAGTATTTACTTTAGCTAGATAAAGTGTTTTTGCGATTTAGTTCGGTAAAGTGATTTTGGATGTATATCTAATTAGGAAGAAACTCCTGATTTATAAGGCTTTTTATGTGAATTAGGTTTGGATAGCAGAAATTTTTAATTAGAAAAATAGCAAAAATAAGAACAAAAACGCTTTACTTCGGTAAAGTAAAAATTTCAATTAATTTGATGGTTATTTTGAGATATAAAACTTGAAAAAGCATTGAATTTATTGGTGTTTTATGATTTTTACTTGATAGGCTAGATTGGAAGCAAGTGTCCTAAATATAAAAACATACTTATTCGGTAGGTTATTCGGTGTGAAATATTGTGAGTGTTAAGATGTGTTGAAATATAAGGGTTTTTTAATAGTTTAGGTGCGGTTGGCAGAGAAAACAAAACTGAAACGAAAAGTAAATCAATTACTTTAACATAGTAAAGTAATAAAGCAAAATTTAAAAATTATAAAAGTAGTTCGGTATCAGGAAAATTTATGTGATAAATATAAATAACATACTATATCCCGCTTCCATAAACTAGATATTACAATTCCTCAAATAATACTAAATTCAAAGCAGACATACTTATTGTATTTTTCATTCCAACGGTTTTACCTAATGGTATTGGAATTGTTGAAACTAAGATGGTATAATTGGATAAATATGTAGATAGAACATTATATTGAATATTCCTTTTTATTGTTTGCATATAACAAAAAATAAAACAATAAGGAGGAATTAGAATGCTAAAAGAAATCAAAAGGCAATTTAAAAATTTATCAGCTAAGAAAGTAATAGTAATATCAAAAATCATATTTGGTGTAGTGGCATTAATATTGATTTTATTAAGCCATAGCTTAGATTTTGCTATTAACTTGGGAAGTCTTGCAATTCAAGTTTTACAAAGTGCTTTATAAACAGATGTCGAAATGATTCATTTTTGAAGGAGGGGAATACAATAGGCATTGTGTGCTATTGGCATATCAGTGTTTATAAGTATTATTATGACTTTAAAGACAAAGATGATCAAGAATGTGCCTCAATTATTGAAGATAAATAAACAAAAGGAAATTGATCAGTATTTGATCAAAGAGGAATAGGACGGTGATTAATATGAATAAAAAGTATCCTTTATATAAATGTGATTTGGGTGACTTACACCGTTATCTAATGGGTGAGGATATAAATGATAATGATGAAATAATAATCTGTATTGGAGTTAATCCAAGTACAGCAAATAAAGAAAAATTAGATCCAACATTAGCAAGACTTAATAATTATTGTAAGCTGTATCGTGAACCAAATTGTAAATGGGTTATGTTTAATTTATATTCTCAAAGAGCTACTAATCCTGATGGGTTAGACAATGAAATAGATAATGAGAAGTATAAAGAAAGTATTAAGACTTTTAAAAAATTTCTTTCTCATAGAAAAACCGAAAACACTATTATACTTGCTACTTGGGGCTGTCTTATTAAAAAGAGAGAATATTTGCTAAAATGCCTTAAAAATATTTATAATAGCTCAAAAAATTATGAATGGAAATGTATCAGAATGACGAAAGGTGGGCATCCAAAACATTGGATCGGAGCTAAATATCCAGATGAATTACAAGAGTTTAATGTTAAGAACTATTTAGATAAGTTTAAGACAAAAAACTCCTGATTTAAAATGAGAATCAAATGAAACTTAATAGGAAACTTGTCTTAATATGTAGAGGTAAAGCAATTCGTTCAGGGGAAGAAATTAATGGTCATATTCCGTTGCTTGTAAGGGTTGTGGAATACATATTATACAAAAATAAATTCAGTTCAAGTTATAAATAAGGGGTAACCGGTATGAAAAAGAAGAAAACAAAAACCTTTGGTTTGGTTGTAAGCTTAATAATAGCGATATATACCATAAATAATACAATGGGATTTAATATATTTGGTGATGCTTCAACAAACGAAAATGCAATCGAAAATCAATTCATCAAGAATAAATTAATCGAAGTAGATGGAGGCAATCTTTCGGGGCATAGAGAGCCTAATGTTGTGGTTGATGTAGGATTTGGCGACAGAGAGTATTGGGCATACACTAACGAATTCGGACAACTTGTAATGGTCACAGCTAACAAAATCACATTACAAGACGATTCTGTTGAGCCAGTTAATTCAAATGGTAGGTATTATTCAGATGAAGCGAAGGTGCCTGGAACGGAGAGAAAGGATTTAGACGAGGGTCATGTAATTGCGGATTCTCTTGGTGGTGTTTCAAATGCTTACAATATCACACCCCAAAATAGTACATTAAATAGGCATGGTGATCAGGCGTACATGGAGAAGGTTATCAGGGATGCAGGAGGATGTAGTAATTTTGTTGCGATAATC
>NZ_DALYUL010000007.1:61626-71247 GCF_031981185.1 Anaerotignum sp. | reverse complement strand
CCATTATAATTTTACATATACAATCAATGGAAATGTTGTTAACGATGAATTCGACAATGTAAATCCCGATAATGTTAAAATATAAGAAATACAAATAAATATTTAACGGTATATGATTTCCTGTCAATATTTTGAGGAGGTAAGAAATATGAATAAAAAACCATTATCTAACAATGATTCAGTGGAACTTATAGAAAGCGTCAATAAAGAAAAACCAATTTTAAAACAACAGAATGAATTAAAGAATTCGGCTTTTGAAGCTTGTCCAGTATGGGTAGGATGTCACTGCTTAGATTATGATGAAGCTTGGTATGATGATACGGACGAAGAAACCTTTAGACCTTGGAATGGTAAAGTACCATCAGATGAAGAACAATGGATGTTTCTTGTTAAGACAGATTTCATTTTAGCAGATGGGACAACACTCAGAGGATTCATGTCACCTCCAGAACATGGCAATCAATTTGATATAAGTAATCAACATCCGATTATAATTACGGAGAATGGAGAGCTAATTATGATTTGGTATGGCAGTTTACCTGAAAATTATTTTAAGAAAGATACAGAACTGACATATAGCTTATTAAATAAAAAACATAAGGAGATTTTTCCAATACACTGTACGATACTTAGAGAGATGATCGATGGTCAGAACACTGGATTGATTTTAGGATTTGAAAGAAATGAAAAGTAACGATTGAAAGAGTAAATTATACTAACATTCTCCTTATAAGAAAACAATTAAGACAATTACATTTTAATATATTAATATAAAGATGGAAACAAGATAAATAAATTATTAATAATTTATTAATATATAATGGTATATATTGACAATTCTCTGCGATGGCAGTAAACTATGACTGTACCGGGTACAGTTTGAAAATACGTAAAATTTCCATTGTCTTTTAAATAAAGGAGGTAAAAATGAAAAGAATATTAGCAATTGCAACCTCATTAATAATTTTATGTGGAAATACGATATATGCTCAAGATTATGTCGAAAAAGAAACCTCTACAAGTGTAAACTACGACTCTAAAATAGCGGACGAATTATTTTTGAATAGCAAAGTCGAAAATGTTCAGAATGCAGATGGTATTTATCAAGTTACATTCGTAACTGATTATATGCCAGAAAAAGTTAAACGAATAGCAAAGGCAAGTGCAAACTCTTTACAGTCAAATTCAATAATTAATTCAGATGAAGTAAAAGCTAAGTCAATTATTACTCTAGCTACTACAGATCAAGAAAAGGCTAAAAAGTTAGTTCAACTGACACGTAGTTCAGTGGATGATAGTGTTAAAAAAAGTCAGTGGGATGATACATATGGGGTAAAAGGGTATCTAACTGTATATTATGTGGAAAATGACTATTCAGGTATTACTACTTGTTTAGTAACTCAAGTTGATGGTGGAGCCACAATTTCGGATACCAATATACAAATTGTGTATAATTCAAAAAACAAGCTGATTGTTGGATGTAATGATGGACATCCTAATACTTATAATCAATATAAAGAGTATAAAATAACATCAATTCCCTTTTATAAATCAACACCAAGTAGTTGGGAACCTGCAGATGTAGACCAAGATGTTTTAAAAGCGGTAGGTGCAACTTGGAATATCCCATTACGCCGTGCAAATACTAATTGGAATTTGGAAATAAGTAATACATTATATGGTTCAATGATAATTACATAATATCTACGAGTTAAATTAATTTTAAATTTTTAAGGTCTATAAGTTTTATCTTATAGACCTTAAGTTAAAGGGGGAATTAATATAATAAAAGCTAATTTTTTGAAAAAAACAATTATTAATTATGTATGTATATTATATGCAGTTATTTATGCATATTTTTATCAAAAACTATTAGTATTATCTACGAAAACATTTCAAATTAAGTGGCAATATTGGAGCTTAGCATTATTATTTATTTTATCAATTTCTATCGTGATTCTGATTAAAATGAATATAAAATATTATTCTATAAGTAATTTTTTTGTTTTCGGATTTCTATTGTTTTTGCGATATAAGTATATTTTTATTTTAAATCGAATTGACTTTATCTATATATCAATTTTATTTATATTAATGATGATAGAATTAAGTAATATAATTAACATAAAATATAAAGAGCGAATAATTCCGTCAAAAGAATAATATCAATAGAATTTAAAACTAGATTACAGCTTGTCTCTATGATATTTAACTACTGTAATAAAAATACAATATATGAATTCTAATATATTATGAAACATTATAGGAAAACAAGAAAAGACGATGAATTTTCTTGGTGGGAGATATGTTGTAAGTGTATAACGAGATTGAAGACACCCATCATTATTACAATCATTATGATGGAGAAGATCATGATGATTATGACGAATAGAAATCTAAATGAGAGTGGAATTTCATTTGAGGGTTCACTAAAACAACATTTCAATTTGAATGTTGTTTTTTAATTTACCAAAGGAGATAGTTACGTGTTGATAAAGATTAAATCTGACTATATTACATGTGAACTTAATAAATTTAAAAGTGATTGCGATAAAGAATCTAATAAAAATAGGCTAATAACACTTAGAAAACTAAAATGTCCAGCATATGATTTTGAAGAAAAACGACGCCAATATTGTAGACAAGTATATGCTTTATACTATGGAGCATTAAAAAAGAATGACATTGAAACATTACGAGATAGGCAATCTAGGCTTCTTCATTCCACAGAGATCAGTAATAATATACTGATTGGTGTCGGGGGTGGTCTGTTTGTGAGTCAAATTTTAATTTTACTAGATGAACTTTTTAAAGAACCAGTTATTAATCCAATTGCAAGAATTATTATTGTTTTTATTGGTTTTGTGTTTTTAATTTTATTAGTAATGTGGTTATTTTGTAATTTGTTTCAAGAAATGATAGAAGGTTACAAACGTGAAAATAAGTTTGGGACTGTTTCATGGGAATTAAAATTTCTTGAAGAAAATCTAATAAGTAAAACTCAGGCTATCATGGAATCAATAATATTAGATAATGCTATTGACTATGAGAATTTAGAAACAATAACAGAAAACGAAGAAGAAATGGCTGAAAAAGAGTTTGCGAAAAATTATTGACACTATCATTAAGACGGGGCATACCTATACAGGGGTATGCCTTTTATATTACTAACATTCGTCAACGTGGAGATGTGGGAGGTTCTGCTAAAAAAGTAGGGCTGAGAATTAAGGAATTAGAAAGGCTGTATGGAATTACACATGGTAATAATCAAAATAGGACTTCACAAAATGTTAAGTCCCAAGAAGATTTAGCTAAAGATATGGGTATGACTGTAATGACATTAAACAGATATAAGCCAAGACAACGGCACTGGCAATCATGAAAATTTTATCTGAGCATGAACAGGAAGAATTGGCTTCTACTCTTGTTGTTACTAAAAAAATACACTCAGAAACAAGTAGGAAATGAAATACTAATTTTATTTAAAAAGCGGTATTAAAATTTTTTAATAAAGTGGTTGACAAAGTCACCCGAATGGATTATATTAGACTAAAGGTTGACAAAGTCACCCGTGGAAAAGGGGGATGAAAATGGATGAAAATGATTGGACTAGAATTTGTAAGAAAACAAAATAATCTTACAATGAATGAATTAGCAAAGTATTTAAATGTATCAAAACAAACAATATCTAAGTGGATAAGGATGGAAAAGAAGATTCCTCAAGATAGATTGAGGCAGCTATCAGAGAAATTACATGTTCCAATGGACTATCTTAATAAGGAGCTAGAAGAAGAAGATAAGGTAATGATTAGTGCTTTATTAAGTGAAAATGTACTGAAAAATACAAAATATATTGTGGGTGATGAGAATTTACAAAATGATATTGGGATTTTGAAAGATAACATAATAAAAAATGTTCAGGTTATAGAGGAGGATAAAGATAGCGAAGCTATTCAAGGATATGTAAAAGAAACACAACTAAACACTCAAATAGCAATTAGAAGGATTAGCGTTGAGTTAATAAGGCTGGTAAACACAGAATACTCACAAGAAAATTTAACAAAATTACAGGATATGCAATTTATATTACAAAAAATTGCGGATATTTTTACTGACAAAGATACTAGAAGGTTGTTACAACTAAAACAAAGCTTAGAAAGGGACGAATAAACTTATGAAAATTGATGGAACTAATCTTTCATTTATAAATCAGATTTGGGAAGAAAAATTAACTATGCAGTGTTTAGATATAAGAAGCTGCAAAAAAGCAGTATATTCTAATGGGCATGCTATCTATGTACTTCAATTCAATATAGAGCAAATATCAATATTAAATCATATTGTCTATTTAGCACTAGAAAAATTTGTAAAACATTTATATTCAATGTTAGATTTAGACAGCATTATTCTGTTTAATGAAAATATTTCAGCTCAGCTAACGGTAGAAAAAATAGATGGTGTAGACACTATATTTTTTCAAATGATAGATATTAGCAAAAATAAACTTGTTCAAGTGGATGTTGAATTTGATAAAAATGAACAAGAGCTAATTTTTGGACTGATTCAAGAAATAGAAAACAAGATTGCCTAATAATTGCGGAAAAACAGAACATATATTTGCTAAAATCTATTTACAAAGGGAAAATATGGTGTTATTATAAACGTATGTTCTGTTGGAGGGGAAAAGAAATGCCAACGACTTAGTGCTGGTAACACTAAATAACGTTGACACTTCAGCTATGAGTTCTGGTAAAACTCATTTTAGTATAAATTTGCACTGAAACATGAAATCAGAATCAGCACATATGTAATGGTAAACATATTATATCTGAGTCTAATTATCATGTCAATGGGACAATTCAGTCCAACTTATTTCAATTATTTTTATTTTACATTGTTTTACAAGCTTATATTAAGTAACAAACCTTATAAGATGTTTTTTCTAATACACATCTGAAGGTGTATTAAATTTACCCATTTTTAGGTACATGGTGTTATTTTCACACTGTATATATAGTAACTCGTCAACATTTGTTTATTAGAAAGGATGATCTGTAATAGACCATAATAAAAAAGGCTATTGACATTAAAAGCCAATAGCTACGCAATAACACCTATATTAGAGGATTCAGGTATTGTTATTCCTTCGACATGATGAATGTAGATAAATTTAAAGAGGTTTTAAAGGAAATGGACTATGGGAATGTAGCTTTACAATATGGAAAAACAAATGGGAGTGTTTTTAGTGTTACATTTACTGACGTTGCTCTATATGATGATGCAGTAGAGTTCTGGTTCAATCCAGACGAATTAGCTGAACAATCACCATCTGTTTTGAGTACACAAAGAGTTGCTCTAGCGGACGGGGAGATTGGTTTATATGGCTCTTATGGCTTGCAAATTAAAATGAAAAACAATGTTGCCTTGAGAATGGTATTTGAGATTAAGGACAAAACCGTTTTCAATGGCGAAGTATATGAACTGGAATCAAAGGAAAAACGGGGAGTCAATTCAGTACAGGAATTTTTTGATGCTGCATTATCTCATAAAGGTGGATTCCAAATCAATGTAAATAGTTTGGATGTTCCTGAGATTGAACAAATTGGCGGTTTAGGAATGGAGTTTCATGATCTTTACTTTAGAGATGTGAAACCACTAGCAAATGATGAATTGATTGCTTTTGGAAATGACAGCATTGAGGCAACGAAAATTAGAGAGGATGGAGTACCATGCTTCCCTATGGAATGTAATGCAGGACTTTATCTTAATAAATCTAAGATCGATTTTGTTGAAAAGCTTGATAAAGATGAGTTTGCAGACATGTTTGAACTGGGTATTTCAACTGCCATCTATAACGTTTATATGCTTGCGGATGATTTAGGTGGAAAAAGAAATATTGTGACAATTGGTTTCATTGACTAACAAATATTAAAGGTGGTCTGTTTAATGAATGTCAAGGGATAAGCAAATGGAGGAAACTTTTATGGAAATTTGTATTAAGGCGTTTGATATTAGGAAAGGTATGAAATTATGTACGATTGTTAGCAATCCAGATAAGAACGGATTTGTGCTTGTTGTGTCGGGGCATTTTGATACACTCGAAAATCGTTCGGGAATTTTAAAAATGCAAAAAAAGTGGATACGATCTTAACATTTGATGAATTGCCTCATGGTCAGCAAAGAACGGCAAAGAAAAAAATAGCAAAAGCTAATAGACTAGACGAAATTTTAAATGAAATAGATTACTACTTCCATTCTGTTAAAGATGGATCAGCAACACAGAATGATAAAAAAAGATTAGCTCAACTAGAAAAAGAATTAGAAAGATAATATATAAATTAAATTAATTTTATGGAGGATATAAGATGAATAAAAATAAACAGGGGTTAATTGAAAATATAAGAAAAATTTTTGATGATAGTGAAGTTGGTATAAATGTTGATGTAATTATTAATAGTGTTGAAATTGCAAGTTTTTATTTATCAGAAGATTATGAAATAACAGAAGTTGCTAACTCTGAAACAATTAAAGTCTGGAATTGTAAAGGAGATAATATTATTCCAATCTCGGCTAGCATTGATTTTTCACTAGTTGATTCATATAAATATGAAGAAATTAAGGATGGTAGTGACAGTGTATTAGGCAATTGCTTAGAAATAGTATTAAATAACGGTATCACTTTTAAATTTAGCGTGTTTTATTTATAAGGAAATTTGATAGTAAAAATCAGGGAGGTATTAATATAAACGATTTACAACAGAAAGTAACAATTATAGATAGCATTATGGGTAGCGGAAAAACAAGTTGGAGTGTCAACTACATTAATGAAAATTACGGTAACAATATTCTCTACATTACACCATTCTTAGATGAAGTTGAAAGAATAATTGATTCGTGCAATAGAGATTTTAAGCAGCCCATAAACAAAGGGCAAGGAAAATTATTTTCGCTAAATGAATTGCTTATGTGTGAAGAAGATATTGCTTCTACTCATGAGTTGTTTAAACACCTAGATGAAGAAAGTAAGCAGTATATTAAAGATGGTCATTATACATTAATTTTGGACGAAGTGCTAAATGTTATTGAGCCCTACAATATAAAAAAGGATGATTTAAGAATTCTAATTGATAGTAAATGTATTTCAATTGATGAAGATGGATTTGTAATGTGGAATCAAGATAAGAAAAATTATGATGTTAGTTTTAATGAATTAAAGCGTTTGGCAGAAAATAAAAGCCTAATAAGCGTGAATGGGATAGTTTTATTATGGCGTTATCCACCAGAAGTATTTGAATTGTTTGATAAAGTGTATGTATTAACATACTTGTTTGAAGCTAGCATACTCAGTAATTACTTTAATTTGTACAGAATTCAATATACAAAAAAAAGTATTTGTAGTGAAGATGAAAGATATAAAATTTGTGATTATTATTATGCAAATCCAACTACAATTAAGGAGAAAATTAATATCTATCAAGGAAAGCTGAACGAGAATTTTCACCAGAAAGAAAATGGTTTATCGTCAACATGGTTTATGGCGCGACATAATGCAGAATATATTAAACAAATTCGAAAAAATATCTATAATTATTTTACCAATATAGTTGGGGCAAAATCTGAAACAATTTTATGGACTACGTTTAAAAAGCAACAACAAAAGTTAAAGGGTAAAGGTTATACAAAACAGTTTTTAGCGTGTAATTGCAGGTCTACAAACGAATACGCTGATACATATAATCTTGCATATGCAATAAATATATATATCCATCCAGTGATTTCTCAGTTTTTTAACCAGAAGGGCATTTATATTAATCAAGATTTGTATGCATTATCGGAAATGATTCAATGGGTTTGGCGAAGTAGGATCAGAAAAGGAGAAAATATTAATATTTATGTACCATCAATCCGAATGAGGGAATTACTTATGGAGTGGCTGGATGGCAGGAATGTATTAGATAAAATAAAATTTGTAGACAGTCAAAAAGTAAGTTAGGAAAACAAACTTCCTAAAAGTTATTGAGAATGCCCATTTTACAGGGTTTAGGCGGTGTTTTCCTTAAAGAAAAAGATTAAAAAAGAGGAAAATGAAATTTGTAAATAATCAGGGTAATAGTAAAAATTTAGTGTGGGATAACAACAAAGTGTGGTAGCGTAGCGACACACGACTTGTTAGGCCAAGCAACTGGAATGAATGTAGCGTAGCGGAATGAATGAAAGGCGGTAGGCTCTTAACGTCGTAGACAAAGAAGGGGTTCTGGTTATATGGGAATATCGGCACTTGCAAGCAAGTACCTCTTCTTCGCCTAGCTACCGCTAGTCTCAGGGAAATATAAGAATTTACGGAGGATTAGAATATGGAAATTAAAGATATTAAATTTGTAGAAGAAAAGAAATGGATAATGCTTTATTATATGAAACGTACTTACGGAAAAAAATCACCAAACCAATTAAATTATACGAGAATGTTGCAGATGTATCAGCATTGGTGGAATGAAGATTTACATATTGATGGCAAGAAATATAGAAAAATAATTGCAGGTAAAAAACAAGTTAGGTTACCTGTTAGTGGGATTGTTATTGATGAAGAGTATCAAAAATACTTTGATAATATGTATGAAGAATTATCAAGTTTATACCAAACTATGAATGTTGATCAAATTAAAGAAAAGCGTATGGCAGCAAGAAACAAAAAGCGCATACCTTTATCTATAAGAGAGTTAGCGAATGAAGTAGGTTATCAAGTTCAACAAGGAAGTGCTAAATATCACCCTTATAAATTAACAGGTTATCAAATTATTCATACTAAAGGAAAGAATAAGGTGGCAGGGCTTAAGTTTGAGCTAACTCTTGATGATGTTAAAAAATGGTTGAGAAATAAAAAGAGAAAATTGGAATTAAGCAATAATTGATATGTGTCTTTAATCTAGGATGTCAAATTAAAGACTAAATAATATTCTTTTTCTCTAACCATATTTGTAAATAGTACAGAATAGCAGTCAAAATTATAAATATCAAACGGACAAGAAGACTCCTTTGCAAAATAAAAGAAAGCATAGCGCATAAAGAAAATAAAAATGTTATTAAACTAAGTGCTATTTGGATTCTTCGGTTCATAAACTCACCCCTACTATAATATTTAAAAGCCATTTTATTATACTACATAGGGTTGCAAGATGTCCAGTTTAGTACAGTTACTTAAATTTGGACGAATATGAACATTGTAAAGAAGTGATCAATAAGTAATGAGTAAATAAAATTTACATTTTAAGTTGTATCATTACGAGGTAGTATTTGTAGTAGAAGTGTCATATGGCTTAGGTTTTTTTGCTGTTATATAGGTGTAATTTAAGCTTTATTTTTTAAAGGATAGAATAACACCAGAAATAGAAAATCGTATGATTTAGGCTCGTGAGATGTAGTTTTTTCAAGCGTATATAGGCAATTGGTTTCAATACTTAATATAAAAGTGAGGGGTTTAAAATAGGAAATATTAATGCAAAACAAGTTAGAATTTATAAGATTAGTACATTTGATATGTTGACTGATGGAGAACGAAATATCTACGATGATAAAATTAATAAGCGGGAAGATGTTGACAATGAAATAAGAGAATTTCAGGGG
>NZ_DALYUL010000007.1:60565-61616 GCF_031981185.1 Anaerotignum sp. | reverse complement strand
AGGGGACAAGAACTGTAAGAAAATCCTGTCTCAATGTGTTAGATAAAGCGGGTAAAATTATTAACGAAAATTATAAAAATCAAGTGACATTATTTGAAAATGATATAATCAGATTGGCAGAAAACAACAATCAAAGTTCAGAAGTGATAGTTGATCCAAGTCTTCCTTTGTTAGAAGAGATCATATATCTTGAAGTAGCACACAATGAAATTTTTAAACAAATTATTGATAATGGTGTTTTGATAGAGGGTAAAAAGTATGTAGTTTATTCCGCTACAACTGGTCAAGTCAGAAACCAAGAGGCAACATTAATACAAGAAGAATTTTACAATAATAATGAGGATAATTTCTTATGTGGTCTTACGTTGGATAAGATAAATGCCAAGGGTGGTTGCAATACAGGGAAATTTATTGCTTATAAATCCTTACCATTGTCATCAAGTATTGTTAGAGATGAATATGAGATTGATATTGATAAATGTATTGTAGTTGATGATTTTAAAACTGTAGTGTCGGATATGGTTCATTTTTTGGATGTAGAGACACTTGAGTTTGAAGATAAAGTAATGCCCATAGATATTGACGTTATGGATGGTGCAGGTATATTTTTACCAAATGAACTGCCTTCAAGTTGTCAAATAAGAGGTAGGTTTATAAAGGGTTGTCTTTTCCCTTTTGATTTTCGTAAATTTGCTAAGGAAATTGCAGGTAATATCATTATAAAAGATGTTAAGGGTGAAGAAGTTAATATTATTGATAGGGATATACGATTCATCTTAACAAAGAGTCAGGTTAAAATGATAGCATATTATGATAGTTGGGAAGAATATAAGCAAGCATTTAAAAGGAATAATTTGAAGTTATCTATTAACAGTTTTGCGAATCCACCTCAAGATACTGTCAGATTGGCATATCAATATCTACAGACTTTGGATAAGCAAAAAGTCACAGATGAGGATATAAGAAAACTATGTTCTATGTCAGTTGAGCATATTAAAAACCTTCATAAAGACAAGGGCACTATGTTGAAAGCAGTGGGGGCAATTGAAGC
>NZ_DALYUL010000007.1:16578-60555 GCF_031981185.1 Anaerotignum sp. | reverse complement strand
AAAACCATTTCAAGAAGCGTTATCAATGTATCCCCAACTAATTAATCATAGCTGGATTAAAAAGCATATTGAGCAGATTGTTAGGGGCGAAAAACATAAAGCATTAGCTGGAAAGATTCTGGTAGAAGGATTTTATTGTTATACTTGTCCAGATTTATATGCTTTTTGTGAGTGGCTGTTTATGGGAGTAGAGAAACCAAAAGGTCTAATTCCTAAAAATATGGTCTATAACGCACATTATGCAGAAAATGAAAAGTATGAGAACGTATGCTGTCTAAGAAGTCCCCATTTGTCAGCTCATGAATATGCAAAAAGGAAGTTAATTAAATCCAAAGAATGCAAAGACTGGTTTCATGGATATGATACAGTTGTTAGTTCGCATGATTTAATTAGTAAATATTTGATGTGTGATTGGGACGGGGATGAAATATTAATTACACCATCTTCAATATTATTTGACATTTCAGATGATGTACCACCTCTATATTATGAAATGAGCAAGGCTAAACCAACTACTATTACGAATGATACAATTTATAAAACCCTGAAAACTGGATTCGAGAACAGTAATATTGGAGAAATTTCAAATGCAATAACCAAGGAATTTAATAAGAGGGGTTTGCCCAATTATGATTTAATAAATGTCTTAACTGCTAAAAATAATTACGTCATTGATTATCCGAAAACAGGAGTGGATATTGATTTAGGACGGTATAAAGTTTTATATAAACAACTAAAAAATGATGCTAAAGTGCCATATTTTTTCCGTTGGGCTAAGAATAAAAAAGAGGAAAGTTGTAATGAACCTTACTTAGGTACTGGAGGCAATGTGGTTGATAGAATAAGTTGTTATATTAAAAAGCATTCCAGATATAATTATACTTATTTTGATGGTGAGAAAGATAAGAAGTTTAATCCTGAGATGCTGAAAAATAATGAATTAAATAAGATGGAAAAGCCTAAATATAAGGTGAATACAAGTGACGAAAAATATATCCAACTAGAAACATTGCTGCGAGAGTTAAAAAAGCAAGAACAGATGTTATCCCAAGCAAACGATTGCGAAATTGACTATCGTGATAAAATGGTGAAATTTGATATATTTACATATCATTGTTCAAAGGAAATACTAAAGATTTTTACCAATAAATATGGTTTCCAAAATGAAAATCTAGCTGTAAATTATATGGTTGATGTTGAATTTTACAACAAATATCATTGTAATAAAAGCAAAAATATTTTGTTTAATTGTTTTGGACATGTTATTGTGAACAATATCAAGAGAAATCTAACACTAGATAAAGAGGTAAAATCCAAACCTAGAATGTCCTACGTAACAGCCAAGAAATCGTTAAAGCATGACGATGAATTTACTAAGTCAGTGGATAAGAGAATCTTAGACATCTTAGATAAAACCGTAAACATTTCAGATAAAGAACTAGAATTAATAAATGATAAAGAAGCATTTTCAACCGTTGCTAAAAAGGGTAAATTAAAATACAACGCTAATGATAGATTGATCTTCTTTGTCCTATTATGCTTGTATAAAGCTAGGAAGGACAGGACATTAGATTATTTTTATGTTAGTAAGAAAGCAAAACGCAAAGTAACTGCAAATCTTGTAAATTCGATTGCTGGTGTTAAAAGTTTTGATCAGGCGATTATCAGGCTGAAAAATTATGAAGTTTTAGATTATGATTATCAATCCAGAAAACACTATAAGATATGGTTTCCTAAATCTCAGGACGCAAATGCTGGTAAAAGTGTTTTAGAAGTAAAAGATGTATATAACTCTTTACCTTATTTATATCAATATACAGAAGAAAAGACGGTATCAGAATGCGTATTCTGCAAGAAGTTATTCGTCAAAGAAAAAAATAGCCAAAAAACATGTAGTGGAAATTGCTCAAAAGCAAACGATAAAATGAAGCAAGATTTACGAAATGAAAAAAGAAAAAATGTTGAAAAAGTATAAGATAACAAATTAACGAAAAAGAAATTTATGGAATGTGTTTAAAAGTGCTTATTTTACTAGCCTTTTAGCACATTCTTTTTTTTATGTGAGTTTCTATATAGGGAAGGAAGTGAAATTTGCAAAAAAAGTTGTTATTTTTAGCAATAAAGTTTGACAACCTTTATTTATATGCAAATTTGACAAAACTGAAAATATGAAAGGGGAAAAATATGTGTGATGGAAACTTTAAATGAAGTGGTATGTAAATATTTAAAAGAGAATGGGGTTACGCTGAAACATTTCAGTAAGTATATTAACGTGGAATATACATCATGTAGTAAATGGATACACGGGAAGAAGGAATTGCCTAATGAAAAATTGAAAAAAGTTCATGAATTTCTGAATGGAAATAGTATTAAAAGGATTAGTGAGATTTTAAAAGAATAGAGAGGAGGGCATTATTTGGGAAAAAATCAAATTATGTTAGAAGATTCTACAAAAGAGTTTTTAGTTAAGTTAATTAATAAAGCATATTATAAAACATCAAATATTGATGAATTAAAACAAATAGAAAAATTGAAAAAAATGCTAGGTGAAGAATCGGAATTATGGCTATATAACAGTTTTAATTAAAAAATTGTAAAATATACAATTAAATCATAAAACAAACAAAAGGAAAAGTCAAGAAAAATTTTAAGGAGGATAAAAAACATGGAAACAACAAAAGAGCTTGAGGTACAGAAATTCACAGAAAAAGAGGTATTTGATGCAATAAATAACTTGGATGATAAATACATAGAGGTATTAGGGGAATTAAAGCTTTCAGAGATTGCACATATGGTCAATGAGAATCTGGCTGATGAATATGTAAATTGCTACGAGGCGGCAATTGAGAAGCATAAACTTACGGTTTCTGCGATTCGCTTATTAGGAGACGAATTAATGCATCCAAAGTATGAGTCTTTGGAGCTGGTTAAAAAATTCGATAAGATGAAGGATATTGACAAAGGACAATTTCTTTACGAGATATTAAAAAATGATCAGAATGCGTGTGAAGTTCTAAAAGCTAGTTACACTAGGGTTGCAGAGGAAGCGGAAAAATCACCAGAGCTAAATATAGTATTTGAGAAAATGGGATTGAAGAAGTTTTTACTAAACTTAATTAGTTGGTGCAAATAAATTGTAAAGGAGAAATTTAAATAAATGTCACAAAATAATTTTGTAATGAAGATCATAGCGTCTCTCAATATGCGTAAAAGTAAGGAACAAATAAAAAACGATGCACAGAATTTAGGGGGAATTAAAGTTCCCCTAATTGGTACTTTGCTAAAATCAAAGACAAAAGCCCAAATTGCCAAAGACTTATCAAGTTTAAATGCATCAACGGGACTAAAATTAAAAGTAGATTCAAAAAATGTAAATAAAGATGTACAACTTGCAACTCAGCAAGCGCAGAAGCAAGCAAAACCGATGAAAATTAATTTAGAAATTAAAAAGGAAAAGTTAATAAATGATATTAAGGTTCTTGCGAAAACCAATAGTGCCATGTTTAAAGATGTCGATGTAACATCAAAATATAATGCTCTCCTTGATAGTGCAAAGTTTGCCAATACCTCTAAAGAGCTGAGGGGGGTTAGACTTCAGCTATCTGCGTTACGCTCTGAGCTAAAAGCAACTGGTTTAGCGGGTCTTAATTTAACAGACACACTAAAAAGGGGAGTACGTAGAGCTGGCGAATTATTCGGTAGTTATGGTTTAATTATGGCTGGTATACGCCAACTTAGAAATGCGTGGACAGAAGCATTAGCCTTGGATAAGGCTTATACCAACCTTAACAAGGTTCAGGATGAATTGAGCAGAAGTGATTATCCAGAATATCTTGATATGTGTAATAAAAAAGCAAAAGAATTAGCAACTTCTCAAAAAGAACTTATTGAGGGAGCTACTGAATTTTCTAAATCGGGATATGATTTATCGAAAAGTAACCAACTTACGGAAAAATCTACTATTTTATCAAATGTTGGTGATATGACTGCATCCGATTCTGCAAAGGCAATCATCTCTGGTGTACAAGCTTATGATGACATAGATGGATTTACGGATGTAGTTGATAAAGCAGATGCTTTAATTGACAAATACAATGAGATAGGTAATACGGCAAGTATTACAACTGCGGAGATTGCTAAAGGTGTACAGGCAGTAGGTAGCGTTTTTGCTGATGCCAATACTGATGTAAATGAGTTCATCGCTTTGCTTGCTGCGGGCAATAGGCAATTCCAAGATGCAGACAGTTTATCATTAGGCTTACGCACCTCAGCCCTAAGAATTCGGGGCGCAACGGCTGAATTAGAGGCAATGGGCGAAGAAACAGATGGTGTAATAACATCTACTTCTAAATTAGCAGAAAAAATTCAAGCACTAACTAATGTGAACGATTCTGGTGGGGTTAATATCCTTGAAGATGATGAGAAGACATTTCGGAGCATATACGATATATATGTAGATATTGGTAAAGTATATAAGGATATGAGTGATGTTGACCAATCCGCATTGCTTAATCTTATTGCAGGTACGCATAGGGCTTCAGGTATTAGTGCAACTCTCAATAATATGGCAGAGGCGCAAGAGATTTATAAGAATAGTTTAAATTCCAGCGGTTCCGCACAAAAGGAATATGAAACATACTTGCAGTCTAGTGAGGCGGCATTAAATAGATTCAAGGCTAGTATGACGGAGACATACCAATCAGTAATTGATGGTGAAACAGTTAAGGGATTACTTAATTGTGGGACTGCATCATTAGATTTTGCCAACAATCTTGGATTAGTGGAAAGTTCTTTAAAGGGTATTGTAGCAATAGGAGCTGTAAAAGCAATTACTATGTTATCCGCTGCTTTTCATAATTCTGCTATCAGAGCAAGTAATTTTGGTTTTGCTTTAAATACAGTTAGAGATATGTCTGTAATGACAAAAAATACAACTGAATATAAGAATGCATTAAATGTATTGAAAAATGTATCTCTCAATCTTTCGGAAACACAACTAAGGCAGGTATTGGCAAGTAAAGCTTTAAATGATGTAGACCGTATAGCAATTTTACGCACGACTGGTCTTACTAAAGTGCAAGCACAAGCTAAATTGGCACAAATGGGTTTAACTCAATCCACTAATGCACAAGCAGTAGCTAATGTAGCAGCGACTACAAGTACATTCAGTCTGACAGCAGCGGTAAGTGGATTTGGTATGACACTAAAGGCTGTATTTCTAAGTAATCCTATTGGTATCTCAATTATGGCATTAAGTATGCTTGTTGGTGTTGTTTCCAGTAAGATGAAAGAAAACGCTGAAAAAGCCAATGAATCAAAACAAGCCTTCAGTGAGTTAACTTCAGAGATTTCAAGTATTAATGAGGAAATTAAAACTACATCTGATAGATTGAAAGAGCTGAATGCTATTGGATATGATAATCTATCTATTGTAAAAAAAGAAGAATATGATCGCCTGGTATCTACAAATGATGAACTTGAGCGTGAACTTCGGATCAAACAAGCACTTGCTGATGTAGCAGGGAAAGAAGCTGCAACTGATGCTTCTAATGCATTAGGTAAGAAATCTGAAAATAGTATTTCTCAAGCTAATACTTATGGGAGCGGTTCTCAAACCGCTGTCAAAGTGGATAGGCTAGACTATGTTGGCGAGAATATTGATTTTGCAGAGCAACAGCGTGAAGCCTTAGATAGAGCAAAACAAGCCCTCTATGATTACGAAAATGCCTTCTCAGGCACAAATGAAGAATTAGTTAATGATAGTACATGGAAACGGTTGAATTCTAATGTTGATGGAATTGCTGATACTATTACTAATACTGAAAAAGTAATTTCTGATACATATACAGGTATTGAAACAGATTCGGAGGGCTTAGTAGATTCCACTGGCAAAGTTATTGCTGGTTATGAGGACATGTATAATAGAGTACAGTCTATTAAAAATAGATTGGATGGCTACTTCAATCATGAACCAGAAGTAGCGAACATTGATTCTTTAAACAAGCTTTTTGATAAAGACAAAGTTTCATCCCTATCTAACAAACAACTTGAAATTGCTTATTCTATAAGAAATATTGGAGACTTAACATGGGATGAGCTAAATGAGAAGCTCAAAGAAGTAAATGAACTTAAAGAAGACGCAAAAGAACCAATCACAATGTCCATGACTATCTCTGGCATTGAAAGTTTATCTGATGGCTTTGAAAAAATATCTGCAATTTACAATGATATAAAAGACAAAGGTGACCTTGATTTTGGTAGCTTAATAAACGAAAATTTTGTAGCCACATTTGGTCAATATGAAGGTGCTTATAATACTTTCATTGAAACAATAGCCAATTCCCCTACTGATATTGAAGCTTGTCAAAAGGCATTTAATGATTTAGCTACTGAATGGTTCTATGGTCAGGATGTTTTAAAGAATATTACAGATGAAACATATAACGCAACTGTTGCAATGTTGGAACAAAAAGGCGTAGCTAATGCAAGTGCTATAGCTTCAAGTGCTTTAGCAAAAAGCAAGATAGAGGCTTTTCTAGCAGGAAAAGATTTGGTTGATGTAACAGAAGATGAAATAAGATCATTCTTGCAAGAAAATGGTGTAGTTGAAATCACAACTAGTATGATTGACGCTTTGCAATTAGCTAAAATGACAGCTAATGGAACAGCCTTAAATTTTGATGGTGACATTGAAAATATAATTAAGTTTACTGAAAAACTTGGTGGAAGTATTGTTGCTCTTAAAATGCTCAATGAAGCTAAGAAAGCAGAAGCACAGGGAGAAAATTCGTACGCTTGGTCTGGAATGTCGGATGTTGCAAATGCAGCTAAACAAGAAGTGCAAGACGCCATTAGTAGTGCTATGGACATTAAGGTTAATTATAAAGCACCACCATCTAAATCATCTACATCTAAATCATCTAAAGAAGTTGAAGCTTATAAAGCTGAAATTGATGCGTATGCTAAACTACAAGCTGAATTAGATAAGATTCAATCCGACATTTCTGCCAATGAAAAGAAATATGACAATACAGATAGCGAAAGAGATAAAATTGCCCTACTTCAACAAAGAATTGCTCTCACACAAAAGGAGCAATCGGCATTACACAATCTCAACAATGCAAGAGATAAAGAGATTGGTAATAATGTTAAACTTCTTCAACAGCAAGGATTTGATGTTAGTTACAATCCCGATTCAAATAACTTAGAAATTAGCAATTTAGAGCATTTAAACGACCTAAAGGGTAAGAATCAAGAAAAGACAAATGACTTAATCAAAGAATACGAAGAGTTAATCAAGTCTACTCAATCTTTAAATGAGGAAAATAAAAAATCATCTACGTCTTGGTGGGATAGTTACTATAACTTATCTAAATACAAAGATGAAATTAAAGATCTCAACGAAGAAATTTATAATAAAGAAGTAGATAGTCAAGAACACTTATTAGAGCTGTTATCTTCTGTTAGTGGTACTGAGGCTCAACAAATTGCTATTCGTGAAAATATGCAAAGAAAAGCCTTGCAAAGAAGACAGGTATTAATTGATGAGGATTATGCTACTAATATTGAAGAAATTCGTGATTTAGAAAACGCTTGGAAAACTTATTATGACAAAGTTCTTGAATTACAAAAGCAACAACTTGAAAGTGAAAAGAAATTATTAGAGCAACAAAAATCTGATAGAGACTCTACCCTATCTGCTATTACAAGTGTGATAGACGATGAAATTAGTAAGCTTCAAAAGGAAAAAGATGCCTTATCTGAAGCTAATGATGAGCGAGAAAGAAAACTTAAACTTCAAGAATTAGAAGCTAATGCAGAAAAAGCTCGTTCTCAAAAGACTGCTTATATTTACAGAGAGAATCGTGGATTTGAATATGAAGTCGATCAGACAGCAGTAAACGATGCTCAGAATGCTATTAAGGATTATAAGTCAGAGCAAAAATTAAAAGACAAACAAAAAGCTTTGCAAGATGAAATTGATAGTCTACAAGAATATAAAAACAAATGGGAAGAAGTAGCAAATGCTGTTGAAGAGCAAGAGAATAAACAAAAAGCAGCGATGTTACTTGGTTCAAATTGGAAGAGTAAAATCATTGGTCAAGATACTAGTGTGCTCACTGATTTTAAGGATGATTATATCGATGTAGAAAAATCAATCAATGAAAAGACTAAAGACATAGAAACAATTACTACTGAATTAGCTAATCATCTTGACACCGAGTTTACCAGAATAATAAAGTCATTTGAAGATATGACGAAAGCTATTGGTGGAGCATTTGGAATAGAAGTTACAGACGCAGCCAATAAGGAAAGCACTCCAACTCCTGCATCCGAATCAAAGCAGAAATCATCAAATAGTTTTTGGGACAAAATCGTTAGTAAAGTTACGGGAGTATTTGATTTATTAACAGGTAGTACATCTAATAACACTTGCACATTAGAAGAAAACAATACCAATTTAAAAACTTCATCTAGTAGACAAAAGTCCAATACCGAAGAAGTAAAAGATAACTCAACAAATGTAAAAAGCAATAGCACTTATGTTGATACCAATAGTACAAAACTGTCTGATAACAGTTCTTCTGTTGATACAAATAGCGATAACATTGAAACATTAAATGATACGCTGATTACTTCTACAGATAAAATAGTTAGTGCGGCAGAAACCGTAGCAACCGCAAAAGAATCTAGTTCTGACGATGATGATTCGAGCAGTAGCTCAAGTAGCGGCAGTTCTGGTAGCGGTATTGGCAAAGTAATTGGTAAGGTTATTGGCGGGATTGGTAAAGTTATTGGTAGTTTGACTAAACACCACTCTGGCGGGATTATTGGAGATACCTCTGATAAATCTAAAGCATTATTTGAGCTTTCAAACCAGAAGCTTAAATCAGATGAAGAAGTTATAATTGGACAAAGCGGAGAACTTGTTTTAACAAAAGAACAGCAGAGTAATATTGTAGATAGACTCAATCAGATGTCGTCTTATAATCAATCGTTGTTTTCGAGTTTATCTTCCAACTTGGGGAATTATACTGGGTATTTACCAAACAATTTCAATGTACCTACAGGGATTATGAGCGATTATAGTGTTAATGGAAATCAAGGGAAAGAAACACATCCATTACAACCTATTCATATTGAAAATGTAAACTTTTCTGATATTCAGGAAGTGAAACAAATTCAAGAGGCAATTCTTACATTGCCACAATATATAGCTCAAAAATCAACAAGTGGGTACAATAGATAAGAAAAATATATTATTAAAATAAAACCCCCTGTCGTATAATGAAATAATCATGTATAGATTGGGTTATTATGGTTATACGATGGGAGAGAAAGTCAGGACTACGCATGAAAAGATTAAACAAAGTGCGTAATGGTAGATTCTAAATTCTTAAGAATAACTTTAGTCAAACAAAAATATTTTTCTAAATCCCATTAAAAGTATTTTAACTTGCAGATGAAAATGTTATAATATGTAAATAAATCAAAATATTATAATTAAGCGCGAAGTGTGTAAGGTGGGATAAAAATGAATGAAAAAGCTATTGGCTTTAGAGTGACGCCAACTGAGATATATTATTCGATAGTAGCCAATCTAGAAGAAGAATTCGAAATTATTAGCATATCAAAATTAAAAATACCTGTATCTATTGATCTTCCAAGTCAACTCAGTTATATTAGAAATACAATTAGTACAATAATATCACAATATCAAATTTGTTATGCGGGCATTAAGCTAATTGAAGGTAATGCTAGAGGATCCATAAACAATGCCTTGATTTTTAGATTTAATGTAGAAGGAGGATTAATGGAATTGTTTTCAAATAGCACTATTAGGAAATATTTTCTAGGTGTGACATCTAATATTGCTTCTGTGCTAAAAGTAAAAAAAGGTAATGCTCAAGAGATGTTAAAGGCAGTAGTTGATATAGACAACTATAAAACTGATGATAATAAGAAAGTAAGTGCAGAATATAAGGATGCTGTAATAGTGGCATTAGCTGCAATGGAAGTAGGTGTTACTGGTGAGTGATACTATAAGTTTTATTAAGTTTACAAAAACAGGAGAAATAGGTAGTTTAGAAGGTAAAAATTCTCATGTTTTTCTGGCAAAAGATGATCAATTAGGTGTAGAATTGGTAATTAAACAATTGGATAAAAAGAAATTCAAGTCGGAAGAGTATTTTCTCGAGTCAAAAATGCTATATAACTGTAAACATCCTAACATTGTAGAAATTCAATATGCGTCACAAGACAAAGACAACATTTATCTTGCAATGCCATATTATAGTAAGGGATCGTTGAATACTTTAGCTAAGCATCGTTATTTGACAGTAAGAGAAATTATTAAATATTCTTTAGATTTATTAAGTGGTATTAGTTATATACATTCTAAAAGATTAGTGCATCTTGATATAAAACCAACAAATATTTTAATTGATACTACAGGAAGAGCATTACTTACTGATTTTGGGTTATCGAAATATTTAGATGAAAATGGAATTGCTGATCAACCAAATACATATTTAGTACATGCAGACCCAGAATGGTATCAGCATTCTGGAAGAGATGTCCAATCGGATATCTATCAGATCGGGTTAACAATATATAGGTTATGTAATGGTATAGATATATTGCAAAACACCTTAAGAAAACAAGGGATTACAAATCAGGATTCTTTACGAATAGCAGTTTTAAAAGGGAAATTCCCTGATCGGAAGAACTTTTTGCCACACATTCCTAAAAAACTACAAAAAATAGTGTTAAAAGCTTTAGAAGTTGACCATACTAAGAGATATCAAAATACTATAGAATTGATGAATGACTTAAGTACAATTGATTGTAGTTTGGATTGGATTTACACAGGAGACAATAATACTCCCTACACCAAAATCACTGAGGAATATAGATACGACATTAATGTAAATACTAAAATTAATCATATTGAGTGTTTAAGAAAAAAACTTAGTACTGGTAAAGCTACTAAAGTGAAGGGATATTGCTTGGATTATAGCTCTGAACATGGTGATTTAGATAAAAAATTAAGTGAGATTGTAGGAGGGATTGATTAAGAAAGGTGGAATTGCTATGAAGAGAGTAACTATTTCCTCAAAGCGGCAAACTCGTGAATACATTTCAAATCAACATCAGGAAAATGATTTACACAGCAGAATGGTAAAATCAAAGTGTATCGACTACAGAAACAATTCAGAAATAATTGAACTGGGCAATGGATATTCTAAGATAATAGCGAAAGATAGGTTAAAAATAGTTAAATAATAGTATTCAAAGCATCTACCTAACCAGTAGGTGCTTTTTGTTTTATAACCACGTACAACAGCATTTTGATTTAAGAAAGGTTGTGACACATATAGAAAAAGTAATGAATGATAAAACATTATTGCAAATCAATGAATTATGTGCTTATTTAGGTATTGGAGAAACAAAAGCAAGAGAATTATTAAAATTGCCAAGAAATGGATTTTCATTGAAAATTGGAGCTAAATGGTATGCTCATAAAGAAAGACTCGATAGTTGGTTATTAGAACAATGTGATAAATATTAAGGCTTGAAAATATGACCATTTTATAATAAGATTAACTTATTATTTAGTGGTCTTTTCTTTATTACTAGTAAAGGGAGGTAGCAAATGGGAAAAGACCTTAAAGGAAAAGAATTAGGAGCAGGACTTAGACAAAAACCTAATGGGATGTATTCAGCTAGATATGTTGATAGATTCGGGAAAAGACAAGAGTTGTATGATAGAAACCTTTCTGATTTAAAACGGAAATTAAATACCGCTGTGTATGATGATGCCCAAGGAAACAATGTTGTGGATAATTCAATTACATTAACAACATGGTTCGAAAGCTGGATGGAAATACATAAATACAAAGTTATTCGCAATAACACGAAAATGCATTATATGCAGATATTCGAAAAACATATTAAGCCAACATTAGGTAGAAAAAAGCTAAAAGAGATTACTCAGTTAAATGTCAAATCATTGCTTAAAGACCTTGATAAAAAGGGATATAAGTATGAAACACAGAATAAAGTTAGAATCATGCTTTTGGATATATTCGATAAAGCCATGATTGATAACTATGTGATTAAGAATCCTTGCAAGGGTATCAAGTTAGTGAGAGATGAAAAGAAAGATATGAGGGTTCTAACAAGAGAAGAGCAAACAGAATTCTTTGAATGCTGTAAAGGCACATTTTATGATAACCTTTTTGTTGTGGCAATTTCGACAGGTTTGAGACAAGGAGAATTATGCGCTTTAACATGGGATGATATTGACCTCAATAAAAAGGAAATAACCGTTAATAAGACTCTCCTGTATCAAAAATTAGAAGGTGATAGTGGAAAAAATTTTCACACCAATCCACCTAAAACAAAAACGAGTAATAGGACTGTTCCAATTACCAAACAATGTGAATTGGCATTGAAGAAACAATTCATACAGAGAAATAATGTAATGGCTAAAAAATCTGCTAAACCGCTACAAGGCTATGAAAATCTATTGTTTGTAACAAAGTTTGGGACACCTATTAATGACCAAATAATGATTGATGCACTCAAAAGAGTATTGGAAGAAATAAATCTTTGCAGGGATGAATTGGAGCAGTTTGAATACTTCTCTCCACATTGTTTTAGACATTCATTTGCGACAAGATGTTTCGAGGCAGACGTTCCACCTAAAACAGTACAACAGTTTCTAGGTCATGCGACCTTACAAATGACCATGGATTTATATACACATGTTTTAGGAAATCAAAAACAAGAAGACATGCAGAAATTAGAAAATATATTGGATGCAGTTTTTGCGAGCGGAGACAGCATTGTAGAAGCAAGATTCGTAAAAGAAAAAAATAATGAAAACAAAGTAATTGATATTTCTAAAGTGGGGTAAAAATGGGGTACTCCCATTTAAATCGGAGTATGTAACCGCTAAAAACCCTAAGAAATAGGTGCTTTAGATAACATCAACCCTTTACTATGATATTCCTACTACGTCTATCAGACGACTCCCTATGATATTACGAAAATTAATAGATGATACAGTGTATTAAAGGGTTTAAGGATATTCACATGATTGGATAAGTATCGTAAAGTATCGCAAAACAGTACCGTTTTGTGCGAAAGTGGGGTACAGATGGGGGTACGATAAGTTATTAAAAACAACTATTGAAAAGACCATTGAATATTATTTTGGACATTTGAATAAGTGTCTGTGTGTGAATAGAAATATGACCATGCAGGCACTTATTTTAGTTCCTAATTAAATAAAAAAAAGTAATTAGACTAAATGGAGTAGGTAGCCAAAATCTATATTTCAACTGCTGTCAATGATGAAAAATAACAATAAAACAGGGAAGTTATAGCAGAAAATGGACCATCATTATATTAAAAATATGTACGTGATTTTTAGGTCTGGGGGCGTGGGGCTCAGCCACCGCAAAACCTAACGCCGACCGCCACACCAGATAGGTAGAACGGCCATAACATTTTTGCTAGTAAAGATAAACAAGTCCTGCTATAATCAATTATATAGTTTACGTTGTATGAAAAGGAGAAAATGCAAAAATGATATTAGGAGAAAATAGAGGTTTGAACACCTTTACATTAAAAATGCTAGCCGTGTTATTTATGCTACTTGACCACATCTATCTATATTTCTTTTCTCCATCTGTAGGAGCGCCTTTAATACTCACATGTATTGGGAGGGTTGCGTATCCGTTGTTCCTGTTCTGCATGGTCTGGGGTTATCACTATACGAAAAATCGAAAAATCTATCTGCTACGGCTCTACCTGTGTAGCTTGTTTATGACAGGATTTGCATATGCCATTGACTATTATTTGCCCACCAATGGATTTGGGTATGGCAATCACAATATCTTTCTAAATATGTTTTGGGTAGGGTTGCTTATCAGTACAATTGAAATTTTTCAAAAAGACCGCACAAAAGGCGGCATCATGCTTGGAGCCATATTCGCTGTACAAATTCTATACTTCTATGCTGAGATAATATTGCACACCGTTTTTCCCTTTATGCCTGGATTGAGTGGTGATACGATAGCCGGCATTATCCCCAATATTTTCCTAAATGAATATGGTTTTGAATTTATCGCACTGGGCATTCTGATGTACTTCCTCAAGGAAAAAAAGAGCTTGTTCTGCGTCATGTATGTCATTTTCTCTATTGCGCAATTCAGCAATGAGGTGGTCTATGGTGAACTCGGGATACCCATACAGTGGCTGATGATAGCAGCTTTACCTCTCATGTTGCGCTACAATAATGAAAAGGGATATGGTATGAAATACTTTTTCTACGTTTTTTATCCTGCACATACGTTCTTGCTGTTTTACGTAGCCAACTTTGTCTTGGGTAAAGTATAAGGTTCACTAAAATAAAAACAGGGTAGCAAGATAGGAGAAAAACTTATCCTGCTACCCTGTTTTTATAACTCAATATCCTGCGTTCGTTTGGGTTGCAGTTCCCGTTGTTCTTGTTGTAAGATACTGTAAAAACTCTTTCTGATTTGATCGGCTGCTTTACCTTGTCTTTGAAGGAAAGATAAAAAATACTTTTTATATATGATCCAATAATTGGTAAAAAAATTGGAAAAACTGTAGTGTTTTTGTTGAGAATTACTCTATCGAAAACAACTACATTTTGGTATACTGAAAAAAGATTTTATTCTGAAATAATACAGATGGTATACGGAGGAACTTGCCATGAATAGGAATTTTAAAAAACTGATTACAGCGGCATTGACTTTGACAATTGGGCTATCGACCATGTCTCAAGTTGCTTTTGCTTATGATGTACCTCAGGTTGTACGAATCGGGCTGGAAAGTATCTGCAAAAACAAAGCCACTGCCTCAATCGGTGGAAGAGAGTTATTGATTGGAACAGAAAAAAATGGCTCATTCAGGGAAGAGGGATCAATTTCCTCAAGCACAGGTTTTACCGCTAACATTGCCTCCGGTGAATATGTTGCAATTGAGGAAGAAATGAGTCAAGGGAATGCTTCTGATTTAGCAGACATTTTGTCACGCTTAGGTCAACAGGCATACTTGGCCTATCTGGGGAATGACGTATGGACGGTTTATGTTTCTAGCAGTTCTGTTTCTGAGGTGGAATCTGCCAGTCGATACAGTGCAACTAGAGTGAATTTTACAGGCATACGTTTAGATGGAAGTCAAACATCTTTTCTTTTCCCCACGGATATAAACCCTGCATTTATGGGAACAGGAGAGCAGGATACCTTTAGCATAAATGGCAAGAGCTACAGGGGCATGCTTACATTTGTCATGCATGGTGGAACGATGACAGCGGTAAACATAGTGGATTTGGACATGTATCTATATGGGGTTGTTCCTGCCGAGATGCCCGCTTCTTATGAAATGGAGGCTTTAAAGGCTCAGACAATCTCTGCTAGAACTTATGCGATGATGAAGATTAGCGCTTATCGTAGCTTAGGTTATGAATTTAATGATACAATAAGTTGTCAGGTTTACAATGGATATAGTGGTGAGTCAGCTAGAAGCACTCAGGCTGTAAATGCAACGTCAGGAGAGATTGCTGTTTACAACGGAAGTCCTATTGAGGCATATTTCAGTGCTTCCACAGGGGGTTATACTGAAAATAGCGAAAATGTTTGGGCCAATCCATTGCCATATTTGAGGGCGGTACCTGAGATAGCAGAGGATGGAGATAACTCTTGGAAAGTTACCTTAACTCTAAACGACTTAGATGCACTGCTTTCGGCAAAGGGTGAGAATATTGGTAGTGCTGAGGATATTGTGATTACAAAGCTTTCCACGGGTGGAAGAGTGCAGGAAATGAAGATTGTAGGTTCTAGAGGTTCAAAAACACTTACCAAGGAAGGCATTCGAACCTATTTTTCCGCAGCTTCCAGCGGCAGTCTTCCAGGGAAAATGTTTACAATAAATGGTAAGGGTGGCGAAATTGGTATATATGGCGAAAATGGTAAGCGAAGCGTAAGCGGTAACAAAACTTCAAATACAGGTAGCGGTACCTTGGCAGAAGTTGCTGCAAAAAATGGTATTGTCGCCAATACCGAAGGCTCCTTATCCGCAATGAATGGAAGAAACATCTCCATTTCTGGAGGGAGTACCGCTGGATCATATGTATCCCAATCTTCGGATTACGAAATTTATTCTGTGGACATCAGTACAGTTGACAATAGTGGCCGTTTTATCATTGAAGGAATCGGCAGAGGGCATGGCGTGGGATTAAGCCAAAAAGGCGCGCAGGCTATGGCAAAGTTGGGTTATAAATATGACGAAATATTGAAATACTATTATACAGGCATTACAATCGAGGGATAAGCATGGAATTAAGAGAATTCTTATTGCAACAGCATGGTTTTGCAGATGATAGTGAAAACAAAGTCTATTTTACCGATAGAGGTCTAACAGAAGAACCGAAGGATAATGAATTTTGGATTTTTCTTGATGAAGGCTTGCGTTGCGGCGGCACAGCAAGAAAGATTCCCTGTGACAAAGAGCATATTGAAGAGGTATTATTGGGTTGTGGGAAAAATAATTTATGGCAAAAAGTTTTAAAACATATTGAAGTCTGGGAAAAAGAGAAGTAAACTTAGCAGTGGCATAACTTCAAACTTTTTTAGAAAAAATTTAAAACAGATAAGTTTATTGCCTATTATAATAAACTTATCTGTTCCTTTTGTTTTAAAGGGAAAGGTATAAAATGGAATACTATGCCTTAAGATAAGTGAGCATAAAAATATAATATTACTATCAGAAAATAATGAATTTAGGAGTTTAACATGAAAACAAGTGATTTTTATTATGATTTACCCGAAGAATTAATTGCGCAGGAACCATTAGAGGATAGAGCTTCTTCCAGACTATTGGTTGTTGAGAAAGATACTGGGACATGGCATCACAAACATTTTAGAGATATCAAAGAATATTTGCGTAAAGGGGATTGCTTGGTTATTAATGACACCCGTGTGTTACCTGCGCGCCTATATGGAGAGCGGGTTGGCACTGGAGCAGTGATGGAGATTCTCCTTTTAACAAGAAAAGATTTGGATACGTGGGAGGTATTGGTTCGACCCGGAAAAAAAGCTAAGCCGGGAGACAAAATCTCCTTTGGCAATGGCAAACTGATTGCTGAGGTTTTAGAGGTCATTGAAGGTGGAAATCGAATCATTCGTTTTTCCTATGAAGGTGTTTTTGAAGCAATTTTGGATGAATTGGGAGAAATGCCGCTGCCACCTTATATTACTCACCGCTTGGAGGACAAAGAGCGCTACCAAACCGTTTATGCCAAGCATGAAGGTTCTGCTGCTGCACCTACGGCAGGCCTGCATTTTACCCCTGAGCTTTTAAAGGAAATTGAAGAAATGGGAGTTCATATTGCCCATGTTACCTTACATGTTGGTTTGGGAACCTTTCGACCGGTAAAAGCCGAAGATATTTTGGAGCATGAAATGCATTCGGAGTATTACTTGGTTGAGCAAGAGCAGGCAGATATTATTAATCTAGCAAAGAAAAATGGCGGACGCATTTTTTCTGTTGGAACAACCAGTACAAGAACTTTAGAATCTGTTACGGATGAAAATGGATTAGTACAGGCAAAAAGTGGCTGGACACAGATTTTTATTTATCCAAGCTATAACTTTAAAATAGTAGATTGCCTGATTACAAACTTTCATTTGCCTGAATCCACATTAATTATGCTGGTTTCTGCTTTGGTTGGAAAGGATTTAACCATGACTGTATATGCCGAGGCAGTGAAGGAGAAATATCGTTTCTTCTCATTTGGAGATGCTTGTTTGTTTTTGACAAAACCATAAGGCGGTGAGGAAATGGATCTTTTTGAATATAACCGAAGCTTAAGAGGAAATGGGGATTCTCCTTTGGCTGCCCGCATGCGTCCAAAAACCCTAGAGGAATTTGTGGGTCAAGAGCACATTGTGGGAAAGGATAGGTTGTTATACCGTGCAATCAAAGGGGACCGAATCAGTTCCGTTATTTTTTACGGACCTCCCGGCACAGGGAAAACTACCCTAGCGAAGATTATTGCAAACACAACGAAAAGTGAATTCCGACAAATCAATGCAACTACCGCGGGGATTAAAGATATTAAAGAAGTTGTATCTGATGCAAAGGACAGACAAGGGATGTATGGAACAAAAACCATATTGTTTATTGATGAAATTCATCGTTTTAATAAAACCCAACAGGATGCCCTTTTACCCCATGTGGAGGATGGTACCATTATATTAATCGGAGCAACCACAGAAAATCCCTATTTTGAAGTGAACAAAGCCCTTGTTTCCCGTTCTATTATTTTTCAGCTAAAGCCCTTAGCGCAAAAGGATATTGAGAAACTTCTACTTTGGGCAATAAGTGATGTTGAGCGAGGAATGGGTGCTTATCAAGGGGAGATCGATCCAGATGCACTGGCTTTTCTTGCAGACACTGCCAATGGGGATGCCCGAACGGCATTAAATGCATTGGAGCTTGCGGTACTGACTACCGACAAAGGGAGTGATGGTAAAATCCATATTACATTGCCAGTTGCAGAAGAGTGCATTCAAAAAAGGGCTTTAAACTATGATAAGAATGGTGATAACCATTATGATACCATATCCGCATTCATCAAAAGCATGAGGGGTTCCGACCCTGATGCCGCTTTATATTATTTGGCAAAAATGATTTATGCCGGAGAAGACCCAAAGTTTATTGCCCGAAGGATCATAATTTGTGCTTCTGAGGATGTGGGGAATGCAGACCCCCATGCCCTTCAGGTTGCCGTTGCGGCCATGCAGGCTGTTGATTTTATTGGATTGCCAGAAGGACGGATTCCCCTTGCTCAAGCAGTGACCTATGTTGCCTGTGCGCCGAAAAGTAACGCAGCCTATATGGGAATCAATAAAGCCTTAGAGGATGTAAAAAACATTCGCATTTCTTCGGTACCACCCCATCTAAAAGACGCCAGCTATGGTGGTTCAAAAGAAATGGGCGATGGTATTGGTTATTTGTATGCTCATAACTATCCCAGCCATTATGTGAAACAACAATACCTGCCTGATGAATTGTTAGGAACAGTTTATTATGAACTATCTGACAGTGGGGTGGAAAAAAGAATTAAAGAACATATGAGACGCTTGAAAGGGGATTCTTAAATATAATTTTTATTGTCGCAGCAAGGAGGTGCTTTTTTGGTTTTACGACAAATACCTGTTAATATTTATGATTTTCCGCAACTGGAAAACTATTTGGCGTATATGGCGGAGCAAGGATTATTTTTAAAGAAAGTATTTGGTTTTGGAATTTTTCAAAGAGGGATAGGAGAGAAAGCAAAATATCACGCAGAGTTCCTAGATGGTTCCAGTGGAAGTCTGGATAAAGAAAAACTCACCCCATTTGAGGAAGCAGGATGGGAATATATATGTAAAATTGATAATTCTCTTTACATTTTAAAAGCCAAGAGCGAAGAAGCGAAAGAACTCACCATTGAACCTGATGCCTTAAAGGAGAACTTGATCAAAGCTAAAAAGAAGAACAGAAATATTTTGTTGTGCCTCATACTTTATTTTTTAATTTTGTCTTTTATAGTATATGATGCCCCTTTGTTTGAGTTTCCAGCTTACTACGCAATAGAGGACAGCGGTATTTTATACATTTTAATATTGCTGATTATGTGGATTTTTGCGGTAATTTTAGAGTATAAGAATATTAAAAACATAAGGCATTGTCTAAAATTTGGCTGTGACTATAGTCAAAAGGATACATATCCCACCCAATATAGACGGGTACTCACTAACATTGCATTTATGTTATTATGGATATTTATGATTTCTATCTATTTTTATAGCCACCTTGCTGGCTGGGAAAAGCCTCTGGTAGAATATCAAGGTAAGCATCCTGGCATTTCCTTGTCTACAATAGAAACAAACCCTCATTTGCAGTTGGAAGATAAAGATACATCTGAAGAAATTCGGCATAGTATAATTAAATATCGTTGGACTGAATTGGCACCGGAAATTTATGAGGTGGAAGAAAGTGGACAGATAGAAGGGAAAGAAAAGTCAATGGAACTAGATACGCACTACTATACCCTTCGCTTTCAATTTCTTGTGGATCCATTTATAAATGACTATATGAAATACAAAAAAAGTTTCTATTATATGAAAGACATAGAATGGGAAAGCATAGAAAATACAAAATTTGATCAAGCATATTATTGTCATTCTGGATACTATCAAGGATTCTTTGCTTCCGTAGATAATAAGGTGATTTGTGTGCAGTACTATAGTGATGAGGACTTATCTGATTTCGAGGATAAGAATTTATCCAAATTTGGTGATGAGATTTATCAATCGCTTATCCAGTTTGAGTATTCTAAATAGTATGAAGGCAACTTTCCAATGAATAGATATGTTCCTGCTACAAAAAGATAATAAATGGCAGTTACTTAGAATTCTTATACTTTAGATTTCATTCGGATAATCCTTCGTTTTCAACCCCCTTCGAATGATAAAAACTCTTTGATATACAATGGCAACCGCATTCGGTTGCTTTTTTATTTTTGCAGTTTGCAAGGAAATAAATGGTAAAAATTGTTTGAAAATATCGTTATACGATATTATACTAAGAATTAATATCATTTATTGATATTATAAGGGGTGATACCATGGCGAAAAAAGCTTTTGAAGGTCTAACAGAAAGTATGTATTATATTTTAATGGCCTTTTCACAAAGGGAAATGTGCGGTACAGATGTCGCCCAATTTATTAACCATCGAACAAAGGGTAGAGTGAAAATTGGTCCGGGCACACTATATACTATTCTGGCTCGTTTTGAAGAGGAAAAAATTTTTGAAGAAACAGCTGTGGAGGGAAGAAAACGTATTTATCGCATTACTGAAAAGGGATACGGTATGTATCAAGACGAACTTATGCGATTGAAGACTTGCATTTTTGATAGTGAGGGGGACATTTTATGAAAACTGTAAGAAGAATAATACCTGCACATTTTCTTTCCGGAAATATATATGATATAGCTCAAACAGAAGCGTACCTTAGCCATATGGCATCCAAAGGCTTTTTTATAAAAAAAATTGGATTGATTACTTCTTTTGAAAAAGGTATTCCGGAAAAAACGAAATATCGGTTAGAACCAGTAAAGAAAGAGCGTGAAAAACCAGATGAAGAAATACGTGAGTACTATGAAACGCAAGGTTGGAAATATATCTGTACCTTCTGCTTCTTTCAAATTTACCAAGCAATTAGAACGGATGCAATGGAAATTCATACAGAACCCATTACCCAAAGCGAAACTTTCGCTAGTTTGAATAAGCGTGTAAAATATATGTTTTGGTATATAGCAATACTTTCCTTCACTTGCATCAGTGTGACTTTATACGCCTTGTTACATATACACCCTGTTTATAATAGGGTGAAATCAATATATAACATTGCACAAATCCCAATGATTTTAATGTTTCTTTATGCTATTTGCTCGTCCTTTTGGGATTATAGAAAGATAAAAAAGCTAAAACAGCAATTGGAAGCGGGAATTAAAATGAAACACGATGATAAATATAAGCCTTCTTATAGGCAGTACTTTTCATTGGCAGTGCCAATTATCATTCTCGCTTATATGTTCTTAGCATCCCAGTATAACAAGAAAGTCTACTGGGATGAGAGTTTATTTACTTACAATGGTAACCTTCCAACCATATCCATCACCGCTTTAGAAATTGCCCCTAATTTTTCAATTGAATATGGCAAAGATTTTGTTGGAGATAATATTAGCTATGTTTCCCATCACTGGACGGAATTATCACCACAAGCTTATCAAATTAAGGAGCAGGGAAGACTAGAGGGTAAAATGAAGAAAGCTAACGCGGGAGTCTCTTCTCCTTTAATGGAAACAGAATATTATAATATGAGGTTTCAGTTCCTTTCTAAAATACTTTTTGATGAAATGCTTCAAAATAAAGTTGAAAAAGGTTCCTATGATATAGTGCAATACCATAAAATGCAAAATACAGAATTTGATGAAGTAACTTTGGTTGATTCAGGGGATATTCAGATGCTGTTTGCCAGAGCGGGGGAAGATGTGATTTATGTTTCATATCACGGAAACGGTAGCCTTGAGTCTGTGGTCGAACAAATTTATGATGCAGTAACGAATTTCAAAGATAATAATGTTTGATATGAAAATTCAACTCAAAGCAAGGGTAGATTATCAAAGCCTTGAGGGCTTTGCCCTCAAGCACCCAATAAAATTTGAGAAAAGTTTTGCTATTCTTTTTTATAGAATTTAAGTGTAATCTAATTTTACCCTTGACTTTCTATTTTGTTGTGATAAAATTATTTTGATATTGAAAGAATGAATGGCTATGAAGGTGAAAAGTATACAAGTAAAAGGCAGCAGAGAGAAAACGTCATCGGCTGAAAGCGTTTTTGGCACAGAAGCTTGTAGAAGTTCCCACCGGAGCTGGTTTTCTGAACCATAGTAGGAAAATCCGATTCATGCTCGTTACGCATAAGAGTGCCTGTGTTTGCAGGAATTTGGGTGGTACCACGGAAGTCTTCGTCCCTTTGTCGGATGAGGGCTATTTTTATTTGGAAAAAGAATTGAGAGGAGAAGCGTTATGAAGGATATGTTGAAATTAATCCATGACAAGGCAATTGCGGCCTTCCATGAAGCAACGGAAATGAAAGATATTGAAGATATGAAAGTGAAATATCTGGGAAAAAAGGGTGAATTAACTGCCATTTTAAAAGAAATGGGAAAGCTTTCCGCAGAAGAACGTCCCATTATTGGTCAGCTGGCCAATGAAGTAAGACAGGACATTGAGAATAAATTGGAGGAAGCGAAGAAGCGCTTGGAAGCGGCTGAAATTACCCACCGCTTGGAAAATGAGAAGATTGATGTTACCATGCCTGGGAAACCTCAACCCAGTGGACATAAGCATCCTATGAGCATTGTAATTGATGAGATTTCAAATATTTTCATGGGAATGGGCTATGAAGTCATTGAAGGCCCCGAAGTAGAGCAGGAGTATTATAACTTTGAGGCTTTGAACATTCCTGCAAACCATCCCGCAAGAGACGAACAGGATACCTTCTATATCGGCAATGGAATTTTATTGAGAACACAAACCTCTCCCATTCAGGTTCGTACCATGGAAAAGGGTAAAATGCCTATTCGTATGATTTCCCCCGGTACAGTTTATCGTTCTGACGAGGTAGATGCAACCCATTCTCCTGTTTTCCATCAGTTAGAAGGACTTGTAATTGATAAAAACATTACCATGGGTGACTTAAAGGGCGCTTTGGCTGTATTTGCAAAAGAATTGTTTGGCGAAGATACAAAGGTGCGTTTCCGTCCTCACCATTTCCCATTCACAGAGCCTAGTGCAGAAATGGACGTAACCTGCTTTGCTTGCGGCGGTGAAGGCTGTCGTGTATGTAAGGGTGAAGGCTACATCGAGCTTTTGGGCTGTGGCATGGTGCATCCTAAGGTATTAAAAATGAGTGGGATTGACCCCGATGAATACAGCGGTTTTGCTTTCGGTATGGGTCTTGAGCGTGTTGCAATGCAGCGCTATGGAATTACCGATATGCGCTTATTATTTGAAAACGACGTGAAATTCTTGAAACAATTCTAAGAGAACCCAAAAGCTTTTATTTGAAAGGAGAGTTATTATCATGGATTTACCGATGTCCTGGTTAAAAGAGTATGCCGATGTAAACGTAGGCATTAAAGAATATGTAGAAGATATTACAATGAGCGGCTCTAAGGTAGAGGGTTATACTACTTTAGCGGGAGAAATTAAAAATGTTGTTTCTGGCTATATTAAAGCCATTGAAAAGCACCCTGATGCGGATAAACTTCAAATCTGTACTATCGATGCAGGTCAAGGTAAGGATTTGACCATTGTAACAGGAGCACAAAATATCAAAGTAGGGGATTACGTGCCCGTTGCTTTAGATGGTTCTGTAATTACCGGAGGAAAAGAAATCAAAACTGGTGCGCTGCGTGGAGTTGAATCCCAAGGCATGCTTTGCTCTGTAGAAGAATTGGGCTGTGATCGTCATGATTTCCCCGAAGCACCTGAACATGGCATCTATATCTTCCCCGAAGCGGTTGAATTGGGCAAGGATGTCTTAGAATTGTTAGACATCAAAGATGTGGTTGTGGAATTTGAAATTACCTCCAACCGTCCCGATTGCTTTAGCATTTTAGGTTTGGCAAGAGAAACTGCTGCAACCTATAAAACTGAATTCAGATACCCTGAAATCACAGTTAAAGAAGAGGGAACAGGCAAAATTGAAGAAATGATTTCCGTTGAAATCAAAAACCCAGACCTTTGCCCCAGATATATTGCAAGAGCAGTAAAGAATGTAAAAATTGGACCTTCTCCACGCTGGATGCGCAAAAGATTAAGAGCCGCAGGCGTTCGTCCCATCAATAATATTGTAGATATTACGAATTATGTTATGCTGGAAATGGGTCAGCCCATGCATGCATTCAATATTGATTGTATTGCAGATAGAAAAATCATTGTGAGAAATGCAAAAGCCGATGAAAAAATTGTAACGCTTGATGGGGTTGAAAGAACACTGAATGAATCTATGCTGGTGATTTCTGATCCTGAAAAGGCAGTTGCCATTGCAGGTGTTATGGGCGGCGAAAACTCTATGATTAGTGAAGATGCGGAAGCAATTTTATTTGAATCTGCAAATTTCAATGGCCCTAACGTGCGTATTACTGCAAAAAATGTTGGTTTGCGTACAGATGCTTCCAGCAAATATGAAAAGGGCTTAGACCCTAATTTGGCAATTGATGCGGTAAACCGTGCAGTTCAGTTGGTTGAAATGCTGGGTATTGGTGAGGTTGTTCCAGGCATGGTGGACAGCTATCCCAATCAGCGTAAGCCTTGGGAGCTTTCCTATTCTCCAGAATGGATTAATAAATTCCTTGGAACAGAGATTACTGAGAAGGAAATGCAGGCAACCTTTGAACGCTTGGGTATGGTTGTTGACCCTATGAAGCATACAGTAATTGTACCAACCTATCGCCCTGACTTGGAAGCACAGGCAGACTTATCAGAAGAAGTTGCTCGTTTCTTTGGGTATGATAAAATCCCCGATACTTTAGCATCGGGCACACCTACCGTTGGTAAGAAAAATTATGAGCAAACCATTACTTCCTTGGTAAAGGATACTATGATTGCTGATGGTCTTTGTGAAGCAATGACCTATAGCTTTGAAAGCCCTAAGGTATTCGACAAGATTTTGATTCCCGCTGACAGCAAATTGAGAGAAACCATTACCATTTCCAATCCTTTGGGTGAAGACTATAGCATTATGCGTACCGTTTCCTTCAATGGAATTTTGAACTCTCTGTCCACCAATTACAATAGACGTAACGAACAGGCAGGCTTATTCGAGGTTGCAAGGGTTTATTTGCCTAAGGCGTTGCCTTTGACAGAATTGCCTCACGAAATCCCCACATTAACCGTTGGTATGTATGGAAATATGGATTTCTACGACTTAAAGGGAATTGTGGAGCATTTGGTTGATGTTTTGGGCTTGGCTGGAAAAGCAGAATATTTGCCCGAAAAGGAAACTCCTTGGATGCATCCCGGTAGAACTGCATGCTTGAAAATAAACGGAGAAACCGTAGGTTACTTTGGTGAATTGCACCCCGTTGTTGCTAAAAATTATGAAATCGGCACAAAGGCATACATGGCAGTTCTGGATTTGGAAAAGATGACTGCTTACGCAGATAGAAATGTAACCTATAAGCCTTTGCCTAAATTCCCCGGCATGACAAGAGATATCGCTATGCTTGTAAAAGAGGATGTTACAGTTAAGGAAATCAGCGATATTATTCAGAAAAACGGTGGAGAATATCTGGAAAGGGTAACCCTGTTTGATGTTTATAAAGGTGCTCAAATTGAAGCTGGATATAAATCCGTTGCGTATTCCATTTCCTTCCGCAGTGCCGAGAGAACCTTGGCAGATGCAGATATTTCTGCTGCAATGCAAGCAATTTTGAGCGGTTTGTCTACAGAATTGGATGCGCAGTTGAGAGATAAATAATTAAAAGCAACAAATGAACAGTTTAGAAATGCCGTATAGATGATAATTGGACTTTATTGAAGTGAATTTTTTCACCGATCGTAAGGCAGAATAAACGGAATTTTCATGGAGCTGTGCAAGCTTTCTAGCAAGATATATATCTAAGAAGAAAGAGACCTCATTACCTTTGGATAGTGGGGTCTTTTTCTTATGTGGATAAAATAAGCCGTCTTAAAGAATTTATAATAGAAGTGCATTGCAGGAAATCGAAAAAAAATAAAAAAAATTTAGAAAAAACTATTAAGTGGTAGAAAATTTTACCGATAATATAGTTGTACAACAAAAAGTGTTGTATATGCATTGGTAATTGATATCAGTACCAATTTAACAGGCGAAGCCAGTGCACGGGCTTTGCTTGGATAATAAATCACGGAATGCACGGATGCATTCCATTAACAAACAAGGAGGTTTTACATTATGAGAATTCAACATAATATCGCAGCTTTAAACTCCCACAGACAGTTGGGCGCAAACAACAGTGCAGTAAGCAAAAACCTTGAGAAATTGTCTTCCGGTTACAGAATCAACAGAGCAGGTGACGATGCTGCTGGTTTGGCTATTTCCGAAAAAATGAGAGCACAGATTAAGGGTTTGGAAACTGCTACAAAGAACGCAAACGATGGTATTTCCTTGGTTCAGACAGCTGAAGGTGCTTTGACAGAAGTTCACTCCATGCTGAATCGTATGGTTGAATTGGCTACACAGTCTGCCAACGGTACATATGACAACCAAACAGATCGTAACAACCTTCAGAAGGAAGTTGAATCCTTAAAGTCAGAAATTGATCGTATTGCCGAATCCACAAACTATAACGGCATTAAGCTGTTGGATGGTTCTGTTGGTGGTTCCAGTGCTGCTGGTGGCCTGACAGGTGCTTCTATTGTTACATACAAAGGTGCTACAACTGGTGCTGTAGCTGCTGCTGACCCTAGTGCTGCAACTATTGATTTCTTTGAAAAGGATACAATTAATGTTGATGGCACAGAGGTTAAAGTTGACTGGTCTAAACTTAGTGATACGGATAAAGCTGCACTTAATAAAAAATGGGATGATACTTCTACTACTGCAACAGAAAGCAAAACTGCAGCAACTATTTTGCAGAACACAATCAACGAGGCCATTAAAGAACACAATGCTACAAATGGTACAAACCTCAGCGAAATTAAGGTTGAAGCAAGCGGCGCAGATGGTGCTATTAAGTCCTTTGCTTTTACAAGTGGTCAGAAAGACGGAGATTCTAAGATTTCCTTTACCGGTACTGCAAGCAGCGTTTTGGGGGCAACAATGGGAACATCTGAAGTTGCATCTGCTGCGCCTACAACAAGTTTGAAGTTTTCTGAAACAGATGTTAATGGTAAATTTACAATGAAATTGGATGATCAGACCTTAGAAGTGGAATTATCTGGTCTAAATGCTGGTGATGGAGTTTCTGTTATTGAAAGTACACTTCAAAGTGCAATTGATACGGCATTAGGAAACTATGACAATTCAAATGGTTTAACAGGTGATGATGCTCTTGCAGGCAAAATCAAAGTAAAACTAAACTCCGATGGCGCTTTGGAATTTAAAAATACAACAGATAAAAAGCTAAGTTTCGAGGATAAAAACGGTGGAGAGTTTGCAAAAACTCTGGGTATTTCCACGGAAGGAAAAGCTGTTGGAGCTGGCGGATTAACTTTGCAGGTAGGTGATACCAGCGATAGCTACCAGAAAGTTACTGTAAGCGTTGAAGATATGAGCGCAAAATCCTTGGGAATCGAAGGTATTTCTGTTGCGAATCAGGATAGCGCTTCTGCAGCGATTGACAAAATCAAAGCAGCTATCGACAAAGTATCCGGAACTCGTGGCGATTTGGGTGCGATCCAGAACAGACTTGAGCACACAATCAACAACTTAGGTGTTACAACAGAAAACATGACAGCTGCTGAAAGCCGTATCCGTGACGTTGACATGGCAAAAGAGATGATGGACTTCACAAAGAATAACATCTTAACTCAGGCTTCTCAGGCAATGCTTGCTCAGGCTAACCAGTTGCCTCAGGGTGTATTGCAGTTACTGCAGTAATTCCAAAAGCAACGGTACATATTTTAAATTTAAGGCCCATACCTTTGGTATGGGCTTTTCTTTTTTCAAATTACTTTATTTTGATTTCACTTTTATTTTATCAGATGATAAAGAAAGAAAATTTCTGCCCCATAAAACTCAAAAACAAGTGTATTTTCTACGAATAATAAATGAGAACTTTAATAAATTCGTAGGAAGTGATATTAAATAGACCTAGAAAGGAAAGATGTAAAAGGAAAAAAATTGAAGTTCCATGGGGAACTGGAGCATTTTTTTCACAAAAGACTTCATCAAATTCTTTTTCTATGATGCCTATTTTTAATGCATGCTGATGAATTATTATAACCTTGAAACTGGTTGACTTTTGTCGAATATAATGCTAGAATTTAATGGAAAACTCATGTTTTATCAATACAAAAAATATTGATTTCAAAATGGTATTTCTATTAATTAAGGTAAAGGAATTGAAAAAAATGATTGGTTATATTGCTTTTTTACAATTAGAATTTATGAAGAAAAAGAATGATAATCAGATTTCCCCAAAAAATTGAGGAGGATATTGCTGTGTCTTTCACGAAGACTGTCCTTATTGTTGATGATAATAAAGTAAATAGACAAATGCTATCCTTAATTTTAGGCTCTCAATATGAGATAATGGAAGCAGAAAACGGTGAAGCAGCCCTTGAAGTTTTGCAGAATTCATATGCAGGCATTTCTGTAATACTGCTTGATTTGGTTATGCCCATTATGAATGGGTATGAACTTTTAGCAGAAATAAACAGAGATGCTTTTTTACGCAGTATTCCTGTTGTTGTCATCTCTCAAAATGAGGTTCTGGATGCTGCTGCTAAGGCAAAGGCTCTTTCATATGGCGTACAAGATTTTATTCAGATGGCATGTGGCCCTGATGAAATTAAGCGTAGGGTAGAGAACACTGTTTTGCTAAAAAAGACTGCAAATATTCTTGATTTGGTTCAGAGAGATACCCTTACGGGTTTGTATTCTAAAAAGCACTTTTATAGCTTTGCAGAAAAAATAATAAAACAAAATCCTGAACAAAGATATGACATCATCTGTTGCGATATCGAGAGGTTTAAATTGGTCAACGAGCTGTTCGGGTTTAGCGAAGGGGATGCCCTTTTAAAATATGTAGCCCTTATGATTCGAGATAAGTTTCAAAAGGGTGGTATCTGCGGCAGAATTGGTGGGGATATTTTTGCAGTTCTTGTAGAGCATAGGGAAGAATATAACGAAAATGATTTTTTTGATTGCGTTGAGTATATCAACCGTTTTAACGAAAATTTACATAGCGTAATAAAATTTGGAATTTATACAATAGATGATCCCACGTTACCCGTTAGCATAATGTGTGCCAGAGCTTGCCTTGCATTAGAGTCAATCAAAGGTAGATATGCCTCATATCTGGCTTTTTATAAAGATGATATTCGCCAAAAGTTATTAGACGAACAATTCATTTTATCAAATATGAAGACTGCATTAAACAATAGAGAATTTGTTGTTTATTTTCAGCCAAAGTATGATTTAATGAATGAAAAAATTTGTAGTGCCGAAGCTCTAGTTCGTTGGATGCATCCTGAAAAAGGAATGATTCCACCCAATCGGTTTATTAAAATTTTTGAAGATAATGGATTTATTACCGAGTTGGATTTATATGTGTTGGAAGAGTCCTGCCGTTGGATTCGTTCTTGGATGGATCGAGGGAATCCTGCGATACCTGTTTCCGTTAATATGTCAAGGGCTGATATTTATAATCCCAATATTGATGGGATTTTATTATCTTTGCTTGAGAAATACGATTTAACACCCAATCATATTTATATCGAAATCACAGAAAGTGCATATACAGAAAATTCAGAACAGATTATCAATGGAATTAAACAGTTAAAGGAATTGGGCTTTACCATCGAAATGGATGACTTTGGAAGTGGATATTCTTCCTTGAATATGCTTTCTGAGCTACCCATTGATGTTCTTAAATTGGATATGCGTTTTGTACAGGATCAAGAAAAATTCAGAGATAAAAGAAGCGTCATGAGCTTTGTTATCAGTCTTGCAAAATGGATGAACCTAAAGGTAATTGCCGAAGGGGTTGAAACTGAAGAGCAAGTGAACTTATTGAAAATTCTTGGGTGCCACAGCGTGCAGGGGTATTTTTTTTCCAAACCCTTACCCTTACATAGTTTTGAAGAGTTAATCAATGAGGTGAATTTGAGCCTGATTGATTCCGAGGCAGAACTTATTGCAACCAGCAATGAGAATATTTTAAAACTTGATATCGAAAATAAATATATGTTGATATTCGATCCAACTTCAGAAGATTTTGAAAGATTTCAGGGGGTTTTTGCCCGCAGGTATGCTCTTTTACAAGTAAAAGAATTACCTGAATTGCATGATATCTTAAAGGAAGAGAGATCTAATATAGCCATTTTGATTTTTTCTGTTACTGAAAACGTAATGGCGGAGAACTTACAGGAAATCAGTTATTTGGCGAAACAATTTGATATACCCATGATTACAATTCACGCATCAACGGAATTGGTAGCGAAAGCCGTTTCTTTTGGAGCTTTGGATTGCATTTTAAAACCGTATTTATCAGAAACCCTTGATAACACAGTAAGCAATACTTTGTGCCGTATGCAAACTGCTCAGTTTCAAAAAGAGGTTCAATTTAACGACGCAATTGCAGAAATGAAAAAACGCGCAGAGGTTGATTTTTTGTCAGGGCTGTTAAACCGTTCGGAATTAAAAATCAGAATTCAAGACTTTTTCAACCGCAATCAAGGATTTACAGGGGTATTTATTTTAATCGATATTGACCACTTTAAGTCTATTAATATTGCTTTAGGATATGGCATGGGGGATAAAGTTCTATGTGGCGTTGGGGAAATGTTGGAATCTATTTTTGAAGAAACCAACTTTATCAGCAGAATGGATGGGGATTTATTTGCAATATTTATCCCTTCCCGTATAGAACAGGAAATTTTGGAACAAAAGTTGGAAAAAATATGCCACGCCATTGCATATGATAATGCAAACTTAAAATTATCCCTTACTTGTTCCGCAGGTGTTTGTTTCTCACCAGACCATGCTACAAATTACGAAGATCTGTACAATAATGCGGAAATTGCTTTGCTAAATGCTAGGGTAAACCGCAAAAAACGGTTTCTCATTTACGACGAAGGCATGAAGGCACCGTTAAATGAAGAGCAGCAGCAACAGACCTTTATGTTTCTGGATGAAGTTTCTGATGGTGTATTCATATGTGATACATTAAACGGAGAAATTATCTATATTAACGATACGGCTTGCAAATTAATTGACAAATCAAGGGAAAGCTGTATAGGTGCCAATTGCTCAGACATTTTCGGCGAGATGAATCAAAACTTCGATTTTTCTTTCCAAAATATTGATTATTCAGATGCGCTATATGAGGAAGATAAGTATTTAAAAAGCGCCGATATGAAAGTGCATCTAAAGGCAAAGCCTACAATTTTGAATGGTAAAAGATTAATCATCTATTATCTGCAAGAAAGTGAACACATGCAAACTATGAAAAATTGACTCTAAATATTATGGTTGTGGCAGATTGTGGTTGCAGCTTTTGACAAAAGTGCACCAAAACCATAAAACATAGAGTATTCAACTGCCCCCCTGGGAATAATTCTTGGTGGGGCTTTTACTATTATTAATTCATAATTTCCTTAAAATTGAAAAAAGTTAAAAAAAACTACTTTTTTTGACAAAGAATAATTGCATAGCGACAAACCCTGTGCTACAATATAACGATGTTTAAATTTTAGAAACGATTGGAGCTTGTTATGGAACAAAAGATTGAAAATATTAGAAATGTGGCAATCATCGCCCATGTTGATCATGGTAAAACAACGCTGGTTGACCAGTTACTACGCCAGAGCGGTATTTTTCGTTCAAACCAAGTAGTTCAGGAACGTGTAATGGACAGTGGTGATATTGAACGAGAAAGAGGAATTACGATTCTTTCAAAAAATACTGCCGTAAACTTTCATGACACCAAAATCAATATTATTGATACCCCCGGGCACGCGGACTTTGGCGGCGAGGTAGAACGTGTATTGAAAATGGTGGATGGCGTTGTTTTAGTTGTTGATGCTTTTGAAGGACCTATGCCTCAAACAAAATTCGTATTGCGTAAAGCTCTTGAGTTAGACCATCCCGTTGTGGTTTGCGTGAATAAGGTGGACAGACCCGAAGCACGTCCCGATGAAGTTGTGGATGAAGTACTTGAACTTTTTATGGAGCTGGATGCCAGTGAAAAGCAGTTAGACTCTCCCTTTATTTTTGCTTCTGCAAGAGGGGGTTATGCTTCCGCAGATTCCTCTGCTAGAGAAGGGGATATGATGCCTTTGTTTGAAGCAATCATCAATCATGTTCCAGGCCCCAAGGGTATATTAGATGCGCCTTTACAGGCGTTAATTTCTACCATTGACTACAGCGAATATGTTGGACGTATTGGTATCGGCAAAATTGAAAACGGCACGATTCATGTGAATGATGAGGTTGTTGTTTTAAATATGCATGATGAAGATTCATTGAAAAGAATACGTATTTCAAAACTATATCTTTTCGAAGGCTTACAAAGAGTCGAAGTGAAAGAGGCAAGTGTTGGTAATATTGTTGCCATCAGTGGTATCGAAAACATTATGATTGGTGATACCATCTGTTCTCCCGAAAAGCCAGAGGCACTGCCTTTTGTAAAGATTTCAGAGCCTACTTTGTCTATGAATTTCGCTGTTAATGACAGTCCTTTTGCTGGACAGGATGGCAAGTTCGTTACTTCCCGTCAGGTAAGAGACAGATTGTATAAAGAATTGAACACAGACGTTAGTCTTAGAGTAGAAGATACCGAATCCATGGATTGTATGCGTGTTTCCGGCAGAGGGGAACTGCATCTTTCTATTTTGATTGAAACATTGCGCCGTGAAGGTTTTGAGTTTCAGGTTTCCAAGCCTGAGGTTTTATTCAAAGAAATAGACGGAAAGAAGTGTGAGCCTATGGAACTCGTTACTATCGACGTTCCTGAGGAATTTGTAGGCAACGTAATTGAAAAACTTGGCTCAAGAAAAGGTGAAATGACAAATATGTATCCCTCCAAGGGCGGGTATACACGTTTGGAGTTTATTATTCCTGCTAGAGGTTTGATTGGTTACCGTAATGAATTTCTTACAGATACGAAAGGAAATGGCATCCTGAATTCTATTTTTGAGGGATATGAGCCTTATAAAGGGGAAATCCCCATACGTTCTCAAGGTTCCTTGGTTGCGTTTGAAAGCGGCGAAGCAATTACCTATGGTTTATACAACGCACAAGAAAGAGGCAATTTATTTATCGGTGCCGGTGTAAAGGTATACGAAGGAATGATTGTGGGAAGAAATGCCCGTGTTGATGATATGGATATTAATGTGTGCAAAAAGAAACAGCTCACCAATACACGTTCCTCCGGTTCTGACGATTCCTTGCGTCTGACCCCTGCAATTCAAATGTCTTTGGAGCAGTGCATGGAATTTATTGGTGAGGACGAGCTGTTGGAAGTAACACCACTGAACCTACGCATGCGTAAAAAGATTTTGGACAATAACCTTCGCAGAAAGCAGAAAGCACGCAGTAATTAATTTTTAATGAGTGAGTATGAGGTGTGATATGGAAGAAAGAGTAAAAAGAAAAACTTCCTTTGTCAAGCAGGCCGCCATTTTAGCGACGGCCAGCATCCTTGTACGCTTTTTAGGTTTTGTATACCGTGTACCTTTAACCAATATGATTGGGGATTCGGGAAATGGTATTTACAGTTCCGGCTACTATATTTATACCTTTTTGCTTATACTCTCCTCAGCGGGCTTGCCTGCAGCCATATCAAAAATGGTTTCGGAAAGAATAGCATTAAAGGAGTACCGAAATGCGCATAAGGTATTTCAAAGTGCTTTGATTGTTTCGGGCGTTTTGGGTCTTATGTTTTCCGTTTTACTTGCTATTTTCGCCCAAGAGGTTGCAAGCTTTTCCAATGCGCCTGAAGGCTATTATTGTATCTTAACCCTTTCGCCCACAATTTTCATTGTGGGAATTATGTCGGCATTCCGCGGTTATTTTCAAGGAATGAACACCATGGTGCCAACAGCAATTTCTCAGATTGTTGAGCAAGTGTTTAATGCTTTTTTCAGCGTCTACCTAGCCTATCTATTTTTGAGCTATGGTGTGCCTGCGGGCCAGAAAAACATTCCCTTAGGTGCAGCCGGTGGTACTATGGGTACAGGTATTGGTGCGGTGGCAGGACTTTTGGTGATTTTATTCAGCTACCTTTTGATTCGACCCACAATTAAAAAAAAGGTAAGAAGATGTCATCAATCCTATGAAGAAAGCCGCAAAGATACAGTAATACAGCTTTTGAAAACAGCTTGGCCTATTATTGCCGGTACAGCGGTATTTAGTATTACCAACTTAATTGATATGAAGATGGTAATGCATATTTTGGAGAACACAGGTTATACCCATGAAAAGGCCTTATATCTATATGGTCAACTTTCTGGTAAATATGTAACCTTAACTACTTTGCCTGTATCTATATCCACAGCATTGGCTACTGCGGCTTTGCCCAGCATTGCGTCTTCTGTGAAATTAAAAGAGTTTAAACAGGTTCGCAGAAAGATGAATTTGACTTTTCGTCTTTCCATGATTATTTCCATACCTGCAGCAGTGGGGATTGGCATTTTAGGCGATCCCATTATTCAGTTGCTGTTTCCCAATGCAAAAGACGGTGGTATACTCTTAACAGTGGGCGCTGTTTCTATCCTGTTTTTGGCATTATGTCAAACTGCAACAGGAATATTACAAGGAATAGGGCACATTAAAGTTCCTGTCATTGGTGCAGTTTTAGGGGCAATTGTTAAGATTATTTTAAACTATGTCTTAATTGGAATTCCTCAGCTGAATGTACTGGGAGCAGTTTTATCAACAACAGGCTGCTATTTTATAGCAGGTGTATTTGATGTAATCATGCTTTCCAGAATTACCGGAGTCAGATTTGACATGATGGGCACATTTTTAAAACCTATTGCCGGTTCAACAGTTATGGGAATCGCATCCCTTGCAATATATCACATTGTGAATATGCTCTACCCAAGCAATACTTTAGCGACGCTAATTTCGATTTTGTTTGCTGTAGGCATATATGGATTGGTAATGCTATTAATTGGCGGCGTTACAGAGGAAGATTTGAGAAGCTTGCCTATGGGCACGAAGCTCATCGGCATTCTAAGACGCTTTCGTATGATATAAAATGCACTCTCTCTTGTCAATGTGTCTGATTACATGGGTAATAGAATATTTGTCTGTAAATTCAATAAGATAGGTTATCTTTTATATCTAAACCTTCTGTGTAGATTGTGTTTCTGAAAACGCTGTTACTACATAGAAGGTTTTCTAAATTATAAGGCTTGAAATTGCTGTTCTCAACAATTTCAAGCCTTATAAACTTTATTCAAAACTTTTCAATTTAAAATTAGCTTATCATTTTTCTTCTTCCGGATTTCTTTTTCCCTCATCACCTCTACCTTTTCCCTGACTTCCCATGGCGGAGATGTCAATTGTACTGGCATCAATCAAATTTGCTGTTTCTTGTTCTGCCGTGGTAGAAGCAAGGGTGCCATCAAGCTGACTGCGAATGCTTTGAGCACGAAGGAGACAAAATTGGGTAATGGTATCTACTGCTGTGTCAAATTCATCTACTGTATACCAAGCAGTAGGATCACTTTCCACATAAGGGCGAATCATTGTGGAAACACGATTGACTGTACTCTCAAATTTACCTGACTCAAAGTAATCAGTAATTAAAGTATTAAAATATTCATGATATAGCTTTAAATTTTCTTCATTTGCCATTACCTTATCCCACATGGGTCGGTTTCCTACATTTTGTTCGTCTAAGGGTGTATCAATGGCAGTATTTACAATGCTGGTTGCATCATTATTGTTTTTCATATGGAATCCACCAAAGGCAAGATTATAGTCCCATGGAAGCATGGATAGGTTTCCGTTGTCTTCATAAAGCCAATAGTTGTGTAGCATAGAGCCAGTATAACTATCACCATTTAACACAAAATTGTGTGCCACAAAATAACGAACCACGGCATCAATATCTACACATTTTTCCAAGTTTTCGCCCGTTGATAATTGCTTTAATGCTTGAATTAAGCGTGACTTGTCTTCATCTGTAGCATCAGTTTCGGCATTATCAAAGATATCGGAATAACTAGAAAATTCATCATCGGTATATGCCAGGTCAGCGCCTTTTGACGTTCCACCCATATCCCTGCCTCCTTCTGGACGTTGTCCTTCGCCCATGAGCATAGTAGTTTTTTCTCCATCAGCTGGTACTGGTCTTTGCGAATCGTTTTCGGGGCGTTCCATCCCTTCCGGCATTTCCGTACCCACGGGGAGCTTCATATTTTTCATATTGTGTTGCCCCATATTTCCTAACATTTCGGATTCCGGTTTATATAGATCTCCGTAATCTGCTCCATAGGTCCGTTCCAAGAAAGAGTTGCTCATATCCTCTAATGCCAGATACAAGCCGTAAACCTCACCGTTAATGGAAAGAGATACATAACTTGTAAGCGGAGATGCTACACCGGACTCTTTCATGATCTCAAACGCCAGATAGTCTTTCATATAGGTAGGATCAGAAAAAATATTTTGCAAATTTAATTTATCCAATCCCCCATAAGTTTGGCCTTCCACAAATTTACCGAAATTGATTTTAAAACTGTAACGGTCACTTTCACTGCCCGCCACCTGGGATAGCGAGGAATTTCCTTTTGTAGCAAAGGAAACATTTTCAATTGTATTACCATCAATTACAACGGTGGATTTATATTTCGTCTTCTCCGTTGGATTTTCCAGTAGATCCGCCCAGCTGTCTTTATCTATTTGAATATTTATGGTATGTACATGGCTACTGTCAAAAAGGGCATTTGCGTATTTGTTGGTATCAATTTCTGCTCCTTGGGTGGTATTGCAACCGGTTGTTCCAACCAGTAGCGTGAAACAAACCAAAGTTGATATTGCTCGTTTCATTCATTCATCATCCTTTCAAATCTTTTTTGACTATATTAGCGCGTATAAATTAAACGTACCTTAAAAAAATGGAAAAGAATTCATACTTAAATTTCAATTTATCGATTAAAAACAGAGATTTATAGTAGATCTGTATGAAATGTCGAAGGATTTACAAAAACGCTTTCTATTTTAGAAGAAGTCCTTTATAATGTTTTAATAAGCAAGCGAGAAGAAGGTAGCTAGAAACAGCCTTTGCGGCTTGTCTTTTTTCATTTAAAAGTTACATTACATGCAAAGAAAAAGAGTATATTAAAATAATTATGACGACAATAAAATGGAACATAAAATATAACTCAGCAGTATTCTAAGTTTTTTATAATTCATAGAAAAAATACATAGGCTACAGAGAAGGTGTTAAAATGTTTGATATCAGCGAAGAATTAAAGAAGCTTCCCCAAAAACCAGGCGTTTATCTCATGAAGAATGATAAGGACCAAATTATCTATGTTGGGAAAGCAATTAACTTAAAAAATAGAGTACGCCAATATTTTCAGAGCAACAAAAATCTGACGGCCAAAACCAGAGCCATGGTACCTCAAATTGTGGAGTTTGAATATATTGTCACCGATTCCGAATTGGAAGCATTAATTTTAGAATGTAATTTGATTAAGCAGCATGAGCCTTATTACAATATCATGCTGAAAGATGATAAAACATATCCCTATATCAAAGTGACCATTCAAGAGGAATTTCCGCGTATTTTTATTACTAGGCGTTTGGATAAGGATAAAGCCAAATATTACGGCCCTTATACCGATGGTTTGGCAGTAAAAGAAACTGTGGAAACTTTGCATAAGCTATTTCCCATTCGAAAATGTAAAAAGAATCTTCCGAAAGAGATTGGTAAAGAGCGTCCTTGTTTAAATCATCATATTGGTCAATGCCTAGCGCCATGCAGTGGTGCAATAGCATCCGCCGAGTATAAAGAATTTATCAAAGATGCTATGGATTTTTTGGAAGGTAAGCATGATGGAATTCGAAAAAAAATGGAAGCTGAAATGGCAGAGGCCGCAGAAAAAATGGATTACGAGAAAGCTGCCGCATTAAGAGACAAAATTCGTGCTGTTCAGAGTGTAGCACAAAAGCAAAAAATGGCAAACATGTCTGTTGGAGATGCTGATGTTATCGCAATGGTGCGAGCTTTTCATGAGTGTTTGGTTCAAGTTTTCTTTATCCGTGACGGAAAAATGACAGGGCGAGAGAATTTTACCATGACTGCTTCGGAAGAACAAAGCCGTAGTGAAATTTTGACTGCCTTTGTACAGCAATTTTATACGGGAACTGCTTATATTCCCCGGGAAATTATTTTGCAAGAGGACTTAGTACCTGAAGAAAAAGAACTTCTATCAGAGTATTTCTCTGAAAAAAGAGAAGGAAAGGTTATTTTTACCGTTCCAATAAAGGGAGAAAAGCAAAAATTGGTTGAACTGGCTCACAAAAATGCTATGTTGATTTTTGAACAGTTTGGCGAGAAGCTTAGGCGGGAAGAACAGAGAACAAAAGGGGCGATGGAAGAGCTGCGCCAAGCCTTAGATATCGAAGGGACATTGCATCGGGTTGAGGCATATGACATTTCCAATACCCAAGGTTTTGAATCCGTTGGTTCTATGGTAGTTTTTGAAGACGGTAAATCGAAAAATAGTGATTATCGAAAATTTCGTATCAAGACGGTAATTGGTGCAAATGATTATGCCTCCATGAAAGAGGTCATTACTCGACGGTTGAATCATGCTCTAAAAGAAAAAGCAGAGGGCAAAACCAGCAGCTTTACCCGTCTGCCAGATTTGATATTTATGGATGGTGGTAAAATTCAAGTAAGTGCTGCCGAAGAGGTCTTAATGTCCTTTGGTATGAATATTCCCGTTTGCGGTATGATAAAGGATGATAAGCACCGCACAAGAGGACTGCTTTTTCAGGGGGAAGAAATCAAAATACCATACACCTCTGAGGGGTTTAAACTTCTTACAAGAATTCAGGATGAGGTTCATCGTTTTGCAATCACCTATCACCGAAAACTAAGGCAAGAGGCAGGGCTTCATTCCGTTTTAGAGGATATCAAAGGAATCGGCGAAGTTCGCAGAAAGGCTTTAATGCGGCATTTTGGATCTATTGAGGATATCGCCCGTGCAGAGGTGGGAGATCTTTTGGAAGTAACAGAAATGAACATTCCTTCGGCGGAGCAGGTTTATGCCTTTTTCCATCAGGATGAATTGCAAAATTGACCTTTTTAGGTTATGATAGCAGTAGGTATAAGTTTGTCGCCTTAGGAGGTTTTTATGTACAGTGCAAAACTAACAAAAATAGTAGAAGAATTTCAATTGGAAGCGATTTTACCTGAAATAGATATTGCAGGAAGAGTGATTACCCGCAAAGAAATCAATCGTCCCGCATTACAGCTTACAGGGTTTTATCACCGTTTTGATAATGATAGATTGCAAATTATTGGTAGGGTTGAACATGGGTATTTACAAACTTTGAATGCCCAAGCAAGGGATGAAGCCATTTGTCAATTATTTGAATATCATATTCCATGCCTGATTATTTGCAAAAATTTAGAGGTTTTTCCTGAAATGCTCTATTATGGGAGAAAATATGGTATCCCTATTTTTAGGACAAACAAAACCACCACAGACCTTGCCGCAGAACTGATTATGTGGTTACGTGGGGAACTGGCGGATCGTGTCATGATGCATGGTGTTTTGGTTGACATTTATGGTGAAGGGGTGCTGATTACCGGTGCCAGTGGTATCGGGAAGAGTGAAACCGCTTTGGAGTTGATAAAAAGAGGGCACCGTTTAATTGCTGATGATGCAGTGGAAATTAAAAAAATTGCAGATCAAACCCTTGTGGGCACTTGCCCGGAACTTATTCGCTACCTAATTGAATTGCGAGGTATTGGCGTTATTAATGTAAAAGAATTGTTTGGAATTGGTGCAGTAAAACAGCTGAAATCCATTGACTTGGTAATCAAACTTGAAATTTGGGATGGGAACCAATGCTCTTACGATCGTTTGGGTTTAAGCGAGGAATATATTGAGATTTTGGGGAATAAAGTACTGTGTAATACCATTCCCATTCGCCCAGGTAGAAACGTTGCGGTAATTTGTGAATCAGCAGCCATCAGCAATCGCCAGAAGAAAATGGGAACAAGTACAGCAGTAGAATTTGAGAATAAAATATTACAAAACAATCGTAGTACAGAATAGGAAGGTGACTTAATGGATACAGTAGTGGAGGCGTTACGCCTTAAACTTGGAGAGGACGCCGTTGCTTTGGCGGAACCAATGAGTGGACATACTACTTTTCGTACAGGTGGGCCTGCGGATATTTTTATTATGCCAGAGAGCTTGGAGGAAGTAAAAGCAAGCATTGAAATTTTGCAGAAGCATCAAGTACCTATTTTGGTCATTGGTAATGGAAGTAATCTTTTGGTAAGTGACAAGGGTATTCGTGGAGCAGTGGTGCATATTGGCAGTAGAATGTCTGAAATCACAATAGACGGTGAGATCATTAATGCTCAAGGCGGTGTATTGCTGTCGACTTTGTCCGCAAAAGCGGCGGAAAATAGTCTGACGGGGCTAGAATTTGCATCGGGCATTCCTGGTTCTTTGGGTGGTGCCGTTACCATGAACGCTGGAGCTTATGGCGGCGAAATGAAAGATGTTTTAGTTTCGGCTGATGTTTTAACAAAAGAATTAGAGGTGAAAACTGTTACGGCTGGGGATTTACACCTATCTTATCGTCACAGTATTTTACCTGAAGAAGAATATATTCTCTTAAATGCCACCCTTCGCTTGAAAAAAGGAAATTTAAATGAAATTAAGAACAAAATGAAGGAACTGGGCGAGCAAAGAAGAGAGAAACAGCCTTTGCAATTTCCTAGTGCTGGCAGTACGTTTAAACGCCCCGAGGGCTATTTTGCAGGTAAATTAATACAGGATGCGGATTTAAAGGGCAAGAGCATCGGAGGTGCTCAGGTTTCCGAGAAGCATGCTGGTTTTGTAGTAAACAAAGGCAATGCCACAACACAAGATATCCTTGATTTAATTTCCTTTTGCCAACAAACTGTGTTTGAAAAATTCGGTGTCTCATTGGAGACGGAAGTGAAAATAGTTGGGGAATTTTAAGTGTAATTACAAAGGAGAAGATTTTATATGAGGTTCGTTATTGTTACGGGTATGTCCGGAGCAGGAAAGTCTTCTGTTCTTAAGTTTTTAGAAGATATCAATTTTTTCTGTGTAGATAATCTGCCCCCTGCATTAATACCAAAGTTTGCCGAGCTTTGCTATGAACAGGAAGGAGAAATTGAAAGGGTGGCCATGGGGGTAGATATACGTGGCGGCAAACTGTTTAACGACCTGTTTCATGTTTTGTTCTCCCTAGAGGAGAAGGGCTATCAATACGAAATTATATTTTTAGATGCATCTGACCATGCCCTGATTAAGCGTTACAAGGAGACTCGTCGGAGCCATCCACTATCCAAAAAAGGCTCAATCGAAGATGGCATTTTGCTGGAGAGAGAAATGCTGCAGGAAGTTAAGAGTAGGGCAACTTATATTTTAGATACAACAAACGTGCTAACGAGGGAGTTAAAAGCTCAGATTAATCGAATCTTTGTGGAAAATCAGCAGTTTGATAATCTGGTGGTAACCGTCTGCTCCTTTGGTTTTAAATATGGAATCCCTGTTGACAGTGATTTGGTTTTTGACGTTCGTTTTTTGCCAAATCCCTTTTATATTCAGGAATTAAAGGAAATGACGGGGAACGAGTCCCCTGTGAGCGATTATGTCATGTCCTTCCAGGAAAGCCAAGATTTTTTGAAGAAATTGGTTGAAATGGTTGAATTTTTATTGCCTCTATATGTTAAAGAGGGGAAAAATAGTCTTGTAATTAGCATAGGATGTACTGGTGGCAAGCACCGTTCTGTCACATTGGCAAATGCTTTATATAATGCTTTAGATAAAGAAAAGCACACGCTTTTACTAAAGCATAATGATATTGAAAAGGATGGACGTCATAAAAAACAATCGTAAAATTTTCTTGTGTGTAATAACTTGCTAGGAGGCTCAAATTTGTCATTTTCATCTAAGGTAAAGCAAGAGTTATTCGAACTATTTGGGAATGCAAGACATTGCAATATAGCGGAACTTGCAGCAATTATAAATATTTGTGGTCAAATTCGTTGTTTTAAAGATATTTTTTGTTTAAAAATTCAAACAGAGAACTACCTTGTCGCGAAAAAATGCTTTACATTATTGAAAAATACTTTTAATATTAAGAGTGAAATATTTATCAAATCCGGCGGTAGAAAACGCAAATCTAAGGTCTATGTTCTTATACTAAAAGATTCTGACCAGGTTGAGAGGTTACTTAGAGCAACGGGTATTTGGTTGACCGAGAATGGTACTACAATCATTCGAAACAAGATGTATCCCACGGTAGTCAGCAGTATATGTTGCCGACGTGCGTACATCCGGGGAGCATTTATTTCGGTTGGTTCTGTAAACAACCCTGAAAAAAACTATCATTTAGAGTTTGTTTTATCATCTTACGAATTAGCGATACAGCTTCGAGATTTGGTAAATACTTTTGATCTGGACTCGAAAGTGGTAGAGCGGAAAGATCATTTTATTGTTTACCTAAAAGAAGGGGAACAAATTGTAGATTTGTTGAACGTTATTGGTGCTCATATTGCACTGATGAATCTGGAAAACGTGCGTATTGTAAAAGAAATGCGCAACAACATTAACAGAAAAGTCAATTGCGAAACAGCAAATCTCAATAAAGTGGTACTTGCGGCGGTCAAACAATTGGAAGATATTACATATATCCAACAAACTATCGGGCTGGACAAGCTTGCTGAGCAGTTAGAGGAGGTTGCGAGGCTCCGGTTGGAATATCCGGATACTAGCCTTAAGGAATTGGGAACCTATTTAACAGAACCTGTAGGCAAATCTGGTGTAAATCACAGACTGCGTAAAATCAGCAATTTAGCAGAGACGCTCAGAGAGGGTAAGGGTGAAGAAAAATGACACAGAGAACAGTGACAATCAAAACATCTTTAGATGCAAGACAGGCTGCTTATTTCGTGCAGACTGCAAGTAAGTTTAATGCGGAAATCCAAGTGAGTATTGATGAAAAAAAGATTAATGCCAAAAGCATTATGGGTACCATTGCGTTAAACATGAAGGAGGGCCAGACTGCTACAATTATTGCAGATGGCGCAGATGAGGCACTGGCTGTTGAAGAATTGGCAGCTGTTTTGTGCTAAGCTATTATTTTTATTTATAATTTCACACCCTTCGTTTACGAAGGGTTTTTCTATTTTCAGTATAAAAAAACTGCTATGCCAATAGGGCAAAGCAGTTTTTTTATTATGGGCGAGGCGGTCTTGGCCCTTCAAATTGATAGTAATCTGTTTTGATTCGACCATTAAATAGTTTTCTTTTTTTATCAGCCTGTCTCCCAAATAAGGATTCAAAGTATTCCATTGAAGTTATCACATAGGTAGACCAGGTACGATCACTTTTCATTGTTGCACCTAAGGCACGATACATTTCTTCTACTTCCT
>NZ_DALYUL010000007.1:0-16568 GCF_031981185.1 Anaerotignum sp. | reverse complement strand
GGTAATTAAAACTCCATATTTTCCTTGCAAAGTGATTTCTTGAGATGATTTTACTTCAAAGGTTATACAATCATCCACACCTGCTTTTTCTGCATTTTCTTTTGCAAGGGCAATGGCTGCAGAGTCAATGTCGCTTCCGTAAATTTCAGGGGTAACGTCATAATCAATTGCTTGATAAGCCTCAGCTCTAGCCTTTTTCCAAATCTCTTTACCAATGCGTCCCCATTCCTCGCTGGCAAATTTTCTTTGCAAACCTGGCGCAATATTTCTAGCAAGCATGGCAGCTTCAATGGGAATAGTACCGGAACCGCAAAAAGGATCTAATAAAATTCTGTCCTTACGCCAATAGCTTAGCTGTACCATGGCAGAGGCAAGAGACTCCTTAAGAGGCGCATCCAAGGCGTTTGCACGATAGCCTCTCATGTGTAAACCAGATCCACTGGTATCAATCGCCAAGGTTACAACATCCTTTAAAATACCAACTTGAATGGTGTAAGAAGCCCCCGTTTCATCAAACCAGTCTGTCTGATACTTTTCTTTCAATTTCTCAACAATGGCTTTTTTTACAATGGCCTGACAATCGGGCACACTAAATAGCGTTGATTTTACGGATTTTCCTACGACAGTAAATTTTCCATCTTCGGGAATCCATTCCCCCCAAGGCAAAGCTTTTGTTCTATCAAATAATTCGGTAAAGGTTACCGCTGTAAAGGTACCCATTTTTACCCATACTCTACCTGCGCAGCGCAGCCAAAGGTTTGCTTTTACAATGTCTTTTTCGTCTCCTGTAAACTCTACTTTGCCATCGGCAGTTTTAATATCTTGAAATCCAAGGGCTTGACATTCACGCTTTACCACAGACTCCAGCCCAAAGGTTGTACTTGCAATTAATTGTATGCTCATTGTTTTAACTCCGTTCATTTTCTCAAATTATAAAATAGAAGGTGGGCAATTGGTTATATCAACTATAATATATCCAATTTTGCATAAATAAAAATAGCCCAATTACACAGAAAAATTTAACTGGATATAAATTTCCATAGAAATAGACATGTAGGCAAAAAATGTATGCTTTGATTGGCACTACTAATCCACATTTTCGAAATTTACATTTTTATTCCATGATTCAGATTATTATATCATGATCTTGGAAAAAACAAAAGAATTGGGATTATATTTATCAGAAAATAATAAAATTTCTTGATAAAAAAATGGAAAAACGTTATTATAGTATTTACGTATGTAAAAATAGAAACGAGGAGAATTATGTATAAATTATTAAAAACTTGCGGAAGAGCGAAACGCGGTGAGTTTCACACCCCCCATGGAGTCATCCAAACTCCAGTTTTTATGAATGTAGGAACATTGGCGGCAATAAAGGGCGCCTTATCAACAGAAGATTTGGATCAGATAAAGTGTCAGGTGGAACTATCAAATACCTATCATTTGCATCTGCGTCCCGGTGATAAAGTGGTAAAGCAACTTGGAGGACTTCATAAATTCATGGTTTGGGACAAGCCAATTCTCACGGATTCCGGAGGGTTTCAGGTTTTTTCCTTAACCTCTCTTAGGAAAATCACGGAAGAAGGTGTGCTTTTTAATTCTCATATTGATGGCAGAAAAATCTTTATGGGCCCTGAGGAGAGCATGCAAATTCAATCAAACCTGGCTTCCACCATTGCAATGGCCTTCGATGAATGTATCGGTATCCCTGCGGAACGACCTTATGTAGAAGCATCTGTGGCTCGTACCACTCGTTGGTTGGAACGCTGCAAGAAGGAAATGACAAGACTGAATAGCTTGGATGATACCATTAATAAAAAGCAGATGCTCTTTGGCATAAACCAAGGTGCAATTTATCCGGATATTCGCATTGAACACGCAAAGCGTATTTCAGATTTGGACTTGGATGGCTACGCAGTGGGCGGGCTTGCGGTAGGGGAAACCCATGCTGAAATGTATCACATATTAGAGGAGGTTGTTCCATATTTACCTCAAAACAAACCTACCTATCTAATGGGTGTTGGTACTCCAGAAAATATTTTGGAATCTGTCGAAAGAGGAATTGACTTTTTTGACTGCGTTTTACCTGCAAGAAATGGTCGACACGCGCACGTCTATACCAATGAGGGTAAATTGAACCTCTTGAATGCAAAATATGAACTCGATGAGGCACCCATAGACAAAAGCTGTGATTGCCCTGTGTGCCGAAGATATAACAGAGCTTATATACGCCATCTTTTTAAAGCGAAAGAAATGTTGGCAATGCGCCTGTGCGTCATGCATAATCTTTATTTCTTCAACAAAATGATGGAGGAAATCAGACAAGCGCTGGATGAAGACCGTTTCCCTGCGTACAAAAAAGCAAAGTTAATGGGATTTGAAAAATCTAAAGCCAAATAATTCCTTGACGTAAAATTGATTTTTATATATAATTGTTTTATTGCATAATCATAGTTTGAAGTTATATGTATATTTACACTTCAAACCTAAAGAAAAATATGTTAGGAGAGATACAAATGTCATTCGTACCATTTTTGTTAGACACAGGCACTGCAATTTTGCCTAGCAGTGGCGGTACTGCTGCTGCTCCAACCACTTCTGCGGGGGGTAATATGTTTGGTTCCCTTGCTTCCAGCAATCCGATTATGTTAATTGTACTTTACTGCGTGCTTTTAGTTGGCGTTATGTATTTTCTTTCTGTAAGACCAAATCAGAAAAGAGAAAAGCAAATGGCTGAAATGAGAAGCTCCATTGCAGTTGGTGACTCCATCGTGACCAATAGCGGCTTGTTTGGCAAGGTTGTAGATATCACTTACGAATGTTTTATTATTGAATTTGGTATGAACAAGGGCGTTCGTGTTCCCGTTGCAAAGGCTGAGGTTTTCGGAAAAAGAGAGCCCAACTTATCGAATGAAGCGCCTCCTCAGGCAGAACAACCTAAAAAGAAGAAAAGTCTTTTTAGCCGTGGCGAGTAAAACTAATAAAAGCAATCCTTTTTATTTCGATCATTACAGTATTGAATAAGATGAATGTTTTTATGAAATTGCTGTTTCCGAAACGTTTTTACAAGAACCGAATAAAGCCCCATTTGATTAGGTGATATCTAAGCAAATTGGGCTTTCTTTATGAAAATTAGGCATTTAATATCGTTGTGTATTCTATTTTATTTTGTATGTCAGATTAATGCCCAAAGAAACCCTTGAAAATTAAATTAGGCATAAATAATAAATTGGTAAATAATTACTCAATATTTCACAAATAGTCATTTTGATTCAATGTCTGCCATATTACAATCGTAGAAATACAAAGTGATTGTCGTAAAATAACAAACATTTCATACAAATTTTAGGCCGGATAGTGGTAATTTATTGACAAAATTGAGCAATAGAGGTAAAATGTGCATATGCAGAAGTTCGTATGAATATGATGCTTTTGCAAATAGTATTAAAAAATATGCAAAAAGAAAGGGAGAAAAACTATGAAAAAATTGCTTTCCATGCTTCTTGCTTCTGCACTGGCTGTTTCTATGCTGGCTGGTTGTGGTAGCAAAGCCAACACAGACGCTAATAAAGGAGATGCTGCAGAGGGAGATAAAAAGGTTTACAAGGTTTGTAACTTAGTAAACGGTACTTTGGGTGACAAATCCTTCTTTGACTCCGCACAAGCAGGTCTGGAGAAATTGAAAGCCGATGGAAGAATTGACTTTAAAACCATCGAAATGGGTGGTACAACAGAAGATCAAGCAAAATGGCAGGGGTATTTGGAAGAAGTTTCTGCTTCCGGTGAGTATGATCTGATTATCTGTGGTACATACCAGATGCCAGACTACCTGAAAAATGTTGCTGAGCAATTCCCTGATCAAAAGTACCTCATTTATGATGACACAACCTACACATTGCCTAACGTTGCAAACTTAAGCTATGCACAAAATGACTTGGGCTATCTGGTTGGTGTTTACGCAGGCGCTATGACAACAGAGACGAGCCTTGAAGGAATTAACGAAGATGCAGTAATTGGTTTTGTTGGTGGCGTTGACAGTCCTGTTATTAATGACTTCTTGTATGGCTTTATCCTGGGTGCACAGAAATCTAACCCTGATATTAAAATTGATACAAGATATGTTAATAGCTATGTTGATCCAGCAAAAGCAAAAGAATTGGCAGAATCTATGATTAACGATAAAAAATGTGATATCATTTGGGGCGTTGCAGGTAACTCCGGCAATGGCGCTGCAGAAGCCGCTTTGGAAACAGGCAAAGCTTACTTTATTGGGGTTGACTCCGATCAGGAATTAACTTTCTCTCCTGAAATGGCTGCAATCACATTAACATCAGGTTTGAAAAATATTGGTAATTCTTTGGTATGGTTCTTTGATGAATGGGATAAGGGTGTTGAACATTTCGGTCAGCAGACTTTATTAGGCATGAAAGAAGGCGGCATTGGTGTTGTTACAGATAAAAACTATGACAGCAAAACACCTGATGCAGTGAAAGAAAAAGTAACAGCTGCAATTGATGCTATTTCCAAGGGCGAAGTTGTAGTACCTACAGCAATTGGAAATGAGACAAACGAAGTTCAGCAGTTAAGAGAAGCAGTAAAACCTTGATGATTTTTTTCAATGCGTTTGAATGCTGATAAATGTAGGGGGGCTTTTATGCTCCCCTTTTACCTTTAAAGGGTAAATTCCTTATATTTACTTTTATTGTCGTATTTTTACATATTTTAAAGGGATTTTCTTCTGTAAATTATTTTTGCTAACAATCATGTAATTTGAAAAAAATTCTTTATAGATTTAAAAGAATTTTTTTGAAGGTGCATGGTAAAAAACAAGTAATGGACTTTCTGCTTAATATTTAAAGAAATGCAAAAGAGGAGGGGAACCGAAATGTCTGACAACAGCGAATATGTTGTTCAAATGAAAGGGATCACCAAAGTCTATCCAAATGGGATTGCCGCAAATCAAGGGGTTGACTTTAGTGTAAGACGTGGAGAGATTCATGCGCTTATGGGTGAGAACGGTGCCGGTAAATCTACGTTAATGAAAATGCTTTTTGGTTTGGAACAGCCTACGGAAGGTGAAATTATCATTAATGGGAAGAAAGTATCACTTTCATCGCCAACTGTAGCAATTTCAAAGGGAATTGGTATGGTGCATCAGCATTTTATGTTGGTACCGAGCTTAACTGTAGCCGAAAATATGGTTTTGGGGATGGAACCAAAGCAAGGCAACAAATTATTTATTAATTATAAAAAAGCTGTAGAAATCACAGAGGAATTTTCAAAAAAGTATAACCTATTTGTAGATCCTCATGCAAAAGTGAGAGATATTCCTGTTGGCATGAAACAAAAGGTCGAAATATTAAAAGCATTGGTGCGTGGGGCAAAAATACTTATTCTGGATGAGCCAACCGCCGTTTTAACAACACAAGAAACAGAAGAGCTATTCAAAGAATTGATGCACTTAAAAGAGCAAGGTTATACTTTAATTTTCATTTCTCATAAGCTAAACGAAATCAAACAAATTACAGATAGACTTACCATTATGCGCAGTGGTAAATCCATGGGGGTACATGAAACGGCTGAAATTTCAAAAGAAGAAATTTCTCGTTTGATGGTTGGTCGTGATGTAGTGCTCACTGTAGAAAAAGAGCAGGCACAGCCCACAGATACCGTATTAAGCGTACGTGATTTAGAATATACGAATGACTGGAATAAAAAAATGCTTGATAAACTCTCTTTTGATGTAAGAAAAGGAGAAATATTGGGAATAGCAGGCGTTGAAGGCAATGGCCAGCGAGAATTAGTTGATATGCTTTTTAACTTAAGCGTTCCTGACAATGGTTCGGCAACGGTAAATGGAAACAACATTCTTGGTCGTCCCCAGAGGGAAATCCGCGATATGGGTGTTTCCCTAATTCCGGAAGATCGAATGACATTTGGTATTGCAGGCACAGGTACTATCGAGGAAAACCTGATGAGTGATCGTGCTGCTGATAAAAAATATAACAATGGTCCTTTATTCAATTTGAAAGCCATGCATGAAGATAGTGACAAACTGATTAAAGACTATAAAGTACTTTGCAAGTCTCGCAAACAGCAGGTTGGTATGCTATCTGGTGGTAATATTCAAAAGGTGGTGGTAGCCAGAGAGTTTTCCAGTGAACCTATTTTGATTATTGCAGACCAACCAACCCGTGGCATCGATGTTGGCGCAACAGAGTTTATTCGTAAGAAATTAGTCGAACTTAGCCGAGAAGGTGCTGCGGTTCTTTTGGTTTCTGCCGACTTGAACGAAGTAATGGAGCTTTCTGATAGCTTAATTATCATGTATAACGGTAAAATTGCCGCTTATTTTGAAGATACAGCTGTTTTAAATGACACCATTATGGGTGAATATATGTTAGGTTTAAAACAACAAAGTGCTGAAGAGATAGGAGGAGTTGTATATGGAAAATAAGCGTCAAAACATGTTTGAATTATTCCGTGGATTCGTTGCCATTGCCATAGCAATTCTGGTTGCTTTTATTTTGATTTTGATTTGTGCTGATGACCCTGGGCAAGCTTTAGAATGTCTGTTAATCAAACCTATTGTTAGCAATGGAGTACTGAATGCGAAATCAATTTTTACGATTTTAGCTCGGATGACACCGATTATTTTTACCGGCTTGGCAGTTTGCGTTATGTTCTCAGCCAACCAGTTTAACTTGGGCGGCGAAGGTGCGGTAATGCTTGGCGGTTTTATCGCTGCTGTCATTGGTATTTATCTGCCTTTGGGCACTGGTGTTCATGTTTTTGTTGCAATATTAGCAGGAACAATTATTGGCGGTTTGGTTATGATTATTCCCGCTGTAATTAAGGTCAAGCTAAAGGCCAGCGAAATGGTATGCTCATTAATGATGAATTACGTTATTATGTTTATCATTTTACATTTTTTGAATAATGTTTTTGCAGATAGAAGTAAAGGTGCTACACAAACATATCCTTTCTTGGATACCGCTACAATTCCTAAAATGATTCCAAACACTGAGTTGTCTTGGGGATTTGCGATAGCAATTATTGTAACCATTATTGCCGCATATTTTATGCATCGTACTCGTTGGGGGTACTCAATCCGCATGATTGGTATTAATGAGTCCTTCTCTAAATATTCGGGAATGAAAGTTGGAGGTATCATTGTTTTATCTCAAGTAATAGGTGGCATGCTCTCTGGTATGGGTGGCGCCATCGAAATGCTTGGTAGATATAATACCTTCCTATGGCTGGATTTGCCTGGATATGGCTGGACGGGTATTACCGTTGCGATTCTTGCCAAGAATAATCCCATTATGATTCCTTTTGCGGCATTCTTTATTTCCTATTTAAATAGAGGATGTGAACTTATGTCAATTTACGCTGGGGTTCCTGCTGAAATGATTGATATTATTCAGGCTGTTATTTTCCTTTTCTTTGCGGCAGAGCATTTCCTCTCTGGCACACGTCAAAAGATTGTTGTAAAAGACGCAAAAGAAGAGTTGCAGAAAAAACAACTTGAAACAGCAAAGGAAGGAGGTAATGCATAATGTTTGAACAGTTAATTCATATGGTATTTTCCGCCAGCTTTGGCTATTCTATCATTCGTATTACTTCTCCAATTTTATTTGCTGCTTTGGCGGCCGTTGTCGCTGAAAAGGGCGGTGTTGTAAATATCGGTCTGGAAGGAATTATGATGATTTCCGCATTATTCGGTGTTCTATTTTCCTATTGGACAAACAGTTGGCTCATTGGCGTTCTCGGTGCTGTGGCAATAGGTGTTTTTGTGGCAATGATAATGGCTATATTTGCGCTGAAATTGAAAACCGATATCATTCTATCGGGTATTGCTGTCAATTTGTTAGGCGGCGGTGGCACTGTTTTCCTACTTTACCTTTTTACAGGCTTAAAGGGAAATACAGCAAGCCTCACAACACCAAACATGCTGACACCTAAAGTTCATATTCCTTTATTAAAGGATATTCCTGTAATTGGACAAATTTTTTCAGGACATTCAGTTTTGACTTATGTTGCATTCCTTTTGGTATTCCTTGTATGGATTTTACTGTATAAAACAGCTATGGGTCTTAGAATCCGTGCTGTAGGTGAAAACTCTCATGCTGCAGATAGTGTTGGTGTTAGTGTATTAAGAACACAGTATATTGCTTTGGCAATTTCCGGCGCGTTGGCAGGCTTGGGTGGTGCATATATGTCCATGTATTATTCTCAAAGTTGGAATATCGGCATTGTTGCTGGTCGTGGTTTCATCGCTTTGGCTGCTCAAGCAATGGGGCAAGGAGAACCCGTTGGGGCGATGTTGGCATCCCTATTATTCGGTTTTGCCAGTGCATTAGGCAGTAAAATGGAGGGTATGCAGGGCTTTTCCTCATATCTGGTGGCATCTATTCCCTATGCGGTTACGATTATCGGATTGGTAATTTATGCTTTGGGTACATTGAAACGCGTAAAGCGCTTTAAAAATAAAACTAAATAATGACATTGGAGAAAGTTGACGAGGACATGCTTTGTCAACTTTCTCCTAGTAGTGAAAAAGGAGGATAACATGAAGAGGATTCCGATTATTTTAGATGGAGATCCAGGACACGATGATGCCATAGCTTGGGTATTGGCAAATGCAAGTCCTGTTCTTGACATTCGTGGAGTTACGTCCAGTTGTGGTAACCAGACAATCGAAAAAACAACATACAATGCACTTCGCGTTTGTACGTTAATAAACCTACATGTACCAACTGCAAAGGGCCGCTTTAAACCTTTAATTGCAGAACCTATTATTGCGCCTACTGTTCATGGAGAATCAGGCCTAGATGGCCCAGAGCTACCCGAGCCTGATTTCGATGTTGTTGATATGGATGCAGCTACTTTAATGGCTAAGATTATTCGTGAGAGTGATGAGCCGATTACAATTGTACCAACAGGCCCCTTAACAAATGTGGCAGCACTATTGTTGGCTCATCCTGAATTGAAAGAAAATATTAAGCAAATATCCTTAATGGGCGGCGGGGTTGAATATGGTAACTGGACACCTGCGGCTGAATTTAATATCTTGGTTGATCCCGAAGCTGCAGATGTGGTATTCAAATCTGGAATACCAATTATAATGGCAGGTTTGGATGTTACGGAAAAAGCAATGATATTTCCTGAAGATTTCCAGCGTATCCGTGCATTGGGTAATCATGTTGCCATCATTGTTGCTGAGTGGTTGGAATTCTTTTATCAATTCCATAGAACTTTGGGTTACGAAGGTGCCCCTGTGCATGATGCGGTGGCTGTGGCTGCTTTAATCAAACCTGAAATTATGGAGTCGAAAGATTTGTATGTTGAGGTAGAAACTACAGGCGATTTCTGTAGAGGGGCAACAGTGGCTGACTTTAATCATGTTTTAAATGTGGTTCCAAATGCTAAAGTATTAATGGGTATTGACAGACAAGCTTTCGTTGACTTGTTGGTAGAAGCAATCAGTGTATATGGGGAGGTGGCAGAATGAATCGTTTCCCAGTAATTATCGACTGTGATCCAGGTATTGACGATACAGCGGCATTGTTGGTGGCAAGCCGCTTAGAGGAATTGGATATTCGTGCAATTACAACTGTGGCGGGTAATGTTAGCGTAGACAAAACAACAGCAAATGCTGTAAAAGTAAGACATGCTATGGGCAAAGACATCCCTATCTATATGGGAGCAGACAGACCAATGTTCCGTGAACCTGTGACAGCAGAAAAATTTCATGGAGTCGATGGCTTTGGTGGAGTTTCATATTCAACTGAAGTAACTAATACAAAAGTTGAAGAAGAAAAAGCTTGGGATGCCATTTATCGCATTGCAAAAGAGTGCAATGGGGAATTGGTTATCATTGCAATTGGGCCCATGACAAACCTTGGCATTGCATTGTCTAAGTATAGCCAATTACCTAAGTTAATTAAACGCATCGTTATTATGGGCGGTGCTGCAATCGGCGGCAATGTAACGCCTTCAGCAGAGTTTAATATCTATGTTGACCCAGAATCAGCAGATATGTTGTTCCGCTGTGGCGTACCAGTATATATGTGTGGATTGGACGTGACCTTAAAGGCTTATTTAACGGAAGATGAAATTGAAGAAATCGGTTCTTTAGGCTCATTTCAAGGAAAGCTTTTTCGAGATGTTTTGCAAGGCGGGCTGAAACAATATCAAGAGTGGGGTTATAAGGGCGTAGCTCTACATGACCCTGCGGCAGTATTATACGCTGTAGATGACAGTATATTTGAAACCCATCATGTGGGTATACGTGTTGAAACCAAAGGCCAAATTACCCTTGGCAAAACGGTGACAGATCTTTACAGTGATAAGCAATTTGAGCATAACGCTTATATTGTAACAAATGTAGATCGTCAGGCATTCCGTGATAAAATTAAAAACCTAATGTCTAAGTTTTAAAAAGTTCCCCTTATCCGACAAACGGATAGGGGATTTTTTTTGGTGTTTATATGAAGAACTGAAAAATGGAATAGGATAGCTACAAAAATTTACCCATTACAAATCATTGAATTTTCTTGACAAATGTATTGAAACCGCATAGTATATTATTAGACTGACAGTCGGTCTATTGCAAGCGCTGTGGCTTTAGGTTTTATAAAGCAACAAATACATTTTGAAAATAGATAAGAATTGCTGTACAAAGAAAATATTGAGTAATTATTTTATTCGTGATCTGACTTAGCAAAAATTTTGGAGCCTATACATTTTTAAACCATGAAATAGATCGGGAAATAAGTTTCGATACAATTAAAAAATTGCAACAGAAATAAAATTGATTTTCTAAATATATTATACTGATTTTTCAGTGAAAGGAGAAAAATATGAAAAACTTTTTGATCATATGGGTAGGTGAATTGGTATCTAGTATTGGAAGTGGCATGACCGCATTTGCTTTATCAATTTATGTATATCAACTTACTGGAAGCGTAACCTACGTATCATTGATTACTCTATTGGCATTTATGCCAACAGTATTGCTTAGCCCTTTGGGTGGAATTTTAGCAGATCGGTATGACCGTAGGCTTTTAATGATTTGTGGAGATGTGTTCTCTGGTCTAGGTGTGCTATATATTTTATTTAATTTAAAAATGGGAAATCAAGGTATTCTACCCATCTTAATTGGTGTTAGTATTAGCTCCATCTTCGTATCATTAATGGAACCTGCGTATCGGGCGACTGTGTCAGATCTGCTTACCCAGGAAGAATATGGCAAAGCAAGTGGAATGGTGCAAATGGCGGGAAATGCAAAATATCTTATTTCACCAGCACTTGCAGGATTATTGCTTCACATTTCAGATATTAGTTTGATTTTAGCACTGGACTTCGGAACATTCATCATCACAGTTACATCAATTTTCATTGCAAGAAGTCACATGCAAAAACCAATGAAAAAAGAGACTAAAAGCAGTCTTAAAAAAGAATTTCAAGAAGGTTTCCAAGTGGTTTCAAAAAACAAGGAAATACGTTCTCTTATCATGATTATGACATTGGTATGTTTCTTTTTAGGCTTTATTCAAACACTAACTGCGCCAATGATTCTTGCTGTAAGCGATGCAAAAACAGTGGGCTATATTGAATCCTTCTGCGCTGCTGGTATGTTGGTGAGTAGCATTTTTATTGGTATTTTTGGAATCAAGAACAATGGCTATAGAAAAATTTTGATGATATCTGCAGTTTTATGCGGCTTATTTATGGCATTGGTTGGTGTGAAAACCAATCTATACTTTGTTTCACTTATGCTATTTATGTTCTTTCTAACCATTCCTTTTATTAACTCCTGTGCTGAGGTATTGCTTCGCTCAAATATACCCAACGAACTGCAAGGGCGGGTATGGGGCTTGGTAAGTTTGCTTACACAAACGGGCATGATTATCGCCTTTGCTAGCTGTGGCGTCATTGCAGATGCTGTTTTTGAGCCAATGTTTCAAGATTCAGGATTTCTTACCAATAGTATTGGAAGGATAATTGGGATAGGGCAGGGAAGGGGGATCGGATTTATGCTTATTTTATCCGGCATTGGAATGATTTTGTCTATGTTTGTTTTGGGAAGAAGTAGAGGTTCTAAAACTATAAACATTGAACCCAAACAATAAAAGGATGAGTTTCATGTGGTTTATAGATTTGCAATAGAAGTTACAGTCCCCATAAACAAAATTGGAATTGGGAAGGGCGAATGTTTTAAATCCAATAAATTAACGTTCCCCACATATTATTGCAGTTATGAAAATCCCCCCTCAAATGAGGGGGGATTGATTATGTTATATTTGATAAAGCGTTGCTATCCAACGCTTTTACCGTATACAAGTAGATATCAGTGTAAAAAAGTCTGGTCAGAGCTTTTCTTAACCGAAATATCTCTTTAACAAGCCTTCGAAAGCCTTACCATGTCTCGCTTCATCACGAGCCATTTCATGTACTGTGTCGTGAATTGCGTCCAGGTTTGCTGCTTTTGCACGCTTTGCAAGGTCAGTTTTACCTGCAGTTGCACCATTTTCAGCATCAACTCTTAATTCAAGGTTTTTCTTGGTTGAGTTTGTAATAACTTCACCTAACAGCTCTGCAAATTTTGCAGCGTGTTCTGCTTCTTCCCAAGCTGCTTTTTCATAATACAAACCGATTTCAGGATAACCTTCTCTATGCGCAACTCTTGCCATTGCCAAATACATACCAACTTCTGTGCATTCGCCTTCAAAGTTTGCTCTCAAATCCTTCATAATATCTTCGCTAGCACCCTGAGCAACGCCTACAACATGTTCAGCAGCCCAAGACTTCTCTCCGCTCTGCTCAATAAATTTTTCTGAGCCTACTTTACAAACTGGACAGATTTCAGGTGCAGAATCACCTTCATGAACGTAACCACATACGGAACAAACAAATTTTTTCATATAATTTTCCTCCTGAATTTTTAATATTATTTACTAACTAATAATGATTATAAACTAATGCATGGTATTTGTCAACATAAAATTTTAAATATAGAAATTTTTTCTATCCTGTGATAAACTAGTGATTGCATTCTAATATTTCTTTTAGAAAATAAACAATTTGTTTTCTTTAACTATTTGCAAATGAAATAAGGAGGTTCTTATATGGAATTAAAGCTTAATTCAGTTATACATGGCTTTCTACTAAAGGAGAAAGAAGTTATCTCAGACATTCACGGAGAAGGGTATTTATTTGAGCATCTAAAAAGTGGAGCTAGACTCATTTATATAAAGGCCAAAGATGATAACAAGGTGTTTTCTATTTCTTTTAAAACGCCTCCTGAGGATAATTGCGGTACCCCTCATATTTTGGAACATTCTGTTCTATGTGGTTCTAGAAAATATGCTTCCAAGGATCCTTTTAATGAATTGGCGAAAGGGTCATTAAATACATTTTTAAACGCCTTAACTTATGCAGATAAAACCATGTACCCCATTGCCAGCTGCAATGAGGAGGATTTTCACAATCTAATGGATGTTTATTTGGATGCAGTTTTTTATCCCAACATATACACAAAAAAAGAGATTTTCATGCAAGAAGGTTGGCGATATATTGTCAATGAAGAAACTGGTGAGCTTGACGTTACAGGTGTTGTGTATAATGAAATGAAAGGAGCTCTTTCTGATCCCGAAAGTTTACTGCAAGGGGCTATCTCTAGGAATTTATTTGGAAAATCCACATATGGCTTTGAATCTGGTGGTGATCCAGCTGCAATTCCGGATTTAACTTACGAAGCGTTTCTTGATTTTCATAAGAAATATTATCATCCGTCAAATTCCTATATCTATTTGTATGGTGATATGGATATTGAGCGTTGTTTAGCCCATATTGGCGATGAATATTTGAATGATTATATGCGAACCATTGATTTGCCGCAAATACTGGAAACAGAAGCAACAACTTTGCAGAAAATATCAAAGGAAACTTTTCCAACCGATAGTGAAGAGGAAACAGGGTACTTAGCATACTCTGTGAACGTTGGTTTATGTACGGATGAAGAGCTTACAATGGCTTTACAGGTACTTTCCTATGTTTTGTTGGAAACAAATGCTTCTGTGATAAAAACTGCCCTTATGGAAGCAAAAATTTGTGACGATGTTGAAGGTTGGTTTGATTCCTCTACCTATGAAATGCTGTTCAGTATTGTTGCAAAAAATGCAGATTTGTCCAAGGTTTCCGAATTTGAAAAGACAATCAATCAAACCCTAAAAGGTATTCTACAAGATGGTCTTGATAAGGAATTATTGTCCAGCAGCCTCAGAAGACTCTCATTCTTATTAAAAGAAGAAGACTATGGCTCGACGCCAAAAGGCTTAATTTATGGAATGAAATTAATGAAGAGTTGGCTTCATGGGAAAAATCCTTTTTTCTCTCTACGGCATTTTGAGACTTTAGAGAAACTACAAGATCCAAATTATGATTGGAATTCTTTAATAGAAAAACGTATTCTAGATAATAGGGAAAAAAATATCTTGGTCTTTTCTCCAGATAAGAATAAAGAGAAGCAAATAAAAGAAGCCTTTATACAGAAAATGCGTGATAAAAAGACTTCTTTAACTGAAAATGATATGAAGCTAATTCGAGAAGATATGAAAAAACTTGAGATTTTCCAACATACAGAAGATACTCCTGAAATTCTTGAACAAATACCCATATTGCAGCTATCTCAGATTAATTCTGCACCTTCTATTCCTGTATACACTAAAAGCAGGGTGGGTGAGGGGAAACAAATATTTGTCCCGCTACAGAGCAATGGAATCATTTATTTAAAATTACACTTCGATGTGGATTCCTTAGATAAAGAGCTTTTGCCTTATGCAGGGCTTTTAACAGATGTTCTAGGTAAGTTGGATACAGGAAAATATTCCTACCAAGAATTGCCCATGGTAACCAACAAAGTTTTTGGTGGACTATCTTTTCAAAATGATGTCTACAGTAAAAACACTGCGGATTATACTGGATTTTTAACACTAAAAAGTAAATTTCTAAAAGAAGATCTTTCAGAAGTAGCTGAACTGACAAAAGAAATCCTTCTCAATACAAATTTTGATGCCCTTGATAGTTTGCAAAAGATTGTTCGAGGAGCAAAAATAAAAGGGGAAAATTATCTTCTTAATTACTCTCACTTGGAAGCTATCCACTATAGTGTTGCTCAATTGTCAACCGGTGGAAAAATCAATGAAATCACAAGTGGAATTGATTATTTTCACTTTTTGGTTAGGATTGATAAAATGCTTTCAGAAGCACCTGAAGTTGTTATCAACAATTTAAAGAAAGCTGCTAACTTTCTATTTACACAAAAAAGTTTCCATATCTCCATTGGATGTGAAGAAGAAGATCTCAATAGAGCCATTGAACTGCGTGATTTTATTTATCAGAATTTAAAACCTGGCGAAGATAGAAATTTTGAAAAATTTTCATTTGATAAAAGTCCTTCTTCTCTTGGATTTACAGCAAATAGTACCGTACAATACAATATTTTTTCAGCGGATTATAAAAAATTGGGCTATAGTTATAGCGGAAGAATGCAAGTGCTGAGAACCATATTAAATCTAGAATATTTATGGAATGAAGTACGTGTTAAGGGAGGAGCCTATGGAAGTGGATGCAATTTCCAGCAAAATGGAATTTGTTATTTTTATTCCTATAGAGATCCCAATGTGACGGAAACCTATGAGATTTATAAGGATTTATGGAAGAAACTAAATAATTTTAATGCTACAGACCGAGAAATGACAAAATATATTTTAGGTACCATTAATCGCTTAGATCAACCTAAAACAAATGCAGAAAGGCTTAACGAAGCAATTAGTAAAGAATATCGGGATTTCCAAGAAGATTTTGAAATTATGGAAAGAAATCAAATTATACACACAACGAAAAATGAAGTTTTGGAATTTAAAGATTTACTAAGAGATGTTTCTGCTGTGAAAAATTATTGTACAATTGGGAATGAAGGAAAAATCGTTGAAACTAAAGAATTTTTCGATTCAATCCAAAAATTAATACCATAACAAAAATAAGAAACCCTTATGAAATATAAATCATAGGGGTTTCTTATGTAATTTGAATGACAGTTGTGCTATAGCGAAATTTCCATTCTAATACGATATTGATTATAAAGACTTATGGTTGCAATGGGGTAAACGGATAACTATTCGCAAAACGACACTTTTACGAATAGTTATGTAACTGAAAGCCTAAATCATTATATCCCAGCTATATAGCCGTTGTATTTCTTTATTTTTAATAAAAGTATTAAATTCTTCTTCAAGTCTCAAACCATATCTTTCATATAGCCCTTCATGGGTTGTATATAAATAAATTCGGGCTATCCCTAATCGTTTGCAATTTTCCTTGGCTGATGCCATTAATAAGTTTAAATAACCCTTGCCTCTATGTGGTTTTTCAATATAGACATTAATTAGCCATGGATAAATATCAGGTCGAACATCAAGATCCGTTACAGACAATTGGTATACACCAATCAGCTCTTCATCTGCCAGCAATATATATGTTTGTGGAATTCTATTTTC
>NZ_DALYUL010000006.1:141843-151307 GCF_031981185.1 Anaerotignum sp. | reverse complement strand
GTAAGGGAAAAGTTAGATTTGTCGGAAGAACAAACCCTTAATATTATTATAGACAGTATGGGATATATTGTCAAATTAAGGGAGGAATATCGCTATGAGATGGAAAACAATTATTGCAACATTTTTAGTAACTGTATTATTAGCTACAAACGCCTTTGCTGCTAACATTATGATTAATGGTGTCAATTTGCAAACAGATGCATCACCTGTTATTGTAAATGGTCGAACTTTAGTTCCTATACGATCCATTTTTGAAAGTTTAGGGGCAACCGTGTCTTGGGATGAATCAACAAAAACCATTACCGCCATACGTGATAATACAAGTATTAAACTCGTATTAAACGAAACAACCGCTATAGTGAATGGAAATTCCTGTACTCTAGAGGTACCACCCCAAATCATTAATGGTAGGACCATGGTTCCCGCAAGATTTGTTGCGGAGAATTTAAATTGTGATGTAAATTGGAATGCTACAACTCAAACAATCTCTATCTCTGAAACAGATTCAACCCAACCTGTAGTTACAGAACAGCAAACTTCAGTAAGCGAAAGTCCCTCTGCTACTGTTTCAGTAGATAAAAAAGGTACGACTGTCTATATAACCCGTACAGGCAAGAAATATCATTTTGATAGCAATTGCAACGGCGGCACTTATTTTGAGAGTACAATGGAAAATGCCTTAGCAAAAGGACTAACTCCTTGTTTAAAATGCGCTCAGTAAATTGTTTTATTTGAAAAAAAACCCCCACTCCGCTACCAACGAAGTGAGGGACAAGCGGTCATACCGTGGTACAACTGCCTTCGACAAGCTAATTGTATCACAAGACCGCTTTATTTACCATACCAAAAAATAAATAAAGGAGGTCTTATTTTTATGGCAAAAAAGAAAAACACCGTCCGTGCTGATGGTAGAATCGCCGTCCAGGTATTTCTTGGAGAATTTGGTGGAAAACGAAAATATAAAACCGTCTATGGAAAAAACCAAAAGGAGGCAGACGCAAAGGCGCAAGAACTAAAGATGTCTATGTACAAAGGCATTGATATCACTGCTGATCGGGATACGTTCGAATTTTGGATGGAGGCATGGAGTGCCCTTAAAAGCGCAGAGGTATCCTACGGACGTATGGAAAGCTATAAGCGCAGTATGAAAAAATACGAGCCGTTATTTAATCACCCTATTACACGCCTGAAAACTGCTGATTTTCAGCAAATCATTTTAGCTCTTGCAAAAGAAAATCCAAACACAGGCGAGCCATCAGCAAAATCAAGCCTCAAACAAATTCGGTCAGTTGCTTTACAGGTGTGTCAAATGGCGATTGACAACAGAGTCATGGACTATAACCCCGTATCGGCGGTTAAAATCCCTCGTGTACCAGAAAGCAGTACCAGGCGGGCATTAACGCAAGAAGAACAACAATGGATTATTGAAACACCTCACAGAGCACAATCGGCAGCTATGATTATGATGTTTGCAGGTTTACGCAGAGGCGAACTCCTGGCACTCACATGGTCGGATATTAGTTTTAAAGATGCTACAATTGATATTAACAAAACCATTGAATTTATTAACGGCCAACCGGTTCTAAAAAACACAGCCAAATCAAAAAACAGTATTCGAACTATTAATATACCTAACATCCTTGTGGATTTTTTGCGTGAAAAGAAAAAGGACTGTACAGATTCCGTAATCGTCTGCCCTTCTGCAAAGGGCCAACTTATGAGTGAGGTTAGTTGGCGTAGGCTATGGGACAGTTACTTAACAGATTTAAATATAAAATACGGAAATTTTAGCAATCAAATTTCAGGTCAGCCAAAAAGCAAATTTCAGCCTCAAGGTGTCCCATTTATCATTCCCCGATTCACTGCCCATTGGTTAAGACATACATATGCTACCATGCTTTACTTTGCAGAAGTGGATGTATTGACCGCAAAAGAGCAGCTGGGTCACTCGGACGTGCAAACCACCTTAAATATTTACACGCATTTAGATGGGAAGCACAAACGAAAATCAATGGATAAATTAAATTCTTACATCGCGGGTGGTACAAATCAAGATACTCACATCGTGAAAATCTGACTTGCATTTTGACTTGCATTGACTTGCATTTGACTTGCAAAATGATAATAAACGACAAAAAACGACACCAAATAATACGTCGTTTTCGAGCAATAAAAAAAGTGCCAAAACCCTTTAAAATCAAGGTTTTCAGCACCTTTTTACACCCATCGATGCGACAGGATTCGAACCTGCGACCTCGGCGTCCCGAACGCCGCGCTCTACCAAACTGAGCCACGCATCGAAATAGGAAACAATATTATTTTGCGCTTTTTTTAAGTAAATGTCAAGAATGATATAATAATTTAACCCCCTTAGCTGAAAGTTTTGACAATGAACGGAATAAAAAAATAAAGACAGAGATAATACTCTGCCTTCATTTCCTATAGTAATTGTCATCTTCAGTCAACTACATATTCTTCAGGAAGATCAACTTCATAAACAAGTTATACTAATTTCTGAAATACAATTGTCATAATTAATTTATTCATTTCATTGTTATCTCCGAAAATTATTCAGACTCTTCTGCTGCGTCCATTATTTCTTTCTTAATGCAAATTCCCAATTCATCCAACTGCTTTTCATCCACAACAGTAGGGGCATCGGTCATAGGGCAAGATGCGTCCTTCACCTTAGGAAAAGCAATGACATCACGTATACTACTTGCACCGCACATAAGCATGATAATTCTATCCAAACCAAAGGCCAGACCACCATGAGGAGGCGCACCATATTTAAATGCGTCTAAAAAATAGCCAAAACGCTGCTGTGCATCTTCTAGTGTAAATCCTAAAAGTCCAAACATTTTCTGCTGTACATCTCTACGGTGAATTCTGATGGAGCCACCGCCCAATTCATATCCATTTAATACAATATCATACGCTTTTGCACGAACCTTCCCGGGGTCTGTCTCCAGCAAATCAATATCTTCATCCATAGGTGCTGTGAATGGATGGTGTACCGCCACAAATCTGCCTGCTTCCTCATCCCACTCTAACATAGGGAATTCAGTAATCCAAAGGAAACTAAAATCATCAGCCTTTGTTAACTCCAACATTTTAGAAAGCTCCAAACGCAATGCTCCCAAAGAATCAAATACAACCTTATCCTGATCTGCGCAAATCAAAATCAAATCGCCAGGCTTACCGTCCATTTTATCTACGATTTCCGCTAATTTTTCATCTGTAAAGAATTTTGCAATCTGAGTTTTCAAACTGCCATCCTCATTAATAGCAATCCATGCTAGGCCCTTTGCACGGTAGGTTTTTACGAACTCAACCAAGCTGTCAATTTTCTTTCTAGGGAAAGTTCCGCAGCCCTTTGCATTAATTGCACGCACACTACCGCCTGCTTCTAACGCAGTTCTAAATACTACAAAATCTGTATCTCCAACCACCTCAGAAATATTTACAAGCTCCATACCAAAGCGGATATCAGGTTTATCAGAACCAAAGCGTTCCATAGCCTCTTTGTATGACATTCTCTTCAAAGGCAAAGAAATTTCTACGTTCAAAATATCCCGAAATACTTTTTGCATCATTCTTTCATTGATATCCAAAATATCCTCAACATCAATAAAGGAAAGCTCCATATCAACCTGAGTAAACTCCGGCTGGCGGTCCGCTCTTAAATCTTCATCACGGAAACATTTTGCAATCTGATAATAACGATCCATACCAGAAACCATTAGCAACTGCTTATACTGCTGAGGGGACTGAGGCAGTCCATAAAAACTACCAGGATGCACACGACTGGGTACTAAATAATCTCTCGCTCCCTCAGGTGTGCTGATTCCCAAAATAGGTGTCTCAATTTCCAAAAAGTCTTCCTGATCCAAGAAATTCCTCATCACTTGAACAACCTTATGTCTTAACACAAGATTATTTAACTGACTGGGACGGCGCAAGTCCAAATAGCGATATTTAAACCTTAAGTCATCCTTAACAGTAATATTATCCTCAATCTGAAACGGTGTTGTTTCGGCTTCGGAAAGAATACGGAACTCAGATGCAATAATTTCAATGGTTCCTGTTTTCATGTTAGGGTTAATATTCCCCTCTGTTCTAGGGGCAACTTGTCCACGAACAGCCAATACAAATTCGCTTCTAACACTTTCTGCCTTCTCAAACAATTCTTTTTCCGCTACATTTCCATCAATAGCAATCTGTACTAATCCGGTTTTATCTCTTAACGCAATAAAGATCAGCTGTCCAAGGTCACGGCGACGCTGAACCCAGCCCATTACCGTTACTTCTTTGCCAATCATGGTTTCATTTACATCACAACACATACAGCTTCTCTTCAAGCCTGCTAATGCTTCACCCATTTTTAATTCTCCTTCAAATACAAAATTTTCTTTCTCTATCATACCATTTTTCTAAAAAAAGTAAAGTTTTCCCGAAAAAGTTTCAAGCTTGATTTGCAAAATCATATAAATTGAACCGAACCTGAAATTACGGGTTATTTCCTTTTTTATGTAATTGTGATATACTAAATATATAGGAGGAGTATTCGCCTCTTATGCTATTTCTATATTCCTACAATTTTCTTGGTTTTTGTTCTTTTGATATTTTATCATTATATTTATAAATTGACAAATAGGAGTGATTCATATGGATAAGCATAAAATTATTACAATCAGCCGCCAGTATGGCAGTGGTGGGCGTATCGTAGGTAAACTATTGGCAGAACGCTTAGGGATTCCTTTTTACGATAATGAAATCATTTCTCTAGCCGCAGAAAAAACTGGGCTATCGAAGGAATGTTTTGTCAATGCGGAAGAAACTTCTACTGGAAATCTTTTGCTCTCCCTGACGACCCTGACCCCCAGTGTAGAATCCTTCGGCCTACCTTTAAACGAAAAAATATTCCTTGTGCAATCTCAGGTAATAAAAGAGGTGGCGGAAAAAGGAAGTTGCGTCATTGTTGGGCGTTCCGCTGATTATATTCTTTCCGATACAGAAAATTGTATCAATGTTTTTTTACAAGCAGACTTGAAGGATCGTATTAATAGAGCAGTGGAACAATATGACCTTCCAGAAAAAAATGCAGAAGCTGCTGTTATCAAAACAGATAAACGTCGTGCAAATTACTATAACTATTTTACAGGATTAAAATGGGGTGCAACTGGAAATTACGACTTAATTTTAAATACCTCTCGCATGGATCTAGAAAAAATCGTTGATGTTATTGAAAAGTATGTGTCTTTAATCTGATCTGTTTTACGAAAAAAGGGCATTCCTCAAGCCATGGTATGGTTTGAGAAATGCCCTTTTTCTACTACTTATTTTATAATTTATATCCAAAAATAGCTTTTCAGCCAGACCTTAGATCTTGTTATCTAAGGATTCAATTTTGCTTTGTTTTATTACAAAAAGGTGCTGCAAAACAATGAAAAATCATCCTTTTACAGCACCCTTTTTAACTCCCTAAAGGAAAATCCAATAGGGAAGCCCCCCACTTTTTAAAAACCATTTGTGATGCATTTCCAATATAATAGGAGTTCTAATTCCAAATATCAAAGAGCATTGGGCCCGAATAAACCGGTTATACCTCAAAATAACATGATCTATAATAGGTAAAGATTAGTGTTGTCTCATGTGGCTTCTCAATTCCGCTCCAACAGATTCACTCAAATGCGCCTTTTGCATTCTTCTCATGGCGTTGAAATGAGGACGGTTCGCCTGATTTTCCAGAATCCATTCTCTTGCGAAGGAACCATCCTGGATATCCTTCAAGATACCACGCATTGCTTCTCTTGTCTGTTCTGTGATGATTTTAGGACCTGCTGTGTAATCGCCATATTCTGCAGTATCACTGCAAGAGTAACGCATGAAGGAAAGACCTTCTTTTACAACTAAGTCAATGATCAGCTTCATTTCATGAATACATTCAAAGTAAGCATTTTCAGGCTGATATCCCGCTTCAACCAAAGTATCAAAGCCTGCTTTCATCAATGCGGAAACACCACCACAAAGTACTGCCTGCTCACCGAATAAGTCTGTCTCTGTTTCTTCTCTAAAAGTAGTTTCCAAAACCCCTGCTCTTGTTGCGCCCAAGCCATCAGCATAAGCCAACGCCACATCCTTTGCATTGCCGCTTGCATCCTGGAAAACAGCGATCAGTGCAGGAACGCCAAAACCTTCTTTATATGTACTTCTTACAACATGTCCGGGACCCTTAGGTGCAACCATGATAACATCTACATCGCTAGGAGGCACAATCTGACCATAGTGGATATTAAAACCATGGGCAAATGCCAGTGTAGAACCGGATTTCAGATATGGCTTAATATCAGACTGATACATCTTTGCTTGCGTTTCATCATTTACCAGAATCATGATGATATCAGCAGCCTTAACCGCTTCTGGAGTTGTCATAACTGTCAAACCGTCTGCTTCAGCACGAGCCTTGCTCTTAGAACCTTCGTAAAGAGCAACAACTACATCAGCGCCACTATCTTTGAGGTTCAGTGCATGCGCATGCCCCTGGGAACCATAACCAACTACTGCTACCTTTTTTCCTGCCAACATTTCTTTCTTTGCGTCCTGTTCATAATACATTTTAGCCATTTTACATTCTCCTTTGTAATTATATTTTGATATTACTCTACACCATATAAACATTTGCTGCCGCGTTCAACAGCGATGAGTCCGGTACGACAGTATTCAAGTATGCCGTAAGGGGCTATATAAGTAAGAAAAGCATTAAGCTTACTACTTTCTCCTGTTATTTCAATGCATACTGAATCGGGAGACATATCCACCACTTTCGAGCGAAATACATTTGCTGCTTCCAGTATCGTTTGAAGGGTATCACCCGTTGCATTGACCTTTGCGATTAAAAGCTCCCGCAAAATTGTGTTGTCCGTGGTCATTAGCTCAACTTTTTTCACATCATATAGCTTAGAAATTTGTTTGAGCAGCTGATCCTTTTTATTGGCATCACCTGTAGCGGTTATGGTCATCCTTGAAACCTCAGGATTAATCGTTTCACCGCAGGTGAAGCTGTCGATATTAAAATTTCTTTGACTAAAGAGAGACGATATTCTGGTAAGGGCCCCTGATTGATTTGATACAATAATGGAAACCGCAAATTGTTGATCATTGACATTACTCATTCAAATCACCTCATTTCAAAATAATGTCGTCCATGGAGCCGTTGGGCGGAACCATAGGAAATACATTTTCTTCGTCGGGAATCAAACAATCAATTAATACAGGGCTGTTTAAAGCAAAGGCTTTGTCCATGGCTTCGTCTAATTCCTCTAGGTTCTTGGCACGTAAGCCTGTTGCACCAAAAGCTTCTGCCAGCTTTACAAAATCAGTCTTTCGCTCCAAGTTGCTAGACATAAAATGATTCTCAAAGAAAAGATTCTGCCATTGCCTTATCATTCCCAGCACCCCGTTGTTCAGAACAACAATGATAAGGGGAAGTTTTTGGGAAACAGCCGTTGCCATTTCATTTAGGTTCATACCAAAACTGCCGTCTCCAGTAAAAAGTACTGTTTTTTCTCCAGTTGCCATTGCGGCACCAATAGCAGCACCCATTCCGTAGCCCATGGTGCCCAAACCGCCGCTGGTTTGCAAAGTTCTTGGTTTTTTAAAGTTATAATATTGGGCAACCCACATTTGATGCTGACCAACATCAGTAGCAATATTTGTTTCAGGTGTAGCTCTGCAATTCACAGCGCCAATTACCTGCCAAGGCAATAAATAGCCCTTTGGTAAAGAAACCTCTTTTGTTTTGTTTTTATAGCCGCTTACCTCATTTTCCCACTCTGGATGCTTTTGGGGCTCCAGCTTTGAGTTTATGTAACACAGTGCAAAATATAAGTCTCCGGGAATTTGTAGTGCCGCGTCGATATTTTTGCCATGCTCAGCCGAATCAACATCTAAATGGATAATTTTTGCATTTGGAGCAAACTTGCTTCTGTTTCCTGTTGCTCTATCTGTAAAGCGAACCCCCGCTGCAATAACCAAGTCACACTCGCTGATGGCCTTGGTGGCAGCAAATCTGCCGTGCATCCCACTCATACCTAGATACTTGGGATGGCTATTATCCATTGCCGTTAAGCCCATCATACTGCAAACCATAAAGGCATCGGTTTTTTCAATCAGTTTCGTTATAATCTCTGAGCAATTTGCGTTTATTACGCCGCCACCGCAATATATTACGGGGCATTTACTTTCGTTTATCATTGTTACCGCCTGGTCTAATAAAGCTGTATCAGGCTTGAAGTCTGTTAATTTTTCCGCAATGCCCTTAGGCGCGTATTCGGTTTTATCTAACTGTATATTTTTCGGGATGTCCACCAATACAGGACCGGGACGCCCGCTTTTTGCAAGTCGAAATGCCTCTCTAACTGTTTCTGCAAGAGTTTCTACGTTATCAATGCGAAAGCTATGCTTTGTTACAGGAATGGATAAGCCAAAGGTATCTACCTCTTGGAAACTATCGGAACCGATTAGCTCCATTGGCACATTTCCTGTAATTGCAACCATGGGAATGGAATCCGCTTTTGCTGTGGCAAGCCCTGTCATTAGGTTTGTCGCCCCTGGCCCTGAGGTCGCGATACAAACGCCCACCTGGCCGCTGGCACGACTGTAGCCATCTGCTGCATGGGCTGCACCCTGCTCATGGGCTGTCAGTACATGGTTGATACGATGTCTGTTTTTGTAAAGTTCATCGTAAATACTGAGCACTGTCCCTCCCGGATAACCGAATAGCGTAGTCACACCCTGTTCAATAAGGGTTTCTATTAATATCTGGCAGCCGCTTAGCTCCATTCTTATTCCTCCTCACATAGATTTTTTTTAAACAAATTTTTATCAAGCAAAAAGGCTGTACAGTGGATACACTGTACAGCCTTTGATTTAGGATTTCACCTCATGCAATCTTAATCAAATGAACTTTATCAGCAGCTAACCACTTTTTACCAGCACAAATAACCTCACCGAGAATGACAAGGACGAGGTTAATGAGGCTAATAATAATGTAGTTAACATACTGACTAAAGTTATGCATAATAATGATCTCCCTTCCGTTTAAATTTGTTATTTGGAAGTTTAAAGCTTAATTGTATTTTTGTCAATACAAATTTTTGATCTTTTTTTCACGAGAAAGAATTTTTGTTAATATGCTGTATGTTTTTAAATTCATACATTGTTCTTTGTGCACTAATTCCTGTACATTTTACAATAATTAACTCAATTTTATTAATTTTAAATTATTTCCAAAAAAAAACTTTGCTTTCGCAAAGTTAAAAGACCTCTGATTTTTCAGTTTGCCTTGATATATTTAAAAGTATCCCCATGGCTGTCATATTTATAACCAACGAACTTCCTCCATAGCTTATAAAAGGAAGTGGCACTCCAGTAACTGGCATAGAGCCTGTTACAACTGCAAT
>NZ_DALYUL010000006.1:140281-141833 GCF_031981185.1 Anaerotignum sp. | reverse complement strand
AAATTCAAAACTGAGCAGTTGTTCTTTTGTCTACATGTAAAAAGTTTTCAAAATCTGGGTCCTTTCCTGAAATTTCAGTCCCGAAAAAAATTCATTACCCCTCAATCAAAGGTGCTACAAGTCATAACTTTTTTATGGAAAGGTCTAAAAATTCGGTTTTCTTTAGAATCAAAAAACATTCCTTCTTCACATCATTTGTATCTAAAATGAAAATCATATAAAAAACAGCCTGTTCTTTTTTTGTTTTAAAAGCATAAACTTGTACAAAGTCTGACAGGAGCGTGATACCAATGAAACGGTTATTTATATGGATACTAGCAATAGGTCTTTTATTAGGAGGGTGCAGCAGCGCCCCTCCTACAGAACCCAAAGGTCAAGCGGAACAAGGAACCATCGGAGATGATATCCCCATCACAAGGGGACAGGCGGCAAAAATGCTTGCTTTGGCATTTTACACACCCCAGGAGATTGAAAATTTACCACAAGATACCTCCTTTCCTGATGTGGCAAAGGAAGATTGGGCATATCCCTACATTAATGCCGCTGTGGAACTTAAATTCTTTTCCGGCGATGGAGAAGGCTTTCGCCCCGATGATGATTTACTGCTTTGGGAAGCTCAAATTTTGATGGATCGAGTGGCACCTGATTATGAAAAACGAATGGTGCTAACGGATGATAATAAAGAAATGGCAGTTGCTTATAGCCTCTGGACACAGCTTTTCGAGAAAGCACTAATGTCAAGGAGGGGAGAAGATAGTATCTATTCCTACGGAATCAAAAAAGAAACCCAGGTCTTATTCACAAATGGCCAAGAAAATCTCTTCGATGGTGGGATTTACGGGGCAGATGGGTACGATCTAACAGCTTATATAGACGAAAAAATTTCATTTTGGCAAAAAGATGGTGAAATCATCGGGTTACTCTCCGTGGATGAGACTACTCCTACCATTCAAAATATTTATTGCAGGAAAGAGGGAAATCAAATTATTGTAACAGGTGCCAGCGAAAAATCATATATTTTTGAAGGAACAGATTTTGAACCGGGACTTTGCAATGTGACCATTGAAAGCGGAAAAGCAACCGTGAAAGAAGGATCAAAGCTTACCGGCGAAGTAATAAAAAGAGTGGATAATAAAGAAATATACTTAAGTAGCAAAGGGAAGATGCAGTGGGCAGAGAACTTCCGTGTTTATGGACAGGATTTATCATGCCTCAATCAAAATGCCCTCATCTGCGGTACCGACTTGGCAGATTTCTATGTTTTGGATGATACGATTATGGGCGCTGTGATTCAAAAGGATGTTGTTCCTAAAAATATTCGTGTTCTTCTAGGTGGTGGATTGCAGAACTCGGTTACAATAAATGGTGCAGACGGTTTCTCTTTATCCAACGGCGTAGGAGAAAAAGACTTCAGTACTGGCACAGCTACCCTTACAGCAGATTTGGCTTGGTTTGACCACGGTATTGTGACTGTTTCAGGGAAGGTTCGTATGACCTTTGACAGCGGAGAAGAAAGAGCCTATTCCGGTCTCCTTGAAATGGAACGCATTGG
>NZ_DALYUL010000006.1:88460-140271 GCF_031981185.1 Anaerotignum sp. | reverse complement strand
GGAGATCAGATTTCCATTATAAATGAATTACCTATGGAAGAGTATCTGCTGGGTGTAGTTCCTTATGAAATGCCAGTAAGATTTGGGCAGGCTGCTTTAGAGGCACAAGCAATTTGCGCCAGAAGCTATGCCTACAATCAGTTCTATGCCAATGCATATGGTCACTATGGCGCCCATGTAACAGATACAGTTGCCAGTCAGGTTTTCATGGGTTCAGATACTGCACCTGAAGCAGAAAAAGCAGTATCAGCAACAGCAGGTATGTGTGTTGTCGCCGGAGAACGGGTAGCACAAACTTACTTCTACTCTACCTCATGTGGGTACGGCACCAAAGATACTGATGTATGGTCGGCAGATGCTACCTTTAGCGGCAATAGCAAATCCTATTTGCAAGGGCAAGCCTACGGTGTAACCCAGGAAGTACCAAAAACGGAAGACGAATGGCTTGCTTTTTGGCAAAATTGGGAAATGGATGGGTATGATAAAACATCTGCTTGGTATCGATGGAAAGTCTACTATAGTGCTGGACAGCTTGGTGAAATTACAGAAAAAACCTTTGCAAAAATTTCTGCTTCCAATGGAGCATTGATTAAGGTAAAGCAAAGTGATGGCAGTTGGAAAGCTGATACCCCAAAATCATTGGGCAAATTAATAGGAGTCTCTGTTGCAGAACGCGGAGATGGCGGCATTATTAAAGTGTTAGAAATGGATTTTGAAAACGGCGCTGTGCAAGTCTTTACGGAAAATGCCATCCGAAAAGTCCTTTCTCCAACAAAGCTAACCATTGGTGAAACCATTAACCTACAAAGAATCAGCGGCGGTACGCTGACAGGACAAATCATGCTTCCCAGTGCATTCTTTGCAGTAAAAGAAATGAAAAATAGCGAAGGAACGCTAACAGGAATCGCCTTGTATGGCGGTGGTTGTGGTCATGGCGTAGGTTTAAGTCAATATGGTGCAAAGGAACTGGCAGCCCAAGGACTTAAAGGGGAAGAAATTATACAAAAATATTTCCCAGGAACAACTGTAGAAAAGGTAATGTAATCACCGTATTAGAGTAAACACATGATAAATAATCTGTTTTGATAAGTTCCAAGGGCTGAAGGATTTTTGAAAACCTTCAGCCCTTGATAATTCCTACCTTCTTTTTCCAATTCAGTATTTATTCATTTCTAGGCTTTATTCATGTACTAAGCTTCTATTATCCTACAACAACATCTTTGATTTATATTTCATTTCCCCCTGTTTGGCTATTTCTTAGCTATAGCATTTAAATGCAAGTGTCACTCTTTCTTATCTGCCTCACGCCATTTTCATTCCTATGACACAGTGTCTTTTAGAATGGAAGCCCCTCTCCCTTCTTATATGCCGTTATACAATCTATACTAATATTTGCCTTAGAACTTATGTATAACCAATAAGGAGCTTATCATGATTCGTCTTTTTTTATCATGAATACCATAAACCTCAGTTTTATTTGAAATAAGAATGCATGGAAATATTTCTTAACCCTGTACAAATGAAATATACTTCTGAATCTCCTGTATATCCTTTTCATCCATATTACTCGTATGATATACTGTAACATCGGTTTTGCCATTTAAATAGAATATTAGGTTTTGCATGAGCAACATTCCCATCTCTCTCCGGTCATAGGAAGTCAAATCCTTTGCAACACCATCGGTTCCTTTACACATTTCTTCAATAGAAGGTGCATGATAAGAACCATCCTTTGCTTCAACCCACTCCACTAAAGTCCAGCCATTATCCTTCCATTTAAAATCCAAGCGGGAAGGAATATAGCTACCACCACCCTCAACTAGCTGATAACCTAAGTTAGGGGTACGAATGAAAGCATATTTATTTAAACCAATGACTGCATAAACAGAAAGTTTATCTTTATCTTGGGAAATATGGCTAATCAATGGAGCAACGATTTGCACCTCTTGATCGCCCCCCTCCTCAGAATAGCGCTCCTCCATAGCCTTATACAAGGCCTTTGTTATATCGCTATGTCTTGTAATCAAGCCCTGTTGTGTTTTACTATTCATAGCCACCATTCCGTGCTTTTCTAAATCTTCTCCATAGCGTTTTTCATCGTAAACAAAGGGATCTACCGCCACGGAATCCAATGCGCGATATGCTTCAAACCATTGGCTGGGTGTCATTTCCTTCAGTAAATTGAGAATTGTAGCTTCCGGAGTATTTAAAAGATTCAAACATGTGGCCATCATAATATATCCCCTGGTATCAGCAGCCTGACCTTGATAGAACTGACTCAATAATTCTGCCATAGCTCCATCTCCAAGCTTTAATAATTCTTCAAATTTTTCATTTTTACATAATGCTTCATAGGAAAAAGCACCTCCCATTTCATTCGTAATTTCTCCTAGCAATAATCTGCATCTCATTTGGTTTGAAAAATAATCATCATCCCCCGCTAAAAACAGTTGATCTAATTCTTTCATAAAATTACGAAACGAGTCTAAATCCACAGCCATACTTCTCAAATCCGTATCACCGAAATACGTTGCACCATCTTCTCGGTCAAAATGGAGTAATTGCTCCTCTCCATTTGCATCAGTAATAGCATACTCAAAGAAAGATGCATTATCTACCAGTGCTAAAAAAATCATAGCATCCCGCTCGAACCAGCCGTCTTTAGGGATATCCATTCCGTTCTCTAAAGTCAAATACCGCCTTACTCCATAAGGCTCTTCTTTTGTAAACAATTCGATGCCTTCATTACTGGGACGAATGCCTTCCGGCAATGTTAATTTGCCAAGAATCCCCCCAACACCCACATGATTTCCAATATAGTCAAGCTTGCATTCATACAGCATTGCCACGGAGTCAACTGTTTTCTCTTTCCCTAGATTCTCCTGCTTCTTTCCGCAACCCACAAATGCTGTTCCAAACCAAACAATAAAAAGCAAGGCCATGAAAAGTGGGATTCCTTTTTTCTTTTTTCCCATATCAAAAATATAGTCAATGCGCACTTTTAATGCCTCCTTCCCCCCTTGAAATGCCGTAGAAAATGGACTTGTTTCCCCTCCTTTTCGGATGCTGCTTAAAATAGTCAATCCATAGTCCTGTCGTTGTTCCAAGGAACACTTTTCCATAACTAAGGTATCACAAGAAAACTCTATATCCTGTTCTGCCAACCGTCCCATCCAATGCACAAAGGGATTAAAAAAATGTATTCCTCTCCCAAGAACTAGCACGCTTTTATACCAAATATCTCGCCTTTTACAATGTACCAGTTCATGCTTTAAAATATAGCGCAACTGATTTTTATCATACTCTTCATGGTTTAAATAGATTTTCTGATGAAAAAAACCTGTGCAAAGAGGACTGGGGAGTATACTGCAATAATAGATTTCCGGTCTCTGTTTCATTTCCATCTCTCGGCAAGCATCATAATATACTTCCAATACCTCTGCATCTCTAATACTTCGGCTATTTCTATTTAGATCTTTTAGAAATCTTTGATATTTAACACCATGATATAAAAAATAAATAAGCATGCCAAATATCCAAAACACCCAAATCTTATTCTGAATGCTTTTGATTTCTAATAAATCCCCATTCATTTCAATGGGTTGAATTTCTTTGCTCTCGCCACTTTGCCCCTGAATACTTTCTACAGTAAAGGAGGAGCCATTGAATTTATCCAAATCCATTGGAATGGTCTTGGATGGGTATGTAGTCTCAGCTTTTGTCTGTATCCTAGGTATTTCTACAACTGGTCTAGGTAAAGTGAAATCAATAGGTACAATCAGTCTCAATCCTATGATAAGCCAAACGAAATATCTCCATTTTACCCCATATTGCTTCCCAATAAAGTGGGATAGAATGCCTAAAATAATAATTCCCATAGAAGCAAAAACAGAGATTTTTATAACACTTTGAAAGAAAAGCATCAACCCTCGCCCCCTGTTTTGCCACGAATATACGCCGCAAGTTCATCCAAATCATTTTCGGAAATAGCACGACTGTCATATAAAGAGGCCACCAATTTTGTCAAAGAATTGTTATTCACCTTATTAAGGAAGAGCCGGTTTTCCAGTGCCAAATAAGACGCTTCTTCCACACTGGCAATGTAAAATCGATTTTTTCCCTCTTTATAAGATTGCAAAAAACCACGTTCAATCAATCGATTCAGCAAAGTTTGTAAAGCTGAAATATTCCATGCACGCTTTATCTCCAATTGTTCTTTAATTTCAGAAGTAGAGAGATTATTTTCATTATTCCATACGACCTTCATGATTTCCAGTTCTGTATCTGGTAAGCGAGATAATTCTTCTTTTCTTTTCATGCTATCAACTCCTACATTTGTATGTTATTTTTATATAATACAATTGTAGGAGTTCCATGTCAAGTATCATTTTACTTGAATTTACAATGCTACTGTGTTATTCTAAAACAAGTAAAAATACTATGAAATGAGGATTATTTATGGGTAAAACTTTTATTCCTAAGGGCTATGCGTCCGCGCTTACTTTATATGAAACACAAAACGCAATCGGTATGATCCATAATACCTTTGAAGAAAATCTTTCTCAAAATCTAAATCTGAAAAGAGTATCTGCACCCTTATTTGTAGATGCACAAACAGGCTTGAATGATAACTTAAATGGCGTAGAGCGCCCTGTTAGCTTTGAAGTTCCCGCAACAGGGGTTACTGCCGAGGTAGTTCACTCCTTAGCAAAATGGAAAAGAATGGCCTTGCATCGTTATGATTTTCACCCCGGCAAAGGTATTTATACAAATATGAACGCTATTCGCCGTGATGAAGTTCTGGACAACCTTCATTCTGTCTATGTTGATCAGTGGGATTGGGAAAAGGTAATTACTGCTGAAAAAAGAAACCTGCAAGAACTGAAAAATACCGTGCAAGGTATTGTTATCAGTATTTGTGATACCTTGGATGTAATAAAGGAAAAATATCCTCGTATCACCACAGAACTTTGCAGAGACGTAACTTTTATTACTTCTCAAGAATTAGAGGATAAGTATCCTGATCTTACACCAAAGGAAAGAGAGAATGCCATTGTCAAAGAGCATAAAACTGTTTTTATTATGCAAATTGGTGATGTTTTAAAATCTGGTAAACCTCATGATGGCCGTGCACCTGACTATGATGATTGGAAATTAAACGGAGATATCCTGTTTTACAATCCCGTTTTAGACTGTGCTTTTGAAATTTCTTCCATGGGTATCCGCGTAGACCCCACAGCTATGGATGAACAATTGCGTAAAGCAAACTGCGACGACCGCCGTGAGCTTCCTTTTCATAAAATGTTGCTGGAAGGCAAACTCCCTTCTACCATCGGTGGCGGCATTGGGCAATCACGTTTATGCATGTTGCTTTTAGGCAAGGCTCATATTGGTGAGGTACAATCCTCCATTTGGGATCAAGAAACCATTGACGCTTGCAAAGAAGCTGGTATCGTGCTTTTGTAATTAAATAGCAGAATGAAACTGAGCGGAAACCAATTAGAAGTTTCCGCTTAATTTTTTAAAGAAATATACTTTTTAGGAGGTGAAAACATGTGGATAAAAACAAATAAATAGGCAAGGCACCATTTTATTGCCTTGCTAATTATTTTTTAGAACGTGATGGAAAAATCAATTAATAAATATCTATCACAATTGTTTTTTCTCGCCTATCTACTCAGTCCATGTTTCTCCAGCGACTGTGAACAGCAACTCTAGAGTTTCACTCAATAATAGGCGAATTTAACATCAATTAAAATGAATATTAGGAGGCACATATGTCATATTTTACTTTTCAAAATAAACAAGTTTACTATCATGAACTTGGTCATGGAACACCAATATTGCTGCTTCACGGAAATACTGCATCCTCTGTCATGTTTGAGGAAGCTGCGAAAAAATATATGGAAAACCATAAGGTAATTCTAATTGACTTTTTAGGTCATGGAAAATCCCAAAGAATACATGAAATACCTGCTAACTTATGGGCTTTTGAAGCACAACAAGTCATAGCTTTTCTTGAGGAAAAAGAACACACCTCCGTAAACCTTATTGGCAGTAGTGGCGGAGCTTTAGTAGCCATAAACGTAGCTTTAGAGCGACCTGATCTTATCCACAAAGTCATAGCAGATAGCTTTGAAGGCGAATATCCATTGCAAGCATTTACAGAAACAATCGGTGAGCAACGGGCACTTTCTAAGCAAGATAAGGGAGCAAAAGCATTTTATATCTCCATGCATGGCGATGACTGGGAACAGGTTGTTGACTGGGATACCCAAGCAATAGAACGACATTCTCGGGAAATCGGTAAGTTTTTCCATAAACCCCTGGAGAGTTTTATCCCACAAATTCTTTTCACAGGTAGTAAAGAGGATGAATTTGTTTCAGAGCTGGATGTAAATCTCTTTGAAAAGACTTATAACAACATGATTAAAAAAATCGGTCAAGGAGAGATGTTTCTCTTCGAAAAAGGCAGTCACCCTGCAATGCTTTCCAATCTAGATGCCTTTGTAACAATCAGCGAAAACTACTTAAAAAATAGTGCATAGTCACAAAAAGCCACCTAAAATCATTGATGGTGGCTTTTTCATCCTATTTCTATTCAATTTTATTTCTGAATGATCCATCAGTTGTAAGATCAGCCTGAACTGCCTCTTCTTCACCAGCATTTTCAAAGATTTCTGCAAGTTTCATGTACTTCGCAGCATTTTCCCATTGGCCAAGCTCACCATAACAAGTCCCTAGGCGCAGACATACAAAACTGATTTCTCCTCCATCCAGTCGTAACGTATTCTCAAACCAAAAAATCGCTTGCTTCCAAACATGTTTTCTATAGAAGTATTCCCCTAAATTTATACATACCTCCAACGATGGCGCATCCTCTTGGACGCAGGTTAATAACAATTGAAATCCTTCGTCTTCAATCTCCTTTCCACGCAAACGAGCCATGAGCTGCTTAGCACGCAGTGCGCGTTGCTCCGTTTTTTCATCCCTTTGGTCTAAAAGTATGATTGCATCTGCCAAAGGATTGATAAGCTCTAAACATTGAGAAAGCCCTTCCTCATTTTCTATTGTCAAATAAACACCGATGGAACTCAATCCCATCACCCCCTGCTCTTAAAGTATATGCAGGGACAAAATCCGTCGTTCTAAAAACATAGAAAAATCACCATAAAGATAGGCTTTGAATGTAGAAAAATTAATTCTTATTGGAAGCATTAGCTTGCTAAATTTTATAGGTACCTAACCTTTCTTCTAATATCCTGAATTATGCAAATCTTTCTCTAAATTTTTCAATTGAAAAATCCTTCTTTCTAGTTATCTCATTACAGAAAAAGTACATAAAAAAACACCCCAATATGGGGTGTTTTAGTGTTTCGTAAATGTATATCTTATTTGTGGCCAGCAGCTTTGTAAGCTTCAATACCCTTGCCTAACAGCTCGATACCTCTAGCCATATCTTCTGCATTCAAGATATAAGCGATACGCAGTTCGTTTTTACCCAAGCCAGGTGTAGCATAGAAACCTTCAGCAGGAGCATACATAACTGTTTCGTTGTTTTCTCTGAATTCTTTCAATAAGAATACTAACAAGTCTTCTGTATTTTCAACAGGCATCTTGCAAGTGATATAGAAAGCACCACCAGGCTGTTCGCAAACAACACCAGGGATTTTCTTGAGTGCTTCGTAGGAAACGTTTCTTCTCTTTTCGTATTCTGCTCTAACTTCAGAGAAGAATGCAGGATCTAACTTATAAAGAGCAGTAGCGCCAACCATTTCCAATGTAGGGCAGCAAAGTCTACCCATAGCAATCTTCATAACGTTAGCCATAAGCTCAGCATTCTTGGAGATTAAGCAACCAATACGAGCGCCGCAAGCGGAGAATCTCTTGGAGATAGAGTCAATGATGATAACTCTGTCAGCTACATCTTCATACTGACCAAAGGATGTCATTTCTCTGCCGTCATAAGCAAATTCTCTATAAACTTCGTCAGCCAAAATCCAAAGGTCATGCTTCTTAGCGAAGTCACAAATAACTCTCATATCTTCTCTGGAAAGGATGCAACCTGTAGGGTTACCAGGGTTAACGATAGAAATCATTTTAGTTTTTTCAGTTACAGCTGCTTCTAATCTGTCCATGTAAGCATATTTGTAACCATCTTCAGCGTAGGTTGTAACGGGTTTAATTACGCCATCAGCAGCCTGAATGAAGGTCAAATAGTTGGTGTAGTAAGGCTCAGCAACAATTACTTCATCGCCAGGGTTAATCAAAGACAAGAATGTCAAAGTTAACGCTTCGGAACCACCACTGGTGATTAAGATGTCTTTTCTTTCTAAACTCATATCAAAGGTTTTAAAGTAATCAATGATAGAATCCTGTAATTCAGGAAGTCCGGGAGATTCAGCGTAAGCCAGAACCTTTTGGTCAAACCCTTTGATTGATTCCATAAATACAGAAGGTGTTACGATATCAGGCTGTCCGATATTCAGATGATAAATCTTTGTTCCCTGTGCCTTAGCTTCTGCAGCCATAGGGTTAAATTTTCTGATAGGGGAATTCTGCATCGCTTGTACTCTGTCAGATAATTTCATTGTTTTTCACTTCTCCTTCATCATTTTCATCATTATAATATGATATTATGTGTTATTTTTTAGGTAGTATACATTAGCATTTATTTTATTGGAGCTAATACAATGAAATAAATTTCATTTATTGTTCAATAATCCCACAACGCCCGCTAATTACCCACCTAATTGCATTTTCAGTATACCACTTTTCGTAATAAAAACAATAGTTATAGTGAATTTTTCTACAATATTTAGAATTTTTGGTTGTTTTTAGTACGGATTTTCTATTATAGGGAATGATATATTCATAAAAATACTGTATATTTCATTTTTTTATTATTATTTTTCATTTTAACAAGCTTATCACCTTAGAATGAAGGTTTAATCGTCTTTTTGAACAAATTATGAAGAAAACTCTTCAATTAAACTTTCACAAAAAAAATTATGCTAATTCATGGAGACTTCTTCATAAATTTGAAATATAATTTTTTTCTGCTAAAAAGCCCCATGCAATTTCTACATGGAGCTCCCTTTTTTATGAAATAAATTCGCCTTTGTCTTCAAGCTTCTTCTTTTCTTCCAAAGCTTTTTTCAGCACCATATCTTTGACCTTCATCAATCGTGTTGTACCTGCACGTTCGTTTTCTTCCAGCTTCATGGTAATATATTTAATTGTCTCTCGATAGTTCGGAATCATAACGTTTTCTAAGGCATTAACACGACGGCGGGTACGTTCAATCTCCTGCGCCAAAAGCTGGGCAGTTTTTTCACTTTCCGCCAAACGCAATAAAGGTTCCATAGCATTGGAAAAAGAAAGCATTGCACTGTCTAATTCTCCTGATGAAAAAGCAAGTCCATAGGGATAAATATCCCCACTGCTCTCTTCCGCTTGGAAATCAAAAACAGGTACATTTACACTCATAATATTCTTTTTTGTAACCTTAACAGCCACAGATTGCTGAGGAATCATTAAGGATTCTCCCAAAACACTTTCGCTTAAAACTGCTCTAGCTATAATAAAGTCTTTATAAGCATTTTCCAAAGCCGACTCTGCTTCTTCACGCAGGCGCTTATTCTCCCGTACGATATTCAAGAATTGCTTCATCAGCTCATCCAGTTTATCCTTCAAAAGCTTATGACCTCTCGTTGCTGTCTTCAACAACTGCTTTAATCTGGACATTTCCATACGGGTAGGGTTGACATTCAATCTAGCCACGACTCATCACTCCCCGTCTGCTAAATATTTTTCCAGATATTCGTCACGAATACGCTTCAATTCGCTCTTTGGCAACATACGAAGCAAGTTCCATCCTGTTTCCAATGTCTGTTCTATGGTTCTATCTGTTCTAAATCCTTGAGATACATATGTTTTTTCAAATTCATCTGCGAATTTCGCGTAAATCAAATCTGTATCCGATAATGCGGATTCACCTAAGATTGCCATCAGTTCCTTTGCATCCTTACCACGAGAATAAGCCGCAAACAACTGGTTCATGGTATCAGCATGATCCTCTCTTGTTTTGCCTTTACCAATACCCTTATCCTTCAAACGAGAAAGGGATGGCAAAACATTGATTGGAGGCTGAATGCCTTTTTTATAAAGATCACGGCTTAGGATAATTTGACCCTCGGTAATATACCCTGTTAAGTCAGGGATTGGATGGGTTTTATCATCTTCAGGCATAGTCAAAATAGGAATCATCGTAATAGAGCCTTCTTTTCCCTTCATACGGCCTGCACGTTCATACATAGTTGCAAGGTCAGTATACAGGTAGCCTGGGTAACCACGACGACCGGGTACTTCTTTTTTAGCCGCAGATACTTCACGAAGGGCCTCTGCATAGTTTGTAATATCTGTTAAGATAACCAAAACATGCATGCCTTGCTCAAAAGCCAGATATTCCGCAGCAGTTAATGCCATACGAGGGGTACAAACACGCTCAACCGCAGGGTCATTTGCAAGGTTTACAAAAACAACGGAACGGTCAATGGCACCTGTTGCTTTAAAGTCATTGATAAAGAATTCTGCATCCTCGAAGGTAATACCGATAGCCGCAAATACTACAGCGAACTTGGAATCTGTACCCCGAACCTTTGCCTGACGAGCAATTTGAACAGCCAAATTTGCGTGGGGCAAGCCTGAGCCTGAGAAAATGGGAAGCTTCTGACCACGAACCAATGTGTTCAAACCATCAATAGCTGAAACACCTGTCTGAATAAATTCCGCAGGATACTCTCTCGCTGCAGGATTAATGGGTGCACCATTAATATCAAGTCTTTTTTCAGGTATAATTTGGGGGCCGCCATCAATTGGCTTACCCATTCCGCTGAATACACGACCTAAGATATCAGGGGAAACACCAAAATCCAAGCTTTTGCCTAAGAAACGTACCTTGCTTTCCGCAAGGTTAATACCCGTAGCACTCTCGAACAACTGAACCAGAGCAGTATCACCATTCACTTCCAAAACCTTACATCTTCTTACTTCACCGCTTGATAATTCGATTTCGCCTAACTCATCATATTTTACGCCATCAACACCTGTTACAAGCATAAGGGGACCGGCAACTTCTTGAATCGATCTATATTCCTTTATCATAATTCATCTGCCCCCTTACTGATTAACTCATTAATTTCGGCTTTAATGTCTTTTTCAATTTCATCATAGCTCTTATCAACATTTACTTCTTCCATATACTTTGCACGGCCAATTCGTTCAATTACATTCAGTTTTGTAATTTTTTGAATATGGACACCAGCTTTAATTGCAACTTGTGCTTCGTGATAGAAGGTCAATATCAATTTTAACATTCTATACTGTTTATGCAAAGATGTATAGGTATCTACTTCATGGAAAGAGTTCTGGTGCAAGAAATCCTCGCGGATAGAACGAGCTGTTTCAAGAATCAATCTATCACCATGAGACAAGGAGTCAACACCAACCAACTGAACGATTTCCTGCAATTCAGCCTCAGTCTGCAAAAGTCTCATTGCCTCAGTACGGTGTTCAGAAAAATCGGGATGAACATTAATGTCAGCCCATTCATCCACTCTATCCTGATACAAAGAGTAGCTTGACAACCAGTTGATTGCAGGGAAATGGCGCTTATATGCCAAAGATGCATCCAGACCCCAGAATACCTTTACAATACGCAATGTAGCCTGGGACACAGGCTCAGAAGTATCACCACCGGGAGGGGATACTGCACCAATTGCTGTCAGCGTACCAAATCTTTCATCGCTACCTAAGCAAACCACACGGCCAGCTCTTTCGTAGAATTGAGCCAAACGGGAACCTAAGTATGCAGGGTAACCTTCTTCACCAGGCATTTCTTCCAAACGACCACTCATTTCACGAAGTGCCTCCGCCCAACGAGAAGTGGAGTCAGCCATAAGGGCCACGCTGTATCCCATATCACGGAAGAACTCAGCGATGGTAATTCCTGTATAAATAGATGCCTCACGCGCTGCAACGGGCATGTCGGAGGTATTTGCAATCAAAACAGTTCTTTGCATCAAGGATTCCCCAGTTCGAGGATCTTTCAGTTCAGGGAACTCGTTTAAAACGTCTGTCATTTCATTCCCACGCTCGCCGCAACCAATGTAAACAACGATATCTGCATCAGCCCATTTTGCCAACTGATGCTGCGTTACTGTTTTACCACTGCCGAAGGGGCCGGGAATTGCAGCAACACCGCCCTTTGTGATGGGAAAAAATGTATCAATAACGCGCTGACCTGTTACCAACAGGGAATCGGGCGTTCTTTTGATTTTGTAAGGTCTTTCACGGCGTACGGGCCACTTCTGCATCATTGTTACAGGTACTTCCTTGCCCTTTTCATCCGTTACAACACAGACCGTTTCTTCAACCGTAAACTCACCCACATAAATTTCCTTTATTTTGCCCTTCAATCCATAGGGAACCATGATTTTACAGGTAACCACTGCGGTCTCCTGTACAATTCCTATAACGTCCCCGGCTTCAACAGCATCACCGTTTTGTTTGATGGGTTCAAACTTCCATTTTTTCTCACGATCCAAAGATTTTACTTCAATACCCTTTTGGATATTTGTTCCGCTGGCTTCATATAGCTTCTCCAAAGGACGCTGAATGCCATCGTAAATTGTGGAAACCAAACCTGGGCCTAATTCAACGCTCATTGGCATCCCTGTTGATACAACTTCCTCCCCGGGTCCAAGTCCCGAAGTTTCTTCATAAACCTGTATGGATGCTTTATCTCCGTGCATTTCGATAATTTCACCAATAAGGTGTTTCTCTGATACACGCACCACGTCAAACATATTGGCGTCTCTCATGCCCTCCGCTACTACCAACGGACCCGACACCTTTACTATCGTGCCTGTTTTCATATGCTCATTCACCTACAATCGTATTTATTCACTAAACAATATATCCGCACCAATCGCACGTTTTGCCGATTCTCTTACTTCGTTCATACCCAGACCCATGCTTCCGCCAACACCTGGAATCACAATAATCGCGGGCAATTCAAAATCCTTGTATTTTGCAATGCTTTCCTTCGCCATTAAACTAGCCTGCTCTGTGATATAAATAATCGCATAGTCCTTTTCCGCCAGTTTATGAATTGTCTTTTTTACCTCATCTGCATTGTAAGCAGGGAAAATGTCAATTCCAAGTGCGAGAAAGCCCAAAATGCTGTCCTTATCGCCAATAATTCCAACTTTAGACATAAGTCTCTCTCACCCTTTCTTTAATAATGGCCGCATCAATGCTATGCATCTTACAAGTCATGATGATACGAATACATTTCGCTTCGGTTTCTTTCGCCAATATAAACGCCATAACCGGCTCAGGAGTCAAGGTCTTATATTTCGCATCCTTGATGTACTCCATCAGGTAATCATCACAAGCTTTTTCAAAGGCCGTAAAACCTTGATCCATATACTTCTCGCAGAGCAAGCCATACGGCGTTTCCTTTAAAACTGCCACCAAAGAATCACTACGGAATGCCCTGGAAATCAGCTCTAAGCTTATACTCCCCCCGGGTACAAAGCTTTCCTCCAAAACTTGAAACTCTCTATCCATTTTTTTCACCCGGTAAAGGGTTTTCAAATTTGTGATATCTGCCAACATATGAACATATTTGGAAATATAGGTATTTCCAAGCTTCGTTGCCGCCTTTTCCATTGTAGAAAAGCAAGCTTTATCCAGTATGGTGTCAATATATCTTCCATTACGGGTTTTGGCATACATACTAATGGCCTCTTCTACGGCCTCCCCGCTTATGTTAGGCAGTTCCGCATAATTTCTTTCACGCAAATTCTTACGCAGCGTTTCTATGGGGATTGTGCCGCCCAATATCAAAAACTTCTTGCCACTCACCTTGGAAACCTCTTCCTTTAAAAGAACCTTGATATTATGATAGTCATTTTTATAAAGGAAAATATCAATTAATGTTTCCTGAGGAATTAAACCTGCTACAGCCTGATAGGTTTCCTCCAGATGGTTGCCAATCATTTTTTCAAATTCGTAAACGCCTCTAATCTGCGTTTTACCGTAAGCGCTGTCAGACAATATGCGCAGAGCCTCTTCGGCAGTTTTGGCATCAGCCATCTGCATCAGCTTTTGCTTTGTCATCAAGGAGTTTTCCATAGAACGGACACTAGCCACAGCGAAAGGGTAAATCTTATTTTTTGACATCAAGAATCCCCCTCCTTAAAACAAAATTTTTGCTGCTATTTGTCTAATCTCTTCTTGCTCCACCGTGATAATGGACTCAAATGAATAATTATATTCAATATCTCCATTTCTCACAATAAACCCACCGTCAAGTTCCCTGCTTTGTTCAGAAAGGATAAAGCCTTTTTCCTCTATAACAGAAGCCAAGCGCTCTCTATCCCCTTTGGATACTATAATTTCTTTACCGATTTCCTTATCTAATTTCGCAAGCATAATGCCTACTGTTTCCGCGTACTGGGCATCCGGTAAAGTTTCTAGCCTTTTCTTAGCCTCAGCAATGACATCCTCAAGAATGCTCTGTTTTTCTTGCAAAACTGTGATTTTCCCTTGCAGCTCTGCACCTGAAATTGCCTTTGCCTTTATCTTTTCTGCCTCAGCCTCTGCATTTTTTTTCAAAACATCGCTTTCACGTTTTGCTTTTTCCTCAGCTGCCTTTAATACTGCTTCCACTTCCAAATTGGCCTTCTCTTTGATTGCCATTGCTTCCGCTTCTGCCTTCTCTATGATTTTATCGATGATAATTTTACCGTCATTCATAGGAGTGCGCCTCCTTTTCTTTCAAGTTTATCATACCTGGATGCTGTTGAGCATCAGGAAGGAAACGAGCAAAGCCAAAACTGCATATGTTTCTACCATCGCTGCGAAAAGCATACCTTTTGCTAACTCACTTGGCTTTTTACCAACCAGCATAATACCAGCCGCTGCCGCTTTACCCTGAGCAATACCAGAGAAAATACCTACAAGACCAATTGGCAGGGATGCCGCAAAAATACCTGCGCCTTGAATCATTGTTAATTCAATCATACCACTACCGCCCAAAAGACCAACCTTAACCATTACCAAGAAGGCAATCAACAAACCGTAAATACCCTGTGTGCCTGGCAAAGCCTGTAATAACAGAACCTGACCAAATTTATTAGGATCTTCGGAAACAACACCTGCTGCTGCTTCACCAGCAACACCAACACCAATTGCACTGCCTATGCCTGCAAGAGCAGCAATTGCTGCACCTGACAACGCTAAAAATTCACCGCTGAATAAACTCTCAACCATTATTCTTCTCCTCCTTGAGTATCTTGATATATTTTGTTCTTCTTTCAAAAGGTGCAAACGCTCTGCCGCCGCCTGTATAAAATTTTCCAAAAAATTCTACATACTGCAATCTACAAGAATGCACAAATGCCCCCAAAGCGTTGATTGCAATATTAAATATGGTACCAAATACAAACGCTATCAGCAAAATAATTGCGCCCTTTATTCCGCCGCCTGCTAAGGAGCCTAGAGTGTTAATTACCTTCGCAACAACACCCGTCGCCAAACCTAACGCAAGTAGTCTGGAGTAAGAAAGAACATCAGATAAATAACTGGTAATTCCGTATAGGCTGCCGAGGCCCCCTGTAATTTTACCGAAAATACCTTTTTTGCTTCTCCCGCCAGTTAACAGGATTCCTGCTGCACCCACAATAGCCATTCCTTTGCCTATTGTGACTGCCAGAGGGGATACGCTATCACCAATTCCAAACAGTACCAAACCAATTAATAATACGTACCAAAAACCAATGTCAAATAATGCATCCAAGGGATGACCATCCCGAATCAGCATGTAAGCCTGTATTCCCATACCTACGAACAAATGAATTGCACCAAGGATAAGGGAGAAAATTAATAATTTCATGGGTTCTGTCAATGGATCAAACCAAATCGGCTTGATTACGAAATCTGCATCAAATAGCGTCTTCGCTGCTACCGTGAAGAAATCTCCAAACCACCCTCCAAAAAGAGCACCCCACATGAAAGTGGAAATGCCACAGTAGAAGAACATTTTTATCATTCGATAAGTCATGCCTTCCAATTTATACTTCTTTAATATAATCCAACACACTACTGCTATAATGATGCCATAAGCCGCATCACTCAGCATCATACCAAAGAATATAAAGTAAAATGGCGCCAATAATGCTGTAGGGTCAACATCATGCTTCGAGGGCAAACTATACATATTGGTAACTGCCTCAAAAGGAGTAGAAAACCCTCCATTATGTAGACAGACAGGAGCCTCATCTTCTGGCTCAGGCTCGCTTAAATTATAATAAAATTCATATTTTTGTAGAAGAGCCTCAACCTCTGACTGCGATTTTTTAGGCACCCAACCGTCGAAGTAAAATACCATTTCAGTACTAAGCATATCCCCAACGATTTTTGCTCGATCACGACGCATATTCAAGCTATCATAAAGGAATTCAATATTGCTTCTTGATACAGATAATTCACTTAAAATAGCCTCTTTGGCAAGAATTCTTTGCCGATTTTCTTCCATTTGTGTTTCATATTGCTTTATCGCATCTTTAGGTGTTCCCTTATGCTCTGCAAAAGAAACTGGGTTAAAGGCAAACTCTCTAAGAGCTTCATAAACTTGATCCCGCTCCTCTTTCAAACAGATAATGGATATATAAATCTGCTGTGTATCCGCACTTACCTGTTGAACTACTGCTGAGGGCACTTTCTCTAATACAGTCTGCAATAAATTTTCATATTTGGTTTTAACACCAACTGTTCCATAAATTATTGATGAATATTTTGTTTCCTTGATTTCTAAAGGGATATCCATGCTTTCCCAAGGCCTCAGCCCAGCTATCATACCCTTTAAACGATTGACTTCATTTTGCCCATCCGCAATTTGTTTATAGCACATAACCGCCGTATCCACGTTCATTTCTGTTTCTGTTTTAGTTCGGTTCATGTGATTGACAAATTCTCCACGGTCAATTTCCTCTCGAACCTGAAACAAAGGTTTTTTTCGTGTATCGTAGCGGTTAATAGCTTCTAATGCAGTGCTGACACGGGCAATATCAGCCTCCAAACGGGAAACATCCGCACTGTTACTGGTTCTAAAAATATCAGGCATCCACTCTTCGTCATTTACCGTGCCTTCCTGAGAGTTGATTTCAACAACACCCAGATGCATCAGCTCATGTATAAAAGGGGTTCGGCCGCTATTTAAACCAATGACAGTAAGCTTTCGCATCTCAACGACTGCCATACACTCCCACAACCCTTCCAATTACCGCTTGAACAGCTTCTTCTTTCTTTTGTGCTGCCTGCTCTTTAATTTGCAAACAAACTATTTCCGTATTCTTTTGAATGTTCTGGATTTCGACGCGACTTTCATCCTCTGCTTGTTTTGCAACAAGCTGCATCAGTTCTTTACCTTGCTGCTGAACCTGCTGCAATAGCACTTCTCTTTGTTTCTGCGCATCCTTTTTCAAAGCTTCCGCGTCTTCTGTGGCCTGCGTTACGATCTGACCAGCTCGTTCTTCAGCCTCTACGATGCTTCTCAGGATCTCATGAGCCATTACCATCACCTCTCTTGTTTACAATTTGCCATGCAAATTGTATAGTATGCATTTCTGTTAGGAAGCGAACCTCTTTTGTTAAAGTTATAACACTACTTATTATAAAAAAAGAAGAAGTTCTACCTAAAATTTCAGACCCCTTTTTCATAAAAATATAAAAAAAAGACCTTTTCTTGAGCGGAAACACACCAAATTACAAAGTTTTTATGGTTTCGCTTAGTATGTATTAAATCTAAAACATACCTCAGTGTAAATAATAAATTATTTGCCTTGTATTGTCAATAACCCATTACTTCTCGACAATACAGTAATATTTTATCGTGGCTTTTAATAATTGTTAAATTAAAATCAGTATCTTTTTTCATTTTATACCCTTGTGTTGAGTTTTACAGGCTTTGCGAACGGTAGTTTGCATGCAATTTATTAGTGCCCAAAGTTTTTTATTGGCATTTTTGACACTGGTAAATTTAGGTTATTGTGACTTTTTAACATACAAATCGAACTTTTTTTGTGCAAAAATCTATTATTTTTTATTTTTTTTCGTCTTTTTGACAGTATGACAATGAAATATATTTCATTCAATTCTCAAGAATTTGAAAATCATAACATGGATATTGTCTATCCGTAAAAAAATAAGCTCAGATAACCGCTCTAAGCCTACTCATTCTCTCCTGTTTGTACATTTTTATCCCTATCCAAAGCCCGTACCAAATCCCTTTTCATCCAATTAGGCAGTGTGCTTAAAGCCACTTCATCCCTTGTCATCCAAACAAAAGCATCGTGCTCTTCACTTAGCACAACACTCCCACTTTTCCATCGACAGGTATATGTAAAAATGCATAAATGAATATAATTTTTAATCACATCAAAAAGAGAAACAGGCTCCCCCACAAAAACTTCTAAGTTAGTTTCCTCTTTTATTTCTCGGCGCAAACCATCCTGAGCATGCTCATAGAAGTGCAGTCCTCCTCCAGGCAAATCCCATTTTTGTTGGTTATTCATGTAACTGCCATTCATCTCATTCTGAGATCTGGATAAAACTAAAACCTTTTCATCTTTCACAATAACTGCCTTTACGGCAATTGCAAAATCTCTTTTCATAGGGTCACCTCCTCCCTCTCGTCTAATTTTCCATTTAATTATTTTACAGATTCTAAAAGCTTCAATATCTCTTCCTCAGTAAAATCGTATTCTTTACCGCAAAAATGGCAATGCAGATTGGCTTTTTTATCCTCATTTGCAATCTTCTCCAGCTCTTCTTTCCCAATACTTATCAGAGCCTTTTCTACTCGTTCTTTCGTACAATTACAATAAAACTCTGTCGGCACTTTATCAAGAATCTTCAGATCCATCCCTTGAAGAATCATTTCCAATATCCCTTCAGGAGTCTGTCCCATATCCAACAAGTCTGTAATGTACGGTATGGTATTCAATCTTGTTTCCAGTTGAGAAATTACCTCTTCTGACGCATCAGGCAAAAGCTGAATCATAAATCCGCCTGCACAGCGGATAGAGGTATCAGTATCGACCAAAACCCCTAAGCCAATTGCTGAGGGAGTTTGCTCAGATTGGGCATAATAATAAGTCAAATCTTCTGCAATTTCCCCGGAGACCAGTTGAATACGTCCTGCATATGGCTCTTTTAGTCCAATATCTTTAATGACGCTCATATAACCTTGGCCAATTGCTGCACTTACATCTAGTTTCCCTGGATATTTGGATGGAACCTCTACATTAGGATGAAAGACATAGCCTTTTACCCTGCATTTACTGTCTGAGGTTACAACTGCACCTTTAAGGGGCCCTAATCCTCTTATCTGAAGGGTAACCAAATCCTTATCGCCTTTTAGCATACTCCCCATAATTGCTGCCGCTGTCATCATTCTACCAAGAGCTGCCGAGGCCACAGGTGAGGTATGGTGCACTTGCCTTGCATGCTCAACCATTTCTCCTGTGGTTGCTGCAAAGGCTCGTATGCTGCCACCTCCAGCTGTTGCTCTTACAATATAATCACCCATTTTATTTTTCCTCCTTTAACTGCGCCACAAAAAAATAGCGTTGGCTATCTCCTTTTGCTCGCTCAAAACTATATCCATCATACACATTTAATAGTGCAAATCCATTTTCCTTAAGGTAACCTTCTACTTCTTCTACGCTGAAAGCCTTTTCATAATGGTACTCTTCAATTCGTTCGTAAGTTTCTTTATTTTTTTGCTTCATAAAAAAGCTCACATAATACTCATTGATTCTTTCCTCTTCATCAAAGGAATTCTCCCAAAAATAAGCGGCATCCTCCGTCATAGCAGCATAAGTCTTATCTCCCAAAACTTCTTTAAACTTATATTCTGTATTCATATCGAAAAGAAACAACCCTTGGGGGTTTAAGTGCTTTCTAATGGAAGAAAAGGCAATTGAAAGCTCCCCCTCCTCCGTTAAATAATTCAACGAATCACAAAGGCTTAAAACACAGTCCACCTGATATGGTAAATCAAGTTCCACCATGTCCTGACAAAAAAAAGGTATGGAAACCCCTTCAGAAATTGCTTTTCTTTGCGCCTCAGCCAACATTTCCTGGGAAATATCCACCCCCACAACGGAGCATCCTGTTTTTGCCAAGGGAATGGTAATGTTCCCCGTTCCACAGCCTAAATCAATCACACTTTCTGGGTTTTTGCCAAGCCGCTTCCATGAATCAATAATATATCCCACCCACGCAGGATAATCAATCTCTTCCATAAATACATCATATAAAGTTGCAAAGCCCTTATAAGCTTCCATTTATCGCTTCTCCCATACCAATTACTCTCAAAATCCAACAATTTATATATTATAGCTTTTCCTCTGATGTATTGCAAGAATTTTTCCCTTTAGCCGCAGCATCTCTTTTTTTCTTTCCCATAATGCCACCTATACGCCCACTTTCTCTTGCGGTAAGGCCTTTCCAGCCTACCTGCTCCACCTTTTCCATAAGCCCTAGTTCCTCTGCGATTTCATACTTCATAGCAATGTCTCGTTTTTGTTCTTCCGTCAATTCCTTCTTCTGTCCCATTTAAAAAACTCCCTTCTTTTTTTTCAGTATTGCCCATTTTTTATTTTTTTTACTACCTCTGTCCCTGTGAAAAAAAATATTGTCTGTGAACGAAAATCATTTGACAGATTCCTTTTCTGATGGTAGACTATGGATTAAGTAAATAGTTCTAAAAGTAGAGGTGCGTTTTTCATGAGTACACGGGCGAATATCATAAGGGATAAAGGCCGTCCGCCGAAAGGGGCAAACGCCGAAGAGAGAAGATGCCTTATCTTTTTTTCTCTGGTTGTCCGGTTAATAACCGTCCAACTGTCATTGGTACCACCAATGGAGCGCTACGAAGCTTTCTTTTTTGCATTATTGTTTTTTTATTGTATGCAAAATTTTGAAGTCGGCGCTTGCCGGCTCTTTTTGTTTTTCCGGCAAAACCTATCTTTGGAACATATACCGCAACGGCGAAGAATTCGGGCGTAGCGCCTAAAAAAGCAGTATCCCTCAACCAAACCACAAGGCCTTCATTATCTTTCCAAAATCCCCTGCTCAGTTGCTTTATAGCATATCACTTGGGAAATACATATCCTAGATTATGGATAAGATTTCTTGGAAGCCTGGCTAAATCATTTTCATAACAATCAGGGCATACTCTATTTTGAAAATTTTAGTTTCTTCGCACATACTCACACATTTTACATTATTATAATAAAAGAAAGAAGGAAGTTTGAAATGAAAAAAATTAATCTGGCAGTTGTTGGAGCAACAGGAATGGTCGGGAGAACATTTCTGAAAGTCTTGGAAGAAAGACAGCTTCCCATTGAAAATTTCTATGTTATGGCCTCCAGCCGTTCCGCAGGAAAAACAATTACTTTTAATGGAAAAGATTATATTGTAGAGGAGTTAACGGAAAATTCCTTTGATAAACCCATTGATATTGCACTGTTTTCCGCAGGCGGCAGCACCAGCGAAAGATTTGCACCCATTGCCGCAGCCCATGGATGCATTGTAATCGATAACAGCTCTCAGTGGCGTATGGATCCGGAAGTACCCCTTGTTGTGCCTGAAGTGAATGCCGAGGATATTGCTTGGCACAAAAATATTATTGCAAACCCAAATTGCTCTACTATTCAAGCAGTGGTTGCATTAAAGCCCTTGAATGAAAAATATAAAATTAAGCGTGTTGTATACTCAACTTATCAAGCAGTCAGCGGCGCAGGTCTTGCAGGCTGGATGGATCTTGAGAATGGCTTAAAGGGAGAAGAACCACAAAAATTCCCCCATCCCATTGCAAACAACTGCTTGCCCCATATTGATGTATTCTTAGATAATGGCTATACAAAAGAAGAAATCAAAATGGTAAACGAAACAAGAAAAATGCTTCATAATGACAACCTGAAAGTCACAGCTACAACAGTACGTGTACCAGTTTTCAATTCACACAGCGAATCCATCAACGTAGAGTTCGAAAATCCCTTCGATTTGGCTGAACTGATTGAAACCCTGAAAAACGCTCCTGGCATCGTTATGATGAATGATTCTAAAAATAACGAATATCCCTTAGCACAAACTGCAACAGGGCATGACGAAGTTTTTATCGGACGTGTTCGTCGTGACGACAGTGTAGAAAACGGAGTAAACCTCTGGGTGGTTGCAGATAATATCCGAAAAGGTGCGGCTACAAACGCGGTGCAAATTGCAGAGGAAATTATTAAAAACATGAACGCTTAACTTATAACTTATTTTAAATATTTTGGAGGTGCTTGCATTATGTCAATTTTTACAGGCGCAGGTGTTGCATTGGTTACACCTACATTTCCCGACGGTACTGTTAATTTTGAAAAAATGAAGGAGTTAATTGAATTTCAGCTTGCCAACGACACCGATGCACTGATTGTTTGCGGTACAACAGGTGAGGCATCCACTCTTTCTGATGAAGTACAAATTGAATGCGTACGCTACGCAGTTGAGGTTGTAAAAGGCCGAGTTCCTGTTATTGCAGGTGCAGGCAGTAATGATACAGCACACTGTATTGAATTGGCGAAGGGTTGCGAAGCTGTTGGTGCTAACGCCGTTTTACTGGTAACACCCTACTACAACAAAGCTACGCAAAAAGGTCTAATCCTCCATTATACAGCTGTTGCGGAAAGTATATCTATTCCTATTATTTTGTATAATGTTCCTGGACGTACAGGTTGCAATATTGCTCCTAAAACAGTTTTAGAACTGTCCAAGGTAAAAAATATCGTGGCAGTAAAAGAAGCAAGTGGAAACCTATCTCAAGTAGCTGAAATTGCAGCTTTGATTGGCCCTGACTTTGATATCTACAGCGGTAATGATGATCAAATCCTTCCAATCCTTTCTTTAGGAGGAAAAGGCGTCATTTCTGTTTTGTCTAACATTGCTCCAAAAGAAACCCACGATATGGTTGTTAAATTCTTCGAGGGCGATTTAAAAGGTGCCATCTCATTGCAGTTAGGTGCAATCGAGTTGATTTCTGCCCTGTTCTGTGAAGTAAATCCCATTCCCGTAAAAACAGCATTGGATTTAATGGGTTACGAAGTTGGCCCTTGCCGTATGCCTCTTTGTGCTATGGAAGACAAAAATCTTGAAACACTAAAGAAAGCAATGAAAAACTACGGTTTGATCTCATAATGATAGGATTTGCGGCAAAGACATCTTTGCCGCATTTTAACAGAATAATAAAAGTACAAGCTTATTGTATAGTATAATTGATCCAGACTAGAGTAGCCTTGATTTCAAGAAAGCTATCCTACCTTTTGTCCTATACTATAAGTAATTTAAGTGGGATTTATCCTAAATATAAATTTAATTACTCAGTAATTGTAATTTTACAATAGACGCTGACATGAATCAGTGAAAAAGACAAGCTTTTGAATGGCTCAATTCCTTAAATAAAAGGGATCATTCAAAAAGCAGGATAAGGTTTGATTTTAAAGGAGTGTAACTATATGATTAATATTATCATGCATGGCTGTGGTGGAAAAATGGGACAGGTTGTGGCAGAAATCGTGGCAAACGAGGCAGCTTGCCAAATTGTTGCAGGTATTGACCCAAGAGTCCCTGCAGCTGATTTTCCTGTTTTCCCAACGCCTGCTGACTGTAATATCGAAGCCGACGTAATCATCGACTTCTCCACAGCAGTTGCTGTACCGGCTATACTGGAGTTTGCAAAAGCAAAGAATATCCCTATTGTTGCCTGCACAACTGCTCTCAGTGATGAAACTATGGAATTGCTAAATGAAACTTCAAAAAGTGTTGCCGTACTAAAATCAGCAAATATGTCCATCGGTATAAATTTGCTAATGGAGTTGGTTCAAAAGGCAGCAAAAGCTTTGTATGACGCAAATTTCGATATTGAAATTGTAGAAAAGCATCATAACCAAAAAATCGATGCGCCTAGCGGAACTGCCATGGCTTTGGCTGATGCAATAAATGAGGCGATGGAGCAACAATTCCATTATGTTTATGATCGTTCTCAGCTAAATGAAAAAAGAGATCGTAATGAAATAGGCGTTCACGCTGTTCGAGGTGGAAATATTGTGGGTGACCATGACGTTATCTTTGCCGGAAGAGACGAAGTAATCGAATTAACCCATAAAGCCACATCCCGAGAAGTTTTTGCAGTAGGTGCCGTAAAAGCTGCAAAATTTTTGGCATCACAAGGACCCGGGCTTTATTCTATGAAAGATGTCTTGGCTTGAATTCACCAAAAGCCCTATTATAATAAATTAAAGGGCTTTTTTTTAATTGGATATGCAGTATAGCAACATGAACAAAATTCTTAATTGCATCTCGAATAGTCTAAGAGATTAAAATGTAAGATCGTAATTACTATTACTTTTAATAAAAACAGTGTCAGTCACTTCATGGGAAGTACTGGCACTGCTCCTATTTTGAACCCTGATATCATGCGCCTGTTCGCACTCTATCTTTAATCTTTCGGTGTTGCATAAGAAAAACATACTCTAAGTTACTGTTGCCACTCCACTTGAATCATCTCACTGTTGTTTCTCTCGTTTTTAAGCAACTTTCTTAATTTATTCAATACATTGATTTTGATGTATCGCTAGCAATATAGAATGAATTAGGATAATTGATTCTATCATTTTCATTTCCACAAAAATGATTTACAGTCCATTTCTGTTTAAAATAGTGTCAATCTAAAATAAATATTGATAGACAATCCCGAAACAGATAAGACCTAATATCTCGTCTTTCTTAATATCATCCTTACTTTCATTTGTCTTATCCCTCTTCTTCTCAGCTAACCACTTTCCGTATTACCAATTGTTTATAAAATGAAGAATTCGACATAGAATGGCAGCATCAAATCCATTTCCTCTTTCTAAACCCCATTTCTTTTCTCCGTCAATCTATATTTTCACATCACCACCTAATTGTTCCGACTGCAAGAGACATGCGCACATCGATAAATAGTTATATCAAACATAACTATTTAATATATTATTATATATATTTTCATATGTCAACACACAAATAAATTTTATATACCCGTAAATCATAATTTTACAATGGTTAGAATTACAAATTTCCTTACTATTTCCTTGTCCTTGATAAACAAAAAAATCCACCACCAAAAGTATACACATCTTGGTGGTGGTTTTAACTGCTAAAAAATATAAAAAATAAAATAACGAACACCCTCTATAATAAGTGTGTTTTTCAATTGAATCTCTCTTGGTGATACACTAAAGTAAAACTGTAGAGAATGCCCTACTGTTTCTCAGTCTTCAACTGATAAATGCAGTCTACTCTCTCCGCAATCGTTGGTGGCAATGCGTCCCCCGTTAAAATAATATCCATGTATTCAGGCCGTCGATCCAACAATTCATCCAATTGCTCAGCTGACAAAAAACCTTCTCTTATGCACTCCAGAATGCCATCTAGCAAAAGCATCTCGCATTCCCCTGTATCCACAATTTTTCTTGCAAAATTGAAAGCATTTTTAATTTCTCCGCTGATTTCTTTACGAACCGTCTCATCAAATTCCTGCTCTTCACGATTTTTCTCAAATCTAAAAATACGGAAATCAGGCTCAAGCTTTTTTAGTAATTCAATTTCCTTACTATTATGATAATCCATAAATTGTATCATCACAACACGCAAATCGTCCCCAATGGCTCTCAGCCCTCTGCCAACAGCCACACAGGTTTTTCCTTTGCCTGCGCCATAATAAACGCAAATTTGTCCACGTCTCACTTAATATTCAACTCCTGCTATTCTTCGGTAGTATCTTCAACTGTTTTTGTTTTCTCATCTGTATGGGGAATTTCAATTTTAGATACAGAAACCTCATAGGCAACTCTCTCTTCAATCAAATCGCCTGTCTTTTTCTGATAACTCCTGCTTTGCACTCTACCCCAAACCTTGATATTTGAACCTACCTTTAAATTTGCCATATATCTTGCATTACGTCCCCAAACAATGCAGGGGATATAGTCTGACTTATTGTATGCACGGTTTACAGCAACCAAAATATCTGAAATCTCCCGCCCAAAGGGCGTCTTTCTATAAATTGGCTCTTTGCAGATAAAACCATTCAGAAAAATTTGATTTTCATTCTTTTTTTCTTCTTCAGACATCAGGCGAATTTCCCTAGCAAAAATAGTAAGAACAAGCCTGTTCTTTTTGCTGTTATAATTATTATAGCTACGAAGTTGTCCCATCACATCTACGCAAGTGCCCGCTTTCAGCTGTTCCTTATCTATCAACCTTTCCGAGACGGTGATCGGAAGGATATCAGCCTGATCACTAAGACGCTCAGATGCTATCTTAAACGTATAGAAGCCCTCTCCATAAACCTCGTGGCTAAAGACACATTCCTCCACGATTTTACCGGCAATGGCAACAGTGTTGTTTTCCGGCAATCCATCCATATGCATCGCTTTCTCCCCTTTTCTATGCCGATATTTGCATCGACATTGCTTCCTTCTGTATTTCAGTTTACGCAAAAAAACAAACCTTTAGAAGTCCATATAAAAAAAAACTCTTCAAGGCCCTCTTCAGGTACGTTCGCTGATATCCTAGCCATTCTTATTGGGTTTGGGAAATATTTTTTTCATTACGAAAAACAAACCCAATTTTAACACAATCAATGGCTACGACCATAGAGTAATCTTTCGTTTTATATATCAACGGCTCCCCATTTTTCTTCACGATTACCGCTTCAACCTTTTTGCCATTTTCTAACCAATAACAGAGGAAGTAAAAATCATCATCTCGACGCACCGTCCATTCAATATCTAAAAGAGGCTTTAAAAAGAAATCGCCCTCGCAGCCAAATAAATCTGTTACTCTTTTACTTGCCTGTACAAAACCCTGTACCGGTTCTTTTCCCTTAGCCATATCTTCCTCCACTCACCCAAAAATCTTATAATCTTATGGTAATGATTTCTAAACCACTTGTCAATATAAACATTTCTTTTGTACATAAACCTTTTTTCCGAATTATAACAAAAATGGCAGGAAAAATCAAATAAACTGATTTTCCTACCGATTTATGCTCATCTTTGTGCGCGTCAACCTTTTTCTATCATACTTTTTAAATACTTTCCTGTGTAGGACTTAGTGACACCACATATTTCCTCAGGGGTACCCTTGGCAATTACCATTCCGCCTTTATCGCCACCCTCTGGCCCTAAGTCAATAATATAGTCTGCCGTTTTAATCACATCAAGGTTATGCTCAATGACTACAACTGTGTTGCCGCCTTCGGCTAATTGCTGTAAAATTTGTACTAATTTATGCACATCCGCCGTATGCAAGCCAGTTGTCGGTTCATCTAAAATATACATGGTACGCCCAGTGCTTTTTTTGCTTAGCTCGGTGGCAAGCTTCACCCTTTGGGCTTCACCACCAGAAAGGGTTGTGGAAGACTGCCCTAACCGAACATAAGATAGGCCTACATCATAAAGAGTTTGAAGCTTTGCTCTAATACGAGGAATGTTTTCAAAAAATGCCAAAGCCTCTTCCACTGTCATTTCCAGCACATCGGAAATACTTTTTCCTTTATACTTTACCTCCAGAGTTTCACGATTATATCTCTTCCCTTGGCAAACTTCGCATGGCACATAAATATCAGGTAAAAAATGCATTTCTATTTTAATAATTCCATCTCCGGAACAAGCCTCACAGCGACCGCCCTTTACGTTAAAACTGAATCTGCCCTTTTGATACCCTCTCATTTTTGCCTCAGTGGTTTGCGTAAATACATCACGGATTAAATCAAAAACACCTGTATACGTTGCAGGATTACTCCTTGGTGTACGCCCGATTGGTGATTGATCAATATCTATCACCTTATCCAGCACCTCATGCCCAATCATTTCTCCATGAGTACCGGGACGAAGCTTAGCACGGTTTAAGTCTCTTGCCAATCGTTTATAAAGTATCTCATTGACTAATGAACTTTTCCCTGAACCGCTGACTCCTGTTACACAGGTAAAAATTCCCAAAGGAATGTCCACATCAATATTTTTCAGATTGTTTTCCCCAGCACCTCTAATTTGAATAACATGCTCTGGTTCAAATTTTCTGCGTGTTTTTGGCACTTCAATTCTTTTCCTGCCGCTAAGGTAATCCCCTGTGATCGAACGCTCACACGCCTTAATTTCTTCAACACTACCTACACAAATTACCTCGCCGCCGTCCTTACCGGCACCAGGCCCAATATCCACAATGCAGTCTGCTGCATACATAGTGTCCTCATCATGCTCAACTACAATCAATGAATTTCCTATATCCCGAAGGTGTTGCAGGGATTTCAATAGTTTATCGTTGTCCCTTTGATGCAAACCAATACTTGGCTCGTCCAAAATATAGACAACCCCAACCAATCCCGAACCGATTTGGGTAGCAAGTCTAATTCTCTGGGCCTCACCACCGGAAAGGGTACCTGCTGCCCGTGAAAGGGTTAGATATTCCAAACCCACGTCCATCAAAAAGCCAATTCTGGCATTGACTTCTTTTAAAATACGCTGGCCGATCATCTCTTCTCGTCCACTTAGTACTAGCTCTCTGAAAAATCCTTGTATCTCTGCTACGGAAAGTTTTGTCAGTTGAGAAATATTCTTTCCTCCCACAGTAATGGCAAGAACCTCTGGGCGCAAACGTTGCCCTTGACAATCGGGGCATTGAATATTGGTCATATATTCTTCATATTCTCCCCGCATTCCTTCTGACGTTTCGTTATATCTGCGCTGCAAATTGTTAATCAAGCCATCGTATTCGTAATCATAAGTACCTGTTCCTCGATAGTTTGTGTAGGTAATACGAAGCTTTTCACCACCAGTACCATAAAAGATTATTTTTTTAATCTTTTCCGGAAGCTCCTTAAATGGAGTCTCCAGGGAAAAAGCATAACGCTCTGCTAAAGCTTCAAACAAAACCCGGCTCATGCTGTCCTTTGCAGAAATAGAATTATATCCTGGGGCTACAATGGCTCCTTTTAAAATACTTAGGCTATCATTGGGCACTATTAGGCTTTCATCAAATTTCATTTGCATGCCCAATCCGGTACAAGTGGGGCATGCACCGCTAGGATTATTAAAGGAGAATAAACGTGGCTCAATTTCCATTAAATCAATACCACAGTCAGGGCAGGAAAAGTTTTGGCTAAACACAAACTCCTCTTCTCCTTGGTTTACATCCACAACCAAAAGTCCCCCCGTCAGACTGGTAACTGTCTCAATGGATTCCGTCAATCGCTTTTGTATGCCTTCTTTTACTACCAACCGGTCAACCACAATTTCTATCGTGTGTTTTTTGTTTTTTTCCAGCTCAATTTTTTCCGAAAGGTCATATAGGTTGCCATCCACGCGCACACGCACATATCCGCTTTTTTTTGCATCTTCTAAAAGCTTTACATGCTCACCCTTACGCCCGCGTACAACGGGGGCAAGAAGCTGTAACTTCGACCGCTCTGGCAGTTCTAAAATACGATCTACAATCTGGTCAATGGTTTGCTTTTTAACCTCTTTTCCACACTTTGGACAATGAGGAATGCCTATTCTGGCATAAAGCAAACGTAAATAATCATAAATCTCCGTTACCGTTCCCACGGTAGAACGGGGATTATGGCTTGTCGTCTTTTGGTCAATAGAAATGGCAGGTGAAAGTCCTTCAATCAAATCAACATCAGGTTTTTCCATCTGCCCTAAAAATTGCCGTGCATAAGAGGACAGAGACTCAACATATCGCCGCTGTCCTTCCGCATAAAGGGTATCAAAGGCTAAGGAGCTTTTTCCTGAACCACTGACTCCTGTGAAAACAACCAGTTTATCTCTTGGAATAGTGAGGTCCACATTTTTTAAATTGTGCTCCCTCGCTCCCCGAATTACAATTTTATCCTTCATAGTTCCTCCTAACAGTGAAAATACCATCTTTCATTCTTGCATCAGCCTTTTCAGTTCCAAGACTTTATCTCTCAACTCAGCAGCTCGTTCAAATTGCAATTCCACAGCTGCCTGCTTCATATCTTTATCCATCTTTTTAATCAGCTTCTTCAGCTCGTCTTTACTCATGGATTCAGGATCCTTATCCAAACCAAATTTTTGTTTCTCAGTAACGTTTTTACTAATCTGTATAATGTCATGAACCTTCTTTTGAATGGTCTGAGGTGTAATTCCGTGCAACTCATTATATTCTTCCTGAATGCTACGACGGCGGTTGGTTTCTCGGATGGCTTTATTCATACTTTCCGTCATCACATTTGCATACATAATCACTCGACCATCCTTGTTTCTCGCCGCACGCCCCACCGTCTGTATCAATGATGTTTCTGAGCGCAGAAAGCCTTCCTTATCCGCATCCAAAATAGCAACCAAACTTACTTCGGGAATATCCAATCCCTCTCGCAAAAGGTTGATTCCAACTAAAACATCAAAAACATCCATTCGTAGATCTCGTATAATTTCCAACCGCTCTAGTGTATCTATATCAGAATGAAGGTATCGCACCCGAACTCCCGCCTCACGCAAGTAATCCGTTAGGCGTTCCGCCATTTTTTTTGTCAGAGTTGTTACCAAAACCTTTTGTCCTACAGAAGTTGTTTTCTTTACCTCAGACAGTAAATTATCAATTTGCCCTTCAATCGGACGAACAGAAATTTCAGGATCTAAAAGTCCAGTGGGACGAATAATCTGCTCTGCAATTTGCTCAGTATGATCCTTTTCATAGACAGAAGGAGTTGCAGAAACAAACAAAAGTTGATTGATTTTGTCCTCAAATTCAACAAATTTCAAGGGACGATTATCTAACGCAGAGGGCAGTCGAAACCCAAAATCCACCAATGTGGTTTTTCTAGATCTGTCACCCTCATACATCCCTCGAATTTGAGGAATAGAAACGTGAGATTCGTCGGCAATCATCAAAAAGTCGTCAGGGAAGAAGTCAATTAACGTAAAAGGCGTGCTTCCCGGTTCCCTTAAAGATAAGTGACGGGAATAGTTTTCAATTCCCGTACAGAAGCCCATTTCCCGCATCATCTCAAGGTCATAATTGGTTCTCTGTTCCAACCGTTGTGCCTCCAAAAGCTTGTCATCTCTACGAAGCTGATCCAGTCGTTCTTTAAGCTCTGCCTCTATGCGCTCAACAGACACTCGAAGTTTTTCCGGGGATGTCACGTAATGAGAAGCGGGAAAAATTGAAATATGTGCTCTTGTTCCAAGAATTTCCCCTGTCAACACATCAATTTCCGTGATTCTCTCCACTTCATCACCGAAAAACTCTACCCTTACAGCATGCTCTGAGGAACCCACGGGGAAAATTTCAACCACATCCCCACGAACGCGAAATGAGCCTCTCTCAAAATTCATATCATTACGGTCATACTGCATTTCCAATAAGCTTCGCAATACCTCATCCCGATCTTTTTCCATGCCAGGGCGCAAAGAAAGCATCATCCCGTAGTATTCCTCAGGGTCACCTAATCCATAAATGCAAGAAACACTGGCCACAACAATAACGTCTTGCCGCTCAACCAATGCTGCCGTTGCAGAATGGCGCAACTTGTCAATTTCATCATTAACAGAGGAATCCTTTTCGATATAAGTATCTGTACTGGGCACATATGCCTCAGGCTGATAATAATCGTAATAAGACACAAAATACTCCACTGCATTTTCAGGAAAAAACTCCCGTAACTCATTATAAAGCTGGGCTGCAAGAGTTTTATTATGGGCAATTACCAAAGTAGGCTTTTGCAGTTTTTCAATAATATTAGCCATAGTAAAGGTTTTACCGCTACCGGTAACACCTAAGAGTGTTTGAAATTTTTTTCCTTCTTGAAATCCTCTGGCAAGCTTTTCAATTGCCTCCGGCTGATCCCCGGTGGGCTTGTATTGAGAATGAACCTTAAATTCCATTTCCTCACCTCCGTTAAAACCCGAAAAAAGGTTCGCTTTTTAAAAATATTAAAGAAGATTCATATTGTTAATGAATCAAACCAATTTTCCTTTTTAAAACAACTTGAAAATTAGTATTTCATGGTAAAAGCAGAAGCTTTCTCAAGCAAATCTCAGCAAATTATAGCACATATACTGTAAAAAGTACAGCACAAAACACAAACATTAGTTCTAAATTTTTACCAATTATAGAAAGTAAATTCTGTTTTAAAAATCAAATATCTCTTGCCTTACTATACCTTAAAACACTAAAAACTTGAAACGTGATTATGAAGCTATACTTTTTCCTGATGTTTATTCTTATATTTTACATTATTCCAATGAAAAGGGGTACCTGTATACGGTAATAACAGATACCCAAACATATCATCTATTTATCACGGCTTCACAATCTAAACCGATACTTGTTCTGATTCACTGTAATTTTTCATCACCATGTTTAATAAAATCGGAGTTATAAACACCGTAGCAACAATTGCAAGGACTAGTGCAGGAAAAATTTTTTCATCAACCATATGCAATAAAAATCCTTTTTGCGCCACCATCAAAGCTACCTCACCCCTTGAAATCATGCCAATGCCTATACCTAATGATTGTTGTTTTGTCATTTTAAAGAGTCTGGCACCACCGCCGCATCCGATAACTTTTGTAAGCACAGCAATCAAAAAAAGAAGTAAGGAGAATAACAGCATCTTGGAATCTAGCCCAGTAATATTGGTGTTAATTCCGATGCTGGCAAAAAAAACAGGAGAGAAAAATATATAGGATACAATAGAAATTTTGTCCCCTACAAAACTACGGGTCTTTGTAATATTACAAAGTGTCAAACCCGCAAAATACGCACCGGTAATATCTGCGATACCAAAATACTTCTCTGCAATATATGCCATTAAAAAGCAAAATGCAAGGGACCACACAACAACACGCTTACTTTTCCCATGATGCCGATCTAGTTTTTTAAATAAATTATTTACCACAAAGCCCACTACTGCAACAAAAACAAAGAAACTAATAATTTTCCCCATTACCATAAGGGGGCTTCCAGTTGCTTCTTCGCTTAAGCCGGATATAACAGATAATACAATAATGCCAATAATATCATCAATAATTGCAGCCCCAATAATAATTGTGCCCACTTTCGTTTTAATTTTTCCCATTTCACTTAAGGTTTCCACGGTAATGCTAACAGAGGTCGCCGAAAAAACCACCCCTATGAAAACTGATTTTAAAAAGTTCATATAGGTAAAACTTTCTGAAAAAAAGAAATAGTACAATCCACCGCAGAAAAGGATAGGTAATATGACGCCAAGTGCCGCCACCAAACATGCCGGCCCTCCAGCTTTTCTTAACTCTTTAATATCCGTCTCCAACCCTGCGCTAAACATCAACATGATTACACCTATCTCGGATGCTGTCATTAAAAAATCTGTCTCATCTATGATACCAAGAGCACTTGGGCCTAAGACAACGCCCGCAACCAAAGCCCCCAGAACCTGTGGCAGGTTTAGCTTTTCCGTCATCAATCCACATATTTTTGTAAAAAATAGTATTAATGAAAGCACTAATAAAAACTCATAGGACTCCATATCATCTCATCTCCCTTCTATATTCTTTTGCATATTAGGATCACATATTCTATTTCTCCCAATTATGGCAAATTATATGCTTCAAATATTTATGTTTCAAGTTAAGGATTCTTCAATGAATTTAGAAAAAATAGCGAATTAACAAAAAAATTTTGTCGCTTTTTTTGTAGTTCTAATCACATTTTAATTCAAGAACATGAATTATTTACGTTTCTTGTTCAAGTCGAAAATCCTTTGTTATTTATCTTGATATTTACGCCTTTTTCTGAATGTCATAAATTCGAAAAGACTTGTCAATACGCAATTTCACCAAACTATGTTGTTAAGATAAATCTTAACATATCCAAAGACAAAGAAAGGTATGTCTCTTAAAAAAATCATATTCTGCTTCAAATAAAAAGCTCTATTGCGTAGATTACAAAAATAATATCTTGCAATCGCAATAGAGCCTTATAAATAATGTATAATTTTTGAAAGATAAATTACAAAAGATAAGTTGATAACTTTTTCAAAATCACTCTACGATTTCCCCCTGAGTGGAAATGGTAACTACCTGCCAAGGAAGAAACTTCTCGCTATTTTGCAATGCAGTCTTTACTGCCATTTCAATTCCGCCGCAACAAGGAACCTGCATTCTAACAACAGTCACACTTTTAATATCGTTATGCATGATAATCTGCTGTAATTTTTGGGAATACTCCACGGCATCCAGCTTTGGACAGCCGATTAAAGTTACCTTGTTTTTCATAAATTTATTATGAAAATCTCCAAATGCATATGCTGAACAATCGGCAGCAATCAATAGGTTTGCACCGTCAAAATAAGGTGCCTGAATGGGTGCCAGCTGAATTTGAACAGGCCACTGACGAAGCTGAGATTTTACCATTCCTGTTTCAGCTTGTGCTGTCTTATTTTCAATATTTTGAGTGCTTGGCTGGAACATTTGTGGTCGGCTTCCCGGGCAGCTAAATGCATGAGCTTTATCTGCCATATTTTTCTTAACTGCCGCTTCATCATATGCCAACGCTTCCCTTTCTACAAACTGAATGGCTCCCGTTGGACAGGTTGGCAAACAATCTCCAAGCCCGTCACAATAATCATCACGAATGAGCTTTGCCTTTCCATCTACCATGGCAATTGCGCCCTCATGGCAAGCAGATGCACATAATCCACAGCCATTACATTTTTGTTCATCTATTTCAATAATTCTTCTAATCATCGTTTTCCCTCCAATATATAATCAAAAATTTTGTTTTTCTTTTCTTTATGTGTAGAGTATACTATAATAAACTTATAAATTCCGTTGTAATTACAACAAAAGGTGGCTTAAATGAAATATATTTCGGTTTTAAAAAATTCACCACTATTCTTTGGAATAAAAACAGAGGAAATACAAGCTATGCTTAGCTGTTTAACCGCTAAAGAAAAAAAATATAATAAAAATGAGTTGGTTTTTCGGCAAGGAGAAACAGTAAGTGCTATGGGTCTTGTTTTATCAGGGCGCATTCATATTTTAAAAGAAGATTTTTGGGGCAATCGCACCATACTAAGTGATATCTCACCTTCCCAGATGTTTGGTGAGTCATTTGCTTGTGCCCACATCCAAAACATCACTGTCAGTGCCCTTGCTGTAGAACCGACCATGGTTTTATTTTTGGATATAAAACAAATACTAAATACCTGTTCTTCTGCTTGCGTATATCATACCCGTATGATTCGAAATTTGCTTTCCGTTTTGGCAGATAAAAATATCATGCTTACAGGCAAAATTGAGCATATTACGAAAAGAACAACTAGAGAAAAACTTTTGTCTTATCTTTCTGCGGAATCAATCAAGGCAGGTTCACCTGTATTTCAAATTCCATTTAACCGACAGCAGCTGGCTGAATATTTAGCCGTAGACCGCAGTGCTATGTCGCTAGAGCTTTCTAAACTACAGCAAGAGGATTATCTGACATACCATAAAAATTCATTTCATTTAAAAGATAACCTTACAAATGAATTTACATAATTAAAATAAACCACTAGCTGTCTAGTTCCAAATTCGTTCCAAAATGTTCCTACATAATAATAAATGACTGTGTAATACTATCAGTGTAACACAAAAACACAGTTACTTTTTAAGGAGGTAATCAAAATGAGTGGAACAACTAACAGCACAAGCAATAAAATGAACGTACCCGAGGCTAGAGCAGCTATGGAACAGTTCAAATACGAAGTAGCAAATGAAATTGGCGTACCTTTGAAAAAGGGCTACAACGGCGACTTAACATCCGCACAGAACGGTTATGTTGGCGGCTATATGGTAAAGAAAATGATCGAAGCACAGGAAAGAGCAATGTCCGGCAAAACTCAGGGCTAATCTCTGATGAACATGTCGCTGATTATAACTAATTAGCGAATAACAGCTTTGATATCGCCTCTATAGACTTCGTCTGAGGCACAAAAAGAGTCTGAAGTATCTTTACTTCAGACTCTTTTTCAAATTTCATTCAACTTCCAATCCAACTTAACATAAAACTGATGCCATTTAATAAATCTCACTAGCCTTTCGTTAAAACCATTCTTAACAGTTCCGTAACCTTTGCATATAATAAAGTACATTTACTTGGCAAAGCATACTCCTTTGTTTAACATTCTCTAATCAAAAATAAGCATGATATTTAAAAAAAGAACCTTATTTTTGAAAACAAGGAATATAACTGCCTCATTATAAAATAGACTTTACAAAACAAAATTCTCTATAAAAATAAAGCAATCGCACAGTAAACCAAAAGCAATGCCATTACCGTATTTGTCACCCTTGCATGATGAGAAAATAAAATTCGGAATACAGAGCCAAATGCTGCCCAGCATAGATTGAAAAAGCATCCGATTGCGGCCAATAAAATTGCAAAACCCAAAAGCTTCATAGGGCTGTTATGAAAATAAGGTAATATGTAAGATTCCATGGAAACCATACCATAAATATAGATTTTAGGATTGATAAATTGCAGAAACAGACCGGAAAGAAATCCATTTTTCACCTGCTTCTCTGAAATTTCACCCGTTCTTTTTATTGTTTTATACGCCAAATACAGCATATAGGTGGCTCCCACAATAAGCATTGGTGTTTTTATTATGGGCATCACCGCGTTTAAAACACTGCTTAATACGGTACATATAATCATAACTGCCATAAATCCCACCCATATTCCTAAATTAAAGGGATATGACTTTTTCAATCCCACCCGTCCTGCATTAGACATCGACATGATGTTATTGGGACCTGGTGTTGCTGTTGTTATTACCGCATACGTTAAAAAATTTAACCAATGAAACATTTTGACCTCCCTATAATGTTATCTTCTGTACTTACTAGAATCTACTTATTTGAAAAGTGATTTATACTTTTCATCAATTGCATTCAAATTTAATTTATTGTACTTGTTTCAATACATAAAGTCAATCGTTTTTCCTCTGTAAAAAATCATTTAAGTATTGTTAAAATCTAAAGATAATGCAAACTAAATTAAAAATTCCTCTGAAGCAGATACAATCCGCTGTTTTAATTGAATTTATATTGAATTAGATTTAAAACTCATATCCCTTCCTGTCCAATTTCCATTACATATTATTCGAAAACTTCAAATGCACGTATTGAGGGGGAGAACCATGAAAATCGGTGCAGATATTAATATATTCATAATTATTCTGCTTGCGTTAATTATTCTCATTGGAAAAACCGCGGTACAAGGACAAAAAAATTTTAAGCTCTTTTATCGAGTCATAGTTTTTTTTATTTTAACCTTGACCGCAAGCAGTTTATATTATTTAACGGAAGGTACAACGCTAAAAGGAGCTGCTCTAGTCAGCCATTTTATGATGATAATGTACCAGCTTTTTGGAGCAATTAGTGCTTATTCATGGTTTATTTTTGTTCTTCACGAGACCCAATTTCATGAGACTCATGAAAATTCACCCTGCAGTCCTTCTCTAAAAAATTTATATATGCTTCCTTTGCTTTTTCAATGTATTTTGCTTATTGGTTCTCCCACTACTCATTGGATATTTTATTTTAATGAAAAAAATCAGTACCTACCAGGGAGCATTTTACAGTTTATTCTGATGACCGGATACCTTTTTGCAGGAGCATCTATCTCCTTCATAAAATATATAAAAGAAAATAAATATGCACAGCAAAAAAATTGCTTTTATCTGTGTTTGTTTTCTTTGCTGCCCCTGTTAGGAATGGGAATTGATGTCATTTTTCCAAAAGCCAATTCAATACTTCCTTTCCTGGTGATTTCTCTTATAATGCAATATCTTAACCTTATGAAAAAAGAGATTTTTCAGGATCCCTTAACAAAGCTAAATAATCGCAGAGAATTTCAACGCCATTTAGTTAAGATGACAAAAACCACAAGAAAAGAAGATGTATTTCTAATATTCTTTGATATAAATGATTTTAAAAGCATTAATGATACCTTTGGGCATGTAGAGGGAGATCGGGCTTTAATTATGATTGCCGAGATGCTAAATGCCGCATTTTCAAATACAAAAGCTTTCATCGCTAGGTATGGAGGCGATGAATTCGCAGTTATTCTCCAAAAAAATGAAACTGAAATTCTATCTTATCTAAAAAAAGTGGATGTCTCTTTAGCCACCCTTTCCGCTTCTCTGCCATACAATATTTCCCTAAGTGTGGGCTATTCTGTCTATGGGGAAGAGAACGCAAACACCATTGAACGCTTGATACAATCTGCAGATAAGAAAATGTATTGGAATAAAGAGGAGAATAAAAAAAATATTTATGAAGGTGAGACCATGGAAAACTTTCATTCATTCCTATGATAAGTGTTCTCTTTTCCTCCCCTCCCAAATAAAAAGGCACCCATTGATCGCTTATCAAAAAGGGTGCCCTTTGTTTGTAACTTTAAATTTTGTCGATACCAAGAAAAATAAAGATTTTTCCCTAGCACCACTGTTTCATCATCCGTTGTAGCATCATATGTATGCTGGCCTTCTCCACTGCCTCAGCAGCAATTAAATCTGTTTTGCCTACTTCCTTGCCATCTAAGGTATAAACCATTTCTCCAACCTTGGAGCCTTGGGCTATGGGTGCCTTTACATTAGGCATAAGTTCCGTTTTTGTTTCCCATTCCCCTTTGTTACCTTTACTCATCAGCACAGAAATTTCATCTTTTACTACTGCATTTATTCCTTCCTTCATTCCCTTTTCTACCGGAATCATTCCCATATCCTGACCAACGGGATATCCCTTTTCAATGGTATAATTTGCAAAACCATAATCTAGAAGCTTCATTACCTCTTGAAAACGAATCTTAAAATCTGGAGCCGCCATAACAACACCAACTAACGCAAACCCATTTTTTTCAGCTGTACCCGATAAACAGTAAAGTGCTTTCCCTGTTGAACCTGTTTTCAAACCTGTTGCGCCTTCGTACCATTTAATCAGCTTGTTGGTATTGGTTAGTCCAAACTCAGTTTCACCTTTTCTGGTTTTGTGGGTGATTGAGTCCATCCATGTGGTTGTATATTCCTTAATTTCAGGGAATTTTCTCATCAATTCCCGACTCATTAAAGCAATATCATACGCACTGGATACGTGACCGTCTGCATCAAGCCCACAGGCGTTTACAAAAACGGTATCCTTCATCCCCAACTCTTTCGCCCTTTGATTCATTTTTTCAACAAATGCTTCCTCGCTCCCTGCTACAAATTCGGCCATTGCCACAGCCGCATCATTTGCAGATGCAATGGCAATGCATTTTGTCATATCAGCCGCCGTCTGGGTTTCTCCTGGTTCCAAAAACACCTGAGACCCCCCCATTGCTGCTGCATGATCACTTACTTGTACCGTATCTGTCCACGCGAACTTTCCGTCCGCCTGGGCCTCATAAATCAGCAGTAATGTCATAACTTTTGTAACACTAGCAAGGGGCATTGCCTCGTGGCTATTTTTTTCATATACCACCGTACCCGTCGCCTGATCCATCAAAACAGCGCTTTTTGACTGCAGTTGCAAACTGCTGTTGTCGCCTTCTTCCGCACAAACAGAAAAGGGCGCCAGAAAACAGAAAAATGCTGTCACTGCCGCCAGTATCTTTTTTTTCATGCACGTTCCTCCCCAAAGACTATATTCTTTATCAGTCTATGTCCTAAAGAGAATAGATATACCCTATCTACGCTGTTCTAAAGAAGAGAAAACTTTTTGAGAGAGCACTAAGGTGTCAACGCTCACTTTACAATCGTATGCCAAAACCTTTACACCTGCCTGCTCAGCCTCAACCAAAGCTTGGGAAAAAGCAGGATCTCTCTCCCAATGGGGAAAAAAGATTTTCGTACCTTCCATTTGGATTACAAACAAAATGTACGCTTCAAATCCATGCTGAACCGCCTGAATTAATTCTAAAATATGTTTTCTTCCCCGACTAGTGGGTGCATCAGGAAATTTGCAAATCCCATCTTCTTCCAAGGTAGCTCCCTTAACCTCAATGAAGCCAAGGCGTTCTCCTGCTTCAAAATATAAATCAAAACGGGAATTTCCGAAAACAACTTCTCTGCGCAAAACAGAGACCTCACCAATTTCGGGAATCCTTCCTTCCAATATCGCCTCTGCCACAACCTGATTTGGTGCTTGAGAATCCATATTTACTAAAGTTTCCCCTTTATAGACGGAAATCAAAGAGTATTTTGTTTTTCTCATTGGATTCTCTGCGGGCTCTAAAAATACTCTTGCCCCCTCTTGCAGCAGTTCTTTGCATCGGCCTGTATTTTTAACATGAACCGGCGTCTCCACGCCATCTATGCTGACAAAAGCAAAAAAACGATTGGTTCGCTTTAAAAAAACAGCTTCCTTCATGTTCTTATAAATCATTTTATTAACCTCATCTGCTACAAAATACGTTTTTAAAACATCACTTTTATGTATCAGGAGGGAGACCTCCTTTAATCCCAGATACTAAGTCAAAGCTTCACCCAATAAGTTTATTCATTGAGTCGATTAATCGGATACACCTATTTTTACATGTTTCTCTTATCAGCTTTATTTATTGAACCATGCTATGTCAACAAACCTTCATATACCTCTGGGACGAAAAAAAATCTCCCTATTTTATTTAATAATTGTTTGCCTTTCTCTCATAATATGCTTGTGGATACTGACAAACAGGGCATTTCTGAGGAGGCTGTTTTCCTACATGAACATAACCGCAGTTTTTGCACACCCAAACTGTGCTTTCATCGCCCTGAAAAACCTTTTGCTCTTCTAATAATTTCAGCAAAGCTTGGTAACGTTCTTCGTGCTCCTTTTCCACAGAAGCCACATTTTTGAAGAAATTTGCAATTTCCACAAAGTTTTCTTCTCTAGCAATTGCTTCCATTTCCTTATAAATATCTGTCCATTCCTCATGCTCACCATAGGCACCTGCCTTCAGATTCGCTTCCGTAGTGCCGATTCCCTTGGAAAAATCCAGAATTCGCTTAGCATGCTGAATTTCATTATCCGAGGTTTCATCAAAAATACCCTTTATCTGCTCGTAGCCTTCTTCATGGGCCTTTTCCGCATACAGCTTATAGCGAACCGCCGCCATTGCCTCTCCCATAAACGCAGAAAGAAGGTTCTTTTCAGTCTTGCTGCCCTTTAATTCCATGTAAAATCCCTCCTAAGATATATTTTTCATTCTCAGGTTTCCCCAACCGAAGAAAAAAATACCTTAGAATAGGCCTTTTCAACCAATAATACTAACAATCCTGTTATTCCACTAAATCTATGCACAGCTAGCGAAATCTTTAATGCATAACATTTCCAAAGAATGCTATAACCCCAAAAATTACTGCGATCAGTAGAATTGCCGCTAAAGCAACAATCAGCCAAAGCACAACTTTTGCCCATTGAGGTAAGGTCTCTTTTTTGGTTGCCAAAGCCCAAATAGCAAATCCCGCCAAAATCGTACCGCCAAATAAAAAAAATAGCATAAAAATGCCCAATAGCATTACAACGTTCATACGTATCAACTCCCCAGCTCCTTTTTTGCCTTTAATCGAACTAGAATCCTGCCAAAAATTATTCCCAATTCCGATATGGTCAATGATGCAGAAAAAAATCAGTGACAAATTTCCAGCTACAATTCTCTAAAAGCAACTGTTTTCATTTCTAAATTACTTTAAAGGATTAAAATTTTTCCCAATATTCCTTTATATTTCCCTCATCAATGGCATCCATATAGGCGTTTGCAATTTCAAAAACTTCTTCTTCATCCTTTATTTTAAAGAAAACTTGGTTTTGTTCTACCAAAATATCTTTATTATTCCCTTTGTTTTTATCAATCCAAAGACGAAACTCCTTTTCCCATCGTTGGGTAGCTTGCTCCATATCCTCATAGCAAAGCAGTTCATCTTTTACATTTTCAATCAATTCCTCAATCCCTAATTTCATAGATATCTCCTTCTCTATATGTCTCTTAGATTCCCATAATTAAAAATGCTTTCAGCGCCTATTCTTAAACTTCTTTCATCTTCAACCCAAAATGAGCATATCCAGCTCCCGTCACAATTCTTCCTCTTGGGGTTCGCTGAATGTATCCCAATTGTAGCAGATAAGGCTCATAAACATCCTCAATGGTCTCGGATTCCTCTCCTATGGAAGCCGCTAGGGTGTCTAGCCCGACAGGCTTACCATCAAACTTCTCTATCATCATCAATAGCATTTTACGGTCAATTAAGTCCAGCCCCATTTTGTCAACCTCTAATAAGTCCAAAGCAAAACGGGCAACCTCCCCATTAATTGCGCCTTCATAACGAACCTGAGCAAAATCTCTCACCCTTTTTAAAAGACGATTGGCAATACGGGGCGTTCCCCTTGAGCGCCGGGCAATCTCCTCTGCGCCATCTTCATCTATTTCAACCTGTAAAACATCTGCTGAACGGCAGATTATGGTTTTTAAACTATGGATATCATAAGGTTCTAACCGCTGTACCACACCAAATCGATCTCTCAAAGGCGCCGTTAGAAGGCCGATTCTGGTGGTAGCACCAATCAGCGTAAACTTGGGCAAATCCAATCTAACAGACCTTGCCCCTGGCCCCTTGCCAATCATGATATCAATAACATAATCCTCCATAGCAGGATACAGTATTTCCTCAATCATACGATTTAAGCGATGGATTTCATCTATAAATAGAATATCTCCTTCGCTTAAGCTGTTTAAAACAGCCGCCATATCCCCCGCCCGTTCAATGGCAGGGCCCGATGTGGTTTTGATATGAACCCCCATCTCATTGGCAATAATATTGGATAATGTGGTCTTTCCTAATCCGGGAGGGCCATATAGCAAAACATGATCCAAAGCCTCTCCCCTTTGCTGTGCCGCTTGAATAAACACCTTTAAATTTTCTTTTACGCTTTCCTGCCCAATATAGCTGTCTAACTGCTGGGGTCTGAGCTTAGGTTCAAACTCTTTATCTTCCTCACCAAACGCCGCTGTTAGTATTCGCCGATTTTCCAATAGTAACACCTGCTTTTATCAAAATGTGATCATCTTTTTCAATGCCGCTTTTAAAATATCTTCCGTGGTCATGCCTTCAGCAGCAACCATTCCCACCGCCTTAGCAGCCTCACTACGGCTGTATCCTAACGCAGTCAGAGCCTCAATTGCTTCAAATTTAGCACCACCCACTGCGTCTCCATCCACCATTTCCATGGGGACTGCAATGGCATCCTCTGTTGTACATTTATCTTTCAACTCCAAAATAACCCGTTGGGCTGTCTTTTTACCAACTCCAGGGGCTTTTGAAAGGGTTTTTGCGTCGGCCGATAAAATTGCCATTACAATTTCCTGAGGCGTCAACTGTGATAAAAATCCCAAAGCGCCCTTCGGTCCAACGCCACCCACAGTTAATAGTTTTAAAAACATTTCCTGCTCTTCTTTTGATGTAAAACCAAAGAGAGAGATTCCGTCCTCTTTCACACTCATATATGTGAAAATCTTTATCTCCTTGCCCGCTTCAGGCATTCTGGAAAGGAATCCGGCTGAAACAAAAATCTGATACCCAATTCCCCCGTTTTCCAAAATGATATAGCTTTCACCTCGATGCGCCAAGGTCCCCTTAATATAAGAGATCATACCCTTCCCCTCTCTTTCTCCATGGAATTATTATACTGGACAAACATCGAAAGAGCAACCCAAACCGCACAAAAAAAAGAAACTATGTTCGCCATTGTTCCTACTAAAAAAGGGGTGTATACTAAATAATAAAAAGGAGTGACGTAAATGGAGCAAAAAATTTTACTCTTAGGCAATCCCGCACTGTATCAGGTTTCTACTCCCGTGACGGAAGAAGATTATGCCAATCTTCCCAAAATTGTAGAAGACTTGCATGATACACTCGTAGCGTTTCGTAAAAAATATGGTGCAGGACGAGCCATCGCCGCACCTCAAATTGGAGTACCAAAAAGAATATTATATATGTATATTGATCAACCTGTGGTATTTCTCAATCCCTACTTAGAATTTCCCGATGAGGAACAAATGGAAGTGTTAGATGATTGTATGTCTTTCCCAAATCTCTTGGTGAAAGTAATGCGCTATCGACACTGCATCATCCACTATACTGATATGGAACATCATCAATGCAAAATGGAGCTAAGTGGCGACTTAGCTGAGTTATTACAGCACGAATATGACCATTTGGATGGTATTTTAGCCGTCATGCGCAGCATTGATGAACAGTCCTTCTTCTGGAAAGAAACAACCCAAAATTCTTAAATCAAAAATAAAAATAATAAGTCTTACCTTTATCTTGAGAACACATTACAACAGAAGTAAGTTTCTTTACCATGTACATATTCTAGAATTATGCCCGACTTGCCTTAACCAACATAACCGCCGAAGTAAAAAAGCATTGTCTTCATCATATCAATGAAGACAATACTTTTTTTATTCCATTCATCTGTTTCTACCCTCATAAATTAAATTCGAGTATTTAGCAGAAACTTTATAATCTCGAGGTAAACATCTATTCTTCCAGAATGGTAATCTCTATCTTCGCCTCTTCCAAAATCTTTCTGGAAAGCTCGTCGGGATACTCTCCCTTATGAACAATACGTTTAATCCCGGCATTGATCAGCATCTTAGCGCAAATAACGCAAGGTTGCAGGGTAATATAAATGGTTCCACCATCTGTAGAAATCCCCAGATTAGCGGCCTGAATAATAGCATTTTGCTCAGCATGTAATGCACGACACAGCTCATGCCGCTGACCAGATGGAATACCTAGCCTTTCTCTTTCGCAGCCTCCCAGTTCCGTGCAGTGCATCAAACCCGAAGGCGCACCATTATACCCCGTGGTAATGATTCTGTTATCTTTTACAATCACAGCTCCAACTTGTCTACGTAAACAGGTTGATCTTGTTTTTACGATTTCTGCAATCTGCATAAAGTACTCATCCCAACTAGCTCTCAAAGCAACCATCCCCCAAACTTGTTTTTTTCAAAAATAGCATAACTTTTAATATTTGTCAAAATTTGAATTCCCTAAAAAAAACCTTCTCCTGAAATGATTTTCATTTTAGGAAAAGGTTATATCGTTCTCAAAATTTCTACCCATCATCTAGAGTAAAACTTTTACAGATTCTTAAACAATCAGATTCATCTTTTTTGCTTCAAATTCCAATTCTTCTTGGAACTGAGGAGCCGCAAGGGAAATAATCATTTTGGCTCTGTCGCTTGCTGTCTGACCTTTCAGACGCACTATGTTATTTTCTGTTACCAAGAAGTCTACTTCATTTTTGGAGGTAGTAACAATAGAGCCGGGTGTCAACGTTGGTTTGATTTTAGAAATCGTTCCACCCTTAGTGGTAGAGGTCATAGCGATAAAACCTTTCCCTCCCTTAGATAAATTTGCACCACGAACAAAATCCACCTGACCGCCGGAACCGCTATAATGCTTTGTTCCAAGGCTCTCAGCACAAACCTGTCCAAATAAGTCAATTTCAACGCAAGCATTTACCGAAACAAAATTGTCATGCTGACCAATGATATAAGGGTTATTTGTATAGTCTACTGGGTGCATTTCAAAAGCAGGGTTGTTATCCATAAAATCATACATTTTCTGGGAACCCCATGCTAATGTGGCAACTGTTTTACCCACATTAATGGGCTTATTCATATTGGTTACTGCGCCACATTCAATTAAGTCCACCATGCTGTCAGTAAACATTTCTGTATGAATACCCAAGTCAGTTTTGTCCTTCAAAAGAACACCAACAGCATTGGGAATGCCGCCAATACCAAGCTGTAAAGTGGATCCATTGATTACTTCATCAGCAATCATCTGACCAATTTTTCTATCAACATCTGTTAAAGGTGCATTAGGCAAGATAGAAAGAGGTCTGGAGGATTCACAAAGAGCTGTAACCTGTGAAATATGAATCTGGTTATTTCCCAAAACACGAGGCATTTTGTCATTAACATCCAGAAGAATGATTTTAGCTTTGTCGCGCATTGCTACAACCTCTGCGCCGGCCATACCACAGCTAAAATAGCCATGTTCATCCATTGGTGAAACCTCTGCATATAAAACATCCAGTCTAGGTTGAACATTTCTCCAATAACCGGGAATGGTGCTGTAGTTGTTGGGAATATAAGTATAGTGTCCATCCTGAATGCCTTTTCTGCCTGCAGCACCGGTAAACCAAGAAACATAATCATATTTTCCCTTTAAATCATAGTTTAAATAAGCACCAGATTCTGCGCATAAAGTTTGATGATGGGTTACACCTGTCAATTCACCATTTACCGCTCTTTGTCCTATAGCCTCACAAATTGCTGTGGGCGCCTCTAACCCTGTTGGTGCGGCACAAACATCTCCTGATTTTACAAATTTAGCCACTCCTTCTGGAGTCATTTTCTTCGCCAGATACATTTCACGAAATTTATTCATACTATCTCACCTTTCCCCTTAACTCTCTCTGTTTTGCTAAGCAATCTGCACAATTTTAAAGGTAAAATTCCCACATTTGAATACAAAATACTTTTCTTCCCCTGTATTTTAGCATATGCCATGGCCCTCGTAAAGGCAAAACAGATAATGTTCTTTAAATTGTACAAAAAATAAAGTGATATGCACTAATATTTTTGCAATTATTCGGTTTTCCTCTTTAAATCCCAGGCATATAATTTTATTTTTTTGTTAACTTTACTTCCAAAAACCCCAATTAATTCAGTATAATTAGTATATACAAAAATATTATGGTAACTAACTCCTTGTCATACAACAGTGAATTATAAAGGAATAAACCAAAATATTACACAATCAAAAAACGGCCAACACATTTCTTTTGGAAATGGCTGACCGCTCAATATTCTTAGTTTATTTTACCAGATACGGCTGAACTTCCTTTGGAAGCTCCTCCTCTTTTCGGCTGATAATCATTGTAAAATCCGTTTCAGATTCCTTTGAAATGGCTTCTAAATGATTAATGAATGTAATAAAATCCTTATCGTCCACTTTATCCATAATATGGTTCAATCCGTCAATATAAATTTTTTCTATATCACTGTTCTGAGAGAGGATACCGCACACAAATCCCCGGAAAACCTGAGTATTCTCCAAGATGAATTTTGGCGTATCTACAAACCGTACACTATAATGAAGATCATACATGCGGCTGTTGTCATCATCTACAAACACAACGCAACCGTTTGCTTCCTTGCTTGCCTCATTAGCCATTGCGATGAGTCGTTTCGTTTTACCTACACCTTTTTCGCCTGCAAGAATCTGAACCATTGCAATCTCCCCCTTTATACTGGTGAAATACCTCTGGATTTGTAAATTATTAAGTTTTAATTCCAAATAGAAAAATCTATTTGTTTGCTATTAGTATTCTCCAAATTCCTAAGAAATCCTCTTAATTTTAAATTATTTTCATAACAATCAATATAATCAGCTATTTTCACAAATATCTCATCAATTTAACATATATTTGATAAACATTTTGTAGCTATTGACCAATTCATTGCTTGAAAACCATTGCTGCCGCTCCGTAAATACCTGCATCATTAAGGAGTTTTGCCAAGGCAAACTTTTTATCTCTGCAATGAGGAAACACATTTTCTACGTAGGCCCTTTGAACCATATCCAACAAAAACACTCCTGCTTGTGATACACCACCGCCAAGAACAATCATTTCAGGGTCAACAATATAACAAGCATTGGCAATGGCCACCCCTAATATTTTGCTTATATATTCCGTCAATTCCCGTGCTAACGCGTCTCCTTTTTTTGCAGCATCCCACAACTTCTTAGCCGTTAGAACCTCGATATTTCTGAGAACAGATGGTTTGTCCGTATTCATTAGAGCTTTCTGTGCAACTCGAACCATACCTGGGGCAGAGGCATATTGCTCTAAACACCCTTTTTTTCCACAGTTGCATTGCTCCAATTCATCAAGATTCATGGTTATGTGGCCAATTTCTCCAGCCGTTCCCGAAGCACCTGACAAAATTTTTCCATTCAGAATGACTCCACCACCAACCCCGGTTCCTAATGTCACCATAAGCAGGCTGCTTACCTCTTTGCCGGCACCAAAGGTGTACTCCCCCAAAGCAGCGACCCTTGCATCATTTCCAATATAAACAGGAGAAACACCAATCAACTTCTCCGCCTTTTTCCCGAGAAAAACATCTCCCCAACCAATATTCACCGTTCCTCGCAAACATCCATCCTCTGTCACAGGACCAGGAGCAGCCATACCTATTCCAGCAAGGTCTTCTTTCTTTAATCCATTTTTGCTCAAGCATTCTTCTATTGATACTTTTATATCTTTTAATAATGGTGTTGGCTCAGAACCTTTTTTTGTAGGGATTTCCCACTTCTCCAATAACCCTTCCTTTTGTGAAAACAAACCGAATTTAACCGTAGTTCCACCAATATCCACACCAAAGCAGTACTCCATTTTATTCCTCCTCGAAGTTATAAACAATTTTGTGGATCGTTCTTTTGTATCTTTCATACACTTCCTTTGATATTTTTTCAGGTATAGTCATCAATCGTAATGGTAACATTTTTTGGCCAACTCTCATAGGCGGCTGTAAATAGGGATAGTCGTTGAAGAAAAACCCATGTCTTTCGTAAAAACCTACCCGCCTTTTTGTCATTTCATCGGTGGGAACCTCCACCTCCAAAACAACAGGTCTGCCTACCCACGCTATCATTTCCTTTAGCTTTTTTCCGCCAAAACCTCCATTGCGATGAATAGGTTTGATTGCAAAATGCTCTATATAAATAAAATCATTAAAATCCCACATTGCTACTGCTCCTTGCAGGACTCCATATTCAGATTCATTTTTTATTCCATATAAACGGTACTGAGTTTTATCCAAAAGAGACTTTTGTCTTTCCTTTTCTCGCAATTCCTCTACAGGAAAAGCCTCCTCAAAAATGGGGTATATATCGTCAAATGTTTCCTTCGTAATTCTTTCTAGCATCCTTTTCATCTCCCTGCTCCAAAGGATACTATAATCGACTAAAAAAAGCAAATCCCAAACTTCCAATATGATATACAAAAAATGAGGAAATCCATGCAGTAGATAGCCAAAGTAAAAGTGCAAAGAATAAATTTTTCCAACTTTTTTCTTCATAAAAATAAGCAGAAACCGCCGCCACACAGGGTATGCTTAAAAGATGAAACACCATAAAAGATATTGCCGACAACGGGGTAAATAACCCTTCTACTCCACCTAACACACCTAATGATGATACAACTGCCTCCTTTGCCGCCACACCGGATAATATCGCTGCCGAAGCTTTCCATCCATCTTCCCCTCCCCCAAATCCAAGGGGTATAAAAAAGGGATTCAGTCCCCTTCCAAGAAAGGCCAGAATACTGGTAGATGAGTCCATCGTCATATGTAAATCCGGTGTAACGTGGGCTGACAACCAAATAATGATGCTCGCTCCAAGAATTACTGTTGCCGCCTTTGTCAGATATTCTTTACCTCTTCTGTATAGTGTTCTTGATAAATTGTTCCATCTAGGCAAATGGTAAGATGGCATTTCCATTATAAACGGAGCCCCTTCTCCGCTAAAAAGCTTTTTATTCAAAAAGTTTGCCCAAAGAAAAGCAATGAGAATTCCACCTACATACAAAGAAAAAATCACCAATCCTCCGTTTTTGGGAAACAAAAATCCAACCAGGAGAACGTAAAGGGGAAGCTTTGCACCACATGAAAAAAAGGGGAGAATCAACCTCGTTATGCGTCTGCTCTCCTGGCGCTCTAAAGTTCTCACACTGAGCATAGCAGGTACGGAACATCCAAAACCTGTAAGAAGGGGTAAAAACGCTCTACCTGATACCCCGAAACCACCCATGGGCTTGTCCAATAAAAAAGCCACTCTAGCCATATAGCCACTATCTTCTAAAAAAGTAAGCCAAAAAAACAAACATAAAATTTGAGGCAAAAACGATACCGCCTTGCCCACTCCGCCAAATATCCCTTCCAAAAGAAATGCCCTCCCCCAATAGGGGATTTGCGGAAAAAAATTGGATACCATATCTTTCAAAACATCGATGCCATAAGTTGCTCCATCCTTTAAAAAAACACCAAGGGATGGAAGGCCTGTCCCGAAAAAAGAAGGAGAAAAGGTGGCATGGAAAATAAAAGCCATACATAGCAAAAAAATTGGAATCCCAAAGAAGGGATGCAAAAATATCTTGTCCAGTTTTTCGGTAAAATCCTTCTTTTGATGACTCTGTGATATCACTTCTTGGCAGCAAAAAACAGAAAATGCATAGCGATTAGCAGCGATTTGACCTTCCCAATCAGTCTCCTCTTGCCGCTCCAACCAACGCATCCCCAGAAAAAGGCCTTGTTTTCGTTTCAAAAAAGGTTTAACCAATGGCTCAATCTTTTGCCAAGTCTTGTTGTCCCTTTGAAGCACAGTTTCTCCCTTGCGTCCCTTTTCGATCGCTATATTTATGCTTCTTGCCATATCGTCCTGTCCTGCTCCGGTAATTGCAGAAATTTCAACAACAGGTATTCCCAACAGTTTAGAAAGCCTTGAAATATCTATATCCAGCCCCTGTTCCTTGGACATATCCATCATATTAAATGCCAGTACCAGTGGAATATCTAATTCCATAAGTTGAGTGGTTAAAAATAAGCTTCTCTCCAACACCGTGCTGTCAATCACTTGCAAAAGAATATCAGGTTTTTCTTCCAGAATAAACGCAACGGCAACCCGCTCTTCGGGAGTGTAGGGCGAAAGCGCATAAACTCCAGGTAAATCAATGCATAGAAAATCCTCTTTTTTCCATATCCCCTCTTTGCGCTCCACCGTTACGCCGGGCCAATTCCCCACTCGGGCATCACTTCCTGTTAAAGTATTAAACAATGCACTTTTCCCGCAATTTGGATTTCCAACCAGACCCAGCTTTTTCACGTTATCCCCCTTCTTTCTCTATTAAAATAGATGCGGCGTCGTTGTATCCTACAGCCAGTAAATATCCCCGAATTTTTACTTCTATTGCTCCGCGCATCGGCGCCCATCGGATACAATATAAACGGGTATTTGGCGTTACTCCCAATTCCAAAAGCCTTCGGGCTGTTGCCTTTTGACAGGTTAAAGCAATTACTCTACCCCACTCGCCTTTTTCCAGATAATTCAAACTTGTCTGCATTTATTCTCCCTTTCATACCTATGCAAATGATTCCCAAATAATGCAAAAACCCTTAATATTTCCAAAGAGTACCATATATTTTAGGTAGCTATTTATGGAAAACTATGCTATACTCAGTCTGAAAAGGAAGTGAAAGAATGATTCGAAAATTTAGAGGATTTTTCCTCTTTTTTGTAATTTGTTTATGCACAGTGGTACCGGCTTCGGCAAAAAATATTGTAGTAAGCCTTGATGGCTATCCTCTCCCTCTTGCGGCACCTGCAGTGGTTCAAAACGATCGGGTTTTGGTTCCAATGCGTAGTGTTATGGAATCTTTGGGATATACCATAATTTGGCATTCTGATAGCCATAGTGTTGAGGCAAAAAAAGAAGGCGCACATCTATTTCTTACCATTGATGACCCTGTTGCAATTGTAAATCAAAAGTCTGTTGTT
>NZ_DALYUL010000006.1:86339-88414 GCF_031981185.1 Anaerotignum sp. | reverse complement strand
CAAAGGATACAACTATGGTTCCGTTGCGATTTGTTGCAGAACATAGCGGTGCCACCATTGAATGGGATCCTGTTACCTATACTATTTATATCACTACAACCCAAGTAAAACAGGGTCAATTAACCGATTCTGTGGTCTATATTCAAACAAATAAAATACAGGGAAGTGGAATTGTTCTCTCCTCTGCCGGCTTGATTGCTACCAACTATCATGTGGTGGAAAATGCGTCCATGCTTCAAATGGTATTTTCAGATGAATCCATATATCAAGGAAACGCAACCATTGTAGGATTAGACCAAGAAAAAGATATTGCAATAATTCAAATTGATAAGAAAAACTTAATTCCCGCCCCCATTGAAACTGCACTTAAAAAAGGGGAACCTGTGGTAGCAGTTGGAGCTCCCAACGGAAATCGTAATACCTTGTCAGAAGGAGAAATAAAAGACTTCAACCAAGATATTATCTCTAGCAGTGCCTTTATTGATCACGGCAGCAGTGGCGGTGCATTGTTTAACAGTAAAGGAAAAGTCATTGGAATGACATCTTCATACAGTGACAATCAATATTTTGCAATTCCAATAGGAGGAATTTTAAAAGTACCGCAAATGCTGTCTATCCCTATTCGACAGATGAAAAATTATACCTATACCCCAACAGCGCCAAAAAATCTGCGCTACTGGATTGAAGATGGCTATGCCAACGTAACCTGGTCACCGGTTTACGATGCTGATTATTACTATGTTTACATAGCATACTCAAAAAATGCCCAATATACGAAACTGCAAAATAATGCTTTGGGCGGTGACATTTGGTACTGGGGATTCCCACAATGCTTTGGTATTTCTACAGCCAACCATTCCACGGTCTACATTAAAATATCAACCGTAAGGAATGGCGTTGAAACTAAAACAACTGCACCCCTGGAAATATCTATGTATTAGTTAAAAAACAAAGTGCATCATCCCCCAAGGAATGATGCACTTCTTTTAAAATATCTTATATCTTATTTACAAAATTCTTCTATTCTCTAAAAACCGTCCTTAAAGCGTATCGATGAAACAGCCTATCCCTAGTTCAACGCCTTGGTAATATCCGCTTCAATCCCTTCCACAAACCCAATGAGGTCATCAGGCTTCAAAATTACCTGTTCTCCCCGAACGCCTGCGCTTACCGCAATTTCTTCAAATAATATTGCCGTTTCATCTATATAGGTAGGATATTTTTTCTTCATCCCCATAGGTGAGCATCCACCCCGAATATAGCCCGTCAGGGCTAAAAGTTCCTTTACATGAGTCATCTCAATTTTTTTGTTTCCCGAAACCCCTGCAGCTTTTTTTAAATCCAGTTCCATATTTACAGGGACACAAAAAACTAAAATTCCTGTCTTATCCCCTCTGGTCACCAGTGTTTTAAAAACCTGTTCAGCGGGAATCCCTATTTTTTCTGCAGCATCCAAGCCTGAAAGATTATTTTCATCATACTCATACTCTGCGGTGCGGTAAGAAATCCCTGCCGTTTCTAGAAGCCGCATTACATTGGTTTTTACCATTTTTCTTACCCCTTTCCAATTTTTCGTTCTCTACCATAATAAAACAAATACTGCTGGGCGAAACCTGCGTTGTTGCCGAATTTTTCTGCCGCTGATACCTGCAAATCCTTTGCTAAAAGCTTTTTCCCATCAAAATATGCGTGGCTATAAACACGATTAATCCATACATCTGTTGGAAACACCTCATATCTGCCAAAGGAAAATAATAAAATACAATCTGCCACCTTTTGCCCTACGCCACAAACTGACATCAATCTCTGACGAAGCTCTTCCGTGGATAGTTTTTCCAGTTTCTCCGCCTCAAAATCTCCTGAAAGCACCTTCTTCACTGCATCTTCCAAATATCTGCCCCGAAAACCACAGCCTAGGCCACGATAGCCTTCTTCAGTAACTTCACACAACTGTTGAGGGGTAGGAAAGCTATAAAAGCCGCCCTCCAAAAGCGTTCCATATTCTTGGGAAAGTCTCTGAATTAACCCCCTAATCCTAGGAATGTGATTATTCTGAGATATGATAAAGGACATCA
>NZ_DALYUL010000006.1:77465-86329 GCF_031981185.1 Anaerotignum sp. | reverse complement strand
GCATTTCAAAAAATTCTTGTTTTAATATTCGAATACCAGGGGCAAAAGAAATTGCTTCCGCCATAACGGGGTCATTCTCTTGAAGCCGCTGCTTAATCTCATTATAATTTCTTTCTCCATCAAAAAAACCTTTCCAAAAAGGAATATCATTGTCGCCATAAAAAATAATACTGTCACCCACCTGCCCAAGGGTAACCACCTTTTGGCCGGAGATGACAGTATAGCGATCATCCTCTTTTTTTTCATAACGGAAACATTGTCCGCATTCTAAGGTTTGTGACAGAGAAAAGTCTGGGCAATCCCAAAAAACTTTCTCCATTAAATTCACATCCTGTTCCTATTAATCGTCCAAAATTAAGAACCCATAATTAATTCCTGTTTTTTTCAAAAGGAAGTTTTTCGCCGCAATATCGGATGTCACAAATTCTGCCTTCCATCTACCATCTTCACTATAGCAAGCATAGCGATTTCCATTGGTTAAAATGGCATAAGCACAAGCAGAGGTGCCACATTGATATGCAATTTCGCTGGAACTTGTAATTGCTTTAGCACTAAATAGGGCCGCCTCAACACCACCTTGGGCAGATACAATATTTCCTCTCCAAGAGGCCAATGTATAGGCTGGCAATAACTCTAGATTAAAATTAGGCAGATAACGGTTGATAGATGTTATGGGATAATATTCAGTCTGGGCATTTGGCAAAACAACCTCCCAGAAATTATTCTCATTCTCAAGAATATATTCTTTAATATCCGCTGTGTTTTTCCGATTTGAAAAAACAACTACCGCATACCTTTCATCTAAACGAATTTCCCGTACATAGTACTCTTCAAAGCGACCTTCAAAAAGGCTGATATAATTCAGTATCCGCTCGTACTCTTCAGATGCAGAGGAAAGTCTTAAGACCTTTCCGTTATTTTGATTATATTTCGCCAACAGGCTATGAAAACTATCTTCACTGATTGTTCCAACCTTTCCGTCGGAAGAGGCAACAATGTATTTTCCCGATTGCTTCACAGCAGCAAAAACTTGAAAATCCAAACTGCTAGATGGAACAGAAGTACCCTCTAGCGCTGCTAAATCAGCACCATTCATTAACAAAATTTTATATGCAGAGGCTGTTAGTCCGCTCTCCAAATATCCATCCGACACCAAAGTATCTGTTGTTATGTACTTCCCTTCGTAATAATTGAAAAGTTCACCGTTTTTACTCATCCAGCCCTTTTGGGAACCGTTTGCCTTATAATCAGCCTGTCCTGCTGTAGCAATGGCAGTAATGTTATTTGTCAATCTGGTTGTTTCACTTACCCAAAAAGGTTTTGTACTAGCTGGCTGTGTCTTTTCCGGCTCAATTTTTACGTTATTTTCCTCCTTATCGGGGGGATTTTCCGGCTCTGTAGAAGGATCATCTGTATTCTCCTTTTCAGGAGGCACTTCAATAGGATCCTTAACGTCATTCTGCTCCGCTCCCGGCGAGGAAGTATCTACCTCAACTTTTCTCAATGCACAAGCACAACATAAGAAAAGCAAAACACCTATCAAAATAAAGGCATTTTTCCACTTTTTATTTTTCACTATAATCATCCTTTTTGTCCGCTATAGCATCGTAAACCGAAAGCAGTTCTTTTTTATGAATATCCAATATATTTGTAATTGTGTTTTCCATTTCTTCGTATACATCAGAATAGGGAAATTGAACCACCCATATTGGATTTAATTGTCCGTCTTCTTCCTTCATGTGGGTAGCAACCCCAACCAAAGCGTCCGTGTCATAATAATCAAATATCGCATCATATTCCCAATCTTCAACATCCCTGTCACAAGTTAAACGTAAAACTACTCTTCTGCCGTCCTCCGTGTCTTCTCCATAAATATTGTAAATCATTCCTGCATTTTCCGAAAGAGAATAGCTTCCTAACTCTTTTTCCAAAAAACCCGTATTATTATCTTTAAGCATTATCACAATTACGGTTTCGTCCATATTCTTCTCCTTCAATAAGCAAAGCTAGTCTATTATTATCAAAATTATACTACAATTTATAATATGATGCAAGGAAATGGCGGCTACAAAGCCCTTCCAATCTATGGCTAAAACCCCGAAATTACGCCATTTTTAATATATGACGTAAATTTTAAGAATTTGTTCCTATGTTTAGAAAGTATTTTTTACAAAAAAAATATGCAACAAAAATTCTAATTTTCACTTAAGGGTTTTAATGCCTTAACTCAATGATGCCATAACGTTCTAATCAAAGCTCAATTAGGACTTTTGTATTTTCAGGTTCTTTATAGTATGATATAGTAGTAAAATCCTATATAAAAGAACTATAAAATGGATTCTGCTTAAGAAACTGGACTATCTAGTCATAAAATGATAACATTGAAAAAACTACGGCAAAACTATTTGTTTTACAGTATAAAAGAAAAAGGGAAATATTTCTCGGGAAATCTTCGGCATTTTCGGGAAATATCCTTCTTTCGGGAGGGAGTAAATATAAATGACAAAAAAAGAAAAGGTAGAACAAATTTTACTGTTATTAAGGGAGCAATATGGTCCTACAAAATGCTATTTGGATCATGAAAATCCTTGGCAACTGCTTGTGGCCACTATTTTATCGGCACAATGTACCGATGATCGGGTGAATATTGTAACAAAGGATCTATTTCAAAAATATAAATCCATTAAGGATTTTGCAGAAGCGGATTTAATACAGCTGGAAAAAGATATCCACTCAACAGGTTTTTACCATAATAAAGCCAAAAATATCATCGCTTGCTGCCAAAAGTTATTGACTGAATACAATGGACAGGTCCCATCTGATTTAGAGGCTCTGACCTCCTTAGCAGGGGTCGGGCGAAAAACCGCCAACGTGGTGCGGGGAAATTGGTATGGTATCCCAAGCATCGTGGTTGATACCCATGTAAAGCGTCTCTCCAACCTACTGGGTCTCACACAAAATAAAGATCCTGTTAAAATTGAATTTGATTTAATGAAAATAATTCCGGAAGATAAGTGGATTGATATTAATACTCAGCTCATCGCCCATGGTAGGAAAATTTGTATTGCCAGACGGCCAAAATGCAATGAGTGCTTTTTGCTTTCATATTGCACCGGAGGTCAAAAAATGCAAAAAGGAAAATAAACTAAAAATTTGGTTACAATACATTGATAAGACAATGAATTGGAGGATTTTTGAATGAAACATAGACTGCAATATTTCCTTTTTGCCCTCAGCTTATTACTTGCCTTATCCGGCTGCGGCAGTAAACAGCAAAATACAGGGACTTTGATCGAAACAGCACAGACAAAGATGTCCCAAATCACCAGCCTGCAGGCTAAAATGAATATGGACGTAAATATGACCATGGGCACTGAGAAAGTTGCCACTGCAACAACGGCGGATATTACTGCTTTCATAAAACCTTTAAAAATGAAGGTAGAGGCCGCATCACACATGGACAGCAGTGCTGCGAAGGATACAATCATGGAAATGTACCTTCAAGAAAACAATGATACCATAGATTTATATACCAATGCCGGTACCGGGTGGTTCTACACACAAGGAGACAAGGAAAACCTTGGTCAATTTGAAGTCTACAACAATATATTAAGTTACCTCTCCGCTATAGAAAATCCCTTGAACAAAGGATCAGAAACTTTGGGCGACGTTTCAACCCAAAAGGTAGAAGGTACCCTTAAGGGTGAAGTAATGAAGAAAATCGTAGAGGATTCTGGTATTCTCTCCTCTGCCACCAGTATGGGCGTCTCTAAAGAGGATCTGCAAAAAATTTATGATGAAACTGGTGGTCTGCCCATTACCCTATGGATTGGCGAAGATGGTCTGGTTTATCAATATAAAACTGACATTTCAAAGCTGATGCAGGTAATCATGGATAAAACCCTTGCATTAATGGGTATAGATAGCACAAAAAATGATAACAGTTTATCCGTTGAAAACGCAACCATCACCATGACATGCAGCCAGTTTGATTCCGCAAAAGATTTTGATATTCCTAAAGAGGTTTTGGAAACAAAAAAATAAGTTTTTCTATATATGTATGAACTCAAAATATCCCTCATTTCTATGCCTGATAATGAGGGATATTGCATTTGATAAATAAGCATTCTCTAAAACTCTCCCTTTCTTTTTTCCTTTTCAATGTTTTCAAAATAAATGGATATGAATTCCCTCAGAAAAATCATACCACTGCTAACACCAATTCTTTCTTTTTTCATTGCCCATGATGAAAAAGCAAAAAGCAACTATATCTACGAAGAATTACTATTTTTTCCCTAAAGAAATATCAATTTATTTCCTTAAAAACTCTCCACTTGAATTTCATCTATTTCCCAAGTAAAAAAGTTTACTCACCATTTATAAGTCCCCAAACCCCTGAAAAATAGCCATTTCTATAGGATTGATAAATCTGTTAAAAACCGTCCCCTAAGTAGACTCTTTTCATGATTTGCTTTTTTATTCTTCAAAATTTTTTTTGAGAACCTGTTGACTTTCCATTGGCTGTACCAGCTAAACTAAAGTCAAGGTTAAGGAAAGCGCTTAACGAACTCAATAACAAATCATTTTAAAAGATTAAAGGAGGAATTCTCAATGGTAGGTAAAAAAGTTGTACATCATTTAATGATGAGCGCAAAAGACGCTCACTATACTGGTAATTTAGTAAACGGCGCTAGAATCGTGAATCAGTGGGGCGACGTAGGTACAGAATTAATGGTTTATGTAGATGGTGACATTAGCTTATTCTTGGGCTACAAAGATATTGAATTCACAGCTCCTGTATATGTTGGTGATTTTATGGAATACCACGGCTGGATTGAAAAAGTTGGCAACCAGTCCTATACATGTAAATTTGAAGCATGGAAAGTTGCACAGATGGTAGATATCGCAAATCCTCAGGATACACGGGCTACAGCTTGTGAACCTCCTGTACTTTGTGGTACTGCAACAGGTAGCCTTTTCATTGCTAAAGATAATCAGAGAGGTCCTCAGGAATCTTCCTTCAAGGATGCAAAGCACCCTCAATAATTTTTGGTGACATTTTCGAAGGAGCGGATTTATCAATCCGCTCTTTCTTTTTCACAAAAATTGACGATTTTTGTAAGACAAACGTTAATCTTGTAAACAGAGAGGATGAATTATCATGAATAGACCATTGGAAGGTATTCGTGTACTTGATTTAACACAGGCTTACAGTGGCCCCTTTTGCACCATGAATCTTGCGGATCATGGTGCTGAGGTCATCAAAATTGAGCGCCCCGGCAGTGGAGATCAAACAAGAGGTTGGGGACCTATGGAAAATGACTACAGTGGCTACTATGCTTACATTAACCGTAATAAAAAGGGAATCACGCTAAATCTTGCCTCCGAAGAAGGAAAAAAAGTTTTTGCTGGATTGGTTAAAACTGCTGATGTGATTTGCGAAAACTATAAGGTTGGTGTTTTAGAGAAATTAGGTTTTTCCTATGAGGTATTAAAGGAACTGAATCCCCGCATTATTTATGGCTCCATCAGTGGTTTCGGATTAACAGGTGAATTGTCCTCCCGCCCCTGCTATGATATCGTTGCCCAAGCAATGAGCGGAATGATGAGTGTAACGGGGTTTGCAGACGGTCCTCCCTGCAAAATTGGCCCTTCTGTAGGTGATAGCTATACAGGTGCATATTTGTGCATGGGTGTATTAATGGCATTATACGAAAGAGAAAAAACCGGTGTTGGGCGTCGTATCGATGTGGGAATGGTAGATACCTTATTCTCCACAATGGAAAACTTCGTTGTTGAATATACCATTGCGGGCAAGCATCCCCATCGCGCAGGCAATCAAGATCCAAGCATTGCCCCTTTTGACTCCTTCCGGGCAAAAGATTCGGATTTTGTAATGGGTTGTGGCACAAACAAAATGTTTGCGGGACTATGCCAAGCAATGGGCAGAGAAGACTTGATTGATGATCCTCGTTTCAATACAAACTTGAATCGCTGCGATAACTATTTAAAGGATTTAAAACCTATCATTGAAGAATGGACACAAACAAAGACCGTTGCAGAACTGGAAGAAATCATCTGCGGCCTTTCCATTCCCTTTGGCCCAATTCTCACGATCCCTGAGATTTCTGAGCATTCCTTAACAAAAGAAAGAAATATGCTTTGGGATGTTTATCAGCCTGGTATGGATAAAACAATCCGCATTCCCGGCTCCCCTATTAAGATTCACGGTGAAGAAGATAAAGCTCAGAAAGGTGCCCCTATTCTGGGAGAAGACAATTTTGCTGTCTACACAGAAATTTTAGGCCTTTCCGCAGAAGAAATCAAATCACTGGAAGAGAAAAATGTCATCTAAGGCTACAAAAAAAGTAAATACTGAACCCTCTTTTTCGGTTGAGTCCTCTTTTGGGTTGTGGTATACTGATTGGGACAGCATGTATCATGACACAGATGCAAGGAGGGGCGATCATATGTCCGATGGAAAAAATTACTATTCGATCGGCAAAGTCTCAACACTCTGTAATGTTCCCATCAAAACATTACGGTATTATGATAAAATCGGTCTATTGGTTCCGGAGTATCGAAAATGTGACAGCAACTATCGCTATTATACCCAGGATCAAATTTTGACTTTATTCATTATTCGTAAGCTAAAGCATTTGGGAATTCCCTTAAAAGATATCAGTCAAATTGTTTGCAAAAAGAACGCATCGGCGATGGGTGCTTGCATCCGAGAGAGATTGTATGAAATCAGCAATGCAATAGAATCTCTTAACAACCAGTATGCGGAGGGTCAGCTTTTACTTGAACGTCTGGAAAAAGGGCATAATATTCTCGAAACCGAACAATCCAACTGGGCTACGGAAGGTATACGTGTTGAGGATATTCCCCTTGGCAACGTATTATTTACAAGGCGTATTAAAAAGAATTATAAAAACAGTGACGTATCTGTGGATCGATGGTTTGAATTATTTGAAATGGTTTCCCAACAGAAACTTAGAATGGTTGGGTCTGTCATTTTAACTTATCATAACAATCCTTTGGAGCAATTTTTTAAAACAGACTGCGATTTGGAAATCTGTATTCCAATTAATGAATTCCGCCCTGATCTGGCTGAGTTTAAGCAGTTTGGGGGTTACAAGGCTGTTACCGCACTACATATTGGGCGAAATGATGAGATAATACAGACACATATCAAAGCAATAAAATGGCTAAACCAACAAGGATATAGTGTTGCCGGTCCCATTTCGGAAGAATACATTATTTCTCCTGTTGATATAAATAATGAGGAAAACCATATCACAAAGGTAATGATACCTATAAACTGATATTTCGAGTGTAAAAGAAAAGACCAAAGCGGAAAATCATTCGCAGTGGTCTTTTTTGTTGCTCCTACACACCAAATGAAAACTCCATGGACTTTTTTTAACCCGGTCATGGGCTTAACCTTGAACTTTAATTCCAACATTACCCTTAAATACCCCATGACTGTTGTTCAATAGAAACAGCTTTTTGTTAATTCCCTAATAACCAAATAAAGGCATCCTTATAAATACAACTCCCATTGAAAACTTTACAAAATTCATTAAGGCAATTCCATTGCCCAATGCGTTGGTCCATTTCCTTTTATAAGTTAGCATTTAAAATAATATTTACTTAAAATCCTTCTAAAAATACAACCTCAATGATAATTATTTAGCGCTTGTGGATACCCACAAATAGTTTTCCTGATGATTTTCTTATTTTAAAATCTTAAATTTTATATGTTCTATCAATTTTCTATTGGAAAACTATAAAATACCGTGGAAAAACCAAGAAAAAAATAATAAAATTCACCCTAAGTAAAAAAATTTAGGAGTATTAAATTTACCAATTTAAATAAGATATTTTTGTGCAAAAACACGATAAAACTATATCGAAATGAATAAATGGGAATGATTTCGAATGTATTTCTGCAAAAAACTGTAAAATATCTTTTACAATATTATAATTTGCAGTTTCAAAAACACTCTTCCTACTGGATACTTTTTTCTAAAAAAAAAGAAAAGAAGCATATTTATACTTAAAAAAAAGATTGACTATACCTTTACTGAATGGACTATATTATAATTAAGTTATGGAATATCACCAAAAAATCAAATGTACAACTGAAATTTTTATATATTATTATTAACATTTGATAATATAATGTATATTCGCGGATACATTATAGTGAACTTCTATAAATGCGTCCTGATAAAGGTTAATTTGAAAAGCAAGGTAAAATCAAGCCTCTTTCTCAAAAACCATTGTCTGGCAACCTGATTCTCGAATTCGCATGCGGCTTCATTTTCACTTTAAAAGTCACCGTAAAAGCAATTATTTGTAGTATTTATACGCAATACAATTTATTACATTTAGGGAGGTTAGGTATATGTCAAAAAACCAACAGCAAGAAGGTGCATTTAAAAAGGATTTGCGTAAAATTGATATTTGGTCATTGGCTTTAGGGGCAATCATTGGATGGGGATGTTTCGTAATGCCGGGAACGTCCTTTCTACCTAAGGCGGGGCCCATTGGTTCTATTTTAGGTTTAATGCTAGGCGCAGTTATCATGTGTATTATTTGTATCAGTTATGGTTATATGATTCGTAAATTTCCACTCTCCGGCGGAGAATTCGTGTATGCCGATACCGCTTTTGGTAAAAAACATGCCTTTATATGCGGTTGGTTCATTGTTTTGGCCTACTGGTCATTAATTCCTCTTAACTCTACTGCATTGGCAATGGTTTCACGTTATATTTTACCCGGTTCCCCCTTGCAAATCGGCTATCTTTATACCATTGCAGGCTGGGATGTATATCTTGGTGAAATCGCCTTAGCCT
>NZ_DALYUL010000006.1:74547-77455 GCF_031981185.1 Anaerotignum sp. | reverse complement strand
CGGGGTAGGGATAGTGAATATGCGTGGCATTAAAAGTGCCGGCTGGTTTCAAACTCTAGTGGCAGTAGCCTTATTCGCATCAGTAATGTTTGCATTAATTGGCGTACTATTAACAAAACCCGATTTTAACAATATGAAACCCTTCTTTTTGGAAGGACAATCAAAAACTTCTTCTATTCTAGCAGTGTTAGCCTTTGCACCCTATTGCTTCGTTGGCTTTGACTGCATCCCTCAAGCCGCGGAGGAATACAGCTTCTCTCATAAGGCCGCACTCGGCTTAATGGTTGCAGCAATCTTGGTTGGTGGTATTATCTATTCATCTGTTGTTTTCATTACTTCAGTTGTGAATCCTTGGGCTCCCATGTTGGCATCCAATCCCGACTGGGCAACTGGAGACATGGTGATGAAATCAATCGGTTATATCGGCGTTATCTTTATAGGCATTGCAATGCTGTGCGCAGTTGTTGCCAGTATGAACGGTTTCTATATTGCCTCCAGCCGCCTTCTGTACTCCATGGCTTATGCGGATGCATTACCCAAAAAGTTTGCACACCTCACACCTCAAGGAACACCTAAAAATGGTATTTTCTTCATGATGATTCTGGCTTTGATTGCGCCTTGGTTCGGCCGCCAAGTATTGGCATGGATTGTTGACATGACCTGCGTTGGAGCAGCATTGGGCTTTACATATACTTGTGCATCCGCTGCTAAGGTTGCAAAAAGAGATGGTGATAAAGGTCAAATGTGGCTTAGCATATTAGGCGTTGCTGTTTCTTCCATCTTTTTGATCATTACTTTCGTTCCAGGCATGCCCGGTTTCTTGTCCGCTCCATCCTTTATCATCTTAGGTATTTGGACTGCAATCGGAATCGTTTTCTATCTTTCCATCAGAAAACGCTATATTTACGGCCAGTGGCAAGGCGTTTCTGTAGAACAAATTTTGTACACCAAAATGAAGGAAGATGGAAGGATGTAGTCTATCCTCTTTACTAAATATAATTTAAATCCCTCTAAAACGTCACCCCTTCTGGTGACGTTTTTGTTTTTCCTAATAAACTTTTCCACAGTCAGCATACTGCATGGTGATAGAAATCCACCCCTGCCTTTGGCAATACTTTTAAACTCCATAAATACAATAACTTTACCGATCTTTATGGTATATGTGAATGACTTTTTTTGTTATTCATAGACAAACAACTCATTATAACTCCATTGAAAAAGGACATTCCTGTGGACTTAGACACATGGAACATCCCTTTGCAATCAATTATATTTTTTCTATTCTGTCTGACCTGATTCAGTACTGCTCTTTCCATTCTCCTTTGTTTCAACTATGATTCGCTTCATTGTAGCTTTTTCCATAGCACTTTCCACATATCCATAAATTGCTCCACTCTCATCAATCATAAAAGTAGTAGGAAATGCCCTGATTCCATATTGGTCAAAAATTTCGCTGCTTTCATCCATTACAACAGGGAAAGAATATTCATTTTTATCTAAGAAAGAAATAATATCTTCCCTACTACCTTCCCTGCCCAGATTTGGCGCCGCCACACCAAGTATAACAACATCCTCTTGATTCAAACCATACTCTTCGTACAGCTCCTGAATATGTGGCATTTCTCCCCGGCAAGGAGGGCACCAAGTGGCCCAAAAATTAAGGAAAACTGTTTTTCCTTTATATTCAGAAAGCGTGTGCCCATTCCCAAATTGATCTATCAATGTAAAATCAGGCGCAACTATAGTCTCCTGTTCCTGTTCAGCAGGCTGGGATGAGGCATCGGTAGTTTCCTTCTGCCCCTCAGGTTGAGCTGACCCATCTGGCACTATGCTCTCTTCCTTCGTTGACGTGCTTCCCGATAGATAGCTTGTAAATCCATTCATAAATCCCGTGAAGGTCATAACGCCCATTACAAGCATCAGTATAGCACCAATTTTTACGGTATAACGTACCACAGACTGATGCTCTTTGAAAAAAACCAGTACCTTTTGCGTAAACAATCCTACTGCTAAAAATGGCAAAATAAATCCAAAGGTAAAAACCCCGATCAGAGCAAATCCTGCCCCAGAGGAACCAGATGCCGCCATAAGCAAGACACTTCCTAGCACAGGCCCCACACAAGGCGTCCATGCAAAGCTGAAGGTAAATCCTAAAAGCAGAGCCGATAAAGGCCCCATGGTCCAACGTTCAAGGCGTAAAGGAATACGATGTTCTTTCTCAATCGTTCCAGAACGGCCAAAAAGCCCTAATTGATACAGTCCAAAAAAGACCATAATAATACCACTGATTTTTGCAAACATCATACGATTATCATTAAAAAAACTCCCCAATGAAGTAACGCCAAGTCCTAATACAAAAAATGCAAAGCTGATACCCAAAACAAAGAAAACTGTATTTAGCAACACTTGTTTTCTAGGGTATTCAATGGTTCCCTCCGCTGAAACTGTCTTCGCTCCTCCTGATAAATAGCTGATATATAGAGGAACCAAAGGCAATACACATGGGGAAAAAAAGCTAAGCAGCCCTTGAAAAAACACCGTAAGAATTGGTACACTCATATCCAGTGAAAAGCCCATAATACAACTCCTTTCCAATCTATGTATACATAACTAACTATATCTGAAAAGTGATATGCTGTAAAGTGATTTAATCACTCGCTATATTTACGAAAGGAAAGAGGTATCCGTAAACGGATACCCCTAAAATTTAAATATAACGTATTCTATTTATTTGTAACATCCCTTTGTCATTCAACAAATATTATAGCCACAACTATTTATACTCTGGAAACACCTAAGGTCACAACTTCACCATTGATATTCCATTCCTTAGAAAGCTCTCCACCTTCTCCTGCAACAACCTCTTCCGCCAAAACATCAGTGGAAACATCATTATTTTTTAGGATTT
>NZ_DALYUL010000006.1:61983-74425 GCF_031981185.1 Anaerotignum sp. | reverse complement strand
GCATGGTTTGAATTTTACTTACAACTTCACGAACAAAGCCTTCTTCAACCAATTCAGGTGTCAAGTTAGTATCCAAAACTACTGTCAGGTTATTGTCGCCGCTGGAAACGAAGCCGTCTTTTTCGGAGGTATCTACCAAAACATCATCCATTTCCAGAACAATTTCTTCCCCCTCTACAGTAAGGGTTGCCTTTCCATCTGCACGCAGTGTGGCCATAAACGCTGCCCCTTCAACTTCTTTCAAAGCAGTGCCGATTGCAGGTACCAGCTTTCCGTATTTTTTGCCCAGAGTTCTCAACTGAGGCTTGAAGGTATATGCAGTAAAGTCTTCCACATTATCTGTAAAAGTCAGGCCTTTCACATTCAATTCCTCTGTGATGATGTTACGGTAAAGCTCAGGCAATTCTTTTTCAGATTTTACATACATCATTCCCAAAGGCTGACGGTTCTTCATGTTTGCCGTATTTCTTGCTGCACGGCCTTCCACAACAACCTTTAAAACAAAGTCCATATTGCTTTCCAAATCAGCGTCTACCCAATCTGCTTGATATTCTGGCCAATTACAAAGGTGAACACTTTCAGGCGCAGTAGGGTCAGCCTTTTTCACAAGGTTTCCATAGATTTCTTCGGTGATAAAAGGTGTAAATGGTGATGCAAGCTTGCACATAGTTTCCAGTACAGTATATAGGGTCATATATGCATTAATTTTATCTTGCTCCATACCTTCTGCCCAGAAACGTTCACGGCTTCTTCTAACATACCAATTGGATAAAGCATCTACAAATTCAGCCATAGCTCTAGCAGGCTCTGTCAATTTATATCCTTCCAAGCTTTCATCCACAAATTTGTTCAGGGTTTGCAGCTTAGACAAAATCCATTTATCCATAGGAGGAAGTTTGTCATACTCAAGTTGATACTTGGTTGGGTTAAACTGGTCAATATTTGCATAAAGGATATAGAACGCATAGGTATTCCAAAGAGTACCCATGAATTTTCTCTGCATTTCACTAACTGCTTCATCATAATAACGGCTAGGGAGCCAAGGTGCACTATTTGCGTAGAAATACCAACGAACAGCATCAGCGCCTTGCTTATTCAACGCTTCCCAAGGGTTAACAACATTGCCTTTGTGCTTACTCATCTTTTGACCATTCTTATCCTGAACATGACCAAGCACGATACAGTTTTTGAAGGAAGCACAGTCAAACAGCAGTGTACTTACCGCCAACAGTGTATAGAACCAACCACGGGTCTGGTCAACCGCCTCACTGATAAAGTCAGCAGGGAAATTTTCTTCAAAAACGTCTTTATTTTCAAATGGATAATGCCACTGTGCAAAGGGCATTGCACCACTGTCAAACCAACAGTCGATTACTTCGGAAACGCGGGTCATCAACTTACCGCATTCAGGGCAAACGATATGCACTGCGTCAATAAAAGGCTTATGCAGTTCGATATTTTCAGGGCAATCAGGGGACATTTCTTTCAATTCAGCAATGCTGCCGATGGTGTGTCTATGCCCACATTCACATTCCCAGATGGGCAATGGCGTGCCCCAATAACGTTCACGAGAAAGACCCCAGTCAATTACATTTTCTAAGAAATTACCAAAACGGCCTTCCTTGATATTATCGGGATACCAGTTGATGGTACGGTTATTTGCCACCAATTGATCCTTTAAAGCTGTCATTTTGATAAACCATGTGCTTCTTGCATAGTAGATGAGAGGTGTATCACATCTCCAGCAGAAAGGATAGTTATGCTCAAAAGGAATTGCGGCAAACAAAGAGCCATCCTGTTCCATCTGCTCAATTACCTTTGCATCTGCATCCTTCACAAACAATCCGGCAAAGGGGCCTGTTTCCTCAGTCATAAGGCCTTGGCTGTCAACATACTGACGGAAAGGAACACCATATTTCTGGCAAACACGGGCATCATCCTCACCGAATGCACCAGCGGAGTGAACAATACCAGTACCGTCTGTTAAGGTTACATAAGGATCACAAGTTACGATGAAAGCCTTGGGATCATTCTCTAAGAAGCTAAATAGAGGCTCATAACGCATATATTCCAATGCTTGGCCTTTCATCGTTTCCAAAACTTCATAGTTGCCTTCACCCAGAACGTCATCCAGAAGGGCTTCAGCCATAATTGCAGTAAAGTCCTGATATTTTACTCTTGCATAAGTTTCCTTTGCATTTACTGTTAATGCAATGTTAGAAGGCAATGTCCAAGGAGTTGTTGTCCAAGCTAAGAAGTACTCATTGTCTTTGCCTTCCACCTTGAATTTTGCGATAGCAGAGGTTTCTTTTACATCTTTATAGCCCTGAGCCACTTCATGAGAAGAAAGAGCCGTTCCACAACGAGGGCAATAAGGAACAACCTTATGACCTTTGTAAAGGAGTCCTTTATCCCAAATTTTCTTTAAAGCCCACCATTCAGACTCAATATATTCATTATGATAGGTTACATATGGATGATCCATATCCGCCCAGAAGCCAACGCGATCACTCATGGAGCGCCATTCCTGTTCGTATGTCCAAACACTTTCCTTACACTTTGCAATGAAAGGCTCTACACCGTATTTTTCAATTTGTGGCTTGCCATCCAAGCCCAAAGCCTTTTCTACTTCCAATTCAACAGGTAAACCATGGGTATCCCAACCTGCTTTTCTCAAAACCTTATAGCCCTTCATGGTTTTATAGCGTGGAATCAAATCCTTTACCGCTCTGGTGATGATATGGCCGATGTGAGGCTTGCCATTTGCCGTAGGGGGGCCATCATAAAAAGTAAAAACGGGAGCACCCTCTCTAGCCTTAATGCTCTTACCAAAAATATCATTTTCCTTCCAAAATTTTTCTACTTGAACTTCTCTTTCCACAAAGTTCATATTGGTTGGCACTTTGTCATACATATGAATTCCTCCTTAACTTCATTTATAAATACACTATTTTTCAAATGAAAAGGGTGGTGTTTGCATGAAGCATAAAATACACATACTCTTCCATTTTTGACTAGTTTCTAAAGTACCATTCACTTTTTTAGCAAAATTGGAAAAAGTAATGCAAAACGTGGATTTTATTACTGCCTGAAACGAAAAAAGACCCTTGCATCCTACACAGGACGAAAGGGTTCGCGGTACCACCTGATTTGACAGCAATTATGCCATCCACTCTAAGCATCACAATTTAATGACGCCGACCCTTAACGCGGGCAAACGACAGCGCCTACTAGGTAAAAAACCGTTTGGACTGCCACTCCGGAGTGATTTTCTATATTTTCTATGACGAAGGGATCTCACCAAGCCCCAACTCTCTGAAATCATGTTGAAAATATATACTGTCTCCTTCATTGTGTTTTTTCTTATACGTTAGCATTATACATTGTGCCTAAAAAGAAGTAAAGGGTTTTTTGCAGTTTTTTCTCTGTTTTTTGCAAGTATGTTGTGTACATCGGTACAGTATACACTTTTTACATAGATGCATTCCCACCCCCATGTGGCGCCAGTACTTGGGTATATAATAAAGCAAAGACTTTTCCCACTGAAAAACCAACGCAATGTATTTTATAATAAAAAAAATGATGAAAGCCAACTGTATTTAAGCATATTGCATTAAAATCTCATGTATAATTTGTTCATCATAGACAAATCATTAGAAATATTGTATAAAGAACTGATGTGTGGAAAAATTTGCTTTATTACTTTAAATTGTGTATAATACTAGTGTTTGTTAATTGTTCCTGCAGATAGGAAAAAATGAAGGAGAAATCAGCTATGAAAGGACGAGATTTGGCTCTGTTAACTGACCTGTATGAATTGACTATGATGCAGGGTTATTTTACAACTGGGGCCTACAACAAAAAAGTAGTGTTCGATCTTTATTACAGAAAAAACCCAAGCGGAAATGGATACGCCGTAACCGCAGGTTTGCAGCAGGTCATCGAATATATCAATGGGCTGCGCTTTACCAAGGATGACATTGATTATTTAACAAGTCTTCATTTGTTTACAGAGGATTTTATTGACTTTTTGAGAGATTTTCGATTTTCAGGAGAAATTTATGCAATTCCCGAAGGAACAGTTGTGTTTCCCCATGAACCATTATTGCGTGTAAAAGCTCCTATTGTTGAAGCACAACTTCTTGAGACTGCGCTATTAAATATTATAAACCACCAAAGCCTCATTGCTACAAAGGCCTCTCGTGTTGTTTGGGCTGCCCAAGGGGATCCCGTTATGGAGTTTGGCTTACGTCGCGCCCAAGGGCCTGATGCCGGTGTTTTAGGGGCAAGAGCGGCAGTCATAGGCGGATGCTGTGGCACAAGTAATGTTTTAACAGGGAAATTGTTTGATGTACCAGTAAAGGGCACCCATGCCCATAGTTGGGTTATGAGCTTTCCAAACGAAATTACAGCGTTTCGTGCTTATGCAAAGCTATTCCCAGATAATTGCCTACTGCTGGTAGACACTTATAATACGCTAAAAAACGGTGTTCCCAACGCCATTAAAGTATTTCAGGAAATGAAAGCAGCAGGAGTGCTTAAGGGAAAATATGGCATCCGACTGGACAGCGGAGACTTGGCATATCTTTCAAAATGTGCAAAGGTTATGCTGGAGGAAGCTGGCTTTGGAGATGCAATCATCAGCGCCTCCAGCGATTTGGACGAAAACCTGATTGCCAGCTTAAAATCCCAAGGAGCAAAAATCAACCTCTGGGGAGTTGGAACAAAACTCATCACCAGTGACGATTGTCCTGCCTTTGGCGGAGTGTATAAACTAGCCGCCGAAGAAGATGAAGATGGTACGTTTATCCCCAAAATTAAGCTGTCCAATAACCCTGGAAAGGTGACCAATCCCGGAATTAAAAAGGTCTTTCGCTTTTATGATAAAAACACAGATAAAATCAAAGCTGATTTAATTGCCTTGGAACATGAAACCATAGATGAGAATCAAGATATGATCATTCGTGATAGTAACGCCAAATGGCGTAAAATGAAATTGGAAGCTGGTACTTTCTATGTAAAAGAACTTTTGGTACCAATTTTTATTGACGGGAAGCAAGTATATGAATCACCGGAAACCATGGATATTCAGGGATTTTGCAACAGAGAAAAGGACTCTCTTTGGGACGAGCATTTACGCTTAAATAACCCGCACATTGTTCCTGTGGATTTGTCTGAAAAATTATCTCAATTAAAAAATCGCTTGATTGATGAAATGAGTACAAATTAATTTTATAGGAATCTGTTTTTTTAAAAACTAAAATTGTATATTTCTTTATATAAAATTGAAACGCCCTGCAAATTGCAAGGCGTTTCAATTTATGTTTGCTGATTTTTATTACAACCAGCATGACTTTTTCGTTTAAGAATCCTATCATGTCCTAAACTAAGCCTACTCATTATTCCCCAAGATTGAAAAAGGAATTACAGGCGAAGGAATTTCATTGTGTTCTCCAATATGTTTCTCCAGCCAAACAATGTCTACCCACTGTCCAAGCTTATATCCACTTTGGGAAAAATGACCGACCTTGCGAAAACCCATTTTTTCATGGAAAGCATTGCTGGGAGGGTTTGGATAAGCAATACAGGAAATCATAGTCAAAACACCTTGGGTTCTTAATGTTTCCTCAAGTGCAGAATAAAGCATGGAACCTAACCCGTAGCCACGAAAATCCTGTTTAATATAAATCGTTGTTTCCACTGACCAATCATAGGCAGCACGTCCACGAAAAGGAGCCGCATAGCAATACCCTGCGATTTCTCCGTCCACTAAAGCTACATAATAAGGGTATTTTTGCAGTATATTAACAATGCGGAAAGCAAATTCCTGCACCGACGGAACTTCATATTCAAAGGTAACTGTCGTATCAGTAACATAAGGAGCATATATAGCCAAAATCCGTTCTGCATCAGAAGCAGAAGCCAGGCGAATAGTGATTTTTTTATCCATTTTTTTCATCCTTTCGTCTTTTTTTTTGATTGTACACCCATAAGCTTTAATTGTCACTTAGTTTTTATTGACATTTTCAAAAACGGATAAAAATTATTTTTAAATAAATATCCTGTAAGCAAAAAAAGAAGGCGATTCAATGTAACCGCCTCCTTCTGTATAATACTTATTTTATGAACGAAAAGCTTGGATTCCGAAGGTTCTTCAAGAAAAATGACCCTAAAAGCTTTCAACAGACCATAAGATTGATTTAAGCTTTTTTTCAGAGGCTCCCCCATTCTCGATCCCCTTCTCATCCAAATCATTTACTTCAAAATCTCATTTAAAAAGCTCTCTGCTTCAAAGTTTGCATTTAATCCCAGATAATCAGAAATTGTCTGACCCAAATCGGCAAAGGTTTTACGTACGCCCAAATCCACACCTGCTTTTATCTTTTTCCCATATACCAGTAAGGGCACATACTCTCTGGAATGATCTGTACTTGGGGTAGTAGGGTCACATCCATGGTCGGCTGTTATAAAGAGAATATCCTCTTCCTTCATTTGTGCAATAATTTCAGGTAGCTTACTATCAAAATACTCCAGAGCCCCTGCATAGCCTTCCACATCATTGCGGTGGCCATAAATCATATCAGTATCCACCAAGTTTGTAAAGAGAATTCCTTCAAATTCCTCTTTTGCATAAAAAATAGTTTTCTCAATACCATCATTATTATTTGTGGTATGGTCAGCACGGGTAATGCCTCTGTGTTCAAAAATGTCCTCTATTTTGCCAACTGCAGTCACATTTAATCCTTTTTCCTTAGCCAAGTCCAAAATCGTAGTCCCTGTAGGCGGCAAAGAAAAGTCTCTTCTGTTTTTGGTTCTTGTGTAATTACCTTCCTCTCCCACAAAGGGACGGGCAATAACACGGGCAACACCATATTCTCCAGTCAATATTTTTCTTGCTTTTTCACACATCTCATAAAGCATTTCCAGGGAAATCACTTCCTCATGAGCTGCAATTTGAAAAACACTGTCCGCAGAGGTATAAACAATGGGATAGCCAGTCTTTACATGCTGTGCGCCTATATCTTGAATAATTTGGGTGCCGGATGCCGCTATGTTTCCCAGTGTTTTTGTTCCAATAGCCTGCTCAAAGGCATCCATCACCTCTTTAGGGAAACCTGTTTGGGTAAAGGTAGGGAAGGGCTTTTCTGTAATGATTCCAGCCATTTCCCAATGACCTGTGGTGGTATCTTTTCCTATGGATTTTTCAGCCATTTTACCAAATGCACCCTGAGGTGAATCCGTTTTGCCCAAAAGGTGAATATCCTCACCTTGAATATTGCCCAAACCCAGGTTACTCATATTTTTCAATTCTGTCTGTGGGCGCACCTTCTTGATGTTAACCAAGGTATTGCTGCCAACATCACCAAAATCCTTAGCGTCAGGTAATTCACCGATTCCAACACTGTCTAAAACAACAATAATTGCTCTTTTCATAAGCATCTTCCTTTCCATATTTAAATCGTTTTCAAAATCAATGGAGGCAAAGGTTGCTTCTCTCCTCCAATTGTAATTGCTTGCTGTAAATATTTCGCTGCATTTTCACACTTTTCATCACTGGCTGCAAAAATCTCCGCCAATGGCTCTCCGACTTTCACGTCATCACCCAAGCGCTTTTTCATAATAATCCCTGCGCCGAAATCCAAAGGTTGCTCCTTATAAGCACGCCCTGCACCAGTTTCTAAGGAGGCCCTGCCAATCAATGCAGTGTTCATATGATTTAAGTAACCCTCTTCTTTTGCAAAAACAGTCACTTTACATGGAGCTAAAGGCAATAAAGAATAATCATCAATGATATCGGGATTACCGCCTTGCTGTACCAAAAGCTCTCGAAATTTATCCAGACCCATGCCATTTTTAATGTGGTGCTGTAGTAAGTATTTACCCTGTTCTAAGCTATTTACACGCCCAGCCATCAGAATCATGTAAGCCCCCAAAGTGAGGGAAACTTCCAACAAATCACCGCCAACATTTCCTTTTAAAACCTCAATTGCTTCTATTACTTCCAAGCTGTTGCCAATATTCATGCCCAAAGGCTGATCCATACCACTAATAACAGCAGTAACTTTTCTCCCAACATGACGCCCCATCTCCACCATAATTGACGCAAGGGTTTCTGCCGATTCCATGTTCTGCATAAAGGCACCACTTCCACATTTTACGTCTAAAACAATGCCATCAGCTCCTGCCGCAATTTTTTTGGACATAATGCTGGCTGCAATCAGAGGAATGCTATCTACCGTTCCGGTTACATCCCGCAGGGCATATAACTTTTTATCCGCCGGGGTCAAATCATCCGTTTGGCTCATTAATACGATATTGCTTTCTTTTGCAAAAGCAATGGCCTCTTTTTCATTTACATCTACACGAAAACCAGGGATAGATTCCAGCTTGTCTATGGTACCTCCAGAGAAACCTAACCCCCGCCCACTCATTTTTATCACAGGAACACCAACGGAGGCCACCAAAGGCGCTAAAATTAACGTCGTTGTATCCGCAACACCACCGGTGCTATGTTTATCAGCCTTAAAGCCTTCTACTTGCGAAAAGTCAAACATCCCGCCGGATTGAGCCATTTCCATGGTTAAAGATGCAGTCTCTTCTGCATCCATTTTTTTTAGAAAAGCTGCCATCAAAAAAGCGGCTATTTGATAGTCAGGCAGACTGCCATCTGTCACACCCTTTACAAAATACGAAATTTCTTCATTTGATAATCGATTGCCTTCTCTTTTTTTTATAATTATATCCACAATATTCATAAAAGTCCTCCTTTTGCTCCAGCTCTATCCTCACAAAATGAACACTGTTTTTGACTCTTTCATCTACGAACTAAAAAAACCAACAAATCTAATCTTATTTTTTCCCAATTCACCATCAATATATCTGCGTAAGCATTCAATAAAAAATAGACTTGCTTCAAAATAACGAAAATCCAGAATGTTTTTGGTAAAAAAGCAAACAATTCACCAGTATTAACCATAGGTTTATTATACCACATCTTTAGTAAAAAATCATTATGAAAGAAAAATCCCACTGGATATGCTTATCATATGCCGGTGGAATCCATTCCAAACAAAATTTCAGCTATCATTTGCCCTCATTTAAAAGATGCGATTCAATAATTTCTGCTGCGTCCTGCATACATCCCGGGCAGCTACGCAATACAACCCCTGTATCCATCCCTTTTAAGGTTCTGCATTCCAAGGATTGATTTTTGTCAATAAAAGCTTGAGTCATGGGCCTTAATGTGTTATAGCTACTAATTTTACTCCTTGGCTTTTCCAAGTCGACATCGGAAATCTTTAGCCCTACCAAATATGCCATGGCTGAAACAGCCCCACAAGGACCCATAATCCCCATTCCACGGCCAAAACACTCAACAGCCCGAAAGGCCTCTTTTTCCTCCACGCCAAACAAATCACAATAGGCACACGCCACTGCCTGAGAACAATTATAACCCTTATGATGGTTTTCCATTACTTTTTCGATTCTGCTATCCATAAGATACCTCCAAGTTTTTTAAGTTTTGTGATAGCAAGCAATTTCATCCAAATGCACGCAACTTACACAAAACTTTGCACATAATAAAATGAGTATTTAATAAAATGTATTTTCAATAAAATAAGGGATACCCCAATCATACATAGGGCATCCCTTTAGGACATAAAAAATTACAGGCTGTTAACCAATTTTGTTAAAGAAGATTTTTTTCTAGCAACTGCATTCTTGTGATAGATGCCCTTCATATATGCTCTGTCAATTACAGAGGTAGCGTTCTTCAAAGCTGCGGAAGCTATGTCCTTATCGCCTGCATTCACTGCAACGATTACTTTTTTCATTGCTGTTTTTACCTGAGACTTAATCATTTTATTTCTCAAAGTTTTTTTGCTGATTACTTTAATTCTTTTCTTAGCGGATTTAATATTTGCCACTGTGTTTTCCTCCTAGTTAAATCATTCATTTTCTGTGGTTTCCGATATTGGGGAATATCGCTTTTTATTACTACAATATTAACCACCTTTAAGGAGCTTCATCTCCTACGACACGGCTTGGGATATTTTATGTCTTAAATCCCTTGGTTAATTCAACACCATATATTCTACCCGATGAATGAAAATAAGTCAATGAATATATTTCAATTGGAGGGAAAAAATAAGGGAAAAAGCAGGAAGGACGGTGGGAAATTTGAAGAAAGTGGATGAAAAAAATACATTTCAAGTTAGAACTGACTTAGCCATTGAGGCAAGAGAACTAATTCAGGAATCCCAAGAAAAAAGAGAAGACGAACCCAACGGTGTTAAAGTAGAAACGGAAGAAGGAGATTGCTACACATTAACAAAGGTAAGTATTATAAATGACGCAGGCAGTAAAGCAATGGGAAAACCCAAAGGAGAATATATCACCATTGAATCCCAAAAACTAAAAGAAAATGCCGTTGATTGCCATGAGGTAATTATCAAGCTTTTGGCAGAACAACTGCGTAAGCTGTCAAAAACCAAGGAAGATGATTGTATTCTTGTAGCCGGGCTTGGAAACTGGAACATTACTCCTGATGCCTTGGGGCCAAAGGTTATTTCCCGCATCTTAGTTACACGCCATTTACAGGGCTCCCTACCTGAAGAAATCGAAGGAACTGTGCGCCCTGTGGCTGCAATCAGTCCCGGTGTCATGGGACTTACAGGGGTTGAAACAGGAGAAATTATTAAAGGATTGGTGGAAAAAGTAAAGCCTACCCTTTTAATTGCCATTGATGCCCTTGCAGCAAGACGTTCCAGCCGTATCAATGCAACCATACAAATGTCTGACACAGGTGTTTCACCCGGTGCCGGCGTTGGCAATAAACGAATGATGCTGAGTCAAGAAACCTTGGGTATTCCCGTTATCGCCATTGGTGTGCCCACAGTGGTAGATGCCGCAACATTGGTAAACGATACTATGGATCGAATCCTAGGCAGTATGATTGAACAAACAAAAAAAGGAACAGACTTTTACCGCATGCTGCAAGATTTAGAGGAAGAAGAAAAATATACTATGATTACTGAAATTCTTGATCCTTATACAGAAAATATGTTTGTAACACCCAAAGAAGTGGATGCAGTCATAGACCGACTTTCTAATATCATCGCCAATGGCATTAATATTGCCCTTCACCCCGGCATCACCATGGAAGATATCAGTAAGTATAGTTAAAATACCCGTCATCTAAAGCACTGAGAGCCACCATGAGATTATTTATTATTAAGTAAAGAAATTTTAAAATTTGCCGTAGGATTTTTTATACTACGGCTTTTTTTGTGCTGAATTTACATTACTAAATTTTGTTTCTCTCTACTTGCTAGAAATACAAAAAATCTTCTCCACTCCAATCTCTAAAATAAATATAACCTCAAAATAGTTCTTTTTTTGTGGCTACTCTTAACTAGCCATATATATCAATAGACGAATCATAAAAAAGTCCTGCCTAAAGTTTCTAAACATAAATTACACCCTATTGACAATCATTCGCTTTTGTTGTATATTCAACTTATAGAATATACAACAAAAGGATGTGTTAATGTGTCGCTAAAACATGGTCTACTGGGACTTCTCAATTATTCATCTATGACAGGGTATGAACTGGATAAAGCATTTAATGCTTCCTTATCTTTTTTCTGGCAAGCAAAAACCAGCCAAATTTATCGAGAACTGGATGCTATGGAAACGAAGGGTTGGTTGAGCAGCCAACGTATCATTCAAAGCGAAAAACCAAACAAGCGGATGTACACCATAACAGATAGCGGAAAAAAAGAACTTGCAAACTGGTTATCCCTAGGGGAAGCCCATATTTCCGATGCCATGCGGGTAAAAAGTGCATTTTTGATGCGGATTTTCTTTTCAGGAGAAACCACCACCCAGCAATCACTGGAATTGCTTCGTAAGTATCGTGAAAAATGCTTGGAGGCTGGCCAAGGTCTTGGGGAAGCCCATAACGCAATCTCAGAATATGACGAAATGGTTTGCGATGAAAGAAAATCAATTTACTGGAAAATCGCAGTGCTTTATGGAGAATCCTATTACGAAGCCGGCGTGAATTGGGCAGATAAAGCCATTGCATTATTAGAAAAGGAGGCACAGATGAAATGAAAATTCTCGTTCTAAATGGTTCACCAAAGATGGAGCAAAGCAATACAATGTGTCTCACGCAGGCTTTTTTAAAGGGTGCCCAGTGGGTAGACGCAGAAATTGTCCATGTGGCAAAAGCCAACATCAAGAGCTGCCTTGGTTGTTTTGCTTGTTGGAATAAAACACCGGGGAAATGCGTTATCTCCGATGATATGGAACACATACTACCAAAAATCATTGCCGCTGATGTGATCATCTGGTCTTTTCCCCTATACTATTTTAGTGTGCCCAGTGGCCTAAAAAACCTCATCGACCGACAGCTGCCTATGAATTTGCCCTTCAT
>NZ_DALYUL010000006.1:54354-61973 GCF_031981185.1 Anaerotignum sp. | reverse complement strand
AAAGAAGAAAGCGAAAGCGGAGATCATCCCAAACGCTTCGATCTGTCCCATCAAAAGCATCTTATTATTTCAACCTGTGGCTTTTGGACAACTGTACATAATTACGATTCTGTTCTTTCCATGTTTGATCACTTTCTAGGAAAAGATATCTATACAACCATCCTGTGTGGACAAGGAGAATTGTTTCATATCCCTGAGCTAAACCGGCGTACAGACGCTTATCTGGAAATCGTTCGTCGTGCAGGAGCAGAATATGCGGCAGGAGGCATTCGTTTAGAAACACAGGCTAAACTGGCAGAACCATTATATTCACAGGATGTGTTCGAAAAAATGGCAGATGCCTCTTGGGGAATTACAAAAAGTGAAAATGCAGAAATAATTCCAGATGAAAGCCTTAGCTTCACAACACAAATGGCAGCCTTGTACAACCCCGATGGGAAAGAACGAGTTTTGGAGTTTCATTATACGGACATTGATAAAACCTATCAAATACTGCTATCCAAACAAGGTTCTGAAGTTATCACCGATGGATTTAGGCCGTATTCTACAAAGATTGAAACACCATTTTCCCTCTGGCGCGCTATATCCCGCAATGAAATTTCAGGCCAGGATGCCCTATTTCAAAAACGTTATCAAGTCCATGGGGATTTTAGCCTCATGTTAAGATGGGATGAGCTATTTGGTACTTCTACACCCCAAGAAAAATCTGACAACGCCCCTCCCTGCAAAACCAATATGCTGGTTCTCCTTGCACCATGGATTGTCATTTGGACGGGTATGGCAATCAATTCTACCGTTGGCAGCATCGCCGCAATTTTCACTACGGCACTGATTCCATTATTATGGCTGATATATAGACCTGTCATCTTTGAGCAAATCGGCATTCCTATGGTTGTAGGAGTCTCACTGGCAGGTTTAATGGGTATAGATGTAAGGTTTATTGTCACAGCCAGCTATTTCTTATTCGGACTATTATGGTTGATTGGCGCATTTACCAAAATACCCCTTACCGCTTACTATAGTGCGGCCAAATATGGGGATGAAATTGCTTTGTCAAATCCTCTTTTCATCAAAACAAACCGCATATTAACTGCCGCATGGGGTGTGATTTTTCTTCACTCAGCCGTCTGGACTTATATCTTGATGAATACTACCCTTTCCCCTTACATTGGTATCATCAATAATATCGTACCTGTACTCATGGGTATTTTTACAGCATGGTTCCAGAAGTGGTATCCCGCAAGATACGCAAGAGGGTAGTCAGGCATGATCCCCAAAATGAACATCAGAAACCTATTAGCCTCCCTCCACTTGTGAGAGTTATATTTATATGATATTCAACCTCCTAGCTCAAATGCCTAGGGGGTTTTGTTTTTGGAATGCTTGCTACTTATGCCTTATAATCCTTATCGGTCTGTTTTTCAGAATCATCTCTAGGCTTAGAGTAACTTAATGCCTGCTTGCTGTCACAAACTCCTTTTGTTGTAGGATCTGCCACTACACCAATCACAGCCAAAATCACACTAAACAATAAAAACGGATTGCCTAACACATTTTTTATTTCTTCCACTACCAAAGCCCAACTGGTAAAATCCTCTGGCTTTGCTCCTATGGTTGACATGATTACCCCAAATAAACCAATCCAGAAATAGGGATTTTTAAAACGTACCTTCCAGTTTATTTTCATTTTTCACACCTTCCCTTTTTAATTTAATTAGGAGATACCCCTTAATTTTGTATGTTTACCATCAGATTTCCCCATACACAAAACTAAAAGTTGAAGCATAGCCGAAGAAATGACGCAATATCATAGTGAAGCTTCTAATTTTGGAATATCATCCATTTTTCGAAGGCATAGCCTTTATAATACTATATAATCATTCAAGCCGTTGTATTTCAAATAAATAAAAGAGAATGGTAGTAATTAAAACAGTAGTTGATACATTACAAATAAAAAAAACCGCCTCTCCAAAAGAAAAGCGGTTTCATACCTTATTTAATTTCGCTCCAACGGCCTAGTTTGCGAAATCTTTCATATCTTTTTTCACTGATATTAGGAGAATCTTTGTAAATCTCCTTAAAATCACCCATAAGGGTGCCTTTCAATTCATGACACATTTCTTCAAAACACACAAAATCTTCATATATAATGCGCTCTGCAACGCCAAAACGCTTCATATCCTCGGCAGTAATGCATAGGCATTTTGCCGCTTCTGCGGAAGCTTCCGGAGAAGATGCACCCCATAAAATGCTGGCACAGCCTTCAGGGGATATCACGGAAAACACAGCATTTTCCAACATATATAGTTTATTCGCAACAGATAGTCCCAAAGCGCCACCACTACCACCTTCGCCGATAACAACTGTTATCACAGGCGTTGTTAAAGCCATCATTTCCATCAAATTATCAGCAATGGCCTGCCCCTGTCCTCGTTCTTCCGCTTCCTCGCCGCAAAAAGCTCCTGCGGTGTCAACCAAACAAATAATGGGTCTTTGAAATTTTTCTGCCTGCTTCATTAAGCGTAACGCCTTACGATAACCTTCGGGCATAGGGCTACCAAAATTGCATTGAATGCGCTCTTCCAGGTTCCTGCCTCTTTCAATTCCAATAAAGGTAACAGGCATTTCTCCCAGCATTCCGATGCCTCCTACAATGGCTTTGTCATCAGCATACTTTCTATCTCCGTGAAGCTCTGTTCTATCTGTAAACATCTGCTCAATGTAAGCCCTAGCCGTTGGACGATCTTGGGCTCTTGCAGTCAGCACTCTTTCGTAAGGAGCCAACTCATTGAATTTATATTTTTCAGCCTCTTGGCGATATAGAGCATTTTCTAAAGCCCGATGATGATCTTTCATTTCATGCTGATGAAGGAGTTTGGCAATGGTCTTTCTCAACTCAGTTCTTGGCACAATGGCATCTACAAACCCGTGTTCCAACAAAAATTCCGCCTTCTGAAAACCATCAGGCAATTTTTTCTTGGTGGTTTGCTCGATAACTCTACGCCCTGCAAAACCTATGGTTGCATTGGGCTCAGAAAGGATAATATCTCCAAGCATAGCAAAGCTGGCACTCACGCCTCCCGTGGTAGGGTCAGTCAAAACGGTAATATATAAACCGCCTCGCTTGCTGTGATAATCCACTGCTCCACTCACCTTGGCCATCTGCATCAAAGAGAGAATTCCTTCCTGCATTCTTGCCCCACCGGAGCAAGTAAAACCTACTACAGGTAGACTTTCCTTCGCCGCATATTCAAACAGCCTTGCCAACTTTTCTCCTACAACAGACCCCATACTGCCCATCATAAATTGAGGTTCCATGACAAATAACGCGCAAGGCTGACCTTTAAAAGAAGCACGACCGCATAATACTGCCTCATCCTCTCCTGAACCCATCTTACCACTTTCCAACTTTATATCATAACCGGGAAAGTCAAGGGGATCAACAGTTATAAGCTCCGTCAATATCTCTTGAAAACTGCCTTTGTCACAAAGAGCCTTTACTCTGGTTCTTGCCCCAATACGAAAATGATGACCGCATGAAGGGCATACCATTTTATTTTTAGCAACATTCCGTTTTGTATCAAAAGACTTACAAACGGGACAGCGCATTTTTTCATCTACAACAGGGGTAATACCCCCTTCTTCCAAATAATTCTTCGATTTGCGGAATAAACCCACGATATCATGCAAATGAATCACTTCCCTTCCGCTAAGATTTCAGGCAAAATCAGGGTATCATATGCACCCTTCCAAAAAATTTTGCTTCGTACCAGCTTTAACTGATCTTCTATATTTGTTTCAACGCCTTGAATAATCATTTCACACAAAGCCGCCTCCATTTTACGGATGGCATCCTCTCTGGTGTTTGCAAAAACAATCAGTTTCCCTAGCATGGAATCATAAAAAGGCACAACCTCACATTCCTGAATTAAAGCCGTATCAAAGTGTACCCTTGCGCCTCCGGGAATATGAAGAAAATCAATTTTACCCGTAGACCTTGCATTTATACGGCATTCAATGGAATGCCCTTTTATGTGAACATCCTCCTGCTTGAAATCTAAAGGAATTTGGCAGGCAATGCGTATCTGCCATTTTACGATATCAACGCCGCTGATTTCCTCGGTAATGGGATGCTCTACCTGTAAACGGGTGTTCATTTCAATGAAATAAAATTCCCCATTGGGCGCCAGCAAAAATTCCACCGTTCCCGCATTGGTGTAGTTTGCAGCCTTTGATTGCCGCCTCCATCATTTTAGAGCGAATTTCCTGTGTCATTACAGGGCTGGGGGTTTCCTCCAACACCTTTTGCTTATTCAACTGTAGAGAACAATCTCTTTCTCCCAAGCAAACCATGTTTCCATAGGTATCTGCTAAAATTTGCATTTCCACATGGCGCACATGAGTTAAATATTTTTCCAAAAATACATCTCCATTACCAAAGGCACTTTTTGCCTCTGCCGATGCGGTAAGAAATGCATTTTCCAGCTCTTCTTTGGAATTAACCACTCTTATCCCTTTACCACCGCCACCGGCTGTAGCCTTTACCAATAAAGGAAAGCCGATCTCTTCTGCCAAAGCTTTTGCTTCCGAAACATCCTTTAAAATTTCTGTTCCGGGAACAACAGGCACACCAATTTCCTTCATCAGCCTGCGGGCATTGTCTTTGTCTCCCATGCTCTCCATAACTTGGCTTTTGGGTCCAATAAATACAATATCATTTGCTTCACAAAGGGCGGCAAATTCGGCATTTTCCGAAAGAAATCCGTATCCGGGATGGATGGCGCCGGCGTTGCAGGCCATAGCAGCACTAATGATATTTTTTTGATTTAGGTAGCTCTCCGTGGCACTTTTTCCGCCAATACAGATTCTTTCGTCTGCCAAAGCAACAGGCAGAGAATTGCGGTCTGCCTCGGAATACACCGCTACTGTTTCAATTCCCATTTCCTTGCAGGCACGAATGATGCGCACTGCGATTTCTCCACGATTTGCCACGAGAATTTTTGTAAACATATACTCAAGTCTCCTTTATTAATGCAAACGAAAACTCTGCACTCACGCACAGCTTTCCGTTTACGAAGCCTTTTCCTTCAGCCCAGTAAAACACACCTTTATTTTTAATCAACTTACATTGTGTTTCAATCACATCGCCGGGGCGCACACTGTTTTTAAAGCGTACTTTCTCAAGGCCTGTAAAAAAAGGTGTTGTCCCTGCATTTCCCTCTGAAAGGAGCACACAGGCCGACTGTCCTAAAATTTCACAAAGAATGACGCCAGGTACAACAGGGTTATCAGGAAAATGTCCCTGCAAAAACCATTCATCGCCTGTAATGGTTTTCTTACCATAAGCAACGCCATCGGAAAGTTCTGCCTCGTCAATCAAAAGCATAGCATCTCTGTGAGGCAATATTTTTTTAATTTCCTCTAGATTCATGTTAAGCCTCCTCACGAATGCAAACCAACACTTGCCCGTACTCTACTATCTGACCATTATCCACAGGAACTGCCACAACCTCGCCGTCCTTTTCCGCTTCAATGGTATTGAACATTTTCATAGATTCCACAATACAAACAGGATCACCCTTCTTCACCTTATCGCCAACTTTCACATAAGGCGCAGCGCCTGCTTGAGCTGCTAGATAAACAGTACCAACCAAAGGGGATTTCTGCTCATAAGCTGAAGGGGTTTCCTCAACTATTTTCTTCTCCTCCATGGTTATCGTCGTCTCTTCCTGGAAAAAATCAATTTCCTTTGGCATTTCCTGCAAAACAACCTTACCACTAGCAGATTCTAAAACCAGACGAACATCACCCTCAGTTAAATCCAGCTTTGTCAACTGATTCTGTTTTAATATTTTAGCCAATTCTGATATTTTTTTGAGTTCCATCATCATCAATCCTCTATTTTTCTAAATGCCACACAGGCGTTATGTCCACCAAAACCCAAGGAGGTAGAAAGAGCACCTTCCAAAGCCGCTTTCACTGCAACATTGGGTGTATAATTCAAATCACACTGTGGATCTTGCTCCTTTAAGTTAATGGTAGGGGGCACCATGCCATTTTTCATTGCCAAAATAGCAGCAATGGCTTCCACCGCACCGGCGGCACCCAGCATATGTCCTGTCATAGACTTCGTGGAGCTGATATGCAACTTCCCTGCATCTTCACCAAAAGCGTTGTGAATAGCATGGGTTTCCACTGTATCATTCATGGGTGTTCCCGTTCCATGGGCATTATAATAAAGCTTTTCTACCTCAATACCTTCCAGACCCTTTACTGCATCTCGAATTGCTTTTGCACTTGCCTTTGCCTCAGGGGATGGCGCTGTCACATGGTGAGCATCACAGGTAGACCCATAGCCTACCACTTCTGCATAAATTTTAGCACCTCTTGCCTTAGCATGCTCGTAGTCCTCTAAAATCAAAGTACCTGCACCCTCGCCCATAACAAAGCCACCTCTTCTGCTATCAAAGGGCAGAGACGCGCCATCAGGATCTTCAGAAGGGCTTAACGCCATACAACTGCCGAACCCTGCGATAGCCAAAGGTACAATTGCAGCCTCACTGCCTCCGCAAATTGCCGCGGTTGCATATCCGTGCATAATAGCACGATACCCCTCGCCAATTGCAGTGGTTCCTGTGGCACAAGCAGTGGTAACAGAAACACAAGCACCCTCTGCACCATAGCGAATGGCAATATTACCTGCCGCAATATTGCTAATCATTTTAGGGATAAACAAAGGTGATACTTTTCTTGCTCCTTTTTCAGCCAAGGTTGTGCTGCTTTCGCAAAAAGTCTCAAAACCACCAATACCAGAACCGAAATATACAGCCAGTTCTTCTTTGTCTACATTGCCTTCCAAGCCGCTGTCTTCCATTGCCTGAGCGGTAGCCGCCAACGCATAAATTGAAAAACGGTCTAATTTTTTTGTCGCCAATTTTTCCATATATAAGGTAGGCTCAAAATCTTTTAATTCTGCCGCCAAGCGATATTTGCTGTCAGAAGTATCAAAACGAGTGATAAATGAAATTCCGTTTTTCCCTTCCACTAAGCCTTGCCAAAAGCTTTCCACTGTATTTCCAATGGGGGTCACCGCCCCTAAACCTGTTACAACAACTCTTCTCATACAAACCTCCTACATTGCCATGCCGCCGTCGATGCGGATTACTTCGCCAGTAATATAATCCGATGCATCGCTGGCAAGGAATAGTGCTAATTTTGCCACATCCTCTGCCTGCCCAAAGCGTTTCATGGGAATCGCGTTTTTAATTTCATCATTTGAAGTGAATGTTTCTGTCATATCTGTTGCAATAAAACCGGGAGCAATGGCATTGCAGCAAACCCCACGGGATGCCAATTCCTTTGCCACTGATTTTGTCAGTCCGATCAAACCTGCCTTAGATGCGGAATAGTTGGATTGACCTGCATTTCCCATTAAGCCCGAAACCGAGCTGATATTAATAATTTTCCCGCTTTTCTGTTTCAAAAACAGTGGGTATGCCTGCTTAATCATGTAAAAGGCGCCCTTTAAATTAGTGTCTACCACACTGTCAAAATTCTCAACTTTCATCATAGGAATCAAACTGTCCTTTGTAATTCCCGCGTTGTTTACTAAAATATGA
>NZ_DALYUL010000006.1:370-54344 GCF_031981185.1 Anaerotignum sp. | reverse complement strand
TAACTTTTGTTGCTACCTGCTCTGCATCAGCAACATTACATTGATAGCCTTTAGCCTTTACCCCAAGTGCTTCCAATTCCTTTTGGGTTTCCTCAGCCTTTTGGGTATTTCCTGCATATAAAAAAGCAATATCTGCTCCATTTGTCGCGTATAATTTGCAGATAGCCGCGCCAATTCCTCTGGAACCGCCCGTCACCACTGCTACTTTTCCTTTGAGCATATCAAATCCTCCTCTTTCAGCTTTTGTATCTCCTCCATAGAAGAAACAGCATAAACCTTGCTGTCTGGCAAGATACGAGAAATTAATTTCTTAAGGGTATCCCCTATGCCTACTTCAATAAAGGTATCGAAACCATCTACCGCCATTTGCTCTATGCTTTCCTGCCAACGCAGAGCATGATCAATTTGGGGTGACATCCAAGCCCGCACATCTTCCTCGTATGGCTTTGCCATATAATTGGAATATACGGGAATTTGTGGCTTTTGAATCTGATATTCAGTTAGAACCTGGGCAAAATCCTTTGCCGCTTCTTTCATGAAAGGGGAATGAAAACCGCCACCCACTTTAATGGGCAACCCTCTGCCTCCGGCTTCTCTTACTGCCTTTGAAAAGGCATCCATTTCCTCTTTTTTCCCTGCAACCACTAATTGCCCGGGGCCATTGTAATTCACAGGATAAACCTGCTCAAAGCTTTTACATATTTCCTCGACCTTGCTGTTTTCCAGCTTCATGATGGCAAGCATTGAGCCCGGATTTTTCTCCGCTTCCCTTGCCATAACCTTTCCTCTGAAAGAGGCCAGTCGAAAACCATCTAAGGGAGTGTAAGCCCCCGCAAAGGCTAGTGCAGGTATTTCCCCTAGAGAAAAGCCAGCTACACCATCTGGAATAATGCCTTCTTCTTTTAATGCCAATGCCGCTGCTAAATCTGTTAGATATAAGCAGGGTTGCGTATTTTCTGTATTTTTCAGTTCTTCTTCTGTTCCAAAGAAACACTGATTCAAGGTATTGGGGCGAATTTCCTCCGCCCCATCAAATAAGTTTTGAATACTTTCTTTTGCGTCATAAAAGCTTTTGCCCATGCCCGCTTTCTGGGCACCTTGACCAGAGAAAACAAATGCTATTTTACCCATTTTGCGCCTCCTTTTAACAAAAACTCTGCTTCCGTCGCAATTTCTTTCAAAATTTCTGCAGCTGGCTGTTCTTTTTTCACCAAACCGGAAATCTGCCCCGCTAAGAAACATCCTTCCTTGGTATCGCCTTCTACAGCCGCCTTTCTCAAAGCGCCTACACCCAACTCCGCAACCATTTCAGGCGTGGTCTCAGGTGCATATTCTGTTTTTAAAAACTCTCGTGTAAAATTATTTTTCAAGCTGCGGCAGGTATTTCCACCAAATCTTCTACCTGTTGTTGTGGTAGAAATATCGCTTGCCTTCAAAACCATTTCCTTATAGTTGGAATGAACGGAACACTCCTCTGCCAAAAGGAATCTGGTACCCATTTGTACCCCAACAGCTCCCAACATAAAGGCCGCCGCAATTCCTCTGCCATCACCAATGCCACCTGCCGCCAATACAGGAATTTTCACAGCATCGCAAACCTGAGGAATTAAAGGCATAGTGCTCATGTCACCAATATGACCGCCGGATTCTCCGCCTTCGGCAATGACCGCCGTCGCCCCTGCTTTTTCCATCATTTTTGCCGCCGCTACAGATGCCGCAACAGGAATTACTTTAATTCCTGCCTCATTCCACATGGGAATGAATTTTGTGGGAATGCCAGCACCCGTTGTTACCACAGGAACCTTTTCCTCCACAACAATCTTTGCGACCTCCTCCACATGGGGGCTCATCAGCATAATATTTACGCCAAAGGGTTTATCAGTTAATCTTCGTGCAATTTGAATTTGCTCACGAAGATAGTCTCCTCCGGCATTCATTGCAGAGATAATGCCTAAGCCGCCGCCGTTCGAAACAGCCGCCGCAAGCTTGCCATCGGCAATCCATGCCATGCCGCCCTGAAAAATGGGGTATTTAATTCCCAACATAGAACAGATCGGTGAAAGGATCATTCTGTCCTCCTCCTCTCTTACTTCAATTTGTTTTCGATAAGTGTAACCAAGTCGCCAACTGCATTTACTTTGTTTTCACCCAATTCAATTTCAGTACCGAATTCTTCTTCAACATTCATAAGCAATTCCATAACATCCAAAGAATCAATGCCCAAAGCTTCAAACTTTGTGTCCATTTTGATTTCACTTACTTCACATTCCAATTTTTCTGCCAACATTGCTGCAACTTTTTCGAATACCATGATTATAATCTCCTTTTAAATACAATTATTTTTTAGTTTTTATATGAAGCCCTTAGGCGTTCATTACCATCTTAATATACAAGTGGCACTTGCCAAACCACCGCCAAAAGCAGGCAGCAGAAGCAAATCACCTTTTTTCAGCATTCCCTGACGGTTCAATTCATCCAATGCAATGGGAATGCTAGCTGAGGAGGTATTTCCAAACCGTTCAATATTTACATAGAACTTTTCTTTTGGCACCTTCAGCTTTACACTGGCAAAATCTATAATTCGTTTGTTCGCCTGATGGGGAACAATGTATTTTATATCGTCCATGGTCAGCCCTTGTCTTTCTAAAAGGGCAGTACAATCGTTACAAATTGCATTTACAGCAAACTTAAAAGTTTCCTGTCCTGCCATGTGAATATAAGGCTTTTTCTGAGTCCCTTTATAAAATGGGGATTTACCAATTGGCTGAGGAATATCCATTACGTCAGAACCACCTTTTACATCAAAGACAGCATCAATATAAGAATCACCCTCACCAAGCACCATAGCACCAGCACCATCTGCAAAAATTACACAGGTTCCTCTATCTTCCCAATCAACAATACGGCTTAAACGTTCCGCGCCAATCACCAAAACTTTTTTTGCACGTCCTCTTGCAAAAAAACCAGCCGCAGTTTCCAACATAAAAACAAAGGCTGAGCAAGCAGCACTAATGTCTAAAGCCATACAGGAAACACCCAAAAGATTTTGAATCATGCAAGAAACAGAAGGAGAAATTGACTCACCGCTCACACTGGCTGCTAAAATTAAATCGATTTCCTCTTTTTTAACACCACTATTTTCCAAAGCTGCCAAGGCTGCCTTGCATCCCATGTCCGCCGCAGTTTCATCCTCGCTGATATGTCTTTGCTTTACGCCGACTCTTTGCATAATCCATTCATCGTTGGTATCCACAAATTTTGAAATATCTTCATTGGTTACAATCCTGGGGGGTACATACATCCCCGTTCCAAGCACATTAAAAGTCATTTTTCAATCCTCCGAAACGCATTCTTTTGTGTTATGCATACTTAGTACCTAAAAACTTGAAAAAGGTTACAAAAAAAATAAAAAAATTTTCGACGTGTACTTCCAAAAAAAGAAAAGACAGGCTATAAAGCCTATCCTTCCAACTTTTTATCATTTTATTATAATTTTCTAATTTTTGCAAATTTTATTCATTTTCTCCTAATTCGCATAAATAGCATAATAAATGCACATAAAGAAGCACTTACATATGCTAACGCGCTAACTAGCATCCATAGCCTACGGATGCGCATATGCTTTGCCAATTCTCCATAATCCCCAGAGGCATTCACATCAAACTTTAAAGAAGCAGGTTGGCCATGTCCATATTGTTTATAATAATTGCGACAACTTTTACATTCCTTTAAATGAGCCTCTACAGCAGAATCACTGGCTTCGCTTGCCACACCGTCGTGGTATAATGCCACAAGATCCTTAACAATATCACAGTTCAAACTCATGTTTTAACACCTCCACCAACATTTTTTTTGCTCTAAAATAAATAACCTTTGCGGAATTTTCGCTGATTTTTAAAACCAAGGCAATTTGAGAAAAAGATAATTCAGCATAAATACGAAGCAATATAACATCTCGATATTTTTTCGGAATACCATCAATAATTGCCCGTACCGCCTTTTCCACATCTTTTCTTCTCATATGTTCTTCCGGATCAACGCATCCATCACAATATGTGTTCACAACCAATTCCAAATTGGCAGAATCCAAATCTAATTTATTTTTTTTCAAATATTTAAAATACACATGCTTTCCAATGGAAGCCAACCAAGTAAAAAGTTCACACTCTCCACGGAACCTATGAAAGGCAGTATATGCCTGTAAGAACGTTTCCTGGGTCATATCCTCTGCCAAGTCCCCATCGGCACATAGCCGATATAAAAAACAATATACCCTGTCGTAATACTCTGTATAAAGGGCTTCGAAGGATTTCAATCCATCACCTTCTCTCAATAAAATCTAGTGCCATCATACCATAGAATTCTTAAAAAATCCACACGAAAGATTATGAGGTGTTGAGGTTCATATGATTGTCATAGTACTTAATTAAATTAATATCTATGACTATTGGGTAATGTGAAAAGGTTCAAAGCAAAAAGTGTTTGTATATCTGGCCTTGCAAGAAAAACGAAACTTCGATTCCTGTTTCGTCAAAATCCCATGGCTTTTTTTACAATCTCCATTTGTTCCGTTGAAGTTAATTTTTCTAAGAGTTTGAACGCAACACCGGGTGCAGTTTCCGGGCAATAAGAAGTAATCACATTTTTATCAATCACAATGGCTTCATTTACCACATCAACACCAAACTCCCTCAACTGTTTTTGGCGATAAGCACCATTCAGATGATAGGTTGTACCCTTCCGCCCCTTGAGAACTCCACTTTTTCCAACTGGAAGCGCTGCAACGCATATTGCTGCTATTATTTTATCTTTTTCATCAAATTCCCGTATGAGTTTTAAAAATTTTTCATTATAAGCTTCTTCGTAAAATCCAAATTCCTCAAACCCACCTGGAATAGCCAGAGCATCAAACTCATTCACGTCAATTTCATCAATGGTTTTTTCTACTAATATAGGTATATGGAATGTACTTATGACTTCTTTTTGAAAACCACAAGTTACCACAGGAACATCATATCCATAATCATTTCTGGCCCACCCCAAAATATCCACAAAAGCGCTAAATTCCATTGTTTCAAAACCTTTTGCCAAAAATAAAAGTGTTTTCATAAAAACTCTCCTCATTCTGAATTTTTCACCCATAACAAGTATCTGCTCAAATATTTTTTAACAATCATTCCTTAACTTGAATTTACAAAGGGGTTGCTTTTTTGAGAGCAATTTGCCTAAATTCAAAATTGATAATGAAAGATATGGCCCCTAATTCATCTCTCCAAACAAAATGACAATCGTAATATGTTCCATTCACAAATAATGAAATTTTATCTAGCATCACATGTATCTCCGCAACTTGTATTAAAACGCAATGATTTCCCCTATTCTTGCATAACTTCCCTGCCTACCAGGATAACCTGATTAACAAAAGATTCTATATCTCATAAGCATCGCACCATCATTTAACTAGCTTACCTTCAAAATCCCATCCGCCAGCAAATTCTTTCAACAATGTCTCAGCTTCTTTCAGAAGATCTAGAAGCTCTTCCCCTCCGTCAAAGGCGTAAAAAACCATAACAATTTCACTAGTTTTTTCTGTTATCATCGCCCTAGTATTGTCGCTGGTGGGGTTACCAAATGGCCCCCTTTCATCAAACAATGCAGGCAAAAACTCGATATTCAATACATCCTTGCCAATCCCCTGATACGCTGTGCCTTCTGGAGCACGAGCCCATAAAATATCTCCCTGCACCTGCTCCAAATCATACGTCCCCATGGAATAACCTGTTTTTATTGACAAATAATTATTAATATCTACCACATTATTAATATAATACAGTCCTCTTTCCTTGGAAATCCTACGGCACATTGCCTCGGCAGAACAGCGATAACGATTTGCATCCTTACCCAAAGCCTTATAAGCCTTTCTTGTGGATTGAATCTTTTCTCTCTTATTTGCTTGAGAAAGCTCAACCTCAGCCAACTCTGCAATTTTATTATTTAATAATTCCAAGAATAGGGCGTCATCTTCTTTCACCACAACCTTGCATTGCAATAACCCCAAAACCGCCTCTGGACAACGTTCTTTAATACTATTATCTATTGAAATATTTCTCATAATAAGTTACTCCCTCCTAAATTTCTCCTTCTTTCAGCTTACGACAAAAAAATATCTTGTCAAGAAAATAATGTATTTTTTTAAATTTACTCCTTCACTTACTCTTTTATAAAGTATTATGGTATGATAAAAAGAAAAAAGGGGCGAATCCTGTCATGACCTTGATGCAGTTGGAATATATCATGGAAATTTATCATTGTGGTTCTATGAATAAAGCGGCACAAAATTTATTTGTTTCCCAATCTGCAATTTCCTCCGCCATTAAAGAATTGGAGGAGGAATTGGGCATTTCCATTTTTGTTCGCAGCAACAGAGGCATTTCTTTGACAGAAGAAGGTCAAGAATTTATTGCGAAAGTTCATCCTCTCTTGCAGCAAGCAAAGGACGTTTCTCTGTTTTATTCTGGAAAAAATGGCCCCATCAATAACCGTCTCTATATTTCAACCCAGCGTTACCCCTTCTGTGCCAAGGCCTTTGTTGAATTTCTAAAAAAGCAGAATGATCCTTTCTTCCGTTATGGCTTTAAGGAATGCCCCATGGGTAAGGTTATTGAAGAAGTACATAATGGAAAAAGTGACTTAGGAATCATTTTTCTTTCAGATATCACAGAAGTTTTTCTGAGCAAACTTTTTGATTCTAAAAACCTAATTTTCCACGAGATGAAACGTCTACGTCCTCATGTTTTTATGAATAAAGAGCATCCCTTGGCCAAAAAAGAAGAAATCTCTCTCGTTGAGCTAAAAGATTATCCTTTCGTCATCTTCTCAAAAAAGGAAGAAAGCTCTCTGAATTTTTCAGAAGAAGCCGTCCTCAGTCAAAATATAGAATATAGCCAAATTATTTATGTGAATGATCGAGCAACCGCCTATAATATTATTGCCCACACCACCGCAATTTCCACAGGCAGCGGCGTTTTACCTGATGGGTATTATGATCCTCGCATTTCCGCAATCCCTTTAGCCGCTCCGGTTTGCGATATGTGCATCGGGTGGCTTTCCAGAAAAGGGGAATGCCTTTCCCAAAAGGCAAAAGAGTTCGTTGAAATTTTGGAAGAACAAATAAAAAAATATTAAATTTTATTGTGAAAATAAATTGAGGCCGCCGTTATATAACGGTAGCCTCAAACCTGAAAAAGCATATTTAGAACAAAAGGGTTCTAGGTTAAATAAAATGTATCTCTTTCTCTCTCATAAAAGGGCTTTTATACAGCCTAATAACTCTCTCTATATACCCCATTTCTTATGACCGTTTACAATGCAATCATCAATAAATTCATAGCTTGTTCTTTCACGCCAGATACCGCTGTTGATTTAACATCACATCATATATTTGTGCAAATAATTGAGAAACGCGCTTCTTTTTATCAAATTTTTTCCAAGCCCATGCTCAAATCAGCAATAATATCTTCGACATTCTCTAGCCCTACAGATAAACGAATAAGTCCGGCAGAGATGCCTGCTGCTTTCAGGTCTTCCTCTCCATAGGTGGAGTGGGTCATAGATGCGGGATGCTCGATTAAGGTTTCCGCATCTCCTAAGGAAACAGCTATGGTTGCCAGCGACAGACTGTTTACAAATTTCATGCCCGCCTCTTTGCCACCTTTTACCTCAAAAGAAATCATACCACCAAAATCGTCCATTTGTTTCTTAGCAATTTCATGACCAGGATGGTTTACAAGTCCAGGGAAGTAGACTTTTTCCACCTTTTCATGTCCATCCAGAAATTCCGCTATTGCCTTGGCACTTGCACAATGTCTTTGCATACGAATTTCCAAGGTTTTCAAACCTCTTAGAATTAAAAAGGACTCAAAAGGCCCAAGCACAGCCCCAGTCATATCTTTAAGACCAAACATTCTTACTTCCTGCATAAAATCCGCCTTACCAATTACAAAGCCAGCAATGACATCACCATGGCCATTCAAATATTTTGTCGCAGAATGAACAACAACATCCGCGCCCAATTCCAAAGGTCTTTGCAGATAGGGAGATGCAAAGGTATTATCGCATACAACCTTGATAGAAGGATTAAAACTATGGGCAATTCTTGATATCTCTGAAATATCTGCAATTTTCAAGTTAGGGTTTGCAGGTGTTTCTAAATAAATACACACAGTATTTTCTTTTAAATTCGCCTTTACCACGTCCAAATTGGAAGTGTCCACAAAGGTAACATCAACCCCATAACGGGTCATTCCATGCTGTAATAAAGCAAAGGTACAGCCGTAAAGGGTTTCATCAGCCAAAATGTGTTTTCCAGCACCTGCAATACTCCATAAACAGGAAGAAATTGCACCCATACCGCTTGATGCAGCAACACAGGCCTCGCCATTTTCCAAAGCCGCTACTTTGCTCTCCAAAACCGATGTGGTAGGATTACCTAAACGGGTATAAATATAGCCATTCTCTTGTCCTGCAAAACGATGTCCCCCTTGCTCGCAGTTTTCAAAAAAGAATGTAGAAGTTTGATAAATGGGCATTGTTAATGAACCGTATTGTTTATCTCTAATATTCCCTGCATGGATTGCCTTTGTACCAAAACCGCCGCTCTCATGTGCCATATATAACACTCCTCTTCCTATTATAATGTACTTATTATTATATCACAGAGAAAAATTATCCAGTTATTAGCAGTTTTTTATACTCAGTTATCTAAAAAATCGATAACTGACTTTGCATGTCCTCTACCCCTTGAAATCTGCCTCAAAAACAGGTATCATACTCTGTGATGAATTGTAAAGGAGAGAACAAAAATGGAGCAAAAAGTATTGATTGTATCTTGTGTTGAATATTACAGTTTTCTAAAAAATATTCCTGCTGATAAAGTGTTTCTTTCATTTCGACAGAACTCTATTCTTGATATGATTTTAGAGAGCAACAGAAACTTCCCAGAAATGGATTTGGAGTTTTATGCCGGAATGATAGATGGGATCGTAGCTATGGAAAGCGATGCCGAAGAAAACGACTACGCCCACTACAAAGAGAGAACCGTCTTGGTTTCTGAGGTTGTTGCATTGCTTGCAAAGACGCATACTTTTGATGCCTTGGAAGCATGTGGAGCGTATTATGAATCCCAAACAGCAAAATTGGTTTCCGAAGATAAAACAGGGTATTATCAAAAAATGGCGGCAGATATCCATGCCATGATTGAAGCAGAATAAAAAATAAGATGCCTTGGAATGCTGTATTCGTAGCATTTCCAAGGCTCTTTTTCTTTTTATTCCTATTAATATGTGCTTTTCTATTTATACCAATTAAAAACCTTTCCCCAACTTTTTAGCTATACGAAGCATAGTAAAGCCTCCTATATTTATGTCAACATAGGAGGCTGTTTTTTCTGGAAAACTTTTTTTAGTAGTTCTCTATTCCTATTATAATTATTCCTGAACAGAAGCCACCTCAGGGCTTGTTTCCACACTGTCATTTGTGGATTCTTCCTTCGAAGGTGCTTCTATATCATCACGAATCTCAATCTGCTCATTTTCACTATCCCATTCCGTATTAAAGCCTAACGTCTCAGCTAAGAAACGGAGGGGGACATATGTCCTGCCACAATTTTTAGTGGGTGGAGCACTTATTTTAACAGATTCACCATTAACGGTTGCTGTTGTGCTGTTTGCAGTGATTTGAACCACTGTATCACCATTTTTTATTACTATAGTCTGTGTCTCTCCATCCCATGACACTTCTCCGCCCAGTGCTTCTGATATAGCTCTGAGTGGTACCAATGTTACACCATTTTTAATATATGCAGGTGTATCAAACTTAATTAGATTGTTATTTATAGTCACACTGCCAGCTGATAAAACTTCAGCGTCGGCATACATCTTAGAAATTAGTTCTTTCGCATTAGTAAATTCAGCAAGCTCCTCATCCGTATACATTGTTTTCACAAGCATATAACGCTCATTTATTGTCTCTTTCATCTGCGCCTGCACCTCTTGAATCTGCTGATTCAGTGCGTTTATGTTTTCTAAAACAGATTTGGCACCTTCTGTATCTCCTGAGGCAATCAAACTTTCATATTTTAGTTTAAGTTCTTCTAATTGTTGATTTAAAGAAGCCTTTTCTTGTTGTAGTTCCTTCTTTTGCTCATTCAGTTCATTCTTGAAAACTTTTTTATCTGTCTGGCTATTTAATTCTGTTTTCTGACTTGATGCTGAGTCATTTGTTTTTTTTATAGCACTTTCGGTTTCTTTTTCCTTAGTTTCTTTTTCCTTGGTTACCTTTTCCTTGGTTTCTTTTTGTGAAGTTGAAACATTAGACTTTCCCTCAGTAGACTTAGCAGCAACTGGAGTGACTGACACCGACAAGGCCATAGTAATTGCAAAAAAAAGCTTTAAAAATTTTTTCATTCTTTTACACTTCCCCTCTTTAGATAAAATAAAATGTATTAAAAAAACTGCGTGCCGAAAGTGACACACAGTCTATTACCCCTGTGACCTCTTCGGTAACCCGGCTATCATAGCAGAATGCTTTAGACCCGCAGCTTTGCGTCCTCGGTTTTCACCGAGTTTGCCATTATCTGAGATATTATTGTTAATTATAATAATTTCGACATAATATGTCAATATTTTTAAAATAAATATGACTCATCACAATATATACACAAGCGTTGAAAAACATAGTATAAACCAAACCCCTAATTCTGAATGAGAGAAAACCCTTCCATAAACAATTTCGTACCATTTAAAATGAATTTTTACGAACTCAAATTGTGACTAGGACCAAAAAACCCTCATTTTCAACAGCTTGCTGTTACAAATGAGGGTTCCTTCATTATTTTTTTGCATTTCAATCTTACAATTAATTTCCTTAAAATGTCCCATCGTTTTTATCTTAAAATTGCTACCGCCCTAACAGGAGCACCATCAGAGTTTTCAAATTTCAAAGGAAGTGCCACCAGAAAAAAATCATCTTGGCCTATCAAGTCTAGATTGCAAAGATTTTCAATAATTACCATAGTTTCCTTTTCCAAAATAATATGATGTAATGTAAGAGCAGTATCAGAAATGGGATCTAAACCAATGTTGTCTAATCCAATGCCTTTTTTATTATGCTCCACCAGATATCTGGCAACTTCCTGAGAAATCACAGGATATGCACCAAAATAAGCATCTTGACCCCAATATTTTTCCCAACCTGTTTGGAAAAGTATAAATTCAGCCCTCTCCACCCGTTCTTTGTTCCGTTCAATATAAGAAATATCAATGGTTCCACCCTCGGGTACATCCGTAGCATCAATGACACAGCCTTTCCCCACAAATCCTGATGCATCCTTTTTATCTAAAGAAATTCCCTTAGGGAAAATATGATGGGGCGCATCCATATGGGTTCCCGTGTGAGAAAACATCTTCAGGAGGGTTTCTTTGAAACCATCTTTCTCATATGTATTGGAAATAGAGAGATCAGGGCCTTCCGTCCCGGGATAAACAGGGATTGTATTAGAAATGGTGCGTGTCAAATCAATAATTTTCATATATTTCTCCTCACTTTAAATAACCGAATAGTTTATGTTTGCCTATATTAAGGGCGCGTTAGGGGGTGTAAATCTTTCATTATTATAGGTATATTAGCTCTCAATATACAACCCCTGCATTCTAAGCGTATCTGCTGAATTAAGCTTCATTCACCTTCGCCCATACACTTCATATCCTTACTCTTTTACAGCTATTTCTTCATTATTAATACACGAACCCCAGTATAAAATCATGGGTTTAGCAGGTGCTTTAACATTTTCTCAGGATTATCTAAAAAGCTTCTTGTAATCTGGTAGTGCTCCGTCTCCTTATAGGAAACAGACTGTATGCCATTTTTAGAAAATTCTAATATTTCTGCATCGGGAAAAGTCATAAGTATAGGTGAATGGGTGGCAATAATAAATTGAGAATTATTTTTCACTAAAAAATCAATTTCTGCCATTAAAGTAAGCAGCCTCAATGGCGAGAGTGCCGCTTCCGGTTCATCTAAAATATACATTCCATTTCCTTTAAATCTATTTTGAACCAATGCCAAAAAACTCTCACCGTGAGATTGGTCATGCAAAGAGGTTCCTCCATAGCTTGCGATGGCACTCACCTCATCTACATAACTGGCTACATTATAAAAGCTCTCCGCCCGAAGAAAAAACCCATCCTTGGAAAAAGCAGCTTTTAGCAATGTTAAATGTTTATAAAGTTCAGAATGGGAATTGTTTGTGGAAAACTGAAAGTTTTTGGTGCCACCTTCGGCATTGAATCCGTAGGCAATTGCAATTGCTTCAAGCAGTGTGGATTTTCCCGTGCCATTTTCACCAACAAAAAATGTAATTGGACTTGTGAATGATAGCCTTTTGTTTTCTTTCAAGTATTGTACCGCCGGAATCTGAGACAGATATGATTCCCCAGATACAGGCGAAGTTAATGCTACATCTCGAATATATAGGGGAGAATTCATGCCTATCCCTTCTTTCCTATTATAACACACTACACAGTAGCTTAATTAATAAACAATACTGTGTCCGTTTCATACACCAAAACATTATTATATCATTTTTGAAATACAAGATTTATTTACAGCTTCGTTTATAGGAAATTAATGTTAAGATATCCTCAAGATGTCCTTGTTCTGAAACTTTAATAGCAACACTCGCCAGCTTCCCTTTAATAGGCGCATCTTCTATTTCCCTTTTAATATCAACTGAAATAGGCAGACTCCCTATGCCTAATCGCGTTTTCTCAGTAAAGTGAAAGCTCACTTTAAAAAACCCTTGCCAAATTGACAGCCAAAAAACAGTTTTCTTTTTTGAAACAGCTTTTCCCAGCCACGATTTGCTATCATTATAAAAGTGCCAATCCAGCTCAATCTGAAATTGGGAAAGAGTACTTACCAGTTCTTGATAAACTTCCATGCTGTTTCCTAGTACAGAAGCTAGAATAATATCCGTAGGATACTGATTCCCATCTTTTAGTAATGGTCTCTCCAACTGTTTCTCCCCCCATTGTTAATTTATCTAAAGTTTATATGGTTACATTTATTGTATCACAATATTTTCCAGAACAAAAGTCCCCTAATTCTGGTAATCTACCGTGAATGCTAAATGTAACCAAATACAAAGAAAAGAAACCCCATGGACTTAGGGTTGATTCAATATCACATGTAAAAAAATAACTTTACTCATCATATTAACCACATATGGCAAAAAATCATTATTTTCTTACCATCTTTTGAAGTCATAAAAATGACGCCAACCTACGTTCATTGATTGGCGCCATTTTTTTATCATTTTTTTATCATATTTCACTATCTATTAAATAGTAGAACTTTTTCATGGATCTATTTAAAGTTCCACCTATTTATTTCCCAAAGACAGTTTCTTTTCAACTCTGATAATTCCTGAAGAATACGGAGCAACTACCCCTGCTTCACTAATAAATACCACCAGTTGATTTTCTGCTGTCAAATAGAACCCAATATCCGCCGGGCTTTCCTCCAACATTTTTTCTGCACCATCGAAGTATTTAGAAGGATTTTGTTTGATATCGTCTTTTATAATATTCTTCAAAAATAGTTTCTCAGCATTTGTATCTTTTAATGCTACAAAATCTGATATAGATTTTTCAATTCCAGCTTTTAAATCATAGGTAAAACCCTTCGCATAGGAATTACCGTGGGCACCACCTGTGTAGGTATATTGATTGGTATAAAAAGAAAAAAGATTATCTTTATAATAAGGTGTTTCGAAATCAATGACAAAATCATGGGTTCTAAAATCACTGCCTAGATCTCCTGCTTCCTTTTTAACTAACTCTTTGTTTTCAGATAAATAGGATTCCAAGCATCCTTTTGCCCAAGATGCAATTTTATCATTAATTGCTCTTGCCTCTACACCTAATGTTTCGGTATTAAGCTGAGGATATTTCACCGTACCTGTAATTAAAACTGTGCCGTCTTCCCCTTTTAAATCCTTTTTATATGTAACAGCAGAATATGCATCTTCTTTCTTATCAATAGTTATCGAAACGGCTTTACTCTTACCATCCCAAGCCACTTGTCCATTAAAATATTCTGCAACTGCTCTTAAAGGAATCATTGTTGATCCGCCAATAATCTGTGCAGGTGTTTCTAACTGAACCGTGCCCCCCTCAAAAGATTTTTTACCAATCACAAGCTTTGCTTCCTGCTTATCCTTCTTCAGCAAAACTGATTTTTCTTTTTCATTCCAAACCACCTGAACACCCATAGCCTCCAAAGCTCCCCTTACCGGAATTAAGGTGTAACCGTCGGAAATCACAGGCTGCTGCCCATGAAAAACAACTTCATAGTTATTTACAAAAACCTTAATGCCATCCGCCGCATATGCAGGCACCGAAGATGCCAGCATTGCTGCTGCACAAACGATAGCAAAACCTTTTTTCTTCATCTAAAATACCCCCTGCAAATAAATTACTTATACTCTTAAGTATACACATCTTTTATTTTTATTCTATTAGGAATTTCTGTCAACTTTCTTACACTTTATTTTAATATATTTCAATTTTTTTAAATTTTAAAAACGAAATAATTCTTTCTTCATTTTATATAAAAAAAGCACCGAAATAGACTGTCGCCGGCCAGCTTCTTTAGCTTGCTAACTTCAAACTATCGGTACATTTTTATTCCTCAATACGCAGCATCCTGTATCCCACTCCAACATGGGTTTGAATATATTGGGGTTGCGCTGGGTTTTCTTCAATCTTCTTTCGTAAAGTTGCCATAAATACCCTTAGAGAAGCTATATCATTGTCCCATGTACTCCCCCAAATTTCCTTGGTAATATAGGTATGTGTGAGAACCTTTCCTACATTTTTACTAAGTAGGCATAATAATTTATATTCTATAGGCGTCAGGTGCAACTCTTCCCCTGCAAAATATCCGCAGCCGGAGGCATAATCCACACGCAAATCACCATTGACAAACTCAACTTGCTCCCTACCCATACGCTGTGTATAGCTAATCCTTCTTAAAGCCACCCTCAAACGTGCCAATAGTTCTTCCACAGAAAAGGGTTTTGTCAAATAATCATCTGCCCCAGCATCCAAGGCTTCAATTTTATCTCGATCCTCAGCCCTTGCACTGATTACAATAATAGGCATATTAGACCATGAGCGAATCTTCTTAATAATTTCTACACCTTCCATATCCGGCAGACCCAAGTCTAATAAAACCACATCCGGATTCTGAGAAACAGCTTCGATTAAAGCTTCGCTTCCTGAAGCCGCAGTATGATACTTATAATCTTGAGTTTCCATCGTCGTTGAAATCAGGTTGCGCACTGCGCTGTCATCCTCAACAATTAAAATAAAAGGCTTATTCATGTGTAGGTACCTCCTCTGCCTGTAATGTGAAGGTAAAAACCGCCCCATGAGGAATATTATCTGTTATGGTAATTGTCCCTCCATGGGCTAAAATGATACTTTTACAAAGAGGCAATCCTAAACCCAAACCTCTTCCTCTGTCTGAAATCGTATACCCCGCAGTATAAAACAGCTCAAAAAGCTTTTTCTTTAGATGATCGGGAATCCCATCCCCGTTATCCGCTACGGAAACCTGAATTTGCTCTCCCTCTCGCTTCATGCTGATTTTAATTTCTGAACCCGGCCTTGTGTACTTGATTGCATTATTAACTAGGTTTATTACCACCTGCATAATCAATCTAGCATCCATTTTTGCTAAGAGCATCTCGTCGCTATCTTCCACGATAATCATATGCTCTGCCTTTTTACGGTCAATATGACGCATTGCCTCGGTAATCACCTCTTCCATCAGCTCTGCCTGTAAATACAGCTTCATGGTTCCATTTTCAATTCGCGTCACTGAAAGTAGGTTTTCTACCAAATTTATTAGCCACATAGAATCATCATAAATATCCAGATATAGATTTTTTCTACGCTTTTCATCAATGGTATCTCCATTATTTAAAAGCACCGCCGCATTTCCCGAAATACTGGTTAATGGAGTTCTAAGGTCATGAGAAATTCCTCTTAGAAGGTTGGTCCGCAACTTCTCGTTTTTTGCCTGAGCTGCCGCATCTTCTCTCTGTCGGCTGATTAGTTCCTTGTCTAAAGCCAAGGCGCACTCCCCTATAATGGACAGCATCAAATTCGTTTCAAAAGTGTCAAATGGCTTTCCTTGAATGGCTATTCCGTATACCCCAAAAACCATTCCTTTGCTTCTTATGGCAAGATATCTGCAAAGGGCTTCACCAAAATGGGGCGTCCCTGCACCGGCCTGTTGGTTATGATAAAATGTCCAGATAGCCACGTCCATCTCATTTTCAGTAAGATATGCCATACCATTTGTTTCATTCGTTCCCTGAAATAAATTTCCTTTTGATAATTGATTACCATTTTCTTTTCTGTAGCAGATAACCGTTCGATCCATTAATTTAACTAGCTGCTTGGCTGTTTCCTCCAAAATACCATCCATATCCTTGGCCTGCTGTAAAAGCTGATTTGTTTCCAACAGGATTTTTGTTCTGTAGGCCATTGCTTCGGATTGTTCTGCTTGCAACTTAATCTTTACAGCCAGACTGCCTGCAAAAATAGCAACAACAAACATGATTAGTATTGTTATGGTATCCCCCGTGTCATAAGCAGTAAAGGAAAAAATGGGCTCTGTAAAAAAAAAGTTAAACATTAAAACACTTATCATGGCCGAAAGCATAGTATATACACGATTTGATGTTAAAATTGCTGTGCATAGCACTCCCAGAATATAAATCATAATAATATTAGAGGACTCAAAGCCCACCGAATGGAATGCTCCTCCCAATAAGGAAGTTCCTATCAATACTAAAATAGTCCAAACAATATTCAACCATTTTATTTTGCCGTTTTTTCTCAAGCACGGTTCCCCTTTCCGCTTGAAATCCTGGTATATCTAAAAGTGAAAATGTTCAAAGGACATTTCTGGTTGACTCTTCATTATGTACAGAAAGTTCCCCCAAAATCACCCTTTGCTTAAGCATGTAACATATTTCTCACTATTGTAAGTTTTTTAAAACATGCTATGCCATAAGACCGCAATTCATTGCCTTTGCTGGCTTTTCCTAAATTTGATTTCCTTTTGTTCGTAATAAATTCCATCTTTATTCGATACGATCCCTATATTTTTTGGTAGAAAAGAAACCCAGATACTTACTTTAATAAATCCCTCGCCGCAGATTTTCCACCAAATACAATCAAGGTTTCATCCGGAGTGAAAACATGCTCCGGTTGAGGAAGGGGTATAATTTGTCCCTTCTTCTTAGTTGCTAAAATACTAATGTGATATCTGGTTCGGACGGACTTTTCCAATATGGTTTTGCCGTACCAACTTTCAGGAACTCTCATTTCATAGATTGCCGCTTCCGGTGTTAGCTCAATATAATCAAATAAGTTTTTTGAGCCATATTTAACAGCTAAACGTTCTGCCATCTCTCGTTCTGCATAAACCACATGATCCGCGCCATTACGAAGCAGTAGCTTTCGATGCACATCCCTGCTGGCGCGAGCTAAGATAAATTTTGCACCCAAATCTTTAAATAAAACAGTAATTTCCAATGAAGTTTGAAAATCATCCCCAATGGCAATCACACAGTGGTCAAAATTACTCACTCCTAAAGATTGGGCAAAAACCTCATTTGCAGCGTCCCCAATTTGGATATTGGGTACAATATTTATAGCATTGTCTGCTCGCTCTTCGCTTTTTTCCACAGCCAAAACAGAGTTTCCCTGCTCTACCAGTTTGTGAGCCATATGTCTGCCAAATCTTCCAAGTCCAACAATTAATATCGATTTCATTTTACAGCCTTCCTTTCAAACAATCAACCTATTTGAATTTTTTCCAGCGGAAGTGTAGATACCGCAGGATTTTTTCTGGATGAAAAAGCCAATAGCATCGTCAGCGAACCCGCTCTGCCAATTATCATTAAAACAATTAATAAAACCAAAGATGTATTTCCCAAACTGGGTGTTATCCCTGTTGTTAAACCAACAGTTGCAATTGCCGAGACACTCTCAAATAAAGTAGAAAGCAGTGGAAGCCCTTCTATATGAGAAATGGTCATAGCGGCAAAACAAACCAAAAAAAGATAAATCATAAAAACACAAGATGCCAATCGGGTAATGCCATCTTCCATTCTGCGCCCAAAAACTTCAATGGATTTTCTATGCCAGAAGGTGCTAAGCACACTCAGCGTAAGCACAGCAAAAGTTGTTGTTTTTATACCACCAGCTGTTGAGCCTGGTGAACCACCAATAAACATAAGACATATCATTAAAAACTGACCTGTTTGTGTCATGGAACCTATATCAATCGTGTTAAATCCTGCTGTTCTTGCACTAACAGATTGAAAGAATGATGCCATAATCCGTTCCGAATAATTTAGCAATTGAAATTCAGCTCCACCTTTTTCACTGGTATAAAAAAGTGCTGCTCCACCAATAACCAAAATACCACTTAGAAAAATAACCAGCTTCGTATGCAAATGCATTCTAGAAAAATGCAACTTGCTTACTAATAAATCTTGCCACACAAAAAAACCAAGGCCGCCCACAATGATTAGAATCATTAGTATTACATTAACATATACATTTCCTACATGCCCTGTAAAAGAAATAAAATGGGTTTTTTCACCCATTAAATCAAAACCGGCATTACAAAAGGCAGAAATGCTATGAAATATAGAATACCAAATCCCTTTGCTTAAGCCATAACGGGGAATGTAAAAATTTGAAAGAAACAGTGCCCCACTTCCTTCTACTAAAAGAGTTCCATATATTATAAATTTGGTCATCCGCACAATTCCTCCAAGCTGAGGTGCAGAAATGGAATTCTGCATTAGTGAGCGGGAAATATATCCAATTTTTTTCTTCGTTAGTGAAATCGCAGCAATGCAAAATGTCATAAACCCGATTCCGCCAATTTGAATTAAACAAAGAATAATCAGCTGTCCAAAAAAGGACCAATGGGTATATGTATTTACCACAACCAACCCCGTTACACACGTTGCAGACGTCGCCGTAAAAATCGCCGTCAAAAACTCCGTAGATTTTCCATCCTGACTTGCAAATGGCATTATAAGTAATAATGCTCCCATTAAAATAATAAAGCAATATCCAAAAAGAATTATCTTCATCGGCGAGATATCAGTAAAATGCTTCATAAGTTTATCTTTTATTTCAAACGCCCCCTCAAAACAATCTGCATGAATACTTCAATTTATCCTCATAAATATACCATAATTAGAATGCATTTCCATTCTAAAAATCTGCAATTAATTCATTTTTCAGCATACTCCATACACAGTTAAAAAGGAATTAAAATATTCTTTGCGGTATTAAGATTGTATAAAGACACTTCTATTCTCTCCATTATGTTTAAATAATATAAATCTTATATAGATTTCTAAATCTTTTACTTTTCACATGGCTCTTTTCTATGCTTCAAAAGTTTTACTTTTCAATTTTCAAAGCACTGTTGGCTCTCAAAAGCGTTAATATTTACCATATTAATGTAGACATTCAAATGAAAATAATTAGCCAAATTTATTGCCCCAACAAAATAAAAAAAGTGTTGACATTTGGTTTTTCCTGTTGTAATATATAGAAGTCGTCGGCGAGGCGTGGCTCAGCTTGGTAGAGCGCTACATTAGGGATGTAGAGGTCGCAAGTTCAAATCTTGTCGCCTCGATGACTTATAAAAGGTGTTGAAAACGTTGATTTTACAGGGTTTTCGGCACTTTTTTGTTTTTGTTTTGAAGTGAATTAATATTATAGTTTAGCATGCTTTTTTGTCTTTTTACATCATTTTGCAAGTCAAATGCAAGTCAGAATGCAAGTCAGAATAATTTCATTTTTGGGCAATAAATTATAAATATAAGCCCCTTTCGGGGCCTACGGTCTAATGTGGTCAATTAGCATGATTATATAAAAAGAGCCAGACTTCAATCTGGCTCTTTTTGTCTATGGCAATAAAAAACCCTTCGCGCGAGAAGGATTTATCAACTAAATGACTTCGGTTTCAAAGAAATTACATTTCCAGTATTTATAGCAGAAAAATCAAGTGTCCCTTTGTCTAAAAAACAGTATTCTTCAATTTCATCTCCATAGCATCCTATTTCTTCAACAATTTGAAATGGTGTCAAAATATTTTCACTTAATAATAAATTTATCGCCTGTTTATGTGCGAATGGTTTCTCAACAGGAATTTCATTGTCTAACGGCTCTTTTTTCCAATACAAACGCTTGGTCATTTGATCTTTTAAATATTTTATTTGATTATCAGACAGAGTACCTAAAGAATCACATCTATAAATCATACTCCCAATTGAAGACTTCCATTTATTTTTTAACTGTATAAAATGATCAATAGAAGATGAAAAAACATCTTTTTCAAAAGTTTTTTTAGGTAAAAGTAGTGCTGCAGCAAATCTATTAGCCTCATCCTCCATCTTTGCACTAATTGCAGAAGATTCGAAATCCTCATTGGTATAGAAATCAGCATGCATCAACATATGTCCTAATTCGTGAGCAATATCGAATCTGACTCTAGCATTCGTATTTTTATCGCCATTAAGGAATATATACGGCTTATTTCCATACCAAACAGAAAAGGCATCAATTTTTTGAAGTCTCAAACGAATTTTTGAAACAAAAATACCATTTTTTTGAACCTCTGCTGTTAGGTTATTTATAGGTCCATCGCCTAAGTTCCACGCCTCTCTAAGTGTCATCGCATACCCTTCGATTGTATCATTATCTATAGGATCTATTCCATTATCATCATAGCAAATTTTGGGCAGGTTTAGCACAGGGAAATTTATATATTGTTCAAGATAATGAGTAATCTCGTGGAATACCTCCATTTTTTCCTTTGCGGCATTTTTACTTTTTACCCTTGCTGTTTTATTGCTTCTAAAAAAAACAATACTATTTGCATTTTCTGTGGCTAGGACTGGCTTATAAAAAAAACTGTTTGGATACTTTAATATCCTGGAAATATTATTTAGAACAAACATACTGGGTATAGTCTTTCCTGTTTCGTATTGCGAAACGGCCTGCTTGCTAACTTCAATTAATTCTGCCAACTCGGCTATTGACATATTACGAGAAACTCTCGCCTGGCGTATTCTATATGGTATTAGTCTTTTTTCCATTTTCATCAAACCCCTATTTGTTTATTGTCTCCTCTAAATGAGTCTTTAAAGATGCAATTTGTGGCTCATATTCTTCTTTATTTTGAGACAAATCTATAAATTCAGGTATCTTTAAATCAATAATTGGCATAATTAAGCCCCGATATTGGCTATCAGGTATCAGCAAATCCAAATGGGTTATTCCTGTAACAGTATTATATCCATAGGCAATAACAGCGTATTTTTTATGATCCTCTGTAATTGTGTTTTTTTCTGAAAAAAAATTAAATTCTAATTGTATATTTGAAGATGAATTTTTTTTAGCAAGTTCAGTTTTATAATTAGCCTTCGGTAATAATATACCTCGACGTCCAGTCTTACCAATATTAATGATGAAATCATTTGTTTCTAAAAATAAAGTTGGATTTTGGAATTTATTTGTTTCTTTGGTAATAGCTGAATATCTTGAATCAGGTTTAAATGCACTTAAATAAAATTGCTGTTGAATAGCATGAGCTCTCAAATAACATAGTAAAGGCAAGTTTTTGGGGCCTCTTAAATATTTATCTTCTTGTTCTTTAATAAACATACTGTATGCTGCTAAAGCAATTTTAAGATTTTTAGTAATTTCAATCTTAAATTTATTATCAAAATTATTTATACACAATTCATCCAAAACCATTGTTACACCCCATTTACATTTTTTATATAAATTATTTTATACTTTATATCTTAAAATGTCAAGTATTTCATATTATATTAAAAAATATAACCATTCAGGCGTTTGCTTCTGCAGTTTTAATTCTAGACGATCACCTATTCACACCTCTGTATTATTTCCAAATTAAAAAGAGGTGGCTTTTACGCCACCCCAAAGTCATTACTTATCCAATGTCGGAACACTGCCCTTATTTCCAACTTTCAAACCCAGCAATTTTGCAACATCCCTTGTCTTAATAAACGTTATTCCATCCTTACGAATCATATCCACTTCGCATTCCTTGCCATTTACAATAATCTTTTCTCGTTTTACCACTTCATCATCCCTTTCTACATAATTAATATAATCCATCAATAACCAATGGGTGAAGTCATTCTTGCTTAGCGGTACCTCCCGTACCCCATGCGCCGAACCATCTGCAGCTATGTAATATGGCACACCATTTTTCATACCTGTATAAATACCCACATGCCCTTTCATCCAAACCAAAGCACCTACAGGAGCCTGTTTAATTGTACTTATAAGCTCCTTTTTGATTGCCCTATCAAATAGTTGAGCGGATCCTAACACAACCCCTGTAGCCCAAGAAATCAGCCCGGAGCAGTCCACACAAACTTTACCCACCTTCTTTTCATCAGAATCCCAAACACACTTTTTCCCGTATTGACCCTGCAGATAGTTGAAGTTGGCCTGTGTCATTACTGAGCCCTTCATACCGTATACATATGGCGTCCCTAACTTGGAACGTGCAAAATCTACTAACTCTTGTCCTGTCATGCCACATCCCCCTTTACCACTTCACGAATCGCCTTATTCTGAGTCAGCATGATACGCATTTCCTCTAGTGCTGCATCTACCCAACCCGAGAAAACGGTAAATGAAATCATTCTGGCCACCGCCGGAAAACGTGTAATAAATAAATCATAAACATACCTTAATTTAAGTTGCCCTGTACCGTTGCCAAGGGCTTTTTCTGCTTCGATACAGGCGTATAACAGCCATTCTTTGATTGTTTCTATCTGCTTCGCTGAGGGAAGTCCATAGAAACGATAGGTGGCTACAGAACCCACCGCAGAAACCGCCAATACTGCAATTAAAACAAACCAATTCTCAACCAGCCACATCATTATAATTCTCCTCTCTGGATACAACGGAATCATAAACAACCCCGCCTGCTGTATTCTCTCTCATACTTTTCATGGTATAGCCTGTCTTGCTCACGCCCCATGCCGCCCATGGAAGCGATACCATTGCGGTGAGCCAAGGGAAAGCTGAATCTGCGCCACGGAATACGCTATAGTAGGCAAGTCCGATCACCCCAAGTGTATTCACCCACAATAGAGCCATTTCCATCAGCATAATTCTTTTAGAAAACTCACCTTTTACATTTCTTCGTCTCAAGGCAATCGCCCCCCAGAAAGGAAATACCCGACCACCGCACCCACTACAACAGTAATCACCCGCTCCACGATACTTTCCCAGCGTTTCGCTGGTTTTTCGGCCAGGGTTTTCACATCCGCTTTGATCTCCCCAACATCTTTTTTGATATAGCTTTGCTCCGTCTCCATCTTAGTGAACGCACTAGTGAGCTGCTCTAAATTGTCCTGTCGTTCCTCCATTTTATCTAATCGATGCTTATTGCTTTTGCTTCGCTGGTCAACCTCGACTAACTTTTCTGAAATTTCATCCTGATTCATATTTCGCCCCCTTTGCAATAAAAAAAGACCTTTCGGTCTTATCACTTATCTACCCGATATCCGTTCAGATCATAACCCCTTGTATCCAATAGGGTTTCTACTTCCGTCCTCCACGCGGATGGTACTGGTTTCACCTCTGTGTTTGTTACATCGCATGTCCTTTTTTGGTTTATCACCAACATAAAATAAGTTTCAGCCATTGGCGTTACCTCCCATCAATAAAATAGCTTCATAAACCTCTGCTGTTGCCTCGGCAGAAGCAAGCGCACTTGCGCTCATTTCTTCATATATTGTTGCCTGTGTTTCCATAATTACAAGTTCCCCTGCAGTAGGCTTGTAGGGTTTCGCAAGCTCAGGCTTCGGGATTTCGGGCTCGCGGAACTCGCCGTCAATGTAGAGCATACCAATATAGATAGAATCGTCACACTCCACTGCTGTTACTTCTTCGCCGTCAGGACTAGGAGGCCACTGTGGTATAACAGCACGATTTGATATAACATCAATAACTGTTCTTTCTAAAACCATTGCATATCTCATAATGATGCAAGCCCCCATTCAATTTTTACGTAACCATTACCGCCTGCACCGCCCGCACCTGCACTATTGGAGGCGTAGCCTGCACCGCCGCCACCACCCCCGCCGCTTGTGCCGACGCTACCATTACCAGCACTACTGCTATAGCCGTTGCCGCCTTTTCCACCGCTATTGATAGAACCGCCACCGCCTCCGCCTCCGTAAAATTGACCCGTAGAGGTTCCTGCGCTTCCGCCGGAACCGATAATACCCGGATTTCCATTAGATGGATTTTCGCTTGCACCACCCCCATTACCGCCGCCGCTTCCCCCAGCGGCACCACCAGATACTGACGTTAAGGAACCTGTGTTCCCCGACCCACCTTTGCCTCCAGCTAGAGTTACATAACCGGCTATAACTGTAGCACCGCCTGCGATGCCCCCTTGTTTCATTGCTCCTCCTGCTCCGCCGCTGCCTACAAGTACAGATACGGTTCTGCTTTTAAGAATGTACTTCTGCGAAACTATAGCCGCCGCTCCGCCACCGCCACCGCCACCTACACTGTACGCACCGCCACCACCCCCTCCTCCGCCTCCACATGCTGTTACTTTAATGCAAGATACGAAGGGCGGTATTTCGAGCGTGTACTCTCCGGGCGTGGTGTACTCAACACTGGCACCCCACAGGTTATTTACCACTGTATCCAAAGGTATCATATCTGGCCCTATAGTACTATTCAGAGCTTTCTTGCCAAATCCCCATAATCCCATTAACTAATCACCTCGCTTATACTTCCGTCTGTGTTAAATTTTGTTGTTTTCGTTATAATTTGGCATGTATTCGAAGTGAATCTCTCAACCACATCACCGTTGACAGGAAAGAATGTGACAAGTGTTCCTGTTCCGTATATCTCAGAAACACTTCCATCAGCGTCAAAAGAAGTATTAGAAGCCTCCATGCCCTGCAATGCCATGAATACCTCTCTGTTTAATGCCGTTCCTGCTACGGTGGCATTATCTTCTCTTTCAATGGTGGCATAGCTTATACCTCCACTTTCATTTGTAATCTTATACCGATTTGGATTCATCGGAACCCTATCTATAAAATTCTTCAAAGTACATCACCTCCGCAATCCAACGTGCCGCAATACTTGTATGCCGCTAACATTTTCCTCCTCATTCCCTCTACATCAAGCAAAATCTGTTCAATATTATTTGCTTCCACATAACTAATCCATTTCATAGAGGCTGGTGTTTGTGCCTCTGAGGGATAAAACCTATTTTGCAGCAGCTGAATATTATATAAGAATCTTTGCATTTCATTTTCCGTTGGGAAGTCCGTTTTAGACCAATTGGTTTTTGTGATTGCTCCCACAGGATACCCAGCTTCACATAAAGTAGCATTCAACTCTTTTATAGCCTGCTCAACGCGATTTACATCGCTATCATTGTAAAACGCTTTCGACGCACCCTGAGCAACATCAAGGCTAGAACGATCTCGAATCAATGTATTAAAATCAAACACCCACAACCACCGCCTTTGTGACATAACCACCAGTCAAATCAATATCCAACTTTTCTACCACAGCACCACGGTACACACCATATTCCGTTTCAATATCCGCTAAGTCCCCCACACTTTCCCTATCTAGGATAAAAGAAAGAGACTGCTCAATTCGATATTGGTAAATATCGAGCAACCTCTGGGTAATTTCATTACTATTTATAGAATGTATTAGTCTGCAATCCACTTTTTCAATGAGTTCCTTTTCTCCCGCAGGAATATTAGGAAGTCTTTTTTGTATGGTCTTTTGGCTGTCATCGTACTTCTTTCCTGAAACTGTACATTCTCCCGCCGCAGTGCTATTTACAATACAATAATTTACGCCAAATTGTGCAATTGTTCCACGACTGACCGAAATATTTGAAGCAGGCTCACTAAATGTGATTGTATTACTACCCACTTCCAGATTCACTTTGCAAATTTCCTCTAACGTTGATTTCAAAGTAAAATTATGCTCCACAACATCAACACCAGTTACTAAGTTTCTTAACTTTACTTTCGTACCTATGTGCTTTCGGTTCATCCCAATTTGTGAAGTGGGTACGCTGGCTATATCGGGTATTTCCTTAATATTTACCGTTCCACCCCGAGTAGTTGATACAAACCCGCCAATGGAGAAAACCAGCATTTGTAAAGCTTCACGGTGAGAGCAGATAGGTATATGACCCGTTACTGTCTTATTTCGCAAGGCGTTATCCAGCGCATAACCAAACCCAGCACCCTCCATGATTTCCTCAACCACATCAGCTGCAATCGCATTTTTATACAACGCTCCCATAAAGGTTGTTCCATCCATAATACCGATTGGGTCTACTGCAGAAATGGATAAAATCTTATTTGTCTGGCTTTCCATTTCATCCACAAAAAATGTACCCATATGCATCTTCTCTTCATTTTTCGTTCCGGAAACAATTAACTGCTGTTTCCTCTGCAACAATGTGTAGACCCCGGAAGGATTAAAAATATTGAAAGCATCATCCCTGCTGAACATGCTGAAATCCAAGGTGTTTACTGATAAGGTAAGCCCTGTCAAATCGATTTCCTCTAATACCTTGGCGGTTTTTAATTCCGTACTGCCAAACTCCTTAATTACACCGTGCATGATATTCTGCACCTTTAAAAATCGGTATGGTTTGCTCATACTCCGAAAGGAAATGATAATTTTATTGTAATTCTCGACCTTTTGCATGCAGGCATAGCGCCAACTATCCGGTGCAAAATCCAAGTTATATAAAAGTGTTGTCCCTTGATACCACTTAATGTTTAGGTCATTGCAAAAGCTGTTATCATATGGATTAAACTCAAAGGTAAGGCCTAAGCTTTCATGCAGATTCTGAAAAGAAAGGGTTAATACAATAGGCGCATCAAAACGCCCATCCCCTCCCGCCATAGAAGAGGACCATATGCCCCAGGAAATATCCTGCGGATTATCGGGGAAGGTGTTAAACGTGCCGTCAAGCTTCCAGTAATCCTGTTCTAATGTAGCTGCTTTGGGCGGGTACACCCCCTCAAGCTTGAGGTCGTTTAAGTTGATAAATGGCTGCTTATCTACTGCAGAGGCTGTAGTATCCATTTTTGCAGTTACATCCACCAAACCAAATGAAATATCAACGCTTGTTTTTGCCATGAAATCACTTCCTTGCCGGCTCTTTGGCGATTAACTTAATGCTTAACCCACCCCAATAGTTTTTGTTATTGTGCACCCGCCTAAGTGCATCACCAGCCGTGGTAATATACCCACGGAAAGAAAAAGTACCGGTTGTCCCTGGTACAACAAAATCATGAAACTCAACTGGCTCTGTTACCTTATTCCATAACTTTTCATATTCTGCTATATTTAAGGCTAAGTTTGGGAAGGTCAAAGTGTAGTTAAAATACACACCAATGATTTCACGCTCTAAATCTCCTCCCTCAGTTCGGGTGGCATATTTATCAAGAACAGGGGCTTCCCGCTTGATTTCAACCACAGGAATATTAAATGTAACACCATCTATAGAAAACAAAGCTGCCAACTATAAAACACCTCCCACACGCAAAGATACACCTACACGGCTTTCCTCTTTCTTAATGATTGGTAGAAAGGTTCTACCTATTTCCCTTTTATCCAGCTCCAAAATCACTGTTGTACCACTACCACCATCCGTTGCCCCCAAACCAGCCAATTCTTCTCTCATGATCTGACGAATCAAACCTTCGGGCGCTTCCAGGTTTCGACCGCTTTTCTGGTCACCCAGGACAGCAAGGAATTCTTGATTAGGTGGAATTACTGCCCCCGTGGCAAGCATTGGTACCGCCATAGCAGCACCCGCAGCCAATGGTGCAGCCAGTGTGCCACCCGATAAAACCAACCCCGCTCCTACAGCAACGGCCGCTCCTATTACCAGTGTAGGTACTAACCAGCTCTTGTTCTCTTGCCACTTTGTACTGATACTTTCACCAATACCACTCATTAATTCTTTAAAGTTTTCCCAAATAGTTCTAAAGCCGCTTAACATATTGTTTGCCATTCCACTCGCTGCATCCCAAGAAGCTTTAAGCATTCCCTCTCCCCATTTGACAAAATTTTGAGACATTGAATTTATCCATGCTGCTGAGTTAATACTGGTTGTTTCAAGTGCAGCGTTCCAGTTATCAATAGCATTTCTTGCCGTATCATATACTGCTGTAGATATGTTCTGTTTCCATCGCTGGAAGCCAGTTGAAGTTTCTGAAATCCACGCATTTGCATTTGCGATCATTGCATCTTTAGTTAAACCAAAATTTATTCTTGCATTTGCAAAAGCCATAGCTGCATTACTAATCGCAGTATCGAATACAATCTGAGAGTTTCCTAAAGCGTATTCCAGCGCATACTGCAGTTGAAAAGCGAACTCTGTTAATTCTCCATAAACCAAACCCAATTCTTGTTGTAAAGTTGGTACCAATCCCCATTCTGGTTCATAAATAGGCAACGGTAGCGGAGGGAACTCTGGCACAGGTATTCCCGGTGGAACCAGACCCCACTCAGGTCTATAAACAGGAACTGGTAATTTTGGAATTACTGGCTGAGCTATTACAGGTTGTATTACGAAATCTTCAACGTCATTTTTTAGTCCCACCAACAACTTTTTTATATCGTCCGTAAAATCCTTAACTCTGCTTTTCGTATTTTCAAGAGTTCCTTTATCAAAAGCAAATTCTGGAATATCAAAATTTCCGATACCGCTCAAACCGCCACCTAAATTATTTTGCAGCACGTCTAAATCATCAAAGTTGGCCAGTGCATTTTTTGCAGCAGCACTCGCACTTTTAATTCCGTCCGCTAAACCCTCTTGCCCCTCTGCAGCATCTAAAGACGTTTCTGCTAAATTCCCTACTGCCCCTGATATATCCTCAGTAGAATCATTAATTGATTCTCCAGCCAACATATGATAGACAGCTGCAACTACCTTTGCAATACCTACTAATGCCTTTACTACCTCGTTTAAGAACTGAACTACAGGGATAAGAACTTTAATAAGACCACTGCCAAGGATACCTAAAAACTCCTTCCAGTTTTCGCTTAAAATACGAGTCTGATTTGCCCAACTATCACTTGTTCTTAAAAAGTCTCCTTGAGCTAACGATGTTTGCTGCATAACATATGCATATCTAAGTTGTATCATCTCCGCTTGGCTCATTGTAGCAATTTTCTTTTTAATACCTTGGGTATATGCAAATTGCTGTAGATTTGACTGCGTCATAACGACACCGATTTGCTTTAGACTTTCCGTTTCACCCGTCCAAATCGATTTCATCATTGTATCCACTTCTTCAAAAGATTTATTGTAAAAGGACGCAACGTCGCCAATTCGTTCTGTGGCACCAATAGCCATATCTGCTGCTCTTTTCATAGCAATTCCAGAACCTCTTCCCATTGCCATATATGTAGAAGCGAATTGTTTTGCTGCCAATTGACTCATACCTAAGCTCTCAATGGCATTCTCTGCGAATTCATTACATCGATCTGACATACTACCAAATGCTGTATTAACGACATTCTGTACTTCTTGTAAATCTGATGCTAAAGAAATAGCTTGTCTCCCAACTTCAACTATCTTCTTCACAGTAAAGGCCGCTGCAAATACCGTACCAAGTGCTCCCGCTGCAATCTTTAGCTTGGATAATTTACTAGGAATTAGTGATATCTCCTTGTTAAAATTTGATGTTTCAAGTCTGGTATCAATTCTTATATAACCATCATAACTAGTCGTCATAAATACACCCCCTTTCTGTTTTTTACATAAAAAAAGCACTCACTATTGAGTGCTAAAATTAATTAATTTATACATATTAATCCGTATAATAAAAATGCAATAAACAAAATTGCTAGAGATAATAACGCATGTATTAAGTAAAGCCTATTTCTTCTTTTCTTAAAAAAGCACAGTATCATATTTATTAAATTACCAAAAAAACAAACACTAGCGGCAATCATAGCAGAAAGGAATAAACTTGCTAAATTTGTACCTCCTGCAATAAAGCATAAGCTAAAAATTACAATAGACATTGTTATTACTATTGTCGCTGCAGTACTAAAATACTTAGCATGACGTTTATATGGTACTCCACACTCAGAGCAAAACTTTCCAGTACCCATCTTGCCACAAGCAACACATTTTTTTTCGATCTGATCATAAGGATATAAATCCGGTGAACCAAATAGGCCCATAATAATTGCCCCTTTCGGAAAACTCTAATAATATCATACTGCAATTTCCAATATTTTTCAATATCTTCCGTAAAGGCGATTCATAAACTCATTTCTGGAATTAACATCTTCATTACTTTCTTTAATGTCTAACAAAAACAGCTTTCTATTTTTTCTCCAAATCTCATTTTCCTCTTTTGTTAATTTTCCTGCGGCATATCGCATTCGATAATAAATAATTTTACTCATGACACAGTCATCAGGCATCTCCATAAATGCAGAAACAAATTCCCACCAATGAACGGCCTCTCCCAGCGATAGTCTTCCTTGTAAAACTTGATCCACTGCAGAAAAAATATATTTATCGTCCTGACAAAAAGAATATACTTTCATACCTGAGCCTTGCATTTCTTCCACTCCGCAGTTAAGGAACAAAAGAACTTTCTGAATAGCCATCTCAATGTTAGCCGGGACTTGCCGATACATAATTTGCAACAAAATAGATTGTTTCTCAAAATTAGTTAAATCATCATCATCTAAAGCTAATAAAACTTTAATACAATCTCTATAATTTGTTGTAATTTCAAACAACTCTTCACCTACTTTAACCTTCGTAGGGTATCCAGAAGTTAGATAGTTACTCATTAAAGCACCCCGTTCGTGTTTTGCAAATACGGCCTAACTTTATTTTCACGTGCCTTTTTCACATACGGAACTATCCCAACCAAAAACTGCTCAAACATATCCAAACGTAAAGAGTCCTCAAAAACTGCTTGGCTTGTTCCATTACCAAATACATAATCAATTTGATTCTTTATATCCTCGCACATTGTTTTGTAAAGCTTTAAACCATCCTTATCTTTCATATCACTGCTTTTATCTATTTCTTCCGCTTTTTGAACATACTCCATTTGCTTTCCTTCAATGAAATCCACAAGCTCATAATACCGGCTAACAAAGCCAACATCATCTGGAGCAAATGTAATTACTCGATCAGGATCATCATTTATCATTAGACGAATTTTACCATCGTTATACTTAATACTTTCCATACCTTACCCCCTTATTTGCATATAAAGAAATCAGGGCACCTTTACACAATTGATGCCCTGAAAACAAACACAGCCTCACGCATCCTCAGTAAATGCTTTTGTACTTGGATTAAACGTACCAGGTACGGGATCACCCACAAAATTAATGGTAAAATTAATGACGTTCGAACCGCCACCCTCTCCGCCAAAATCGTCAATCTGAATGGAGCAGGTATTCTTTTCAGCTGGATAAGCCCCACCCGTTGCGGTTTCGTACAAATAAACAAGGCACACCTCGCTTCTTGCTTCATCCAATACAGCTCTTTTCTTCCTTAAGCCATCTACAAAGTCGAATACAGGATCACCTTGAACCGCAGTCATAGGAACGCTGGATGTTGGTTTGTAGCTTTCCACGTCTGTGGTACCGCTATCCTGATGGATATATGTTTCATCACTGGTCTGGGGGTTATAGCTTACCGTCATACCGGTAACACCTTCCCCAACCAAAGACCATGAGCCCCCTGAGCCACTGCCCGTTTTTAAAAACGTAGCAAATTTACTCCTTTTAATTTTTCCCATATATGAATCACCCTTTCTGTAATTTTAATTGTATTTGAATTTGATACGTCCCCTTGCCATCTTCCCCAACATCGAAAAGAAGTACATTTGTGGCGCTCATTTCTTCTACTTGATAACCTTTAATAACAGGGAATACCTCATTTTCATTGTTATCTTCTATCCACTCAAAAAAGTCATCAAGGAATTCATAATTATCCTGCCGATCCGCTTCACTTCCAACGTATTCCTTTGCATAAAACACGTAATTGTTTATGTAGGTGCGCTTACCCAAAATATCGGTAATAGTTTTGCTGTTTCCCGATGGTGCCAAGGCATAGCTTTTTACCTCAGTATCCGTCCCGTCGGTCATGATAGGCTGCAACTCCATCCCTTCAAATTGTTCCAAATATTCCTGTACTGATTTTAAGATGCTCATTAAGAATTACCTCCTGCCCTTCTTCTTGCGCCAATGATGATACTTTCTTTATGGTCAGCCTTCATCCGTTCAAACCAAAGCTTTCCTCGTTTCGGTGCCCCTTTATATGTAATCGGAATGTCTGTGAGCTGCTTTGGAGCTCTGCCAGCCATTACATATCCATAATACTGATACTTTGCATAGGGGGCATTATAGACCACAAGCCCGCTGCCAATTACTGTTCCAAGCTGGCCGCTCAATTTCAGCATGCCGCTTTGAAATGGAACATATGGATCAGACAGCCTTAAAACTTCGTCGTCAACATATATTTGGGCGGCGTTATATCTACCGTTCCATTTAGGCTGAAACTCTGGATTCCATATGAGCTGAGCCTTACCTCTGGAAGTTTGAATGATTCTGCCTCTGGGCGTTTCAATGTACTTCCCCATGACTATCTCCCCCCTACCTCATAGTGTTTCAGTCCACCAAAGTCAAATCTATCAACTGTTGTGATTGTTCGCACATCCCCCAGAGGATACAGCTCTGACGGCTTTGATTGCACTTGATAATCAACAATGCCTTTCAGTACCATATCCTTTTTTAAAGGTTCAAAATTGCAGGAATGAGGAATAAACAGCCTTAAAGAATTTGCATCCTTAAGGCCGCTTTTTATAGTATTAAACGCCTCTGAATCCTGCCAGAGTACGCCATAGACATAATATCTTTTCCATATGCCATTTTCATTTCTATAAACTGTGATAGTATGTGGAAACATAAAATCACCTCATTCCTTGATACAGCAGTCCTGTGTGGAGCAAATACTGCTTTGCAATATTATACTTTTGGATATTTAGGTCTTTTTTCGAGGTGTAGCTTACGGACCATGCTCCAACACTTTCACTATTTTTACCCTGGCAACTTTCCTCTGATACGATAATCTCAGCAATAGCGCAACAGGCCCTTTTTAATTCATTCCCACTGTCACGAAAAGACTTAGCGTTCCGCATTGTAATTGAATCAAGATATTCACTTGCTCTTTCTGCCAAGCGGTCAAACTCTTCAATCGAAGGAATTAACCTACCGAAAAACTCTTGGGTATAATACTCATAAGAGGCGTAAGCCATTGCTTACACCCCCTTAGTCATTTGCAATAAGCGTAATCTCTTTGGAAACTGCTGCACCGGAAACAACAACCGTTTCTGTTACAGTGGAGAAACCTTTTTTCTTAATCTTGGCGGTATATGTACCAGCTCTCAGATTAAATACTGCAATACCACTTGCATTGGTCTTAAGTCTTGCACCGTTCATTTCAACAACGACCCCACCGATTGCTTTTGGCATTTCTGCATTATCTGTCACAGTAAAAGTAACCGCCCGTGTTGTAACCGCTGTTGCTGGTTCTAAGTAAGCAAAAGGACAACCCACTCTATCCTCGTCAATCCTTGTTGCAGGGTTTGGTAAAGCCCAGCCCATTCTAAATACAACTCTGAGGGCAATCATATCCTGCTGTGCAAGGTTGTACACAATTTCCTTTGTGGTAGGATTCTGAATCACACCCTGATCCAAAATTTTCACCGTAATATCCTGTCTAATTGCATAAACAGCACGTTTAAAATCACCGACAATCATTTGGCATACACTGTTGTCAAAGGAACCATTGTCAGGAAAATACATAGGCGCACCATCCAGGGCATACTGTGTGGATCCCTGCATATCCGTCTTGAAAATAGGCTGTCCGTATTCTGTTTTCAAGCCTCTTAGTTTGGCTCTCATTCCCATTCCGGAAATAACGCCTGTTGCCATATAGCCGTCCTCTTCCACCTTGGAGATAACCCCGTTCTCGCCCATGATTAAATCATAGTAATCAGGATTAGAACCAACAGAAACATTGTTCCCCGCCTGTCTTGCCCTTGAGATAATGTCTAAGTCCCAATCACTAGGGCGATTGATACCGAAGATAACTGCACTGTCTACTCTCTGGCCAATTGCTTCAACAACCCTTGGCTGTACTTCCCCAAGAATATCAAAGGATGCATCATCAATAACAGCCTCAGGAATGGGTACAATTACCGCAAGCTCTGCCGCAGTGAGATACACATTGTCCCATGCTTGTTCACTGGTCTGCTTAAAGCCCATATCACCGTTAACCCAGTACGCCATAGGCAGCATATCCAGTACCGGCATTCTGGTCTGTTTGCTGGTCATATTGGGAAGCTTTCTCGCCATCCCCATAAATACAGAGGACTTTGGCGTGTCCTGCTGAATGGTATTAATCAATTGCTCCTGAATTAAGGCTTCCGCCTGTTCTCTTGAAATTGGCATAAATTATTTCACTCTCCTTTTCCAAATGCAGCTCTTAAGGCTGCGTTCGCTTCTTCTTTTTTGTCATTACCACCGTCTGTGCCTGACTGTTTGATACCTGTTTTAAAAGCAGGCTTTACATCATCCTCAAACAGAAAGCCTTTTGTTTCTTTTACGCTCTTTAGCTGCTCCTCGAATCCTAAAAGCTTATCCCCGTCCAGTTTGATTAACTCCAGGTTTAAGAATGGTTTTACAGCTTTTGCATCCCTAACCTTGGCACCTACCAAAGCGGCTTCCAGCGCAGAATTGAGTTTTAGCGCGTTGATGTCATCGTTATATTTCTTTTCCCAAGTGGCAGCATCACCCTTAAGCTTTTCAATATCAACCCCATCGAACTTGGCCACAGTGTTTTTCAGGGTTGTAATTGTTGTGTTTGCAGTAGTGAGCTCGTCTTGTACTGCTTTGATGTCTTTCCCATTTTCGGCCATGATACTATCTACATTTTCCTTTGACAGCCCCATGCCCTCTAAAAAATCACGTTTCATATTTACTCCTTTCTAGGCTACGCTTTTCTACGAGGTCGCGTGTCTCGTGCCTCGCCTGTATGTCGCTCAGGCAAGCGAATTCTCTGCATCAAAAAAGAGCCTGTTTAACGTCTGTACTCAAAGACGAGATAAAAGGGATCACCTCCACGCTACAAGCCCATTGGTAACTTCTTCATTTTGGTACCACCCCCTAATTCATTATATGAAAAAACCACTCAAACGTTTGTCCGAGTGGTTTAATGTAACAGCTTTTCCAAAAAATCTATCACATCACTATTTTTACTTTTAATTTCACAGCCATCATTCAGATCTATAGAAACAAAGAAATCTCCTTTTTCGCAATGTCCATCTACAATATCACAATAAGGCAACGACCTTACTTTTTCCAAAGTGATTCCTTGATGATCTCCTAAGCTTTTTAAAATAATATGAAATAGAACCCGTTCATCTTCTCTGTTGAAGTTACAAGGTCCTAGTATAAACAGTTCACCTTGAATATCTCTATAGGTTTTCATAATCAAACACCCGCCTTTTCATCAAAGTCCTTATTTGTGGTTTGACTGCTTCTCAAAATGTCCTGATAAGCTTCTTCATCAGATAACCCATACTTCTTTTTCTTATGTGCAACCAATTGTTCAAACGTTCTGCTTGGAAATTTCTCCTGAAGCTCTTTCCTTGCAACCTCATCACGCATTAATTGTCTGGCCTGCTCACGATATTGAATTCTTAAACTACAAGCTTTACGTGCACGTTCTTCCAAAGGCAACTGCTGGTCAATAGAACTCAAAATGCTTTCATCATGGTGTTTATACCACTTTCGAACCGCTCTATTGCTAAGCTTTCCCTTGTACCTATCCATTTGCGAAAAATCAAGGGTTTTAAGATATTCTTCAGCATCTTTATTTAATCTTATTATACTATCTTTTCCTGACTTTACAACACCATTCGTGTAAATTTGTTCCCTGTTATACTGTCGTTTTAGTCCCGTCTGGTCAATGAAATCTCTTTGAGCCGCCTGCCACTTAGATATTTTTGCACTTGCCTCCTCAGTGGGAAATCCAGCGGCTTCCATGGCTTTTTTCTCACGCTTCCAACGCCGTATATTTCGTTCAATGCTTCGTTGTTGCAGTGAAGCTTCATACTCCGTCATTTTCAGGCCATTATATTCCACGTTCTTTGAATTATATCCCTTTAATTCATTATTGGTGTATGCTTGTGGCGATCCTTCGAAGTACGGATAAAAACTATGTCGGCAGTTCCACCCTCCAAGACCTGCGCCTGTTCCATAACCCGTGGAGCTTTTAAAATCAGGATACTTTTCACTCTTGCCACTTAAGCTGAATACTTTCCCCTGCCACTCAGCATGAGAAGGTCTGGCACCGGCATGGGCGGTAGTCTCCACAAGATCACTGCCCATTTGCTCCGCCCTTGCCTCTTGCAGTTTTAACGTTGTCTGGTTCACTCCTGTAACAACTGCACGTCTTACTGCGGTTTCCAAGCTGTCCGTCTTTCCTGTGGGATATGTAATGGCTCCAACACCATGACGAGCCAAGTCCTTTATTGCATTTCTAACACTGGTTTCCTTGTCGAATGCACCGCTTATAATCTGCATATACGCCCGATCCAAGGCATTTTCTAATTGCTTTGTCGCAGTACTGGCGGTTGTATTGGTCAAATTCTCAAACAGTCCGTTTGTTTTTCTAATCCCCGTGTTGATTACATCCAGCAAAGCAGGGGAAGCGGAGATAGGAGGCACATTAAGCCCTTCGGCTTTATAAATTCTATCATCAAACTTTAGTTCTTTCATGCCCGCTTCTTCCATTAGGGCTTTTATTTCTTCCTGGGTCATGCTCGTTCTGCTGGCTAAAGCTTTTATGATCCAGTCCTCAAAATTACCCAATTCAATCAGCTTATCTCGCTGCCATTGTGCAGCAGGTATATAATAATTATAAGTGCTTAAGCGCCTTGCCATATCAGCAAGAATATCCTGCTCCAACTGACTGTACAGCTCAATCAGATTTTCGGGAAGCTGTTCAATATACTTTGGTTTCAGCATTATTCATCACCAAACCCCATCAGCATGTTGTTGCTCTGTGAATCTGTAACATTTGCCTTTGCCTCTTCCTCCGTCTCACCAAAGAACCGTACTCGATATTCCCACCTTTGCCGAATCCCATCCCTTATTTCCTGTAGAAACTGCTGTTTCTCTGCCGCCGTATCCTCAATAATGCTATCGTCAAAGTTAATTGTTACCTGTATTTCATTCCGATACCCCAGCATGGTTGCAATGGCCTTCACTAAATGAATCAAAGCCCCTTCAAGAATAAGCTCATGCTTCCTGAGATTTTGATATAACTCAGACTTTTCGCTAACCACTTCCGTTGCCGTCTTCAATCCGCTATTCTCAAATTTATATCGGTCTTCGCCTAGTCCGCACTTATCAGATAATAAGCTCAATGCTCTGCTGATTGCCTTTTCGTGCGCATCAGCTCTGATTTCCATGTTGATTTCCTGTATCTTTTGATTCTCTTCTCCCTCGATACCCAGTGAATAAAACTCTGTGTCATTATCATCGAAGAGAGGGCTCACAGTGCCGCTGTCCTCAATCATCATTCTAGCCATGGTATTGGGTACAATAATGCGCTTTTTGCCTAAGCGGAATTCATTTAAGTAACTGTCATACACCAGATCCACGCCCTCAAGCTGATCTATTGCATTGGCGTAAACCGAAACCCCCATAGGACAATCCAAATCCACATTGTTCACAATGTTCGGAGTAATCACCTGAAACCATGGCACACTGCTCCCTGTGTTGTATTCCTCCACTAATCCTTCGGGGAGCTCCACGGCAGTTAAATTATTCCCATTTCTCTCAAACATGCGATTCCTGATTACATAAAATCCATTTTCCTGTCTTTCGTGAATGTTGAGATATACCAGTTTCTTTTTGCCGTTGACACGCTCACTGGCAAAAGCACAGCTTAATATCTCGCCGTTGTCCCATTGTAGAGGGTAAATCATGCTTGCACGAATATAATCAATGCAAATCTTTTCACCGTCCAGATATTCCACAAACGCCCCTGTACCTAGGGCATAGGCTATTTCAAGAAGCTGATTTCCTTTTATACGAAAGTTGTTGTCTTCCAGTACACCATGAACAGCATTGTTGATACTCTCATCATCGATTACAATACTAACTTTTTCGTTTAACTCAAGGTTCGCCCAGTCCTCGCATACCTTCTTGGCCATACCCAAGGTTTTTCTGGTTCTGTTTATTTTCTTCATGCCGTTGTACTGCCTGTAGTTATGAAACTGTACAACCTTGCCCTTGTACCAGCTAAGCCATAAAGCAATCTTTGCATAATAGCTACTGTCAACTGAGTCATACCCTTCTCTGCTCAAATATTGTAGAATTGCTTGCACTAAATCACCCCCTTATATACTCATAATTGCTTTCATATACGGCTCCGTGCTGTACTCCTGTGCGTCAAGGCTGTCAATATTAGTTGTGCCATCATCCAGCCTTTTGTCCTTCGTAATATATTTACTGTCCCACAAAGCAGTCCGAAAGGCCTCTATGGTGTGGATACAGTTCTTTGAAATCTTGTAACGGTCTGAAGACATGAGCCTGCAATAAAACCTGACTCTGTCGTTTACTTCTTTTTTCATTGCAGACTTTATTGAGATTGCTATTCCTTTCTTGGCACAGGCATTTCTGAGCCCCTGAATTAACGTTGTTTCGGCGCTGTCGCAGTAAGCTTCTGCAACCTTGTACTTTGATTTGCACATTTCCACAAAATCAACAAAGTCCTGCTCAAGTTGAGTAGGACTGATAATTTCTTTTCTGTAGTATTCTTCTAATGTCACAACCTCTTTCATGGATTGTGTAAAGCCGGTGCAACTAAAAGCATGGGCGGATCCATTCCCACCGAAGTCAACGCCGATTGTTGCAAATGCAACCTTTGGATTTTCTTTTAGGATGTACCTTTCTGTATCATCGGCAAATAAACGATAAATAATGCCCTCTGCTGCAACCCACAGGCCAAGTATGTATCTATCGTAAAAAATGGTACCCTTATGCTCCTTTTTAAGGTTCTCCACAAACTCTTTTGCATTAAAAGGGTTATCATCAATTGTGTACTGCTGCAGGTATAAATCCGCATCACTTTGCAGGAACTTGTGAAACCAGTGATTAGGCCCCTCCGGGTTGCATGTACCGTCAAACTTGCTATAGCTTTTATCCAGACGTGACTTAAGCATATTGAAAACATCCGGATGCCAAGTCACTACCTCATCACCGTAGCAGTATTTAATACTAGAGCCTCGTATGCGGTTTACCTGATTAATTTTATCAGCGCCTAGGCAGTAACACTTTTCCCCAAACAGCATCGCCGTATTGTCAGAACGAATATCAGAAACAAGCTGCATTCCCCAAATGTTCTGAAGGGGTTCAATGATATTGCGCTGCAGTGTACCCTTTGTGTTTCCCAGGATAACCACAAGCCCGTCCTTGCCAGCCACAGCCCGAATGCGTTTGGGTATGACATAATAATCCATGTAAGTCTTTCCCGAACGTGTAGCCCCTGATTTAACATTCCAGCGGGAATTAGCATTGTTCCAAAATTCCTTTTGTTTGCTACTTAGCTGCATGATTAATCCCCTCCAGAATAACATCTAACTTTTCGTAAATCTCCTTGTCCGAATCTTCTTTCGGTTTATCTGACCAGCCTTTAAAATTATTAATCAGGCTAAATTTTGCACCCTGCACACCGTCTTTGTCAAATAGCCGACGCTCGGCATATTCTTCAATGTAAGACTTCGCACGTGTAATCGTGTCCATAAATTCTTTTTTACCTTGGTAATTTAACAGTGACATTCGGCTATTAAAGCCAAGCGCCAAAGCCAAACCTGTTACAGTTGGAGGCTTAGGTTGTTTTTTGTAAATAATAAAGCCCTTATCCGTTTGCAATGGCTTCCCTTCTTCATCAAGCCAAGGAATTCCCTCGCATTCTTCAAAATAGGTTTCAATCAATCCCTCAATTTCTTCTTTGCATTTGTATTTCGGCGGTCGTCCGCCCTTGCCTTTTGGCATTTTACCGCCCCTTTCGTTGCAATAAAAAAGCACTCATATGAGTGCTAATTAATGTTATTCAACAGTCCTTGCTTCATAAAACACTAAATATTCACTTCCAATTGGGGTCTTATTAATGCCGCTATTTTGCGCAAAACTCCATTCAAGCAAAACACTTTTCCCCTCTGTCAGATCATCCCTAAAAAGTTTTCGTATCTCACCCACATAAATTAACAGGTTATTTATTTCTTCTTTAGTTAGAAATTCGGCATCACCTTTCCGAAATTCACCATCATTATTAATTTGAATAGTAACATCAATTTTATGGTACGTCACTAAATTCCATAAATCGTCTTTCACAGCCTCAATAACCACCGAGTTTGAAAAAATATTCAGGTTTCCACTCTTTTTAGCAATAAAGAAAGGGTAGCAAATTACCATTCCATTATCACCCAACTTATTTACTAAGCTATCAGCAAAAGCTTTTGCCTCAGCAGAAGATACCCCCACCAACCTCGGAAGATTCAAATCATCACCTTGGTAGACAGCACTACGTATCGTCCATAACTGACTGTCATCAAGAATCGTATTTTCTGTATATTCTTTCCATGGAATTGACGGAAGATTCATGCTGTTTAATTCATAAAACCCCATTAATTTATTCATAGTTTTACCTTCATCCTTCAAATTTCTTTCCTGAATATTTTTCATATTGTTTTATCGCATAGGAATCCATCATACCAGCAATATAGTCACAAGTCAATCTCTCCTGGGATTTAGGTTTTCCATATTCTGTCCACTCAGATGCACGATATTCAGGAGGAAGGTATTTAATATTCCCATCTGTATAAAATTCCGCTAAAAAATTTATTACTTTTTTACCCTGTTGTTCATAGTGATATACGTCACTATTGTGATTGATGCACTCGAAAACTATATCTTTAAGCCCACCAACTAAATCTCTTACCTCTTTGCTTGGAAATCCTAATTCTTCTTCTCTTTCGCTTTTAGTTTTATTCCGAAGTTGTTTGTCAACTGGTACCATTCCTATGTCTTCAATAGCTGTGTTTATAATTTTAGAAGCTAATTCTTTTCCAAACAAGTGCAAATACTCTGATGACGTTATTCTTATACCTCTTTTATACCCTGCTGTTTTTTTTGCTGCATCAACAATTCCTTCAAACTTCATGAAGGCTCCTATACACAATCTCTTCCCTTCATCACCGAAGTTACACCTATTCCAAAATTCTTGCAAGACATCATCAATAGTAAATGCTTTTACACGCAATCCATCTTCTAAATCATGTGCTGCATAAGCAATTTCATCCGCGATGTCAACAACTTGTACATCGAGAGTTCTAAAAGTAATCTTATTATCATTTTTAAATTTTAAAATTTCTTCATAGTTATCATTATATATAAATTTCTTATTTATATTAAACTTGCTGTCTTCTGCGGTGGCGAAGTATTTAATACAGGAAAGCAAAGTTCTACGTGTTAAATTTAGCCCCCTGTACTCCGGCTTTTTTCTTTCAAGTTTTGTCAAAATTCTTAACGTTTGTGCATTCCCTTCAAATCCACCAATCGACATATACGCATCATTCAAAAATCTTTCCCCGGCGTGACCAAAAGGAGGATTTCCTAAGTCATGCGCCAAGGCTCCTGCCTCAACTATAAAAGATAACTTCGGATCATACCCGGCTTTTTCAGCAATTGAACGTGCAATTTGAGCCACTTCTAAACTATGCGTTAGTCTATTTCTAAAAAAACTGCTATCCTTCAAGCCTAACAATTGCATTTTTCCTTGTAACCTTCTAAATGAAGATGAATACATAATACGGGTATAGTCCCTTTGATATTCCCCTTCACTTCTTTCAGTGTTCTCTTCTGTATAGTCCCTTTCTTTCATGCAATCCTGATTAAGTTCTTCTAAGTATTCCTGACATAATTCTTTATCCCTATCCTGCATAATCATTACACCTCCACCCTTACAATTCGACACAAAATTTCAAATTCCTACCATTTGTCGAAAAGTTTAGGGCACCAGCTTCCTCCAATGCCCATAAGGAGAGTTGTTAAATTTTCACGTTATTATAATATCATGAAAAAACCGACATGGTTAAATGTCGGTTAAGCTGTTATTCATACGTTTTTTTCTTTTTCTTTCCACCTTGTTTTACAGTGCTGCCAGTGTTGTCTACAGTTTCCTTTTTCTTCTTTGCCTCTTTATTTTTTGGACTTTTGTCACCCATATTAAACACCGCCTTTATTTTTAGTATAACACAAAATTTCCCAGAAGTATATCTTTCAGGTAAAGTTATCTCCACAGAAAAAGACACCTTTCGATGTCCTTTCCCGAGGAGGGTTTATCAATCATACACTTCTTACTAGTACCATTGTACTATATCGAAATGTAACATGTGTAACAACTTTACGATTTATCTATGAATCTTGAAATCGCCATTTTTATGCTACCTTCTGTATTGTTTCCGCCCATCTTATCCGCCACAGCATTCCATGAAAGCTTATCAATAAATCGGTATCTGATAATCCTCCTCATACGGCAATCTTCAATGGAATTTATGTATTGCTCAACTTCGCTTACCAAATCAACAGCACGTTTCTTTGATCTATACAGCTGGGTTCTATAGCGGTGAAGCCGATCCAGTTTTTCATCAAGACTAACCACAGGAAATCCCTCAATACGTATATTCCCAATAGTACCATCTAACCTTGTCCCCCTTACTGAATCTAATACCGTACCGCCTGCCTGTATGCGTTCTATCTGCGATTCAGTCTTTAGAATTCTCCGTTGCAAATCCTCAATTTCCAATTGAAGATCAGCATACTGCGTTAATAATTCTTTCCCCAACAACATCACCTCACTATTCAAATGAAATCCCATTCATAAAAAGCTTATAAATTGCAAAAGTAACAATTATTCCTACAAGCGTATCTTCATAGCTTGTGATTGCTTGTCCATAAAACATGTATTCTAATGTCTGCCATAAGCCTCCTAATGCGCTGTAAATTCCGCACCACACCATCGTCTTTAGTATAATCTTCTTATTCTTCCAACTCACTTAATCACCTCTCAAAACACATGAATCTGTATATCCTTTCATTCCTGTAAAATATTTCTTGACAAACCATTTTTGTTGCTGTATACTGATATTAATTTCGTATATATGATTATTCGTTCTTAAGTCCTAGTCGATAATTATTATCTGACTAATGCTTGAGAACTTTTTTATTTATATGCTCGAGATAATATTTTTTAGGAGGTACTGATTATGAATAACGGTACAGTAAAATGGTTTAATGCAGATAAGGGTTTTGGTTTTATCACACCCGCTAACGGCGGAGAAGATGTATTTGTACATTTCTCTTCCATCCAGACAAATGGTTTCAAATCTTTAAATGAAGGCCAGGCAGTAACTTTCGATACAGAAGCAGATCCCAGAGATAGCCGTAAAACACGTGCTGTCAATGTTTGCGCTAACTAAGCCTTCTACATGGCCACCCTTTTGGGTGGCTTTTTCATTTTCCTGGATTGTTGTTCATAACAAATAACCTCTCTACAACTTACTTACAATGCACTTCAAACATCTAGATACCGTTACCTGTGATAAATTCAACCTATTCCCAATTTCCGTCTGGTTATACCCTTTGATCTTCAATTGCAGAACTTGTGTTTCCCTCTCATTTAACTTTTCCGACAGCTCTTTAAAGCAAAACCCCAATGAAACCTCACCCGCATATTTGTCAGGTATTATTTCTATAATGTCGAACTGTTCACCCTCAAAGTATGCAATATTATCAACGTACTTGATTTTATTTCTCTTTCTTTCGTCCCTAAGAAATATCCGCATTTGATTCATAATTACCCTTGCAGCAAAAGTTGAAAACTCATATCCTTTATCTGGATTGAATTTTTCACTTGCTTTCCAAAGTCCGATTAAGCAAATTTGCTTTGCATCTTCATCATTCTTATACCAAGGGAAGTATCTTCTCAAGATAAAATAAGCGAGATCCATGTTGTCATTAAATAATTCTTGTCCCATATCATCACAGGAGTAAATCCAGATTTATTGCTGGCCAGCAAACCTCTTACTCCTTTCTGGTTTTATCTTCTACCGGTACTCAGTACATACTTTTCACACATTGCCGCAACCTGAATAAACTCAGCTGCTGCCTTTATCGCATGCTGCTTTATGTAATTCACGGATTCTAATCCAACACCGTTTTCACGAATTATGCTCCACAGGATTTCTAAATTGTCTACCGTCAAATTGCACTCTTCAACAGCCTCTTCAATTTCCTCTTTGATTACGGCATAACCCTCATGGTTAGATGCAAACAATGGAAACTTGCGGTTAGCCTCATTCATTTCATCCCCGACCAAAAAAATAACACCATACAGCAATTCTTTTCTTAGCAATCTATTCAGCTCCTTACTCGTTATGTGGTATAGCAATCACCATCTTTGTTTTTTCCTGAATATCCTTCACAATATCGCCCCAAGTCACCATATCATCAAGGAGACAGTCCACTTTGCTATTGAACCTATCCCTAAAACGATTTAGCCGTACTGTACGGAAATCAAACTCATCGTATAAAACATGAATGGACATGGCCAACATTGTGGCAATCGTGTGCTCCTTGATAGGGGCAAGTGCTTTTTCCAAATCCTTTTGTGCTAACGGTGTATGTATATTACTAACCCCCCGAAACTTTATTTCCTTCTCCAGCGCTTCGATCCCGTCCTCTTTTACTATTTTCAATGCAAGGGCAAGGCCGTCATTCCTGCCCCTGCTGTAATCCGCCATTTTCAAAATGAAGCCCCCTTATATTTTTCGATTCTTGCTTTCAATGCTCCAAGTAACGCCTCTTGGGTACCACTCTTATTTTCCAAAGCCTCGATAACATCCTCGTCCACCGTTTCCTCTGCAATCAAATGGTGAATGATAACCGGCTTTTTCTGCCCTTGGCGATGCAGCCTTTTATTTGCCTGCTGATACTGTTCCAAACTCCACGTAGGTCCATACCAGATTACGTGGTGTCCTCCATCCTGAAGATTAAGGCCGTAAGCAGTACTCATGGGGTGTGCTAACAAAACATCAATCTCACCGTTATTCCAATCCGTTTCATCATCTGCCCCGCCAAAGACTCTTACCCGAAGTTTTGTTTTAGCAAGCTCCTTCAACAGCCTGTCCTTCTCATGTTGATACCCATAAAACACCAATGCATGCTCTCCGGCAAGCCCGTCTATCAGTTCCATGAAAGCCGCAATCTTGCAGTCATGGATTACCTGGGCGTTATGGTTGCCATCATAAACAGCACCGCCGGCAAGCTGCAACAGCTTCCCTGTAAGAACCGCCGCCATATCTGCGGTAATTTCTTCATCGTTGATTTCAAGAAGCATTGTCTTTTCTAATGTTTCATATGCTTTTCTCGCTTTGCTGTCTAAGGCCACCGGGGTATTTACTGTTACACAGTCTGGCAGCTCCAAATAATCCTCAGCTTTCATGGAGATACAAATATCACCGATCAAAGTTTCAATTTTTTCCTCTGCTCCATACTTTGGCTTGTAAGTAAACACTCTTTCTGCAGAACGCTTGTCCGGACTAAAATACCTTTCACGAAAGCCGCCAATGGTTCGGCCAAGTCTTGCACCTTCATCCAGCAAATAAAGCTGTGCCCACAAATCAATCAAGTTATTGGGCGCCGGTGTACCTGTCAGCAAAACGATTCTTTTTATTCTTGGCCGAATTCGTTTTAAGGCCTTCCATCGTTTTGTACTCTGATCTTTAAAGCTGCTGCTTTCATCAACCACAATCATGTCGAACGGCCAATCGTTCCGGTAATAATCCACCAACCATTCTACGTTTTCACGATTTATCACATACAAATCCGCAGTGGCGGCCAACGCTGCAACACGCTTATTCTTACTGCCAAGCACTGTGGAGATTCTTAGATTTTGCAAGTGTTCCCACTTTGCAGCCTCCTTGCTCCAGGTTGCTTCGGCCACCTTTTTTGGGGCAATAACCAAAACCTTATGTATTGCAAAACGGTAATATTTTAATTCCTTTACTGCCGAAAGCGTGGTAACAGTTTTCCCCAATCCCATATCTAGGAATAACCCCAAAGCCGGCTCTACTAAAAGTCTATCGATGCAATACTGCTGGTAATTATGGGGTACAAACTTCATACATACCACCCTCTACTTTCCCCATAAATTCATCTACACTTTCCTTGCTGTCTAATACTACAACCTTCTGTCCCAGTCTTTCCAATTCCTTATGTTTTGCTATCTGTAATGGGGTAGGCTTTTTCCCAGGGGCCTTTAATTCCACCAAAACAGTCATCCCTTGGAAGAAAACTATCCTATCGGGCACCCCATCATTTCCCGGGCTGACCCACTTATAAGCCTTACCACCCATTTCCTTCACTCGTTTTACGAGGTACTTCTCTATTTCCTTTTCTTGCAAAAAATCGCCTCCATTTGCGCTAACTACAATCTATTTCCCTATATATACGCGTATATGGGCGCAGGCGGGTATATTTATATATTCTCTTTATTATATTATTTATTAAAAAAGATTGTAGTTTTGTAGTTTTATATACTTAAACCCCTGAAATATCAGCATTTTCGCCGACTACAAACCCAACTACAAACTAAAATTTAATTGTAGTTTTGTAGTTTCGACTTTTGTAAAAACTACAATCTTAAAACGGACTTTGTAGTTGGTCGTTTTTAAACCCTCTTTGATTTTTACAATACCCAAACGGCTGTGGATTTTGTAATCTACTCCATCCTTTTACGCTTGAAATAATGCTGTTTATTTCTGCTGTATCACTATTCCTAATCATCCTTGGATCACAGCCCAAAGCTTCGCACCACACTTCCAAAGCACAAACTTTCTTCCTGGGAACCAGCTCTCCGTCAAAAGCAGCATTCCCTTCCCAGAACATCCTGCGTTGTTCCAGCTTCCAACTAAGCCAATCCGCAGGTACCTTTTGTTCTAAGAAATCTGAAATAATACCTTCTCTGGTGGAAGTCTTTCTGTGGCTCTCTTGCTGCTCCTTGGCTGCCTTTTCTACATCACCGGATAAATACAAAGGCTCACCTATTTTAAACCGCATGGCAGCCTCTGCCCACAGCTGGTCTAAGTCATTATCTAAATCAGCCCACACGCTTTTTTTGGCTTTTCTCGCACCTACCACAAGGGGCCAAAAACGGCGGTTTCCCGTTCTGTCCGTTAAAAATTCCGCATCATTAGTGGTACCAAAGAAAACACAACGGCGAGGCATTTCTTTTACATGTCTGCCATATGCAGCACGAAATCTGTCTGCCTGTTGGCTTAAAAACTGTTTAATACGGCCAACGTCACTGCGATTAAATGCATCCAATTCACCAACCTCTACCAACCACACGCCCTGTAGGAGCTCACTGGCTTCTTTTCCTTCAAAAGTTCTTATGGAATCGTTGAACCAGCCTTTTGACATTTTTGCAAGCAGGGTACTTTTTCCGATACCCTGTGGCCCTGTAAAAATGGTCATATAGTCAAATTTAAAACCTGGTATGTAGGCTCTGGCCACTGCCGCCGTAAATGCCTTACGTGTAACCGCTCTTGTATAAATACTGTCCTCTGCTCCTAAATAATCTATCAAAAGAGTATCCAATCTAGGGGTACCATCCCACTTTAATTCATTCAAATACTTTGTTACATCGTTAAAGGAATTTTTATTGCTGTGTAGGGATAGAGCACCATCTATCTTAGCGGCGCCGGATATTCTATAGCTTTTTTCCAAGTACCAATAAAGTCCTTGGTTATCGTTATCATCCCAAAATCGCCGTTTTACTCCTGCGTTCCATGGCAGTGCACCTAGAATTTCACCTCTGCCGGCAAACTCATTAATGGCAAACTTGCCTTTCAGATTTCTGTCGTTTTCGAGAATAATCCAAACGTTATCAATGGTGCTTTCCGGAAGTCCTGTCTTTGGGTGTACCCTTAGCCGGCGCATCCATTCAAGGGTATCCTCTGTTTCTGCAAAACCTTCTTGTATATCTTTAAATTCTGTTTCCGCTTGTTCCATACGTTCTTTTTGTAGCAGAGCAAGAACGTCCTTATCCTCTATTGCCTTACGGCACATCAGGTCATAGCTAGGCAATTTATTAGTAGGGGTACCTTCTTTTGCTTCATCATCCTGTTCACCAAACAAATGTAGTCGAACCAAGTCAAAGGCATTTACCAACTGTCCACTGCATGGATCTGTGGCATGATGGGAGAAAAGAAATTTTTCATCGTCATAAACAATTGCACCGCCTGTGGTAGAACCGCCTACGAAGGTGTATCTGTCAGACTGTTCCGTAGCCGCATAAACACCAGGGAGAAAAACTTCCAGTGCCTGCACCACACTGTAAATTCTACAGAATGCACCCACGGTACCTCTCTTTTCTGTTGGATCTCCCTGCTTTGCCGCTGACCTTTCCCGTAATTTCTGTTCTCCTGGCACTTGTGGCCATGAGGCAACATTTAACCAATTTTCATAGGTGCCAAGCATTCCGTCGGCAGACAATAACGGCTTATCTTCATAAGTAAATATGTACTCACTATCTACACAGCAACTGGGCCAATACATCAGACGTTCCACTTGAAAGGTAGTAGGATCAAACCAATGCATTTCCGGTTGTACCAATGCTGCCAATTTACGAGCGATGGGCTCGTATTCTTCCGGAAGCATCTTTCTATCTGTCGGCACCACAACACGAAGTCTGGGCGCCGCAGGGCTATGCTTTCGTGTGGAATATACGGCGTACATCATTCCTAAGCTAGAAAGGCGTTGCAGGATTGCTTTTGTGCTTTCAGGGGGGCAATTATCCATATCCAGGGTAATTACATCACGATTTAATACCGCACCCTTTTTACGACGTCCTGTCAGGTTGCCACCAATAAAGCCCCCCACATCCTTCAGCTCATCCTGTTGGTGCTTTTTCATGCTCATATAAGCCGAAAGAGTTTCTTTTCCCCGCAAAGGAGTGCGAAGCTTTTCAAATAATTCTGCTATACGCATGGTCTGAGGCTGCCAGTTCGTGGCCTTTCTGCTACCTGCAGTAGATATGGTTATTTGTCTGTCATTTTGCAAAACGTGTCACCTCAGTCTTTCGTAAAATAGTCCCCCACCCAGCCATCTGCGGCCATAGGCAATCCCGGCGCAAAGGGTATGGGCTGGCTCATAATCTGGCAAACCTTTTCAAGGTCAGCTTTCTCCTTTTCTATTTCGATAATAACTTCATCGTGAACATGGAACACAATTTTGTACCCTTGGGCTTCCAAAACAGTTAGGGTATGCGCCAAACAATCCCTTGCAATGGCCTGCACCACATTCTCCGTTAATTTACCTCCATAGGTTTCTGTAGGTTCCCAGTTCTTAGAAGTCTGGTTCATTCCATAATATCCAATGGATTCATTCCCCCACTGGTTTAAAGTTAAATGAGGTTTTGCATAAAAAAGCTTTCTCCCTGAAGGAAGCAATATTGTAAGGAAGTCCTGCCCCTTTGTAATGTCTGCTTCTCTAGCAAAAACTAATCCATGGGTACCAACAGCTCTACCCGTTTTAATTGCTTGTATGGCTGCATGCTCCAGGGCTTTCCAGCATCGAACGATTGCTTGATTTGCACCTCGCCATTTATACACAATTTCTTGTAATTCTTCCTCAGGTATCCCCATTTTCAACGCACCCATGTTGATAAGTGCCCCTGGTCCACCATTATATCCAAGGGCAAGGGTGGCAACCTTCCCCTTTTGTCTTAATGCATATTCGGGTGTTCCTTTTACAATCTTTTCAATAGGTACCCCAAACATTTGCGCCGCTGTGGCCTCGTAAATCTTTCCATGGGTACGGAATACCTCCAGAACCCAGTTTTCCCCCGCAAGCCAAGCAACCACCCTTGCCTCAATGGCAGAGAAATCAGCATCCACAAAAACTTTGCCTTTCTCGGGTATAAATGCCGTTCTTACTAGCTGGGAAAGGGTATCCTGCACGCTACCAAAGGTCAGCTGTATGGCATTGGGATTTTTCAATTTCACAAACTTTCTTGCTAAGTCCAACTCTGCACCATGGAGGTACGTTCTTGGAAGATTCTGCACCTGGGCTAATCGTCCCGCCCATCTTCCTGTGCGGTTCGCACCGTAGAATTGGAGAGATCCACGCAATCTTCCATCAGTGCATTCAGCCCGTGTCATAGCCTTATACTTTGATACACTTGTTTTTCCCAATTGCTGCCGCAACTCCAAAACTCTCCGAACCGAAACGGGAATTTCCGCATCCAGCATATCACCCACAGTTTCCTTATTTAAACTAGAGATTTTTATTCCCGTTCTTTCTCCAATCCATTTTTTTAGCTGTGCCAGGCTGTTAGGGTTTTCAAGGTTTGTAATTGCCCTAGAAATATTTGTTGCCTTTTCCGTTGCCACACTGTCGCAATATAACGCCCCATCTATCAGATCAAGATCTATGGCAACGCCTCTCTCATTCTGTATCTGATCTAAAACCCATTGCTCCTGCACCAAATCAGGTACCGGAAAATGAGACAGCCTATTTTCAATTTCCATCTCTGTAACAACATCCTGCTTACAATATTCTTTGAAAAGGTTCCACCGTTCCGGCTCATGTTCCGGTAGAATTCTCGTTCTGTTTCCATTGGATCTTGAAGGTTTACAGGGTGAGCAGAAAGTTTTGATTAAAGCTTTCCCTGTTGCTAATTTCTGTTTTTCCTGCGGCAATCCTATTGCTTTGCCCGCATCCTCCAGTTTAGCCACGTAACCACAGTAAAGACTATGCATCATCGTACAACGCCATTGTTTCAACCACTCTGTTCTTTCCTCTTCCTTTAGACCAAAATACTTCGACAAGCAGTACCACTCAAAGGCAGCATTATAAGCATGTTTTATGTGACCAGAATGTAAAAGCCAATGTTTAATAACAATTGGTAACTCCGTTTTCGTAAGGTCGATAATTTCCACCGCCCCGCCGTCAATACTATAAGCTAACAGTAAGATTGAAAAATCCGGGCTTTGAACATATTTGTAAAGCCCGGACTTGTTAATATCAACGGAGGAGAAGGTTTCAATATCGACGGATATGTGCCCCCTCATACCCGATTACATAGGTAAGCCGGTGATTGGGTTAATATTGCCTGTAGGTGCTGCCGGGGCATATCTGGGGGCAGGATTATAAGCAGCGGGCATTGCAGCGTTTCCCATAGGAGTTGCCGCATATCCAGGCATTCCGGGGCCGCCCATTGGCATTGCAGCTGCAGGCGTTCCTGCACCGGCAAAGTCATTCTCTGCATTTGCCCTACCACTTAAAGGCTCGCCGTCTCTTGTTTTCATGACATTACCCAGCCCACAACCTACGCCTCTGTTTCCACTACTTTCATAAGGGAAAAAATTCACTGTCACACGGGCATACATACCGCTGTAAATATCCGTCTCACTCAACTGCACAGAAACATTTGATTGGTGTACTACCTGTGGCTGCTGTTTACTGGACGCAGTTACAACCCAGTGACCCTTGCACTCTGCACCAAAGGCTTCCCCTGAAGGTCTAACGCCGTCGCCATCATAAATTACTGGGTATCTTAGCTGGGGACGAGAACCTTTCCACTTATCATTTACACCTTGTTCATATGCAGTCTGTAACGCTGATAGAAGGTCATTATATGTAGCTGTATCTGTTTTTGGAATTAAAATTGTGCAGCTATATTTTGGCTCACCACCGTTATTGCTGTACGGTCTGGAAAGATGTTCAAAAGAAATTCTTACCTCACCTGTGAGGCATTTTGTTGCGATATTCTGATACATAAAATCATCCTTTCAATATGTAATTATTTATTAGATTCAAGTCCTGCAAAATCTGCCATTGCAGGGTTATAGTTCTTTCTTGGATCACTCTCCGGAGCAATAGTGGGTTTGCCAGGAGGTTTTACAACGTAATCCGCCAGCATTTCAGAGAAACCTTTTTTCCCTAGCATAATTTCGCAATCTGTAAGAGTGATGGGCACTCGCTTGTACAGCAAAGATTCGTCTATCCCTGATACAGATAAGGCTTTGTATGCCTGGTCAATGTCATTGAACGCCCTGTTGCTGCGCCCTTCTACTACTTTCCAACCGGCAATGTTTTTGCCTTCCAGCAGCGCAGTCATTGCGTATTTTTCTAAAAGGGAATACCATTTTTTAATGTCAGCTGCTAAGGTAAGGCACTGCCCCACTTCATCATCCGTAAGTACGGGTGGAAGCTTGTCCATGAATTGTGTTACACGTTGCATACGTTCCATATACGCCCTGCAGGTAGCACGGCATTTGCAGAAATGACTATCACACCAGCCGCCCACAACGCATTCACCTGAACCATCGAATGCCATTTGACTTACGGGCTTAATGCTTTCACCCCAAGTATTTAGGTTCTCACAATTAATCGTCCAAGAAGAAATATTGCTCATTCTAGGCTGTACAATATGTAAGGTAATGTCCTTAATGTCGTATAAAAGATCATACTTTTTCAAAGCGCCCAAAGCATACAGCTTCATTTGTGGGTTATCTACGCAATCCACTTGAACGGTTTTCCCATACTTAAAGTCCACGATATGAAGATGTCCTCCACCAATCATAATACTATCGGCGGTTCCAAACCCTTCAGGAGCAATATGGGAATAGTCCACTTTCGTTTCAAACACCGCATAGGGTTTTGAAGAAAACATCATTTCAACATCTTTTAAGTATTCTACGTATGTGTCCGTATCGTGATCCATATCCACAATATACAATTCGTTGCTCTTTATTTTGTTAAACTTACGGGTAAAGGCGCCCTTATCCATTCCATGAAAATGTCGTCTTGCTTTTAACTCGGCCAGCTCATGGGCAAGAGATCCCTCCTGGGCAGACTCCCCTGCAGTGTCTGGCAAAACTGACTCCATTCTAGCTGAGGGGGTGCAGTGCAGCCACTTATCGGCCGCACTTGCAGATAATAAAGCATGGCTCATATCTGCGCCCCCATCCCTCTGATGGCCACTGCGAAATCATTGTATCTTTCCTGTGGCAGCTGTTGCAGTGTTTGTACACCGAAGGACTGCATCAACGCCACCAGCACATCCGTTTTACCTGCATCCATTAAAGGAGCTGCTGCCAACGAAAGCTGTTCTAAGGTATATACTGCCGGCTGTGCTGTCGGCGCCGTAGTAGAAATAGGATTCTGCATCACCGGCGCTTGCATTTGCTGCATTGGTACTGGGTTTTGCATTACGGGTGGTGTTATTACCTGGGCTGTTGGTACTGGGTTCTGCATTACTGCCGGTGTCATTGTTTGGTTTACTGGAGCTGCACTCTGAATTACTGGTGCAGATGATGCGACAGGTGAACCGTTTTTAGATATCTCTACTGCCAGCACCTTTACAACATCTATAATTGCCGGACTGTTTACTAAGTCCTTTTCACTAATTTTGATTACTAATTCCATATTAATTTCCTCCTAATTTTAAAATCTTTGTTTGTTTAGATTTCGGTAAAGTCATGAACCCCTCTAGGTCCATGAGAATAAAACCTTTTTCATGCTCCACCTTAATAGTCCCATGCTTAGGGTTA
>NZ_DALYUL010000006.1:0-360 GCF_031981185.1 Anaerotignum sp. | reverse complement strand
TTCTTTGTCCCATCTGCCCGTATGTATTCCTCCTTATAATTCCATCTTGTTTAAAATATCTCTCAGTGATTTCAGCTCCGTTTTGTTTAAGGTAATCCCTTTGGAGCATTTTGCATGGTCGTCAGCCCATCCCCGTATATCATAGAGCTCTTTCCTACCATTCCAGCTGACAAGATTTAACTCCCTTGTCCATTCACCTTGGGAAATCACCCCAAAATGTTGTACAATCTCATTCTTAATTTCCGCCATTGACAAATCCCATCCTTTCTGTTATTTTCAAAGTGAGTTTTTTAGCTTGTCCCTTTCGGAATTGCCGTTCCTTGGGGACTTTTTTATCTTCTTTTCCATTTTATAAACTCC
>NZ_DALYUL010000005.1:156241-156811 GCF_031981185.1 Anaerotignum sp. | reverse complement strand
AGGATCCTGATGATTTTATTAAGCAAAATGGACCCATTGAATTCTCAAAACTCTTGGTGGACGCTGTCCATTATATCTCGTTTGAGATTGCCTGTATTCAAAAGAGATATAACCTGAGTAACCCAGAGCATCGTGTTCGCTTTGCCACAGAAGCGGCAGACATACTCTCGAAGCTGGATAATGCCATTGAGCGCAATGTATATGCAGGCGAGGTAAGCCGTATGACAGGGGTTGAAGAAGGAGCCATACGCAGTGAAATTGATAAGCGTGTTCAAAAAGAAGACATGGCTTTTCAAAATGAGGCAGAAAAAAGACGGCAATTGAATCAAAAAGCGAGTAATGTGGTACACCATAAGGAAAAGGGACTTATGGAGGCCCAAAGAAGTATCTTGTATTATTGTGCATCGGAGCAGAAGATTTACGAAAAGTTGGTAAGTGTTTTAGAAAAAGAGGATTTTACCGAAGAAATCTACTATCGGGTTTTTCAGGCCATTGGCCAATTATGGCGGGACGCCGGAAACGTTTTTCCCGCAGAGCTGGTAAGTTTTTTTGAAAACGGAGCTGAGCAAA
>NZ_DALYUL010000005.1:144326-156215 GCF_031981185.1 Anaerotignum sp. | reverse complement strand
CCCGCCCAAAGTAAGGAAGATTTACAAAAGGCGATGAATGAAGCGGTAAAACTACTGAAACGGACGAAAATCGACAAATTGACGGCTGCCGCCGCTACGGTGGAAGAGATACAAAGGCTGGTGGAAGCCAAAAGAATGCTGGATTCCCTGTATATTACCATTTAAGATGGTTAGACTATAAGAGCAGAGAAAGGAAGGATTGCGTTGAAATCCGTCGAAGAAACTACGTTGTTGACCCGTTTAGAGGAATTGGTGCAGCATGGAAAAAAGAAAAAAGGTGTATTAGAGTATAAAGAGATCATGGATCATTTGGCGGATTTGGACCTTGACCCCGACCGAATTGAACGTATTTATGAGTATCTGGAATCTCAAGGAATTGATGTTTTAGGTAACATGGATACAGAAGAGGAGATTGAAAAGGATCTGGATCTGACATTGCCCGAGGGCATCAATATTGATGACCCTGTGCGTATGTATTTGAAGGAAATCGGTAAGGTTCCCCTGTTAAGCGCAGATGAAGAGGTTGATTTGGCACAGCGCATGGAAGATGGCGACGAGGAAGCGAAGAAAAAGCTTGCCGAAGCCAATTTGCGTCTGGTTGTCAGCATTGCAAAGCGTTATGTGGGCAGAGGTATGCTGTTTTTAGATTTGATTCAGGAAGGCAATTTAGGGCTTATTAAGGCGGTTGAGAAATTTGACTACCATAAGGGCTATAAATTTAGTACCTACGCCACCTGGTGGATTAGACAGGCAATTACCCGCGCTATTGCAGATCAGGCGAGAACAATCCGTATTCCCGTGCACATGGTAGAAACAATCAATAAATTGATTCGTATCTCCAGACAGCTTTTGCAGGAATTGGGCCGTGAACCAACGGCAGAAGAGCTGGCAGCGGAAATGCAGATGTCCGAAGATAAGGTAAGGGAAATCATGAAGATTGCCCAAGAGCCTGTTTCCTTAGAAACTCCTATCGGCGAGGAAGAGGACAGCCATTTGGGAGATTTTATCCCTGATGACGATATTCCCGCACCTGCGGAAGCGGCTGCCTTCACATTGTTGAAGGAACAGCTGATTGAGGTGCTGGATACCCTGACAGACAGGGAAGAGAAGGTATTACGCCTTCGTTTTGGTCTGGACGATGGAAGAGCAAGAACCTTGGAAGAGGTTGGTAAAGAATTTAACGTTACCCGTGAACGTATTCGTCAGATTGAGGCTAAGGCCTTGAGAAAGCTTCGCCATCCCAGCCGTAGTAAAAAGTTAAAGGACTATTTGGAATAATTAAATGTTAAAACGGGCGATTTTTCTATTTTCGCCCGTTCTTTTTTTAGGAAGAAAAGTATTTTGCCTTTGTTGATAGGTATGTAAGACTGGGTATAAATATATAATATTTATCATTAGATTTGATTCTTAAAATTCTAGAAAACATAAATTATTTTTATTGAAACTGTTTTATAGTTGAAAAAAACACAGATTTTTGGCTTTTACTGCAAAAACGTAGTAAATCTGAAAATATTGGAATAGACTTTGTCATAGAAAGGAATTCAATATGGATATTTCGAAAAGACTGCAAACGGTTGCGGCTTTGGCATCCTATCCCGTTGTTGCGGATATAGGAACGGATCATGGTTATGTTCCCATCTATCTACATAAAATAGGAAAGCTGAAAAAGGCGTTTGCTTGTGATGTGCGGAAAGGGCCGTTGGAAAAAGCACGGGAGAACATTCTTATGCATCAAGCCCAGGAAATTATAGAAACTCGATTGGGCAGTGGTCTTACAACATTACAGCCGGGAGAGGTTGATACTGCCATAATCGCCGGGATGGGTGGCATGCTGATGATACGCATATTAGAGGATAGCCCCGCTGTGGTTTCTTCTTTAAAGGAACTTATTTTGGCCCCACAACACGATGTGGATCAGGTACGCCGCTATTTGCACAGTATTGGTCTTATTATTGAAACAGAATTGATGATAAAGGAAGATGGCAAGTATTATACCATTATGCGCTGTATTCATGGAGAAGAAAAATATCATCGGGAGATTGACTATTTATATGGTAAAAGGTTATTATTGGTAAAAGACCCATTACTGAAAGAATTGTTAATTGCTGAGGAGGGGAAGTATCTTTTGTTGGAGGAAAAACTTCAAAAAAGCGATACGGAAAGTGCCAAGGAACGCCTGACTCAGTTGAAAGAAGGACTTGCGCTTGTGAGGGAGGCTTTGGCATGTTGGTAACAGTGAAGGATATTGTTGCATTTATGGAGGGCATTGCACCCCCCCATTTAGCAGAGCATTGGGATAATACTGGCCTTGCTGTTGGGGACTATGAACATCCTGTGAAGAAGATTTTGGTAGCACTGGATGTTATTGATTCTGTGATAGAGGAAGCTGTAGAAATTGGTGCAGATTTGATACTGACCCATCATCCCATGCTTCTTTTTCGGAAAATAGACAATATCACGAAAAATGATGCCGTGGGTAGGCGGATTTATAAACTGATTGAAAATGAAATTGCCGCACTTTCTGCCCATACAAATTTGGATGTGGCTGAAGGTGGCACCAATGATGTTCTAGCGGAGATCATTGGTCTTACCAATGTGGAAATTTTGGAAGAAACCTATACAGAGGAATTACGAAAAATTGTTGTCTATGTACCCAAAGGCCACTTGGATACAGTGCGTAAAGCAATGTGCGACGCTGGTGGCGGGCATATTGGAGGTTATTCTCATTGTACATTCCAAGTCCAAGGAGAAGGCACCTTTTTGCCATTGGAGGGAACCACACCTTATATCGGCCAAGAGGGTATTTTGGAAAAAACCACAGAGTGGCGCTTGGAAACCGTTGCACCGTTCAATAAAGTGGATAGAATTATACAAGCAATCAAGGCAGTACACCCTTATGAAGAGGTGGCATATGACATATATCCCGTGGAACAAAAGGGGAAAAAGGAAGGAATTGGTCGTATTGGAGAGTTAGAGAAGCCAATGACTTTTTCCGAAGTTGCAAAGCGCTTAAAGGAAATGCTGAATATAGATGATCACCTTCGTCTTGTGGGGAATCCTAACCAAGAAATAAGGCGAATTGGCCTTTGTACAGGTAGTGGCGTGGAATTTATGGCAGCGGCAAAGAAACAGGGTGCTGATTTGTATTTAACTGGAGATTTGAAATTTCATGAAGCCCAAAAAGCCTTGGAAATGGGACTTTGTGTAGGAGATATTACCCATTATGCCAGCGAGGTAATTATTGTGCCTGTATTACAAAAGGCATTGCAACAAATGGCACAAGAAAAGGGATGGACACTTGAGGTGGTATGTTCTAAGGTGAATGGGCAGACATTCTGGACAATTTGATGGTATAGGAGGAGATGTATTTGGAGCAGTTACAGATTAATGTTATGGGTAAAAGCACGATGGTTGAGGAAGGCATTACTTATGGAGCGTTAGCAAAGAGCTTTCAGGATTTCTGCATAGGCAATATTATGGTAGCAAAGCAAGGTAACCGCCTTCGGGAACTGCGCAGTGCCATTCATGAAAGTGAGCCTATTACTTTTTATGATATTTCAGATGAAGAGGGAAAGCGAGTATATCATAGGGGTGTATCGTTTTTGTTGGCGAAAGCCGTTTGGGACTTGTATGGAAAAGATGCTGCTTTGATTATTGAGCATTCCTTAAGAGGTAATTTGTATTGCGAAATTGTCAGTGACGACCTAACCATTGATAATGCTTTGCTAAAAAGTCTGAAAGCGAAGATGGACGAATATGTAAAGGCAGATTTACCCATTGTGAAGCATACCTTTGGCAAGCATAAGGCCATAGGGATTATGAAAGAGCAGTGTATGCAGGATAAGGTGGAGCTTCTTCGTTTTCGCCGAGCATCAAATGTGAACATTTATGAAATGGATGGGTTTTATGATTATTTTTATGGATACATGCCATTTTCCACAGGGGTGTTGGACGTATTTGAGCTGATACTTCATGAAAGTGGATTTATGATTTGTATGCCCAGCGCCATAAATCCTGATTGCATCCCTCCATTTGTAAATCCTGAAAAAATTAGTGCTGTGTTTATGGAGCAAATGAAGTGGTGCCAGTTGATGGGCGTTGCTAATGTAGCGGATTTGAACAATACCCTCGTGAGAGGTGAATTTGGTGAACTAATCCGAATAAATGAAGCTCTCCATGAAAAGAAAATTGCACAAATTGCAGATCAGGTTTTTCAACGCATTGATCAGGTGAAGATGGTTTTAATTGCTGGCCCTTCTTCTTCCGGTAAAACCTCTTTTGCAAATCGATTGTGCATTCAGCTTCGTGCATTAGGGGTTCGCCCTCATAAAATATCTCTGGATGATTATTTTGTAAATCGAGATTTTACTCCTGTAGATGAACAAGGCAATAAAGACTTTGAGAGCATTTACGCGTTGGATTTAAAGCAACTGAATGAGGATTTAAAAAATATTATTGTGGGCGATCGGGTTGAGATGCCTTCCTTTAATTTTTTAACTGGAATGAGAGAGTATAATGGGAATTATATTCAGTTGGATCAGGATGAGATTTTAGTGATTGAAGGCATTCATGGATTGAATGATATGTTGACCTCGGAAATTCCTAAAGAAAATAAGTTTAAAATATTTATCAATGCAATCACCCAGCTGAATATTGATGACCATAACAGGATTTCCACTTCTGATAGTCGTTTGATTCGCCGGATGGTTCGGGATAATCAGTTTAGAGGCAGGGATGCCGCGGCTACGATTGAATCTTGGAATATGGTGAAAAAAGGAGAGGAAGAAAATATTTTTCCTTATCAAGAAAATGCAGATGCAATTTTCAATTCAGCTACGATTTACGAGTTAAGCGTATTAAAACAATATGCAGAGCCATTATTGTTTGCTGTAGATACTTCTAAGCCCGAATACATTACTGCGAAACGACTCATCAAGTTTTTAGGATATTTCCTTGCGGCACCGGGGCTTGAAATTCCCAATAATTCGTTGATTAAGGAATTTGTTGGAGGCAGCTGCTTCAAGGTTTGACAATAGAAACGGGATGTCGTATAATGATATCCGTGAGTAAGCTGGATGGTCGCGCCCCATAAAGGTGAGGAAAGTCCGGGCTTCATAGAGCAGGGTGCCGGTTAACGACCGGTGGAGGCGACTCTAAGGATAGTGCAACAGAAATAAACCGCCTGTTTTTACAGGTAAGGATGGAAAGGTGGGGTAAGAGCCCACCGCTTCTCTGGCAACAGGGAAGGCTCTGTAAACCCCACCTGAAGCAAGACCAAATGAAACGTGAGGATTGCTCGTCCTGTTTCAATCATGTCGCATGATGCTGTTGGCAACAACAGACCAAGATAGATGACTGTCCACGACAGAACCCGGCTTATAGGTTTGCTCACGATAATATAAAGAATCACCCCCTGAAATCATTGATTTCAAGGGGTTTTTACGTTTGATGGCCAAACGCAGAAATTACTTGTTTTTTTGTAAGTATAAGCAGACGTCGTACATTACTCGAATTAACCTATTCATCCCAATATCTTTCTGATAATTGTGTTACTTTTCCGGATACAGCATTTACTGTAGCATATTTTTTTTCTTTATCTAATTTTATACCATAATAATACTCTCGACTAGAACCTAACAATGATTTTTCACTGTACGAATATTTAATAAATTCAGCTTTTCTATCTAAGTTCATACACTGTTCTATAAGACGTTTACCGTCATTGTACGTATAATTTGGTATAGTACAATAAATTAATAAAGGTAAAATGAATGATATCAGAGCAATCCCCAAAAATCTTAGGTTTAAAAAAAGTCTCTGCTTTCTAAACAATAATATATAATACCAATAGGGTTGCATTAAGAATGGAATAAAAATAGACACAAAATAGCTTCCTCTATACTCCTTGCCCACTTGAAATCCCCAGTATAATTCAAATAATGATATTATACTAATACAGATAATTAAAATTTTTTTGTTAGTATCTTTAATAAAATTCATATAACCCCCCAACTATTATTTATCAGTAAAATATTAGAACACTTATAAATTTGATTTATAAACCAATATCAAAAATGCCATAGTTCCTATTAAAATACATGACTCAACACAAATGTTAGTCCGTCGTCTTTTAAATATGCAATTTCAACTTCTGCTTTAAATTCCAATGTTTCCATATCAAAATATTTGTATATCCTTACATGTTTAACTATGTATTTATTATGAAAACCATCGCTATCTATGGCCATCTGCTTCAGCTCTTCGTCAGTATATTTAAAGGGTTGAATTTTTGACTTATCAAAATCATTATTCCATTTACCCATATAATTAATTATTTTAGCATAGCCACTAAATACATGTATGCGGTAGCCGTAGCGTGTGGGATAACCGTCCACATAATAACGTATATCTAAATTATTTATTGGAGCAACAAACTGGTTTATGTATTCCTGTGTTAATTCATTATCCGACTCAATTGAAACGTTTTCTATTGGGCAAGATTCCTTAACCACAAAGTCTTTCATATTAAACTTTTGATCAATATTTTCTTTGATGTATTTCTCTATTGAATCATAATTTTTTGAACCAGTAATATAAGTCACATTATTTGTGTCAATTGTTTTATGTTCAATTCTCTCGTCAAGATATAAATTTACTAAATCATCAATATTTTCCGGTACCTTTAGTACTGTATCATCCGACAATTTATTTTCTTTGCTTATTACAACTGTTTTCGTGTTTTTATCCCATTTACATGAAAAGTTAAGAGCTTGCGCAATATTGCTAATTGGAAAATATAAATATCCATCAATATTATACCCGTTTAAAGTATTATCTTTTCCATCTACTGAAATTGTTTGTGTGGCTGGTATGATCTGTTTACCTTCGATACGATTATTAAAATTGGGAGGTAATTCGCTATACGGCTCCGATAATAAAACCTCAGCTTTTTTATCATTACTATTCCAATTAACTCCTAAATTCAAAAGATAGCCAACATCTCTTAGCATAAAATAATTTTTATCTTTAATTGAAAAGATTGAAATGTTTGAAGCCTCACGTTGTCCACCATCTTCTTGTAAAATTATAGTATTCCTTGATGGTTTAGCAACCACTGTATCGTTCATAGCAAAGGCAGAAGTATAAAATAAACTGCTAATTAAAATTATGCTGACGAATTTCAAAATAATATTTTTCATTGTATATAACACCTCATTTACGCTAGTATTGCACAAAGGGAACATCTTTAAAGACCTTCCCTTTGACAACCATATTTTATTTTTAATTGATTATCTGTGCAAACGTCAAACATAAACTTGTTACCTAAAAGAAATTAAAGCGATTTGCTATTCGTTTATGAAATATAATTTTCAGGCTCATTTCTTAAGAAGCTCTTTTTTTATTAAAAAATAATTTACTTCTGAGTTAGAGTCATTCATGCTTTTCATAATGATATCCCCCGATTCATTCGTAAAATAATGATTTAAAATATTCAGTTTATCTTGATTAAAGTTAAATTTAATAGGAACAAACTCTTGTCTTGCATAGTCGAATTTGAAAATAGTTTTATCTTGAGTATTTGTAGTCGCAAAGTATAAAGAATTATCTGTATTTGCTAAAGAATCTAATACTGTATAACGACTACTTATGTCTGGACCCAATTCATCTGGAATCTTCAAAGGAACCAAATCTTTATTGCTTTGTATTGGTTCTACTAATATTTGTCCATTTAAAGTGTGGAAAATCAAATTATTTCCAAGTGCATACATATCCATAACAGGATCATCACCAATTTTTGATAGTTTGCTTGAGATTAGGGGTAGTTCAGCAAACTTCTCAGAGGATATATTGTAGGTTAATATGTGAGTGCTTTCCTTGTAATTATCATATCTCAATGTGTATAAATACATGACACCATCGTTTATGGTAATGCAGGAAATTACATCTCCAGTCCCGTTTTGATACTTACCAGACATAATTACTTTTTGAGAAGAATTTTGCAGGCTAAATGCAGTGACTTTGTAATTAGTGCCACCTTCACTTGATGCATCGTCCATTGGAATGATTTCGAATACAAATAAAGTGTTGTTTTCTATATATGTATTGCAAATAAATGTATTTCCAGCCCACTCATGAAATATTGTTGAATTTCCTGTAGATAAATTTATTTCAAAAATCTTGTTTTTGTTATCAATAAACAAGCAAGGGATATACAGATTGTCATCATTAATAGAAATTCGACCTGTAATAAATTTATATTCTGTAAGATCTAATAGCTTTACAGAGGTGTCTTCCGCAATGGTATATTTATAGAATTGTATATTTAAATACTTATTGCTTTTATCCCACTCTTCTATGGAATAGATAATTTGTTTATCATCAAAGAAGAGTATATCTGCTTCATTTGGCAAATTGATTTTTTCTGGATCGGATTGATTGATCACTATGCCCATTGGAGCAGTAGCATTAGGTTTATTTGCATCGCTTTTTGCAGAGGTAGAGAGTGTATTTGCTGTGCAACCAGTAAAACATAAAATGCATAGAATTAGTACCAATAGTTTTTTCATAGTGATAAAATCTCCTTGTCAAATTGAATTAGGCTATCATAAAATGAAATTTAAGAACTTTGGTATCCCTACCTGTTGTTATATTAAATCCAAAATTATGATAGCCGATGAAACAAAATTATTAATATGCCATCTCTTGTGCAAAATGGTCATTTGTTGCCCTGTATAAATCACTTAAAGATACCCAATAGCTTCCGCCAGCTGAAGGTTTAACTCTTTTAATATAAGGATCGGTCAGTAAAATTTCATCTCCATAGGAATTATATCCGTTTGCGTTCAAAAAGTGTCCATTCGTTTTATACTCCCAGCTTCCGGTTTTTTTAAATTTCAGTCTGCATACGACAGGTGTTCCATGATCTACAGCATACTCAACCATTCGAAGAATTTTACTTTTGCTTGGTTGAGAGATAATAACATAAGTTGAGCCATAATCTTTATGATCGTTTATATAATCCACCATGGGTTCTAAATCGCTACCATCATCAGTTGTGCCAATTGCTCTAGCTATTGAATCTTGGGAGCTTGAATATCCATTAATATAATGCAAAGTCTGCTTTACAGTAGCTGGCCCACAAAAATGACCGTTCTCCTGAGTAAAAACTTTAACACCTAATGCACCTCCTGAAGAAGCAGAACGTGCTACTTTTGATTGTGAAAGTACACTCAGTTTGTCAATTAAGGAATTATCTTGTATGCTACTACGGCTTGATAATTTATTAGATTTACTATTCTTATATTTATTTTGATATACGAAGGGTATCATATTTTGTCCATAAGTGCGGTAAGTTGTAATAATTGATATGCTTCTATGTAATAATTGACTATTTAATATTTATTATAAATAAAAATAAAAATCACATAAGTATTTATTTTGATATAAATGATTTGCTATATCCAATGATTATACATTAGCAGATGTTGTTGTCCGTAGGATACCATTTTTTATTCAGAATATCATTATACGATTTATCGAGTAAAAATACTTAGCGTTCTTTTATGCAAATCACATACAAACTGTATTCATAACATTAAATTGATAAGAGTTGATAAAATAAAGAGTGATTCAATTGATATTTCTAAACTCTTTTAAAAATTGGATTTGGAACTGCTGTATATCTTTCAGATTCCTTTTGCTAATCGGTATAATCATTTCATTTATCATCAAAATACTATCACCAGAAATTTTTTTAATATAATTATAGTTGACTATGTATGAATTATGTGTAGTGAGAAATATATTTGGTAACTGCGATTTGACAATTGCTAAAGTTCCGTAAAATTCGTCGGTTCCATTTAATGTAGTAATTTTTACTTTCCTAAGTTTGTTTTCGAAATATAAAATATCTTGAAATGCTATTTGCTTGTATTCTTTTCCAACTTTATACTTAAGTTTTTTCTTCTCCTTGTCTAGCAACTTCAATGACAAATCAATACAATTTAATATCTTTTCTTTATCAATAGGTTTGTCCAAAAAATTCAAAGGTTGAACATCAAAAAGCTGTCTCTCGTATCCTGTTTTTGATGATATAAAAACAATTTTAGTAATATAATCATCCATTTTTTTTCTAAGAGTTGTTCCAACTTCTATACCCGTCGTAGTTTTTAATTCGATATCAAGAAAAATTAAATCAAAACTATGCTGATTTTCAATGTAGTTTATTAATTCTTTTCCATCATAAAATACTTCAATATCAATTTTTATGTTACATTGAATACTATAATCAAGAATAACTTGTTCAATTTCTATACATAAATAATGATTATCGTCACATACAGCTATTTTTAGCATTATAATATCCTCCTTATTATAGATACTATCACTATACCATAGGATTGAAATAATTTCATTTAAATTAACTTTTTTTACTTATCTATGTTTCATTAAGTATTATTGGGTGTAAAGAAGAATTATAATAAGACTTTTAAATAAAAGATGAACAAAGCTTTAATTAGATCTACCTCAAAGGTACCTTTGAAGAGAAGTTTTAAAAGGTTATCTATCCATAAACAATTAGCTTTACTGAATACTAATTATTATGTTATTATAAATTCAATTTAAGAAGGATAGGGTTTATCAAGAGAAGACAAAGAACTATATTATGAAACAAAATAGTAAAGGACATAAAGAAAGAATTTTAGGGTTCTTTCTGCAAAAAAAGATAGCTTTCAGCAGAAAAGAGGCGTAAAAAATGAAGGGACAAATGCAAATAATATCAGGGGCATATTTTATCATTGTCTCATTAGGGCTTTTTTTATGGATACACTTTTGGGGAGGGGACATCTTATTAAAACATATGATTCCCGTTGCATTAGGGTTGATTGTATTATGGTTTTTTATGATTTATGCCGCTATGAAGCGGGATGAGAAACAGACGAATAGAAAACAGGAGGATAAACAATGAACGACCAAATGAGAAAAATTTTAGAATATAATCGGGTGTTTGTTGAGAGCGAGCTATATTCAAAATATGCTACGTCAAAATATCCTGACCGAAAAATAGCTATTTTATCCTGCATGGACACCAGAATGACAGAGCTTTTGCCTGCTGCCCTTGGTCTAAAAAACGGCGATGTAAAAATGATTAAAAATGCAGGCGCCCAAATCAGTCATCCTTACGGAAGTGTTATTTTCAGCTTGCTTGTTGCCATATATGAATTGGGTGTAGACACAGTTTTGGTGATTGGCCATGATGATTGTGGCGGTCGCATTTTGGATGGTGCAAAAATTGTGGAGAAAATGAAGGCAAAGGGAATTACCCAAGAGGCGCTAGAAGAGGCTGAGAGAAATCATCGAAACCCCATTGAATGGTTAACTGGTTTTGGGGATGTTTGTCATGCCGTGGAAAAAACAGTGGCGATTATCAAGACTCATCCCTTGATACACAAAGGCGTTGAGGTTTATGGCTTTGTGATGAATCCGGAAACGGGTGAAATGCGTCGGGTGGAGCATGTGTAGGCTATTTCTATGGAACCAAGAAGATGAGAGTAAGGCTGTACAAAAAATTATGGGAGAGATACGGAGAAAATCGCCAGAAACAAAAGTCCCTCAAATTGTTCGTCCCTGTGATGATATTCCTTATCTTCAGGCCTCCCAGTTGGGAAAAACCACAGCGTCATTAGGTCGTTGGGGATTTCAGACCAATCAAGGCAAGCTGATTTATAACGCAAGGCAGGAAACGGCTTTGTCAAAAGCACTTTTTCAGTCTTGTTTTGAAAAAAATAGATGTATCGTGCCTGCTCATAGTTTTTTTGAATGGAATGAAGACCATGAGTGTTTTAAATTTTCTCAACAAGAGAAAGGCCTCCTCTATTTTGCTGCCTT
>NZ_DALYUL010000005.1:133331-144316 GCF_031981185.1 Anaerotignum sp. | reverse complement strand
ATCGTGGTGTTAACCACTCATAGCATGGGTGAAATCGCAGAGGTACATCATCGTATGCCCTTGATTTTAAAGGAAGATGAGTTAAGGGACTGGCTATATGATAACGCTGTCTCTGAAAAATTACTGGAACAAGGGGCGGCTGCCTTAAAAAAAGAAGTGGTGGAAAATTAAGAAATTTGAGGGGGAAATGATTTACACCCGTATAATATGGAAATTCCCAATGCTTATCAGGTTTTTTGATCATTATAGTTTTATATAGTTGCATTTTTGGCAAAAGACTTGAGAAATTCTTAAGTCTTTTTTATAAAGGTAGAAATTAAAGCAAAATGTGGTACAATTATATGGTAAAATCAGTCATTCTTTTTGATGGTAGTATGAGTAAGATGGTCTTCTCAGAAATTTTATAGATAAAGGTGTCATGACTCGTTTAATTTTGATAATAGGCAGAATATATCTGACTTATTAGGATAATCAGGAGGTCTTATGAAAGTTACTTATTTTAATCATAGCGGTTTTTTAGTGGAAACAGAAAACAAAGTATTGGTATTTGACTATTACTCTCAGGGTAAACGTTTTGATTTTTTTGATCCCAAAGCCTATGAGGGCAAGGACATTATTTTCTTTGTATCCCACAATCATGGAGATCATTTTGATACGAGGATACTTGATTGGGCGGATAATGGGGCCTATGTAATGTCTCATGATGTGACTTTGGACTCTACCTTTTCAGGAGAGGTTTTGTATGTGAAGCCCCACGAAACCTATCAATTCCATGGGCTTACCATAGAAACCTTATTATCAAATGATGAGGGAGTAGCCTTTGCTGTGCTTGCAGATGGAAAAGAAATTTACCATGGTGGAGATTTAAACTGGTGGCATTGGAATGGAGAGAGTCAGGAATTTAATGATGAAATTGCGAAAAGCTATCAAGATGAAATCTTAAAAATAAAAGGGAGAAAGTTCCACGTTGCATTTATTCCTGCGGATTTGCGCCTAGAGGACAAGTACTCGTGGGCAACTGACTACTTTATGCAAGAGGTGGACGCAGAAGCTATATTTCCTATGCATTTTTGGGGAAAGTTTCAAGTTTGTCAAATGCTGAAAGAAAAACCTTATGGCGATAAAATTGTACAAATTTCCAAAGCAAATGAGACATTTACCATTTGATCCATACCATTTACTTTCTCATCTTTAGCTGTTGATTTAGTATGATTTTTAATATCTTGAGGTAACAACTAGGCGAGTTTATAAATGGTTGGGCAAGTAATTGGGGCTGTTGGGGCAATATAAACTATCCCTAAAAAATTGGAGTGACAGTGTATGAAAGGCAAAAACTGGCGGGAATATGAGCCGCATAGAATAAAGAAAAAGCGGCGCAGACGCCGAAAAGGCAGATTGCCAATAAAGCTAATCTTACTAATCTTTCTTTTTGCAGTGGGATACGTTGGATTCGAGATCTATTTTCACTTTAGCAAGCCTTATATAATTGGCCTTGATGCCGGTCACGGTGGTGTTGATACTGGAGCAGTGGGTATCATTGAGGAAGTCGCGCTGACGGAAAAAACCACCGCCAAGCTGGCGGAGCTATTGGAGGCGGATGGGCGTTTTCGGGTAATTCTTTCACGCAAAGACGGTGAAGACAAAACTGTTACCAATAGAAACAAGCTTTTTCAAAGGGCAAAGCCGGATTTGGTACTTTCTATTCATGCCAATTCCGGTGAGGATTCATCGGCCTACGGATTTGAATGCTATCCCTCTCCTCCGGGAAAAAAGAACTACGAGAAAAGTTTGGCATTTGCCCAATACATAGCAATGGAAATGAAAGTGGCAGGGGCAAGGCTTAGAGGGGCGGACGGTGTTCGGTTTGGATACTATGTACCTAACGAGACGGGAGAAGCCTCCAAACTGCTAATTGACTCCACTGATACGCAGGTTTATGACTATGATACCTTTGGAATGTTAAAAAATATGAATTGTCCCGCTGTCTTGGTGGAGCAATGCTTTGTAACCAATGAGCAGGATGTGAAGGATTTTGGTTCGGAAGAAGGTTGTGCGAAGGCTGCACAAGCCTACTATCAGGGAATCTGCCAATACTTGAGTGCTATGGAAAAAGGGAAGACATAAAAAGAGTGCCGATATCATCGGCACTCTTTTTAAATCATTTCAGGTTAATTTTCCAAAATTTCAATAAAGGCTATGTTTATAAAGGTATTCGGAGCGCCGGGGGCCCTTTTATTCCACCTTCAAATTTTTTTCTGTTAGGCGATGATTCGTTGCTTCTCTAAGGAGCGTATAAAGAACAGAAACAATCGGTATGAATACAAGCATACCAATAATGCCGAATAAACTACCACCGATGGTTACTGCCGCAAGAACCCATATAGAGGGCAAACCAACAGAGCCGCCTACAACATAGGGATAAACCAGGTTGCCTTCAACCTGCTGTAGAATGAAAAACAGGATAACAAAAATAAGTGCCTGGGCAGGATTCACGGTTAGAATTAGGAATGTACCTAGCAATAGCCCGATAAAAGCCCCGAATATGGGGATTAGGGCGGTAAAAGCAATAAATACACCGATTAACAGAGCATAAGGCAGACGCATAATAGACATTGCTAAGAAGAACATAGAGCCTAAAATAACCGCTTCAAGGCACTGTCCGGCAAGAAAACTTGCAAATATTTTGTGAGTTAGAGCACAGATTTCAATTGTTTTTTGCGCATATTTTTGTGGTACAAAGGCAAAAAGAAACTTCCGGATTTGTCTGCCTAAGGTTTCCTTTTGCAGTAAGATATAGCAAGCGAAAACGAAACCTATGAAAAAAGAGGTAAAGGCGCTTAGAATACCTTTGGCAACGACAAAAGTGGAGTCTAAAATATTGCCAATGCCTGACTTGAAAAAGTTAGCTACACCAGCAACCAGTTTTTGCCAGTCAATCTCAATAGCGGACAGATAAGATACAGCTTCGGGGTTTGCAGAAAAGAATTTTTCAAGGTTTGCTTCCAAGTTGGGAAGTCTTTCCGGCAAGGATTGTGCCAAATCTGTAGCGGTGGTTGCCAGCTGGGGCAGAACCAGAGCAGTAACAATGAACAGGAGTGCAAGCACAAAAATAATTGCCAAAATCAAACTGACAGGACTCATCATTTTCTCTAAACGCTGTTTTTTCTTTCCTGTTGCGGTACGCAAGGGGGTGATAAACAGCATTTTTTCAATCCGATCCATGGGAACGCTTAAAATAAAAGCAATGGCACAGCCCAAGATTAAAGGCAGCAGAATATGCAGAATAAAACCGATAGAGCTTATTACAATGTCAAAGCGGTAAAGACCTATTAGAATTAGAATGGAAAAAACAATGAGACCTCTTATTTTTCGAATATTGTTTTGGTTCAGCTCCATTTAGGAACACCTTCTTTCTAATTTTTAGAGAGTTGCAAATCGCCAAGGCGGTGAAAAAATATTATTTGTACCAGCCAAACTTTACATATTTGAGCTGTTAAAGAAACATTTTAATTTGACATAGTATAGCATGTGCAAATAGAAATAGCAATGAATTCCATTTTATAAGAACTTTAATAAAAGGGACGTAAGAAGACATAAGTCTCCATTTTAAAAAACTTTAAAACATAGAGTGCCAAAAATAAGAATAGGGGGATTTATTGGAATGCATGTGAGATAATAAGAAAACCAAAATCCCTTATGTTGACCGTTTTGGTGGCTTGTAGTATCCTAAATAAAGATAGTTGCAAATAAAAATGGGGGAAACGTATGACACTGGATATTTTAAAAAATTTAATATTAAATTTATCTATGCTGGTAATTATTGCCCAGATTTTGACAAAAACAACCTTCATCAAACAGTTTATGTTTTCTTATAAAACAGATATTAAATCAAATATTGCATTGGCGGTAATTTTTGGTTTGATTAGTGTGTTGTCTACCTATACAGGAACAGATGTAAACGGTGCGATTGTGAATACGCGTGTTATTGGGGTTATGTCTGGCGGTATTATTGGTGGGCCTATTGTAGGTATGGGAGCAGCAATTATCGGCGGATTACATCGGTATTTTTTTGATGTGGGAGGCTTTACCTCTGTGGCTTGTGCGATCTCCACTTTTGTAGAGGGTGTTATTGGTGTTTTGGCATCTAAATATTTAAAACGAAACAATTGGAAAAAAATCGATATTTTTTTGATTTCCGCCTTGGCCGAGGTATTTCAGATGATCATTATTTTATTGGTGGCAAAGCCTTATCCTGCAGCCCTAGAGACGGTACAAATTATTGCAGTGCCAATGATATTATTTAATTCTTTAGGCATGGTTATTTTTATTTCTGTTTTCAATTCCATTTTCATAGAGCAGGACAATGAGTCTGCCAAAAGAATTAAACTGGCTTTCGATATTTCGGAGCAGTGCCTGCCCTATTTGCGAAAAGGGATGTATAATAAGGAAAACATGGATGAGGTCACCAAAATGATTTTGGAAAACGCCAGAGACGGTGGTGTGGTTATAACAGATCGGGAAAAAATACTCAATTATCAATGTGATGTTACTGCATTACGGGATAACATGGAGGGAAAAACCCTGCCTCAAATTGCTCAATTGGTAATTGGCAAAGACCGGGTAATGGTTGCCGAAGGGGCACAGGAGGGCGATGTTTTTTATGAACATTTGAAGCACTTTACCATTGTAGGGGCGCCTTTGCATAGTAAAGGAAGTGTAGTAGGGGCTATTTTGGTTTTTACCAAAAAATTTAAGATTTCCATACAAACAGACAAAGATTTCGTTGATGGTTTGGCAAAGCTTTTTTCCACCCAATTGGAATTGGCTGAGGCACAAAAACAGAGAGAGTTATTACAAAAGGCTGAGTTTATGGCGTTGCAATCCCAAATTAATCCCCATTTTCTGTTTAATGCCCTCAATACCATAACTGCGTTTTGCCGTGAGAAGCCGGAAAAGGCAAGGGAATTATTAATTGTGCTAAGCACCTATTTTAGGAATACGTTAAATACAAATCAATATATGATTGATATTTATGATGAATTTTCTCATGTGGATGCCTATTTACAATTGGAAAAAGCAAGGTTTGAGGAAAGATTGATACTTGACATTGATGTGCCCATGGATTTGCATTGTCAGGTTCCCAGCTTTATTTTGCAGCCGATTGTAGAAAATGCAGTGAAGCATGGGGCAATGAAGAGAAGTGTTGGGCGGGTGTCCATTCGAGCACGGCAAACAGAGCAAATGGTAACAATTTTAGTGAAGGATTCCGGTTATGGTATCCCCCAAGAAATTATTGATGCCTTGCATAAATGCACATTGGATAGCTCAAAGGTGGGACTTTCCAATGTAAACAAGAGACTGCGCAGCATCTATGGGCAGGATTACGGTTTGCAAATTGAAGCTTCGTCAGAAGGTTCAGAAGTTACCATTAGAATTCCAGTGGATAAGGGGGTGGAAGTAGATGAAAATAGCAATTGTAGATGATGAAAGGCCATCCAGAAGTGAGCTGCGGCATCTGATTTTAGATTGCCTAGAGGACGGGGAAATTATGGAGGCCAGCTCAGGCACCGAAGCCATGGAGTTATTTTTGAAAGAAGATTTCGACTTGATTTTTATGGACATTAATTTGGGCGACATGGATGGTACTACTTTGGCGGCTATGGCAAAAAAAGCCCAGCCTCAGGTTGAAATTGTGTTTGCCACCGCATATAACAGTTATGCGGAAAAAGCCTTTGATATTGATGCATTGAACTATATTCTAAAGCCCTTTGATACCAAGAGAATTGAGCAAACCATACAACGGTTTTTAAAAAAGCGAGGGCAAGTAAGCATTGAGAAGACATCCCCAAGGGAAGATGAAAAAAAACCTATTTCAAAGGTTTCCATCACCAGTGACAAAAAAATGATTTTATTGGATATTGCTGATATTGTCTATATTGAAACGGGGAAGCGGGCATGCATTGTTCATGCCAAAGGAAAGTCTTATACAACATCCTGCTCCATGAATTCCTTTGAGGAGCGTCTAAAAGAATGCGGGTTTTTCCGTATTCATAAAAGCTACTTGATTAATTTAGAGTATGTGATAGAAATTTATCCTTGGTTTAATAATACCACCTGTGTGAAAATGCAGGGTTATGAAAAGGAGATTTTAACGGTAGGTAGAAACCAGATAAAGGAGCTGAAACGACTTTTTCTTATGTGATTTGGGGAGAAAGTGACACCGATTTTTCTGGGTATCCAGCTGAAACGAGCTTTGCTTCATTTAAAAAGAAGTGAAGTTCTTTTTTTACTGGTGTGAATAATGTTAAGTCCAAAAGCGTGGAACATTGCTTGAGAAGAAATAAACAACATAAGAGGGAATGTTGATAAGGAGATGGATAAATTTTTATTATTACGCCGGGAAAAAAGTGTAAGAAATTTTGAAAATTCTGCAATTTCTATACTAGATTTTAAACACACGTTAAAATCACATTAAAATAAAATGCATTTTGCACAGCGAATTCTGCTTTTTATGCTTGAATAATAACCAGTGACAACAAAAAACAGTACAAAAACACGAAAATACGATATTCTTTCCTTAGAATCATATTTCTTAAGAAATGTGTGACAAGGGATAGACAAAGTTAAGATAAAGCGGTGGCATTGAGCTGTGTAAGTTTTCTCAATGTAAATATTTGAATTGATGAAATATAAGGAATTTATTGTTGGGTTGGAAAACAACCATGGAACGGAGCAATAAAGATTCTAGCTGCTATTTTTTTGGATGATATTACAAAAATCAACTTTGTCAAGCTTGGAAACATATTTTTTAAGGGATATGCCATTTGTGCTGTCTGGGAAATTCAGATGGCATAAGTACTGCTCTCAATGGGCGGTAGAACTTATAAAATACATATTTCTAAAAATGAAAGGAAGGGAAAGTTATGATTAGTTTCTTCGTATGTCTTGCAATTCTTATCATAGGTTATGTAGTATATGGTGCTTTCATTGAAAGAATCTTTAAACCCGATGATAGAGAGACTCCTGCTGTAGCAATGGCGGATGGAACGGACTACGTGGTAATGGGCAATGGCAAGATTTTTTTAATTCAGTTGTTAAATATTGCGGGGTTAGGCCCCATTTATGGTGCAATTGCAGGTGCGTTGTGGGGGCCATCCGTATTTTTATGGATTACCTTCGGTACAATTTTTGCCGGCGGTGTGCACGATTATCTTTCAGGCATGATTTCCATGCGTCACAAAGGCACCAGTATATCTGAAATTGTTGGCATTTACCTAGGACCTTTTATGAAAACTGTAATGCGTATTTTCTCAGTTGTATTGCTGGTATTGGTTGGTACTGTTTTTGCGACAGGCCCTTCTGCCCTTTTGGCAATGCTGACTCCAGAAACATTTGATGCAAAATTCTGGTTGATTGTGGTAATTGCATACTATTTCTTGGCAACTTTAGTACCCATTGATAAATTAATTGGTAAAATTTATCCCCTCTTTGGTATTTGCTTGATTGTTATGGCTCTTGGTGTAGCCAGCGGGATTGTAATACAAGGGTATACCATTCCTGAAATTACATTTAGCAATCTTCATCCTAAGGGACAGGCTATTTGGCCCTTCATGTTTATTACCGTTGCTTGTGGTGCTATTTCCGGTTTCCATGCAACCCAGTCTCCTCTGATGGCACGTTTCATGAAGAGCGAAAAAGACGGCAGAAAAATTTTCTACGGCGCAATGGTTTGCGAAGGTGTAATTGCACTGATTTGGGCAGCGGCGGGTGTTGCTTTTTATCAAAGTACAGGCGGCTTGGCAGAAGCAATTACAAGACTTGGCGGACAGGGCGGTGTTGTTTATGAAATTTGTAATACGCTTCTTGGGCCCATTGGCGCAGTAATTGCAATGATTGGCGTTATCGCTTGTCCTATTTCTTCCGGTGATACAGCGTTTAGAAGTGCTCGTTTGGTAATTGCTGACTGGTTCAAAATTGATCAGAAAAAAATCAAAACAAGACTTGGGGTTACCATTCCTTTGCTGGTAATTGGTGCGCTTCTTTCTCAGATTGACATCACAATTATTTGGAGATATTTCTCTTGGAGCAACCAAACATTGGCTATGATCGCTCTTTGGGCAGCAGCGGCATACTTACGTAACAATAAAATTTTGCCTTGGGTGGCAGTCATTCCTGCAACATTTATGTCAGCGGTAAGCAGTACCTATATTTTAATGGCGCCAGAAGGCTTTCAATTAAGTGCCGCTTTCTCCTATCCTGCAGGTATTATTTTTGCAGCCCTTTGCTTCATTCTGTTCATGGTAAAAATCATGAATAAAAATTATACAGCGGAGCAAGATACTACTGCAAGCATCTGATTAAATTTTTACAAAAGAGCCAAGTTATAGGCTGAAATAATCCTATGAGGCTGAAATGGCTTCACAAAGAACAGTACAAAGGATAAAAAAGCTCCACTGCGTGCAAAAGTTTGCATTGTAATGGGGCTTTTTCGTATCTGGAAAAAGAAACTGGATAAAATGGGGTTGTATAAATAAAGAATGTGAACGTGGAATAACAAAAAGGCTTAGCATATTTTGAACAAATAGCCGTGAAACCCTCTGGAAAAAGGGCTTTACAGCGGACAGGTTTGCGTATAAACTAGAATGAGTTATAAATAAAGCATGCAGGATTATTTTGTGAAAGGAAGTATTAAAATGGAAATCAGAACAAGGTTTGCGCCCAGCCCAACGGGATATATGCATATTGGGAATTTGCGTACGGCGTTATATGAATATTTGATTGCAAAGTCCCAGGGAGGAAAATTTATTCTGCGTATTGAAGACACAGACCAGGGACGTTTGGTTGAAGGCGCCACAGATATTATATATAATACATTGAAAATGACAGGTTTACATCATGATGAAGGCCCTGATGTTGGTGGCGAATTTGGCCCTTATATACAGAGTGAACGTATGGGTATGTATATGGATTATGCCAAGGAATTGGTGGAAAAGGGAGAGGCATACTATTGTTTCTGTACCAAGGAGCGTTTGGAAGCTTTGAAGGAAAACAATACTGATGGTGCCGCATTTGCCAAGTATGACCGCCACTGTTTCCATTTAACCAAGGAAGAAGTGCAGGCAAAGCTTGATGGGGGTGAACCCTTTGTCATCCGTCAAAAAATGCCTGAAGATGGGACAACCACCTTTCATGATATGGTATATGGGGAAATCACTGTGGAAAATAAAGAGTTGGATGACCAAATTCTGATGAAAGCAGATGGATTTCCTACCTATAACTTTGCCAATGTAGTGGACGACCATTTGATGAAAATTACTCATGTGGTGAGAGGCAGTGAGTATTTATCCTCCACACCCAAATATAATCTGTTGTATCAAGCCTTTGGTTGGGATGCGCCGGTTTATGTACATTTACCTGCGGTTATGCGAGATGCCCATCACAAGCTTTCTAAGCGCCATGGGGATAAATCCTTTGAAGACTTGGTGAGAGAGGGATATTTGGTTGAAGCAATCGTAAATTATATTGCTTTGTTAGGCTGGAGCCCTTCTGATAATACAGAAATTTTTACATTACAGGAACTTGAGGAAAAATTTGATATCTCCGGCTTAAGCAAATCCCCGGCAATTTTTGATATTAAAAAATTGACTTGGATGAACGGCGAATATATGAAAGCAATGGAATTTGAAAAATTTTATGCCCTGGCTGAGCCAAAGCTTAAAGAGGCTTTGGGAGGAACGCAGTTGGATGGCAAAAAAATAGCAGTACTTTTGCAAAAACGTTTAGAGACCTTGAACGATATTCCTACGTTGGTAGCCTTTTTTAAGGAATTGCCTCAGTATGGAACTGAGCTGTATACCCATAAGAAGATGAAAACGGATGATGCCATTGCGCTTACCAGCTTGCAGGCTGCCATTCCTGTTTTGAAGGAGTTGGCGGAGTGGAGTGAAACAACAATCCATGATAGCTTGATTGCGTTAGTTGGTGAGATGGGAATTAAAAACGGTCAGCTGTTATGGCCCGTAAGAACAGCTTTGTCTGGAGAGCCTACTTCCCCTGGTGGTGCCATTGAATTGGCGGATATTTTAGGTAAGGAAGAAACACTTCGTCGTTTGGAAAAGGGAATTGCCCTTTTAAGCTGATTTATTTAGATAAACAAAGAGCCTATATTGCAGGAAGGAATATTGCAATATAGGCCTTTTTTAATGTCAAGTTTGGATTCTAAAATCATAACCGGTTTCGTTAAGATTCTATTCCGCAATTCTTAAAGGAAATGACGGTTTTTGTCCATTGTTTCTTCAAAAAGATTTGATATCCTATGTATATGAAATCGCAAACAAGCCTAGCGGCTTTTCAAATATATTGACATAGATATACCTCCCCTCAAAAAAAAGAACAGGCAATGATTATAGCGGTATGGGCTATAGTCATTGCCTGTTCTTCGTGATTGAAGAAAAAAATCAAGGGTTCTGGCACACCTGAAAGATATAAAACTTTAGGTAATAGGATTCATCCGCAGCCCAAAGGATGGGATGGTCGGGGGATTGGGTACGATATTCCACCTGTCGCAACCGTTTATGCACATTTTTTGCGGCTTGGCCTATGGTTTGTGTGAATAACTCGGGGGACATGAAATGAGAACAGGAGCAGGTTGCTAAAAATCCACCGTCTTTCACCAATTTCATTGCCCGTAAATTAATTTCGCGATAACCCTTGATTGCATTTTTGATAGAGTTTCTGGATTTTGTAAAAGCGGGGGGATCAAGAATAATAACGTCAAATTTCTGGCCCTCCTTTTCTAAACGAGGAAGCAATTCAAATACATCTTCGCATTGAAAATGTACCACATTTTCCAAGCCGTTTAACTTGGCATTTTCTATAGCTTGGTCTACGGCAAGCTGAGAAGCATCAATGCCCAAAACCCTTTTCGCACCGGAAATTCCTGCATTTAAGGCGAAGGAGCCTGTGTGGGTAAAGCAGTCTAAAAC
>NZ_DALYUL010000005.1:83723-133321 GCF_031981185.1 Anaerotignum sp. | reverse complement strand
TGGCTGCGCGGTTATATTTTTGGTCGAGAAAAAAGCCTGTTTTTTGGCCATCTTCTACATCAACCATGTATTTTACACCGTTTTCAATGATTTCAACTTTTGTATCAAAGGGGTGGCCTAGGAACCCTTTTACCCGTTCCATGCCTTCTTGCTGACGAACCTTTGCATCGCTTCTTTCATAAATACCACGAATGGAAATCCCATCCTTTTCTAGGGTTTCCACTAAAAAGGCAAGAATTTCAGCCTTCATTTTGTCAATGCCTAAGGCTAAAGATTGTACCACCAGCACATCAGAGAATTTATCAACAATAAGACCGGGCAAAAAATCCGCCTCGCCGAAAATAAGGCGGCAGGAGGAGGTGTCTACGGTTTTTTTGCGATAAGCCCAAGCGGCTTCCACACGTTGACGAAGAAAGTCCTTATCTATTACGGTGTTTTTATCTCGTGTCATCATGCGAATTATTATCTTAGAGTGATTGTTGTAAAAACCTGTGCCCAAAGGGTAACCGTCAAAATCCAAGACGGACACCAATTGACCGTTGATAATACCCTCATCGGTTTGGGCAATTTCGTTATCATAAATCCAAAGCCCGCCTGCCTTTAGCATGCGGCCTTCACCCTTTTTAAGGGTGACAATGGGTAATTCCATATAAAATCCTCCTGTATTGTGTGGGGTAGAAGCGTATACTGACATAAGCGGGGGTACCGAAAGCTTCGATACCCCCAAGTATATTACGACTATTTTTTATCCATTTTAATAGCTGTTTCTAGTGCGATTTCCATCATCTGAGTGAAGGTGTTCTGTCTTTCCTCTGCGGTGGTTTCCTCTCCAGTAAGGGGCTTATCTGAAATCGTTAAAAGGGCTAAAGCTCTTTTGCCCAATCTAGCCGCGTTCATATATAATGCTGCAGCCTCCATTTCTACACAAAGAATCCCCATTTTTGTCCAATTATCCATGTTGTTTGGACGGTCATCATAGAAGGTATCGGAGGATAAAATATTGCCAACTTTTAGGTCTTGGCCCAATTCTTTGGCGGAATCCACAGCTGCTGTTAACAGTTCATAATCTGCCAGATTACAGAGGGTTCCTGTAATTTCATACTGTGCACCAAAATTAGAGGTGGTGCTTGCGCCCATGCCGGCTACAATATCTCTCAATTGAAGCTTATCATTGAAAGCCCCTGCGGAGCCGATTCGGATGATATTTTCCACATCATAGAAGGAAAACAGCTCATAGCTGTAAATCCCCATGGAAGGCATGCCCATGCCGCTGGCCATAACGGAGACTTTCGTTCCCTTATATGTGCCTGTGTAGCCTTGAATACCTCTAACGTTATTAACTAAAACGGCGTCCTGCAAAAATGTTTCGGCGATAAATTTTGCACGTAAGGGATCACCGGGCATCAAAACAGTTTTTGCAAACTCCCCTTTTTCTGCTGAAATATGTGGTGTTGCCATAAGAAATTACCTCCTTTGTTCTCTATAGAATACAGTTTTGCTTTTTATCCTATTTCTATACCATACTATACCATTATTTCGGTTTTAAGGGAATAGTCCATGAGAAAAAGACATTTTATATACGAAAAAACTTCCAGATGAGGTGTTTTTCATGGAAAAGGCTTGACTTTAGCTGGGGGGTATGGTATTTATGAAAGAAAGTCGGTTTTTGCCGACGAAACAATTATATAAGATAGAGGCGCAGTGCTCATGAGTATCCCTTCAAAAACGTTAAGGCAACGGAAGGGAGAAAGGGATCATTGCCGAAGTCGAGGTTTCCTGCCTTAGGGGGCTTGGCTGGTGCATTGCAAAACATGTAATGTACTGTCACTTATGTGGAGCGCTATCGGAAACTCGGAATATCCCAATATAGGATCCTTCTGAAGCCATGCGCCGCATGGCTTTGTTTATTTGTTCTGGAATGCAGGTTTTCCTTGTAAGTAGCATTTATTATGAGATGGACATGCAACTAGGGGGTGCTGAAGGGCAGACAAAGCGGACGGAGATGGTAAGAGGGGATTGCCCGAAAAGTTCAAGTCTTAAGTAAGTTTCCATAGCGAAGGGTATAATACATTTTTATGATTCCGGAAAGGGGAAGGGTTATGTACAACACAAAGAAAAAGCCTAGGCTCAACAAGCTCATTGTATTCATGCTTTTGATCATGGCGATGACGTTCACTGTTTTTGCCGGGGAGGCGGAGGCAGGAGAAGTGAGCCATATGTATGCGACATTTTGGTCTTTGGTGCCACCATTGGTTGCTATTATTTTGGCATTGATTACAAAGGAGGTTTATTCCTCTTTGTTTGTAGGTATTGTTGTGGGGGGGCTGTTCTACAGTAACTTCAATTTGAAACAGGCGTATTTGACAATTCTTACAAATGATACAGATGGGGGATTGCTTTCAAAGCTTTCAGATAGCTGGAATGTAGGTATTATCATTTTCTTAGTTATCCTTGGTATTATGGTGTCCCTGATGAACAAGGCAGGAGGCTCTGCAGCCTATGGTGAATGGGCACGTAAAAAAATTAAAACCAGAAAGGGTGCTTTATTATCCACCTTTATGCTGGGTGTTTTAATCTTCGTTGATGATTATTTTAACTGCTTAACCGTGGGCAGTGTTATGCGTCCTGTAACAGATACACACAAGATTTCCCGTGCGAAGCTGGCCTATATTATTGATGCAACGGCAGCACCTGTTTGTATCATCGCACCCATTTCTTCTTGGGCGGCGGCAGTTGCAGGTGTTGTGGTTGGTGTAAATGGCCTTGATTTATTTATGCGTGCCATTCCATACAATTTCTATGCATTGCTTACCATTGTTACAATGATAACATTGACTGTTTTAAACTTTGACTTTGGGCCTATGCGTGTGCATGAGAGAAATGCACAATTAAATGACGATATCTATACCACACCAGAAAGACCCTATGCAGATTGTTCTGAGGGACAAGTAACAGGCAGAGGCAAAGTGATTGATTTGGTATTGCCTGTTGTTGTTTTAATTATGTCTTGTGTTGTAGGCATGATTTATACCGGCGGATTTTTCGAGGGAGAAACTTTTGTGAATGCATTTGCCGGATGTGATGCATCCGTTGGCTTGCTTTTGGGCTCCGCTGGAGCGTTACTTATTACATTTTTAATTTATATTCCTCGTCGTGTACTTACTTTTAACGAATTTATGTCTTGTCTTCCTGATGGATTTAAGGCTATGGTTCCTGCGATTTTAATTTTAACATTCGCATGGACATTAAGCGGTATTACAGGTTTGTTGGGGGCTAAGGAATTTGTTGCAGGAGTTTTAGCAAACAATGTAGGCATGTTACAAGTTTTATTGCCTGTGATTGTATTCATGATTGCTATTTTTTTGGCATTTGCAACAGGTACCTCATGGGGAACATTTGGTATTCTTTTGCCTATTGTAGTACCTATTTTAGACCCTACAAGCGAATTATTGGTAATCACCGTAGCGGCTACCTTGGCTGGTGCTGTATGTGGCGATCATTGCTCACCGATTTCTGATACCACCATTATGGCTTCCACAGGTGCCCAGTGTGACCACATCAATCATGTTTCAACCCAGTTACCCTATGCCTTCACGGTAGCGATTGTCTCCGCAGTAAATTATATTTTAGCTGCTTTGATTCAGAATTGGATGATTAATTTACCTATTGCCATTGTGAGTATGATTTTTACTATCTTTATCATTAAAAGGATTTATGAAGCAAAAGAAAAAAGAGCGTAATTGACATCATTCATGAGTTGTCGAAGCAGCTGAATTCAAAAAAGCCGATGGATAATCTATCGGCTTTTTTTGTTTAAAATTGAAAGGGGTTTCCTTAAAAAGGTTACCAGAACAGAAAAACCCGTTTGCAGTCAGTATTTCATGCAATCGGGTTTTTAATTTTTAAATATGTAAATTACTGCTGGGAGAGGATGTGCTTTGCAACTTTAACATCTTCACGTTTAATATGGTTAATGAGCCAGCTTCCTACCTGCATATTTACTTCGCCTACCAATTGGATGGTGGCACCTTCCTTTTTCAAGCGAACAGCAATACCATCTACCACTTTGATGAAATTCTCGTGGAGTTTTTTATGGTTTTCATAATCGGGATATTTATATTTTTGCTGCAATACCTGTTCATGGGAAAAATGAGTTCTGGTGTACTGAGCCAAGAAATCCACAGTATTTGTAACCTCAGCTCGACCTTTACCAGAGGAGCAAGCATCTAAAAGATTATTAATCGCCTGAATCAGTTGTTTGTGTTCGGTATCAATTTGCGTGTTTCCTGTTTCCAAATCTTTTGTCCATGTAAAAGCCATAAAATACCTCCTTATATTTTCAGCGTATTTTTTTAAACATCGAAAATATCTTTTGTTATATTTTAACACAATTAATTGTAAATGCAACAACATATTAAAGAAGAATCATTATTTTTTACGAAAATCTAAATGTGAATTTAAAACATTCGTATTGGTAACTGTAATTGGGCTTGCGAAAAAACAATCTTTCCAGTATGATAAGGGCAAAGATGGAAAAACTCCTATGAATATAGGGGGAATATTTCCAAGAGAAATAAAATAGGGGAGTTTTTAAAAGCACCAAAGTAAAGTGATTTGGAAAAAGTGGAGGAAAAGGGTCATCTTTTCTTCGTAAGAGGAGGTATGTCCATGTTTTGGATAGGTTGTCATTTATTTGCGGCAAAGGGTTATCTTGCAATGGGTAAGGATGCGGAAAAAATTGGTGCCAATGTATTTCAATTTTTCACTAGAAATCCAAGAGGCGGCAATGTGAAGGCTTTGGATAAAGAAGATTTAGAGGCGTATATTGCTTTTGCTCAGGAAAAGGGGATTGGTACGCTGTTAGCTCATGCTCCCTATACCATGAATGCCTGTTCTGCCGATGAAGGGCTGAGAGCTTTTGCCAGACGCATGATGGAGGAGGATTTGGAACGGTTGGAGCTTTTGCCTAACGTGATGTATAACTTTCATCCAGGTAGTCATGTGAAACAGGGGTCAGAAGTGGGAATTCAAGTAATATCCAAGATGCTGAAAGAGGTTTTACAAAATGGAGGCAAAACCCCTATTCTGTTAGAAACAATGGCGGGCAAGGGCAGTGAGGTAGGCCGCAGTTTTGAGGAAATCAATGAAATTATGCAGCAAGTTGACGGGCATGAGCGGATAGGTGTTTGTATGGATACTTGCCATGTTTATGACGGAGGCTATGACATTATAGGGGATTTAGACGGTGTTCTAGCAGAATTTGACCGTACCATCGGCTTGGAACGGTTGAAGGCCATTCATTTGAATGATAGCAAAAACCCTATGGGCAGTCATAAGGATCGCCATGAAAAAATCGGTGAGGGGTCTTTGGGTCTAGAAGGGATAACAAGAATTATTAATCATCCCAAGTTGATGCACCTACCTTTTTATTTGGAAACTCCCAATGAGATAGAAGGATATAGAGGGGAAATTGCTTTGTTAAAAGCAAACAGAATGGAAGCATAAACCTCAAGACCATGGGATGGGACCTTGGGTTTTGCCTAAACCCACTGGCATTTGAAAAAAGCAAGAGCAAAAACTTCAATTGGAACAAAAGTATCACCTAGATTGGTTGATTTGAAATAGAAGATTGAAAATGAATTGTTTAAAAGTTTGGATCAAGCTTTTACTAAGGCTTGCGGGGTTCGGGGGAGGACCCTGAGATCTAAACTTTATGACTTTAGAGAACGGAGGATTTGTATTGGAGAAAATACATTTTTATCATAGCCCTATCGGGATATTGGTTTTGGGTGAAGAGGATGGTTTCCTTACCCGTGTGTCTTTTCATAAGGGAATCAATACGCCATATATCATAGAAAATACACCTTTGTTGGAAAAAGTGGAGAAGCAGCTAAAGGAATATTTCAGTGGAGAAAGGGTCTCGTTTGACGTACCCTTGCGCCCCATGGGCACCGAATTTCAAAAAAAAGTTTGGAAGGCATTGCAAAGCATTCCCTATGGTGCTACGGCCTCCTATGGTGACATTGCACGGCAGGTTGGTACGGGAAAAGCTTATCGGGCAGTTGGCATGGCCAATAATAAAAATCCCCTAGCAATTATCATTCCCTGTCATAGAGTCATTGGCAGTGATGGTAAATTAATGGGCTATGGCGGTGGCTTGGAAAATAAAGTTTTCTTATTAAGCCATGAGGCAAAACATAGAAAATAGATATAAAAAAGCTGTTGGCGGGGGAGAGTCATTGCCAACAGCTTTTATTTTGATAGTGGGTTGTTACACGGCGCTCTGGTTGCTACAAGCTAGCTTACACTTTTTGCATTTTTTAAAATTTGTGGTGCATATCCTGCCAAAATACGGATAACAATAATTTGGATCACAGTCATTACACAGGTTTGTAAGATTCTTGTAGGCATTAATGCCCAAAAGGGTGTACCATATAGCATAGATATCCATAGGGTATTTAAAAGCAAAGAACCAATGATCTGAGTAGATATGGACGCTAATACAATATTTTTTGTATTCGCCTTTCTATGCAAAAAAGCACCAAACAATAAACCTGTAAGGAATGCTGTGAGGGTAAAGCCTGGGAAAAATTGACCAATGGGGAACAAGGTCGCCCCAAGAAAATCCGCCCCAGCCGCTGTAATCCCTGCTGGGATGGGTCCTAAAAGCATGCCTGCCAAGGCAATGGGTGCAAAGGCGAACCCGATTTTTAGATCCCAAGCGGAGATGGATAAAAAGCGTGATAAGATAATTGAGAGCGCCATCAGAAGTGCCATAATGACAAGACGATGGGTATTAGATATCTTTTGTTGCATGAAAAAAGACCTCCTTTTTGTTCTGCGGGGTCTTTTAAAAAAACCCCTTCATTATCGTAAAACATTACGCAAATAGCCCCAAATTCATTGGGGTTGCTGTGATAATAAAGAGGAATCGCTTCTTCATTATTTGACAGCGGGATGCGGGGTTTGTACCGCAAGGAATAACCTTTTCGTTCTCGTGGCAACTCCCCGTCCACAAGACACTTAACGCACAAAGCCCTACTCTGTATTTGCACATGGTCGCCCATGCAGATTCATTGTAACATTCTTTATTTATTGGGTAAATAGGCTAATTTACAGAACAAAGGCACGGGTAAAGGAATATTTTGAGTCAAAAGTACCTGCCAGCAATACTCTACCCATATCCATACCAAATTCTTTTGTTAATTTCATAAAAAGTCGGTCACTTTCCATAAAACCTCCGTTGGAGAAACAAAAGCACATGGCAAAGGCCTCTTTGGGAATGCTTCCAAAATCCTCCTCGGGGATGGCAACAATTTTTCTTCCGTTTTCTTCTGAAAGTTTTTCTTTCAGTTCAGTAAGTTCAAAGTCCAAATGAAGAAAACCCTGTGAAGCGTAGTAAATGGCTGTGATAAAATCGGCCAGATCCGCTTCAGCCTGAAAAGGAAGAGTATATTTCTGAGGGCGGGGAAAGTCACCCACGGTGCACACAAACCAAGGGGTTTCTCCTGCAAGGAAGGAAGTGGCATATAATTTTTTTGTCAGTATATTCGTTTCGTTAACCGCAAACACTAAAGTGTTCCCAGTGATTTCCGAGACAAGGGGTAATTTTTTCTGTTTGAGTATAGAGATTAAAGAATCGGATGCGCCAATGAGGCGAATGCCGTCTGTATGAAAACCGAGCATAGGATGCCCTCCTTTTATTGTTTTGTATGATTACTATTGTAATATAGAGGAGCAAAAATGAAAAGAAAGTTTTTATACAGGAAAAACGCTAAAAAAACCGAAAAATATTGACAGTCTATTTGGAAAATTGTTATAATTTAGGATAGCATTTTTATATAGTATGCGAAAGAAAAGACGAAAGCCTTTAAAATGGAGGAAAGCATATGTTGGAGTTAAAGAACGTATCTTTTTCGGCAGATGGGAAAGAGATATTAAAAAATATCAATTTAGTGATTGAGGATGAAAAATTTGTTGTTATGACAGGGCCAAATGGTGGGGGAAAATCCACATTAGCTAAGGTTATCGCGGGGATTCAAAAGCCTGACAGCGGTCAAATTTTATTAGATGGACAAGATATTACTGATTGGAGCATTACAAAGCGGGCAAATTCAGGCATTAGCTTTGCTTTTCAACAGCCCGTTCGCTTTAAAGGGGTTACGGTCAAGGATTTGATTACCCTTGCAAGTGGGAAAGATTTAAGCACAGCTGCAGCTTGCGAGTATTTATCTGAGGTAGGCCTTTGTGCTAAAGACTATATTGACCGCGAAATTAACGGAAGCCTTTCTGGTGGAGAGTTAAAGCGCATCGAAATTGCCACGGTTATGGCAAGAAAAACAAAGCTCACCTTGTTTGATGAACCAGAGGCAGGCATTGATTTATGGAGCTTTAAAAATTTAATTGATGTTTTTGAAAAAATGCATGGAGAAATTAAGGGGTCCATTTTAATTATCTCTCATCAGGAGCGTATTTTGGATATTGCCGACCAGATTGTTGTAATTAGCGGCGGAGAAGTTTCCAAAGTGGGGACAAAAGAAGAGGTTTTACCCGGATTATTTGGTGTGGATTTGGGTTGCAAGTATTTTAAGGGGGTTTCATACCATGTTGAGTGACATTATCAAAAATTTACTCGCTGAGGTGGCTGGTATTCAAAATATTCCCACCACAGGGGCGTTTAGTATCCGTAGCAATGGTAAAAGTGCAGGACGCAATTCTACGGAAACCATTCAGATTATTCCGAAAGAGGATGGCTCAGGGATTGATATTATTGTGAAACCCGGAACCAAGAATGAAAGTGTGCATATTCCAGCGTTGGTTACCGACACGGATTTGCATGATGTGGTTTACAATGATTTTCATATTGGAGAAGGTGCAGATGTTACCATTGTAGCGGGGTGCGGTATCCATAATTGCGGAAGTGGTATTTCTCAGCACGATGGAATTCATCGTTTTTTTGTAGGAAAAAATGCAAAAATAAAATATATTGAAAAGCATATTGGTGAAGGGGATGGTGAAGGACAGAATATTATCAACCCTCAAACGCATATTATTGCAGAAGAGAATAGTTACATTGAAATGGACACAGTACAACTAAAAGGTGTAGATTCTACAAAACGTATTTCCAGTGCCAAGTTAGCGGATGGAGCAACGGTTGTCATCAAAGAAAAGATTATGACCCATGGTTCTCAATATGCGGAAACTTCATTTGATGTTGACTTGGATGGGGCGGGGAGCAGTGCGAAATTGATTTCTCGTTCTGTTGCCAGAGATAATTCAAAGCAATTGTTTCGCTCTAAATTGAGCGGAAACAATGCTTGCTATGGACACTCTGAATGTGATGCCATTATTATGGACAACGGCATTGTTGCGGCAGAGCCTGAAATTATTGCAAACAATGTGGATGCATCCTTAATTCATGAAGCTGCTATTGGTAAAATTGCAGGAGAACAGTTGATCAAGCTGATGACCTTGGGATTGACGGAGAAAGAAGCGGAAGCTCAAATTATTAACGGGTTCTTAAAATAAAACCTCTCAAAGGAGATGGGTATGTGAGCAATACAGCAAAAAGGGAAATTATCAGTTGGATTAAAACAATCCTTTTGGCGGTAGTATTGGCCGGGGCGGTTAATACACTGCTAATTGTAAATGCGCAAGTTCCAACCGGTTCTATGGAAACAACGATCATGACGGGGGATCGTATTTTGGCCCTTCGTACGTCTTATTGGTTTGACGAACCGGAAAGAGGGGATGTGGTTGTATTCCGTTACCCTGATGACCCGGAACAGAAAACCTTATTTGTGAAGCGTATTATTGGCATGGGCGGTGACGTGGTTCAGGTTGAAAACGGCAGCGTGTATGTCAATGGGGAAGCCTTAAACGAGCCTTATTTGGAAGTGGTTACCCAAGGCGACTTTGGGCCTTATGAAGTGCCTGAGGGAAACTATTTTATGATGGGTGATAATCGAAACAAGTCCTTAGATTCCCGTTTTTGGGAGCATCAGTTTGTGGAAAAGAATAAAATTTTAGGCAAGGTGGTATTCCGTTACTTTAAGGGATTTAAATGGATTTCATAAGGGGAGGGCAATGGTATGAATAAAAAGGACAAGCTGCTTTTATCCTTTCTTGGCTTTTTGGTTATTGTAGCTTTTATCGGCGGTCAGATGTGGAACAGTTACAAGGATTTCAGCAAAGAAAAATGGGTCAACTATGAAGGAAACAGCCGTCAAGCCATTGTGAAAGATTTTTTTGACCGAACCGTTATTGATGGCATCTCAGAAGAAGAACTAAAGGGTTATTTGGGGGAGCCTGATGATCGTAAAGATGCTGACCTGATTTACTACTTGGGTACGCCCAGAGGGTTCTTTAGTGACAAAGAAGGCCCAGAGGAGCAGCTTGTTTTTACCTTCCAGGATGGAAAAGCTATCGGGGTGACAAGAGTCCCTGTATCTGCCCAAGAAACAGAATAGGAGTGGTCTTTATGAAGTGTCCTTTTTGTCAAGAAGAGATGTCCCAGGGGCATTTGGAATCAGGCAGATATTTTACTTGGAAGGCGAAGGATGAACGAGGAAAGAAGCGGGAATATCTGTTGGTTAAAAGCTATATGGGCGGAGCCAAGCTTGCAGGAGAGGTTTGCCCGAATTGCCGTAAATTGATTTTAGATATACCAGAAAGCCAAATATAAATCCGAAATGTAAGTAATTTCGGATTTATTGAGGAAGAATACATAAACAAAGCTTACAAAATGAAGGAGGAAATAAATATGAAAGCGACAAAAGATATGACTATTGGTGAACTTTTAATGATGGATAGAAGTGTAGGCGCGGTTTTGATGGAAAACGGCATGCACTGTGTTGGTTGCCCTTCTGCTGCTGCAGAAACTTTGGAAGAGGCAAGCTTGGTACATGGTATGGATATTGAAAAGCTTATGGCTGATATCAATGGCTATTTTGCATCAAAGGGCGAGTAATAAAAGTAAACAAAAGGGCTGTAATGGAAATTTCCATTACAGCCTAATTTTATTCTTCGATAATAGCCTGAGCGTTATGCTGTTCCAATTTCTCTTCTAAAAAGGAAAAATCAACACCAGTCACTCTATCGGGCCAATTTTCTCTAGCGAGTTTCAACTGTTCTGTTGCAATATCCCATTTGTCTTCTTGCATCAATTCAAAAATCTGTACAAAAGCGATTAAACGGGGTAAATTTCCTCCCATAGGGAGGCTAAGGAATTTTTTCTTGTATTTTTTAATAATATCCATTGCTTGGGCATGTTCCTCAAGGTGTATCAGAATATAAGCATAATTCAAGAAATAGATAGAATTATTTGCTTTTTTCAATGCGCCGCCATTAATGCTTTTCATTTTTTGCAATGCTGTTTTGAAATCGCCCTTTTCGATATAAGCAACGGAGATGTTCATGATTAACATTGCACGAATGTTACTGGGGTTTTTGCTTTGCAAAAGTTTTTCAGTTTCAGCAATATAAGCATCAGGGTCGGATTCAATGAGAGGCATTAAAGCATTCACTTTTTCAGCGAACTTCTTAAACCAATGGGCATAAAAGGCGATACCAACGCCCATTATAAATATAAACAGGTAAAAAACAATTTGTGCATTAGCTCCCAATGCACTTCCCGCGCCCAAAAGAACGACCAATAATATTAAAGCGGCTAAATAAAAGATTCTCATTCCTTTTCCTCCTTTGTGTAAACGCAGATTCTTAATATGCACAACCAATCAGTAAAAATTCTTTTCAATGGCGTGCAGTAGCCTGTGACAGGGTTGCTACTAAGGTTTTTCCATCTTAACAGAAAGAAAAACCTTTGACTATCTGTATACGATTATGAATCGGTGCGTCTTTGTTTATTGCAACTCTTCCCATTGGGCAAAGAGCAATTCTAACTGTTCTTCAAGCTTTGCTTTTTCTTCAAAAATTTGCTGTGCTTTTGTATAATCTGTGCTGGCTTTGGCCATATCTTCGTCTGCTTTTGCAATGGCACTTTCTGTCTCCTCAATTTCTTGCTCCAAGCGGGAGATTTTAGCAGCAAGCTTTCTTTCTGCCGCTTGCTGTTCCTTTTGCTTCAACCAGTCCACCTTTGTTTCGCTGACTGCCACGGTGGATATAGGAGATGAAATACCGGCTTCTTTCGCCCGTTCAGCCTCATTCCGTGCCTGCTCTGCCTTCTTTTCCAAATAATAATCATAGTTGCCCGCATATTGGGTAACTCCGTTTGGTGATAATTCCAAAATTTTTTCGGCTGTTCTGTTAATAAAATAACGATCGTGAGAAATATAAACAACAGTTCCTTCATAGCAGTTCAAGGCATTTTCCAAAACTTCCTTTGAAAACATATCCAAATGGTTGGTGGGCTCATCCAGCATAAGCAAATTGGCTTTAGAGAGCATAATTTTTGCTAGGGAAACACGACCTTTCTCTCCGCCGCTTAAAGCAGAAATAGGCTTAAATACATCATCATTGGTAAAAACAAATGCTGCCAGTACGTTTCGTATCTGCCCTGCTGTTAGATTTGGGTAGGTATCAGAAATTTCTGCGAAAATGGTTTTGGTTTCATCCAATTTTTGCTGTTCCTGATCATAATAGCCCACATGAACGTTGGTGCCCAAGCGGATAATACCGGAGTCTGCGGAAACCTCTCGCAGAAGCATTTTAAATAAGGTAGATTTACCTACGCCGTTGGGCCCGATGATTGCGGCTTTTTCCCCTCGCTTCACATCAAAACCCACAGATTGGAATATTTTGTTCCCACCGTAAGATTTGGAAAGGTCTTCAGTATGAAGTACATCGTTTCCGCTGATAATAAGGGGGGATAGAGTGAGGCGCATTTGGTCGGGCAGAGCCTCAGGCCGTGATACACGCTCAATTTTATCCAAGGTTTTCTCACGGCTTTCCGCTCGTTTGATGGATTTTTCCCGATTAAAGGAGCGAAGTGTGCGAATAACATCCTCTTGATGTTTAATTTCCTTTTGCTGATTATCAAAAGCCTTTTGTTGAACTTCTCTGTTGATTTCCTTTTGCTGGGAATAAAAGCTATAGTTTCCATTGAAGCTATAGGATTTTTTATGTTCAATTTCCACAACCTTTGTCACAATCTTATCTAAAAAATAGCGGTCGTGAGAAATAATCAATACGGCTCCGTCATAACTTCTGAGGAAATCCTCCAACCATTCAATGGAAGCAATGTCAAGATGGTTTGTTGGCTCGTCCAGAAGGAGAATATCTGGCTTAGAAAGCAAAAGTTTTCCAAGGAAAATGCGGGTTTTTTGACCGCCGGAAAGCTGAGATAGAGGGCGGTTAAAATCAGCTTCTCCAAAACCTAGGCCTTTTAGTACACCACGCAGACGACTTTGATAGCTATATCCGTCGTTTTGCTCAAAAAAATGTTGTAAACGAGAATATTCTTCCATCTTGTCGGACAATTCCTGTCCCACAAGAGTCCCCATTTTGTTTTCCATTTCACGAAGAAGCTTTTCTGTTTCCAAAATTTTTTCAAAAACCGATAGCATTTCTTCATAGATTGTCCGTGTGCTTTCGGTTTGTTGATTTTGTGCCATGTACCCAAGAGTAGCATCTTTTTTCATGTAATACTCTCCGCCGTCAGCGGACGTTTCTCCTGTCAGTACACGGAATAAAGTGGTTTTGCCTGCGCCGTTTACCCCTACAATTGCGGCTTTTTCCTTTTCTTCCAAATGGAAGGTAATTTTGTCTAAAACTACATCAATGCCATAGGCCTTGTGTAGATCTTTACATGCAAGTATCATAGTTCTGTCCTCCGTTTTTTCTGGGGATACAGGTATAATCATAACAGAAAAAGGCTGATAATAAAAGAGTTATTGTTGACAATAAAATAACATAAGTGCTATACTGATTCTAAGTTGACAAGAGAGGATTTGGATAAAATGGACAGTGAGAAGAGAATTTCGCCGGCGGTGATTAATCGGCTCCCAAGATATTACCGCTATCTGGGCGATCTTTTGGAGAGCGATATTACCAGAATATCGTCTAAGGAGCTAAGTGCAAAAATGAACATCACTGCATCTCAAATTCGCCAGGATTTAAATAATTTCGGTGGTTTTGGGCAGCAGGGCTACGGGTACAACGTAGAGTATCTGCACAATGAAATTAAGAAGATTCTCGGGTTGGACAGGTTATACAATATGATTGTGGTTGGTGGCGGAAATATTGGTCAGGCTTTGGTAAATTACACCAATTTTGAAAAACGTGGTTTTGTGATCAAAGCTGTGTTTGACATTAATCCACGCATCATCGGAATGACCATCCGTGGTGTAGAAGTTCATGATGTAGACAAAATGGAAGAATACATCAAGAACAATAATATAGATGTTGCGATCCTTACTTTGCCTCGTTCCAAGGCGGTAAAGGTTGCCAACGACTTGGCTAAATGGGGCGTAAAGGGAATGTGGAACTTCAGTCATGTAGATTTACAGGTACCTGATGACGTTTTGGTTGAAAATGTGCATCTGACAGATAGTTTAATGACCTTGCTTTATAAAATAAATGAAATGTATAGCGAGGAAAGCGAACTGCACCACCTTGCTAATGGATTGCCCATTAAGCCGATTATGGATTTAGAAGACTAAACATAAAAAACTGCTCCCTAGCGGGCAGTTTTTGTTTATATTAAAAGAAGGTGAAGTGATATGGTTCATATTTTTGCTTTTATATCATACGTGTTTGTATCATGCATTACGCCGGGGCCTAATAATATAATGTGTATGAACAATGGTGCCAAGTATGGTGTCAAAAAAAGTCTGCCTTTTTGTGCTGGAGTGGCCACGGGTTTTTCTTTGATTTTGTTTTGCAGTATTCTATGTAATCTTTTTTTGTTTCGCTATATTCCAAAAATAGTTCAAATAATGACAATTTTTGGTGCAGTATACATACTTTATTTGGCGTGGGTGATTTGGAGAGATAAGCCTAAGGCGGCAAAAGAAGGCGGACACCAGTTAGACACACGGGGTTTTTTTACTGCAGTCATGCTTCAGTTTGTTAATCCCAAGGGGTTATTATTCGGAATAACGCTAATCTCCAATTTTGTTTTTCCCTATGACCAGTCAGTAAAAGCTTTTTTAGTTGTGCTTGGATTTAACTGGATTGTAGTTTTATTAAGCTGTGGTTGTTGGGTGCTTTTTGGGTCCGTTTTCCGCAATTTTTTCGATAAAAATAAGAGGCTGTTGAACGGTATAATGGCGTTGCTTTTGGTTTATTGTGCCGCTTCTTTATTCCTGTAACAATATAGTATTGTTTTTTTATGAGGGAGTAATTATAAAATAAGAGCTGTTTGCAGTGAGGAGTTAGGGGAATGATTTCGGTTACAGAAGAAAAAAAGAGTTATTTATTTACGAATAAAGATTTAAAAAGGCTGATTGCTCCTATCATCATAGAACAGTTTTTGGCGATTCTGGTGGGACTATCTGATTCAATCATGGTGGCCAGCGTTGGTGAACACGCCGTTTCCGGTGTTTCTTTGGTGGATAATATTTTTATATTGGTTATTTTTTTATTTGGAGCCCTTGCCACGGGTGGTGCTGTGGTTGCAGGACAATTTCTTGGGCAGAATAATCGAGAAAAGGCCTGTCAGGCTACAGATCAACTTGTGATTTTAACGGCGGTTTCCTCTCTTCTGATAACGGGGGGAATTTATCTTGCAAGGAATTTGATTTTACATAATATTTTTGGTAATATTGAGCCAAATGTAATGGAAAGTGCAAAAACATATTTGATGATTGTTACTGCATCCATTCCCTTTATTGCACTGTATAATGCAGGGGCGGGAGTTTTCCGTGCCATGGGTAATTCAAGGGTTCCCATGTACCTTTCTGTATTAATGAATACAATCAATGTAGGAGGGAACGCAGTTTTAATTTTTGGCTTTGGCATGGGGGTTAGGGGCGCAGCCATACCTACCTTGGTTTCCCGAATGGTTGCAGCTGTGGGAATTTTGCTTCTATTGCGAGGGACGGAGCGTACCCTCCATCTTTCCAGACCCTTTTCCTTTCGGCCAAATAAGGTGTTGTTGAAAAAGATTGCTTTTATCGGGATTCCCAACGGCTTGGAAAACAGTATGTTTCAATTGGGTAAGATTTTGGTCTTGAGTATGATAACCTCCTTTGGCACAGCGGCCATTGCCGCAAATGCCGTTGGCAATATTATTGCAACGTTTCAAGTTATGCCGGGGATGGCGGCGAGTATGGCTCTTGTAACGGTATGTTCCCGCTGCGTTGGAGCAGGAGATTACGATATGGCTAGATATTATACTCGAAAGATTTTAAAGCTGGTACATTTACTGATTTTCGTTTTCAATGCAATCATTTTGTTGGCGTTACCGTGGATTTTGATACTGTATCATCTATCACCGGAGGCAACAAAAATGGCAACGGAGATTGCGTGGCTCCATGGCATTTGTGCCATTATCATATGGCCTGAGGCTTTTTCCCTTGCCAATACCCTTAGAGCTGCCAATGACGTTAAATTTTGTATGGTTTGGTCGGTTTTTTCCATGTGGCTTTTCCGTATTGTCTTTAGCTATATCTTAGGGGTATATTTCCAGATGGGTCTTTATGGCGTTTGGATTGCCATGATTATTGACTGGTGTGTAAGAGCCATGTTTTTCATTATCCGCTATCGTGGTACAAGATGGCAACTGCACTGTATTTAGCATGAAAAATTTAGGTTAATTACAATAAAGCAGGGAGTTTTATGGTTGATAACCATGAAATTCCCTGCTTTTTCATTGGATAAAGGAAAACACATTAGCTTAACCCACAGAAGTCCTTCTTGAGTTCAATAAGCTACAAATAAAGTACGAAGGGGGTAAATTTATAAAAGGAAAAAGAGATCCTTTTTTATTATTTCCAACACTTCGCCCTCGGGCGAACAACTTCTTCTAAGCTTTTGTGGCTCTTCCAACTTATTTCTTTTTCACGGGATAGCAAACCTCAGTTACCCATTGACTACTGTCTGAGGTTTCATGAGGGCTGATGTGATAAATGGAGAAAGAGAGACCATTAAATTCATAATTGTTGTCTCTAACCCAATTCGCAACGGCCTCATTAACCTCGCTGATTTTTTCGTAGCTGCCTTGGTAGGTGGCAGAAGCAATTAAAACTGGGGGAACGGTTTTAAATACAACGTGGTCAGTGTTAGGATATGTTCCTTTCACTGATTTTTGTACCTCTACATCTACATCCCGTTCCTTATGCTCCCCATCATGAAAAATGGCTAGGGTGTAACAAGGTTCCGTATCTTGTATTTGAAGGGGTGCGGTTTCCTCCATTAGGGTATGCCAAAGCATTCCTTCTTGATCATAAGCGGGAATTATTTGTCTAACGCTTGCCACATATCTTTCGGGCATTTCCTTTAATGATACACTATATGACATAGTTGATTCATCCTTTCTGAGTTTAGATATGGTTGTTTCCAAAAGAACCAATCGCCGCCGAATGTTTTCAGCCTCTTCCATGACCTCTGCTTTTTTCACAGCCAGCAATTGGGCAAATGCCCAAGGATCATCAAAGTTTTCCATGATTTCTTTAATAACCGCCAAAGAAAACCCCATTTGTTTCAAGGAAGTTATTCTTCCTGCAATGGGAAGTTGCGCTTCGCTGTAATAGCGGTATCCACTGTCAGAGTCTATGGTTTTTGGTTCCAATAAACCAATTTCGTCGTAATGGCGCAGCATTCGTATGCTGATTCTTGATAATTTTGAGAACACACCAATTTTAAGCATTTTTATCACCTCACGCGTGTTATTTTTGAGCTCAGATTCAGTATAGGGTATCACATAATGTGAGAGTCAATAGGTATTTTTATTTTTTGTAAAAAAATCCCTTTGATCATCAACTAGACCAAAGGGGAAAGGATTATTTTGTTTTGCCAAGGTATGCTTCCTTGATTTCTTCGTTTGCCAAAAGCTCGGCTCCTGTTCCTTCCATAGTTATGGTACCTGTTTCGATAACATAAGCTTTGTGGGCAATTTTTAGAGCCATGTTTGCATTTTGCTCAATCAATAAAACAGTAATTCCTTCTTGATTAATTGTCTGAATGATATTAAAAATATCTCTTACCACCAAAGGAGCCAGACCTAAGGATGGTTCATCCATCATAATCACCTTTGGTTTACTCATTAACGCCCGTCCTACTGCCAGCATTTGCTGTTCACCACCAGAAAGGGTGCCTGCCATCTGCCATTCCCTCTCTTTTAAGCGTGGAAATAGGGTGAAAACATATTCTATGTCGTCTTTCAGGTTATCTTTGCGTAAATAAGCCCCTATTTTTAGGTTTTCCATTACAGTTAGGTTGGGGAAGACTCTACGTCCCTCGGGAACAAGGGTAATGCCTTGAGAGACAATGAAGTCAGGGGACTGCCCCACAATTTCCTTTCCTTTATAAAGAATGGAAGCTTGCTTTGGTTTCACCAGGCCTGAAATGGACTTTAGTGTGGTGGATTTTCCAGCACCATTTGCGCCGATTAAGGTTACGATTTCTCCTTCTGGCACAGTCATGTCTATGCCTTTTACCGCCTCAATGCCCCCGTAGGATACCACTAAGTTTTTGATTTCTAATATATTACTCATCTTCAGCCACCCCCAAATAAGCATCAATTACCTTTTGATTGTTTTGAATTTCATTTGGTGTGCCATTTGCAATCATTTTACCAAAGTCGATCACATAGATACGGTCAGATATATCCATAACCAGATTCATATGGTGCTCAATCATAAAAACTGTAAGATGGAATTGATCTCGAATTTTTTTGATAAAAGCGGTTAATTCGTCAGTCTCTTGAGGATTTAATCCTGCTGCGGGCTCATCTAATAAAAGTAGAGAAGGATTGGTTGCCAGTGCCCGGGCAATTTCTAAATGACGCTGTTTGCCATAGGGAAGGGAGCTGGATTTTTCGTCCTTTAGCTCATATAAATCCAAAATGCGCAAAAGCTCCAATGAATCTTCCTTCATCTTCTTTTCTTCCTTCCAATTCAGGAGGAAAATATCGGCAAACACATTGGCTTTCATACGCATATGTTTTGCGATTAATACATTCTCCAAAACCGTCAGCTCTTTAAACAAGCGAATGTTTTGAAAGGTACGGGCAATGCCTAGTTTTGTAATTTTATCAGGAGTTGGTTCTAATACTTTTTTGTATTTACCCTTATTTTCCCCTGCATACATTTTTTCCATTTTACCTTTGGGGCAATTTGAAAGGATAAGCTGATTTTCAAAATCTACACAGCCGTTGGTGGGTGCATAAACACCGGTGATAACATTAAAGGCTGTTGTTTTTCCAGCACCATTGGGGCCGATGAGAGAAACGATTTCTCCCTTATGTACATCTAAGGAAAGGTTATTTACAGCTACAACACCGCCAAATTGCATAGTAATATCTTGTACGGAAAGAACTTTTTCACTCACAGCCTTCACCTCCCGCTTTTTTCTTTTTATCCAATCGGTTTAGTATAAAATCCCAGTTGAATTCTTTCATACCCATAATGCCACGACGGAAGAACAGAACAACAAGCATTAAAATAACAGAAAACACCACCATACGGAAGCCGTTTTTTAGCAGAGGAACCTTAAAACTGCCGATGAAGGTTTCCATATCCAAGAAACGCAGCCACCATTCCCTTGCGGCAATGACTAAAAGGGAAGATATTACGCTGCCTGTAACAGACCCCATACCGCCTATTACAACAATTAAAAGAATGTTGTAGGTTAACGTAACATTAAAGGTGGTAGAGGTGATTGCCCCCAGATACATACCCATTAACGCACCGCCAACCCCAGCGAAAAAAGAACTGATGATAAAGGAAAGCTGTTTATGCTTTGCCAGGTTAATTCCCATTGCCTCTGCGGCAATTTCGTCCTCTCGGATAGCCTTAAAGGAACGACCGTAGGAGGAACGAATGAGAAGGCAAACAACGAGAATGCAAATTCCGACAACGATAAATGGAAAATAAAAGTTAGGAAACTTGGGAATCAGCTTTAGTCCCAGGGAGCCGTTGGTAACACGATTCATAGGGGAACTACCCACAATGATACGAACAATTTCAGCAAAACCTAAGGTGGCAATGGCGAAATAGTCGCTCTTAAGGCGCAACACAGGGGCACCAATGATTGCCGCAAGAATTGACGCTACAAGGCCTGCCAAAACAAGCCCTACCCAAATGGGTACTTGAAGATTGGAAAGCCAATCGGCAACGCCGTAAAGATAGTATACACCAGGGCGGCTTTTAGCAGGAATGGTAAGGATAGCAAAGGTATATGCTCCAACTGCCATAAAACCCGCCTGCCCTAAGGAGAACAAACCGGTAAAACCGTTTAATAAGTTCATAGAGACTGCCACAAGGGCGTAGATTGCGCCTAATTGCAATACAGTGCGAAGCATGTAGGTAGGCTTCGTAAAGTGGTTTACATAATACAAAACACCTGCACAGACCAAAAGGGCAATCACGGAAAAAAGGATCTTCAATTGGGTTTTCTTTTTTTCTGTCATATTTTACACCTTCTCAGTTATTTTTTCGCCAAACAAACCTGTTGGCTTAATCAGTAAAATGACGATGAGCAAAATAAACGTGAATACATCGCTGAATTCAGAATAGCCTGCCGCTTTAATAAAGGTTTCTGATAGACCGATGATAAACCCGCCTAAAACTGCACCGGGGATGGAGCCGATTCCGCCGAATACCGCTGCAATAAAGCATTTTAGGCCAGGCAAAGAGCCAGCAAGGGGATAAACCGAGGGTCTGGGTGTGAAATACAGAATGGATCCGATTGCCGCCAAAAAGCAGCCAATGACGAAGGTGATGCTGATGACACGATTGATTTTAATGCCCATAAGTTGTGAGGTTTCAAAATCTTTAGAAACGGCTCTCATGGCCATACCGATTTTTGTGTGATTGATTAACTGCATTAGAATAAATACAAATCCCAGAGTTAAGATTGGGGTGATAAAAGTTACTACAGAGGTGGAAATGCCACCAATGGAAATGGTTTTTGTCAAAAAGCCAATGGATGGATAGGGCTTTGGCAAAGCCGAGAACAAATAGGTAGCTACGTTTTGCAAAAAATAGGAAACACCGATGGCCGAAATCATAATAGACATACGGGGGGCGCTTCTTAAAGGCTTGTAAGCCAATTTTTCAATGCATACGCCAAGAGCCACCGTTGCAGAAACGACCACAATGATTGCCATATACCAGGGCAAAGCGAAATTCACCATGGAAAAAATCATAAAGTAAGCCGCCATCATGAAAATATCCCCATGGGCGAAGTTAATCAAACGCAAAATCCCATATACCATGGTATAGCCAATGGCTATGAGGGCGTAAATACCGCCGATAGAAATACCTGTTAAACAATATTGTAAAAATGCATTTGCTGTCATGGTTATAACCTCCAGACAAAGATAATTGATTGTGCGGCTTGAAAAGGTTTAAAAAGGGAAGGCATTCTTAATTTGGAATGAAGCCCTTGGTTTCCTTTGCAAACCTTAGCAAGCCGTTTGGAAAGAAAAATTGCCGGGAGGCGAACTTCCTCCCGGCGGACTGTTATAAAATTGAGAAGAAAGGTGCTTCTCCTACAATTATTATTCAGCAGACTGTGTTTTTAAGAAGTTAAACTTGCCATCTTTAATCTGTTTGATGTAAGCTACGTTCTTTACAGCGTCGCCGATATCATCAAAAGAGATTGCACCGGTTACGCCGCTGAAGGATACTGCTTTTAATGCGTCGCGCAAAGCAACGGAATTCAATGCTTCAGCGCCATCCAAAGCCTTCAGTGCTTCGTAGATAGACATATATGCATCATAGCCCAAAGCGGAAACAGCAGCGACGCCGTCGGAACCACCGTTTAATGTGAGGTTCTGAGGATCACCGTTTAAGTAGGCCTTGAAGCCTTCAACAAATTCTTTTGCAACTGGGTTTGAATCGTCATGCTCGTCAAAGAATGTGGAGAGAGCAACCCCTTCTGCAGCAGAGCCAGCAGCAGTGATGATTGTTTCGTTTTCCCATGTATCGCTGGCGATAATCTGTGCTTTAATGCCGTTTGCCTGTGCCTGAGGCAGAAGCAAGGTAGCAGTAGCGATAGAGGAGGGGGCAAAGATACAGTCAGGATTTGCACCTTTAATTGTGGTCAGAATTGCGTTAAAATCAGACTCGTTTGTCTGATAGGTTTCATCTGCAACAATCGTGCCGCCCATACCTTCAAATGCCTGCTTAAAGAATGCTGCAAGGCCAGTGGAATAGTCGTCACCGTTTTGGCTGATCAGAGCGGCTGTTTTATATCCTTTTTCGATGGCATATGAAGCCATTACCGTTCCCTGGAAAGGATCCAAGAAGCAGGTGCGGAAATAGAAGTCGTTACCTAAGGTTACCTGAGGGTTTGTGCAGGAAGCGCCTATTGCAGGAATCTGGGCATCAGCAAAGGTTTGGCCTGCGGCAATGGAAACGCCGGAGCCGTAAGAACCCAACACTGCAACAACGCCGGAGCTGATTAAGGACTGCGCTGCTGTAACCGCCGCTGTTTTATCGGACTGGTTATCAACCTCTACTAATTGAAGTTTGTATGTAGTGCCATTAATGTCAACGGTAGGATTTACTTTGTTTGCATAGCGCATACCCAGTATTTCCTGCATACCGCCACCGCCATTTTCGCCAGTTGTAGGCTCGAAAACACCGATTTTGATTGTGTCGCCTTCAATTGCGACACCTGTTGCTGCGGCATTATCTTTCGCAGCATCGCCACCCGTTGTGCCGCCACCACAAGCTGCCAAGGACAGCACAAGTGCAGCTGACAAAGTCAAAGCAAGGAACTTTTTCATAATACGACTACCTCCCTAGGTTTTTTGCCCATGCTGGGCAAAGGTATGTGTTTGTCGATGCGTGTCCGCATCAAATGGACATATGCGTTTTGCATCGCTGTCCTGAGTGTACCACAATTTGTGTTCTTAGGCAATATTTACAAGATTTTTTTCAAGAAAATTAATAGGTTTGCTGTGTTTTACACATATATAATTAATTTATTGGCAGCGGTAGAAAAACAGAAGGATTTCTATTATAATAAAAGGTAATCTCCTCAATAATTGAGGGATTTACAGAATAGGAGGAGAAGAAATGAGTAAAGCCGACCAAATCTTTATTAAAAATTGCACGGAAATCCTTGCAAATGGGTTTTCTACTGAAAAGGAAAAGGTGCGTCCCCACTGGGAAGACGGTACCCCTGCATATACCATAAAAACCTTTGGCGTTGTGAACCGCTATGATCTTTCTGAGGAGTTTCCTCTTTTGACATTGAGGGCCACAAATTGGAAAGCAGCAATTGATGAAATTCTTTGGATTTGGCAGAAAAAATCCAATAATATCAATGACTTAAACAGCAAAATTTGGGATTCGTGGGCGGATGAGAATGGGTCTATCGGCAAGGCCTACGGATATCAGTTGGGGGTACCCTATACCTTCAAGCATGGTACCATGGATCAGGTAGATAATGTGCTATGGCAGTTGAAAAATACTCCGTATTCCCGCCGAATCATGACGAATATTTATAACTTTGGGGATTTGATGGAGATGGGTCTGGAGCCATGTGCCTATAGCATGACCTTTAACGTAGTGGGAGACAAGCTAAACGCAATTCTCAACCAGCGTTCTCAGGACACCCTTGCGGCAAATAATTGGAATGTGGTGCAATATTCTGCTCTATTGATGATGTTCGCTCAGGTGAGTGGCTTAAAGGCAGGAGAGCTGGTTCACGTAATCAGTGATATGCATATTTATGACAAGCATGTACCGATGATTCAAGATTTAATAGCAAGAGAGCAATTTCCTGCACCAAAGGTGCGGCTGAATCCTGAGATAAAGAACTTCTATGATTTTACAGTGGCAGATTTTATCGTGGAAGATTATCAGCATGGAAAGCCTATAGGAAAAGTGCCTGTGGCAATATGATAGGAGTGAGGGTATGAATTTAATCGTAGCGGTGGATGAGCAATGGGGCATTGGCAAGGATGGGGATTTGTTGTGCCGTATTTCGGGGGATATGAAACGATTTCGTGCCATAACCTCTGGAAATGTTTTGATTTTGGGACGAAAGACATTAGAGTCTTTCCCTAATAAAAAACCTTTGCCTAATCGGGAGCATATTGTTTTGACCAATAATTTAGACTATCAGGCAGAGGGGGTTACCCTTTGCCACAGCATAGTGGAAATACCGAAGGTTTTGGAGAAATTTAAAGAGAAGGAAATCTTTGTGGCAGGGGGGCAAAGTATCTATGAACAACTTTTGCCCTTTTGTCAGAAGGCATATGTGACAAAAATTCATGCTGCTTTTCCTGCGGATACGCATTTTCCCAATTTAGACGCGATGCCTGAATGGGAAATCGTTGAGGAAGAAGCGCTAGAAGAAAACGGCGTGAAATTTACGTTTGTTTTGTATCAGAGAAAGAATTGATAAATCTATCTGCGCAAGTAAGGGTGTCGACAAAGTCGACACCCTTTTATAATCTTGTTTATTCAACGGTTCCCTTTTTGTGCTGTATAGCATTGATAAAGGGAGATCATTCACGATGCAATCGCAAAGATTAATTTCTAATAAAGTTTGGGTCATGCCTTTTCAAAGGCTTGCCGGGTTGGGAGCAGGGTCCGAGAACTTGCTTTTAAGCTTCCTGTTACATATGCTCCTTGGCCATTTTTAGTAAAAGTTCCTTTTGATTTCCCTGGGGATTTTGATGCACAAAATCCAGAAGAACTGCCAAAATTTCGCCTATTTTCTTCCCCTTTGGTACGCCCATTTCCATGAGCATTTGCCCATCAACTGCCAAGCTTTTTAACGTAAGACAATCTCCGTCAGATACAATTTTATGGAGGCATTGTGCCGTTTGCAATGAGGGTGCTGTGGGGCGTAGAATTTCTTGCAGTGTGATTAGCTGTTCCACTGCTTCAAGCCCTAGCTTACTAATAAGTCCTCTTAGAGGATACCCTTGTGTTGGTAGCTCCTGATTGATATTTTCAAGAAGTAGGCAAATTCCTTTTAAACTTTCGTTATCAAACTTGAATTTCTTAAGAAAAGCCTTTGCTTCTTGTGGTGAATAATCCTGTAAAACAATGGTCCAACGCAACACAGAGTTCTTTGGTGCTTTTCTTAGTTCCTCCAAAAGGTTGTGGGCTCGTTGCATCAGTCGGTTTGCAAATGAACCATCAATCTCCCCTAATAGGCCACTTTGCCAAAGTAAGGGCATCTTTTCATAATGGTGGCATAACCACAATTTTTCCATTTCGTCATGAATTCGTTCTACGCTGATTTTTTTGATTAACTCTTTATTCTCGGAAAGGGCCTGATAGGTTTCCTCTTCCACATCAAAACCCAATTGCGCCGCAAATCTTACACAACGAAGCATGCGCAAAGCATCCTCTTGAAACCGCAAAGCAGGCGTTCCCACGCCACGAATGGTTTTTGCCTGTATATCCTCCATACCGTGAAAAAAGTCCTGATAGCCCTCTTCTGGATGATAGGCGATGGCATTCATGGTAAAGTCTCTGCGCAATAAATCCTCTTGCAGATTTTTGGTGAAGGTTACACCGCTAGGATGTCGGCAATCTTCATATTCTCCTTCTATGCGGTAGGTGGTTACCTCGTAATTAGTATGATTTAAAACAACGGTTATAGTACCATGCTGAATGCCGGTGTCAAAGGTATGGGAAAACAGCTCTTTTGTTTCCTCAGGCTTGGCTGAGGTGGTTATGTCCCAATCCTTGGGCTGGGTGTGCAAAATGGCATCTCTGACACAGCCGCCAATAATATAAGCTTGGTGACCAGCTTGATTTAAAGTTTTTATTATATATAAAACATCTTCGGGCAATGCATTTGAAAACATAGGTATTCTCCTTTCAAAAAGTCTGAAAAGTTGCTTGGAAATCCCATTGAAAAATTAAATTGAAGCATTTGTGCTACTTAATATGCTTTCATAGTATACCATAAAATTCTAAAATACAAAGGAAAGCCTTCGCAGTTTTTTTAAGATTGGCGAAAAACACCGAAAATTAGGGGCAAATGAGCACTTAAAATAATAAATGAAAAAAATTAAAATTTTTTTGACAGAAATCGTTGACAAAAAGTACAAGTAGTGATAATATATTTTTTGCAGTCAACAATACGCGCCCTTAGCTCAGTTGGTAGAGCAACTGACTCTTAATCAGTGGGTCCAGAGTTCGAGTCTCTGAGGGCGCATATCGAAGCAGAGTGGCTTAGAGTAATTCTAGGTCGTTCTGCTTTTCTTTTTTGCATTGAAACACTCCCAATTTGGGAGTTTTTCTTTTTTTTACGGATATTTTTGTTTGTTTCCCCATAGAATGGTACAGAAATGTTTTGTCCGTAATCGGCAGGGGGAATGGATATGGAGGAACTTTATGAAAAAATATTATGGGAGGGTTATGGCCTTCGTTTTTACAGCGGAACCCGTACCCGAACAGGTCTTGTCTGCAAAACGGACAAAGGACTTAGAGAATTGAAAAAGGCAAGGGAGCGAATGAACAGCATCCGATATGCCCATGATGTAAAGGAATGTCTTTATGGAAACGGCTTTACTGTGATCAGCAGGTTTTATAATACCATGGACGGACAGCCTTGCTTTGTCAAGGAGGGCGCGGTGTATGTTCTGGAGGAGCTTTTGCCCACCGCAGCGTTAGAGGAGGATGGAAAGGAGGCCTTCATCAGGGGCGCGGAAACACTGGGTAAAATGCACCTTTGCGCAAAGGGATTAGAGAGCAGATTTGTTCAATGGGACAAAGAACGTTTGCCGGCACAATTCGCAAAAAGAAGGGCGGAGCTTGCCAAAATTAAGCGCCGCATTCAGAAACAAGGGGGCTATGATGCTATAGATTTGTTGGTGCTTGATAACTATGATACATATATGGAGCAGACCTTGCAGGCAGAAGCTCTATTGCAGGAAGCAAATTATTCAGCCTTGTTTGAGAAGGCCAGGGGAGATGGAACCTTTTGTCATCATAGCTTTAAGGGAGAAAATCTTAGGGTGTCAGATGGTGGAAAATTATTTGTAGGTGGCTTCGAGGGATGCAGCAGTGACATACCGCTATTAGATTTAGCGGCATATCTTAAGCGTTATATGAAAAAAACGGAAGGAGATAAAGAGGGAGTTGTGGGTATGCTTGAGGCATATCAAAAAAATAATCCTCTAGAGGAGGGGGAAAAAGTACTGCTCCAAGCACTTGTCATTTATCCGGAGAAATTTTTGCGTTTAATTAATGAGTATTATAATAAAAGAAGAGCTTGCGTTTCTCCCGCGATGCAAGAACGTTTGGCATTGGCGGCGGAGGAAGAGGGACGGGCAAAAGAGCTGTTCCTCTATATTCGAGGAGTTTAAAGGTGGCTTTGTTAAGGGGTTTTTATCTGTTGGGCGCATGGGTGATAGCATGTAAACAGAGTGCACGGACCATAAATGAAGCCATTTTGTGGAGTTGGATTCATTTGGGAAACAAGGTGTTTCCCAAGTGAATTCCATTAAGCTTCGAAAATTGTCCCTAAGGACAACCATGGGATTTTGTTTTTATTGGGAAATATAGGGAAGTAACTTGTATAGGGAATGACTGTAAGGCCTCACAGGTACTTGGATTGATAGCATTTAGCTTTCTTTTGTCCAAATTTACCAAAGGGGCTTTTTATTTTTTTCTTGTATTTCAAAAGGATAGGGAGAAGAGCTTTGCGAATTCTTCTTGCAACTTATAGGGGAAACGTATAAAATGTACTTTAAGGTATGTCTGAAAATTCCCCAAAGGAGGAGAAGTTAGTGAAAGACTATCACTTTGAAAAAGATGAGCACGAATTTGATGAAACAATTCGTTTAGATGATATTAACAAAGAAATGAAAAAGTTAAAAAATGATCAGCCTGAGGATGATTTGGGGGATAAGGACGCATTTTTGGATGCCTTTGAATCTGAAAAGTTTGACCGTGTGCCAACGGGGAACAACCCTAACAGTCATTCTAACACATCCCGTGGGACAACCACGGCTATGGAGAAAGAGCCCTTTTTGAATAAGAAAACTGCGGCAATTCTTGCTGTGGTTGCAGTAATTGTGGCAATTGCCAGCTTTGCTTTGGTGCGGGGGCTGTTTTTTTCGGGAAACAAAAATCCAAATTTAGCCATGGAGCAATCCCCAGTCTTGATACAAGGGGCACTGGAAAGTGGTGAATTAATTGTCTACGATATTAAAGGGAATGTCAATAAAAGCATCATTGTCACTCAGGATACAGAATTTACTGATACCCAAGGCCGAGGAGCAAAGGACGTTCCTCTTGTGGTTGGAGATCTCATTTTAGTGAGTTTGGATAAGGACGGAAAGACTGTTTTAACCTTGAATCAGGGTGGGAAAATAGAAACCGTGGAAGAAACAGGGCTTAAAGCGGATATCGCTTCAAAGAATCTTCTTGGAGATGGAAAGAAATTTAGCTATGGCGAGCAAGCGATTTTTATGTATAATCATGAGGAACTAAATCCAAAGGATTTGGAGGCTTGTGATGTGCTGATTTTAAAAAGCTATGAAGATGTAGTGTGGTCCGTGGAGGTAGCAGAGTATCATGGCTATATTTCCGTAGAAAATAAAGATAATATCATAAATGGGAAGTTTCAGCTGGATGAAGAAGAGGCAGTCCCCCTGGAGGAGGTAGAGCGCATTCCACTGAAGGAAGGAACCCACAAGGTTACAGTCTCCGGAGATAATATTGAAGAAAGAACAGACAGCATTTTTGTGGAGACAGGGGAGGTTTATGTATATGATCTCTCAAAGGCCCAGGAAAAAGTGGGCGTTTTGATTATCAATGCCAATGTAACGGGGTACAAGCTTTATATCAATGGTACGTTGGTGGATAGCACAGTACCCTCTGTATTACCCTTGGGAGAGTATGATGTGGTGATATTAAAAAATGGATATACTGAATGGAGTCAGCATATTGTTCTGGACAAGGATACATTATCTGTTGATGCAAATTTGCAAAAAGATATTCAATTTGGTTCTGTTGGGATATCCGTCAATGTAGACGGAGCCCAGGTTTATATTGATGGGAAAGACATGGGTACGGCGCCCATGGAATTAAATCTCCCCTATGGCAACTATAGCCTTGGGGTAGAGAAAAATGGGTATCAATCCTTTTCCACGGTAATTAATGTTAACAGTGGCTCAAGCCATATGAATGTGGAACTGGAAAGAGAATAAAGAGGAGGCGGGAGTATGGATTATATGGAAAGATATCACCAATGGTTGGCTGACCCTTCTATTGACGAGGACACAAAGGCAGAGCTTCGTCAGATTGCCGAAGATGAAAAAGAGATAAAGGAACGGTTTTATAAAGAATTGGAGTTTGGCACAGGTGGCCTTCGTGGAATTATCGGTACGGGGAGTAACCGAATGAATTTTTATACCGTAGGTAAGGCGACGCAAGGCTTGGCAAACTATATTAAAAAACAAGGCACCCAGGCTAAGGGCGTAGCTATTGCCTATGACTCCAGACATATGTCTCCTGAATTTGCAAGAATCGCAGGGTTGGTATTGGCGGCAAATGGGATTCCGGCTTTTGTATACCCCTCCTTACGCCCTACACCAATGCTTTCCTTTGCAGTAAGGCGATTGGGCTGTACGGCAGGCATCGTGGTTACTGCAAGCCATAATCCTCCTGAGTATAATGGATATAAAGTATATTGGGCAGATGGGGCTCAAGTGGTTGCACCCAGAGATACAGATATTATTGATGAGGTAAATGCAGTCACGGAGTATGGACAGATTCTTCGGATGGAACTGAAAGAGGCGGAGGAAAAAGGCCTTTATCATATCATTGCCAAAGAAATTGACCGTTGTTTTGATGAACAGGTGTTATCTCAACGTATTTGTCCAGAAATTACAGAGGATATGGGAGAAAGCCTTACCATAATTTATACCCCTATTCATGGTTCAGGCAACGTGCCGGTGCGCCGTGTTTTGAAAAAGGCCAGATATAAAAAGGTTTTTGTGGTTCCTGAACAGGAGCAACCGGATCCCGATTTTACAACGGTAGGCTATCCCAACCCCGAGGACCCCAATGTATTTACCTTAGCCAAGAAGCTTTCGGAAGAAAAAAATGGTGATATCATTGTGGGAACCGATCCGGATTGTGATCGTGTTGGCGCAATGGTGAAGAATGACAAGGGAGAATATGTTGTTCTGACGGGAAACATGGTGGGGGCGTTGCTGACAGAATATATTCTGTCTCAAAAGGCAGCAAAGGGTACCTTACCGGGGCATGGTGTTATCATTAAGACCATTGTCAGCACGGAGTTGATTCAGCCTATTTGTGATTTCTATGGTGTGAAGAAAATGGAAGTGCTGACAGGCTTTAAGTTTATCGGGGAGAAAATAAAGGAATTTGAAGAAACCGGTGCCTATGAGTTTCTGTTTGGTTTTGAAGAGAGCTATGGCTATTTAGCAGGAACATACGCTAGGGATAAGGATGCAGTGGTAGCCACATTACTTCTTTGTGAGATGGCGGCATATTATAAGAAAAATGGAATGACCCTTTATGATGGTGTTCAAAAGCTATACGAAAAATATGGCTATTATTTGGACGGTGTAAAGGCGATTACCTTAAAAGGCTTGGATGGCGTTGAACGGATTCAGAAGATTATGAACACTTTGCGTGAAACTGCACCAAAGGCTTTTGGTGGCCAAGATGTGGTTTGGGTAAGGGATTATAAAACCCAAGTTTTCCATAATTTGCAAACAGGTGCAAAAGAAAAAAGCCCGTTACCTATTTCCGATGTATTATATTATACCCTAGAGGATGGTACTTGGCTGTGCGTACGTCCTTCAGGAACAGAGCCAAAGCTGAAATTTTATATCGGGGTGAAGGGGGAAACTCTCCAAGGGGCAAAAGAAAAGCTTGCTGAGATTGAAAAAGACCTGGATGAGAAACTTGCTTCTATCTAATTTGGAAGAAAGGCCGTAGTTCTTATAAATAAATCATTTGGTTTTTATATAGCGTTTTTGCTTTATAAGGGTGTTGAAAAAAATCAGCACCCTTTTTGTATGTGGGTTTGGGTATTGGGCTTTTCAGGTTATGTGAAAAAATATTTATGCTTTTTAATTATGTGAAAGTTAATTAATGTAAAAAAATCACATCCCTCTGGGATTTTTCAAATAAGAAAGGTTGATTTTATGATGATAATTATTCTTATTGCGTTGATAATTTGTACACGTATTATTATGGAAGAAATAAAAGAGTTGAAACAAGAGCTGAAGGAAGATATCATGAGGATTGCCGACAACGGGGGAGAAGAGAAAAAGTGAATACCTCGTTGTGTGAAAAGGGATCAGTGCATTTCATAAAATAAAGCCTGTGCCGTTGTTGGCACAGGCTTTTTAAGTTCAAAATCAATTACTTACCGTTCTTTTTGCAAATCAGATTAACCCGATCGAACTCATCAGTAATTTCTTTATTTGGTGCCTTAGTCAAAAGACTTACGATAATGATTGCCGCAAATGATACCACGAATGCGGGAAGCAATTCATAGATATTCCAAGCACCGCCCAAAGGTCTCACCATGTATTTCCAGATGAAAACCATTGCGCCACCGGCGATCATGCCTGCCAATGCACCTTGTTTATTGGAGCGTCTCCAGAATAATGCACTTAATACAACAGGGCCGAATGCAGCACCGAATCCCGCCCATGCAAAAGAAACAATGGCAAAAACGGAGCTTGCAGGGTCTCTTGCAATAAATGCGGCAATGATTGAAATAATAACAACAGAACATCTGGCAAAAATCATTGCCGTTTTCTCAGACATTTTAATGCCAAAGAACCCTTGCAGGAGATTGTGAGAAGCGCTGGATGATGCTGCTAATAGCTGGGAATCGGCAGTTGACATGGTAGCGGCCAGAATACCCGCTAAGATGATACCTGCAAGGATGGCTGTCGCAATACCGCTATGACTCAGTAATTCAGCAACTTGAACAATAATCGTTTCTGATGCGGAACCCTCTAAAACGGGTACAGCACCAACTTTGGTCATGCTGTAGCCAACAACACCGATAAAGATGGCGACAATCATGGAAATAACTACCCAAACTGTTGCAATACGGCGGGAAATAGTTAACTTTTGTGTATCCTCAATTGCCATAAAACGTAGCAAAATATGAGGCATACCAAAATAACCGAGGCCCCAAGCCATTGTTGAACAAATTGTCAAAAATCCATAAGGCGTTGCAGCGTTCTCGGAAATGCTGTACATTGCAGTCATGCTTAGGTAACCTGGGAGTGCTCTTGCATTATCCATAACGGTATCTAAACCGCCAGCAACCTGAATACCAAAGATAACAACAACAAAAAGTGCGATGGTCATTACGATACTCTGTACCAAGTCTGTTGTGCTTGCGGCAGAAAAGCCTCCAGTTGCTGTGTAGCCAACAATAACAATGGCACTGATTATCATCGCCGTTTGATAATTTACCCCAAATAAACTGCTAAATAACTTGCCGCAGGCAGCGAAACCAGATGCGGTGTAGGGGATAAAGAAAATAATAATAACAACTGCAGCAATACACATTAGGATATTTTTGTCATCCCGATATCTTCGGGAAAAGAAGTCAGGCAGGGTGATAGAATTGTTTGCCTCATGAGTATAAGTACGGATGCGTTTGGCCACCACCAACCAGTTGATATAAGTGCCAATGGCCAAGCCAATTGCTGTCCATGCTGGGTCTGCAATACCGGAGAGGTATGCAACACCCGGCAGACCCATTAGAAGCCAGCTGCTCATATCAGAGGCTTCGGCGCTCATTGCTGTAACGAAAGGCCCCAGTTTTCTACCTCCCAAATAAAAATCTCCAACGTTTTCATTCTTTTTGGACCAATAGATTCCGATGGCAACCATAGCAATCAAATAGACTGTAATGGCAATCATGATGCAGATTTGTGTTGATGTCATAAGTTCATATCCTTTCTTTTTTGAGTTGCGGAGCCTTTTTTGAAACCTCAGATTTTATGTGCCGTACAGTTTATAATTGCTAATGTATTTGGAAAGCGAGTATTTATCTCGTTTATTTGTTTATCATTAATAACTTTCCGCTAAAGTAATGAAAATCTGAAAAGGTTGTAGAATTACTCCAATTGATAAAGCATTATAACATAATACCAATCAGACTAAAATACAGAATAAAGTATAGAATAAATACTGTACTTTTAAAATAAAAAAGTCAAAAATACATTGAAAATTCAAGGATTTTCGACTAGAATATTCTTGTTATTTTTTTAATTATAAAAATAATCACTTTAATTTACTGTCGTATTTGCTCGAAAACCTGCTAAAAACAGAGGCATCATTTGCTTGGCATATTGACAAAGGGAATATTCCCCATTGCAGATACACCAGTCATAGATGAGTGCTCTTTCACACAATGCGTAGGCCTTTACAAATTCATTTACGGAAACGTTAGAGCGCAATTCCCCCCGTTGTTGTCCTTCGGATGTAATTTGGCGCAATAACTTGTAATAAACCCGATTGTGATCCAGCAGGTGTTTTTGTCCGCTGGTAACAAGCTGGGAAGAGTATAATCTGGCCAATAGATCCATAGAGATGCTGTCGTCAATCATGCGAAACATCTCTTGATTCAAAAACATGAGCTTATCAAAGCTGTCTAGGTCACTATCTAACTGGGGAATCAATTCTTGATATTTATTATCAAATAATTCTGAAAGTGTGCCCAGCAGAGCATCCTTTCCGCCAAAATAGTGATAGAAAGAGCCTTTTGAAGTGCCTGAGAGTTCAACAATCTCTTCAATGGTTGTTGCGTCGTAACCCTGCTCATAAAACAGCTTCCAAGCCGCTGTAATAATCTTACCTTTTGTGTTGCGGCTGTTTTTTTTCCCCATGTGGTTCCTCTCCTTAAATCTTTTTCCATTTCAAACTTACCAAATCATGCTCTCTAATTGTTTTCACCAAGCGTTGACCGAAATCCTCTGCCATAATATCTGTTGCATCTAAAAGCTCCAAACCCAATTCTTGCGCTCTTTTATAGGTGCCTGTATTGCCTTTTCTTTCTTTGCCAAAGGTGATGATAATACCCTTTGAAAACCAGCCGCCCAATCGTTTTTTTGCAATCAAAAGCTCGTTCAGCGCTGCTGTGTCTGCATCTCGCAGTTTGCAAGAAATAAATACAGGCAGGGAGTCATCCATTAAAATTACATCAATTTCGTTTCCTGCCACAGTAATGTTATCAAAAGCGTTCCAATCTATCATAGTTCCAAGCTTTACATCATGAAACACACCTGCTTTTTTTGCGGCAATATAAACATAAAGCTCAAGCCAAACACCGTAGCTGATGCAATACTGCTTATCCTCAATGGAGCGGAAGGCGAATTGAACATACTCTCCCTCTATTAAAAGGTCATGAATAAAGCCCATACATTGAAATTTTTCCAAAATCCCCCGATCCGGATAAACGGGTTTACCGTTTTTCATATGTATGTTCCATTTGCTTTTCATAAACAGTTCGTGGGGGAGGGTTCTGGCGGCAACGGTCTGCATAAAGCTACAGGTATATTTCCAATCTGTCAGGCGTTCAAATAAAAACCGAGCCATTTCCTCGATTATAGAAAAACGTTCCTCTGAAGGGGGACGGTGGGATTCACCGATAAAGCAGGCTCCCTTTGCGTCAATAAAGTCCTCCAAGGTTAATGGTACTATTTTATTTACCAAGCTGTCATCCAACAAGTTGGTAATGCTTTTATTTGCCAGATCCGTATGCAGGAGAGGAAGGTTGAACTTGGTTCCCACCTGATATCCGGCCAAAAGCATCAGTTCGCTACCTCCTGTTAAATCAATGGCACATTCTACATCTTTAAAGCGGTCAAGGACTCTGCTAATTTGGCGGGAGATTTTGTCAACGGAGGTAATATCAATAGGGTGGTGCTCCACCTTAATTCCCGGGATATTTCTAGTCAAACATTTTTTCAATGCCGCAAATACCATCATGTCCTGCATATTATTATCAAAAAAGTAAAGGACTTTCTCAGGACGCAGGGTTAATGGTGCTACAATGTTTTTCAATACATCTTTATCATAAAACTCGATGAGAAGCTCCGTGGGAACCAACTCCCTTCCAATTTGTTTCGAATCCAATTATTTTTCAAACTCTTCGATGATAACCTCTTCTTCAAACTTCACATCTTCTTGAGGTTCTTTTTTATCTCTGTTTCCGAAAACTGCCCCAAAGTTTAGTTTGTTTACCACGCCGGGTGCCATGTCAATGAGTTTGCTGATAGCATCCTGATTTTTAACATTAATGGTTTGTACACTTCCATTTTGAATGACCAGAACAGCAGAGGGAGTAATTCTTGCGCCTACGCCTCCGGCGGCGTTGACATTCTCCTTTGCGCCGGCACCAGCACCTACAGCCACTTCAATTAAAGGCAGAAGCGTTATGTCTCCAATGGTGATTGCCTCGCCCACTACGGTTTTTGTAGAAACCAAATCTTCCACTTTATTAAAAAGTACGTCTACAGATTCTTTAAAATCCTTACCCATTTTGTTTTCTTCCTTTCCAAAGTTTGATTAAAATTCTGCGTACGGGTTTTGTCATTATAAATGCCATTAGGCTATATAGAAAATAGCCAAATAAGATATTGCCCTTTATGCGAACCTCAATATCCTCGGCTACAAGTCTAGTAAAATCCGCCTTTACCTGAATGTTTTTGCCGAACTTTGCTGTTAAGATGCCCACCAAGCCCATAAAATACCCGGTATAATTGGGCTCACCTAACCCTATGGTGGCTTTCACCAACAGATGATTGGGTAAAATGCCTTTTATCAGTCGTTTCAGCAGTTTTTTTACGGACTGAAATATTTCTCCCTTTCCTTCGATCTCTTGGAATTTATCCCAGTAAGAACGAAGCTTGTCCATTTTAGAGACATCCTCTTCAGATAAATCTTCTTCATCCAGAAAGAATTCTTTGTTCTCTGTTTCAAAGAGTATGGGCTTTTCCTTTATTTCAGAAATTTTTACCCGTCTTACCTTTGGTCTAGAGTTTGGAGGGTCTTCTTTTATGATTTCTTCAACGGGTGTTGTTGTATTCGTAGGTGGCTCCACCGCAGAAATGGGTGCTTCTTCCCGTTTTGGAGTAGGGGTGGGTTCAGCCATATAAACCCCTTGAGAAGAAGATTTTTTTGAAGAAACGGACTCTCTTGCCACAACGGTTTCCCCAGTTTTTATTGGCTGGGTGCTGGGCTTTGTTTTTCTTTTCCGTATCTTTTTTTTCTTTCTTTTTTCACCTAAGGTAAACCAAAGAATTTTCACTTTGATTTCAGGTTCCGTTCCATAGAGATAATTTCCCATGATTCGTATTAACCCAAAAAGCCATGAAACAGCAAAATCCCCCATGAGAGTTTCTTTTTTTTCCCCTGCAAGGCGGTATTTAATGGGGCAGAGCAAAATCACTGCAACGAGAAAAATAAGCAGCAGAAAGATGCTTAGAAGCAGAATCCCTATGAACTTTAATACAGCCAATAGTATGCCTAACATGTTATTCCCCTGTCTTTATACCCTTTAACAAAATCCAAGCCAATAGCCAGATAAGAAGGGCGCCTACAATGAATAGCCCTGCAATCCAGAAAGCGGTATCCCGAAAAAAGCCTTCTGGTACAATATTTATCAGTAAATCCGTATTTGGGTTTAAAATCCAATCATCATTATTAAAAAGTAAAAGGTGAAACAGTGTAAAATATCGATTAAAATTATAAGCCATGAGCCCTGCCAATATTCCGATGAAAGCCATGAACCCAAAGATACCCCATTGAATCCCCTTAAGAAGACAACGGCCCTTTTTTAAAAACAGCAGACACCCTGAAACAAGAATCACAAATAGAACTGCCCCAAAGCATATTTTCTGGGCGTCAAGGAATAGCTTCTGCACATCTTGCATATGTTTTTTTTCCTTGGCATTAAAAAACTCTCGTTCTGTGTTTCCGATTTTTGTATATATCACTAAGTCTTCACGATTGCCTTTTAAATAGTCCATCATTTCATGGGTTACGGTCAGCAAATCATCCATCTCAATTGACACTGCTTCAGTAACCTCATATTTTGTATATTCTTTTTCAAAATAGCCGTTCATGTAATATGCCACAAACTCTGTAGAACTGATTAGTAAAATAACCATAAGTGCAAGGCCCGTGAAGAAGCCCATCCCTTTATATAGCGCCGTCATTTAATCCCCTCTATCCACGTTTCAGGATTTGCTAAGTCCTTTTGTTCTTTTACCGCTTCCTCCAAAATATAAGCCATCAGCTCATAGGTCTCTCTTCTACCGTTGGCAACGCCCACGACGATACTTTCAGTTTGAGGGAACCGTCCTTTGCATAATTGCCAGGAGGAAATGATTTCATACCGATTTTTTTCAAATATAAAAAGGATGCAATACAGGCGGGGCATAGGAATGGTTTTCTTGAGCGCATATATCACTGTTCCTAAGTCGCTGATATTTTCTGATACAAATAATTCTTCCGCTAACCTCAATCTGCCATCGCCGCCTTCCTTCCAATTCTTAGAAATATTATAGCAGAATTAACGGGAAAAGAAAATACACAATAAACCACACTCCACATTTGTAAGAAATGCTATGATAGATTTATTTTAATGCAAAAGCCCGTTTTGCAAAGCAAATCTTATGCAAGGCAAGCGGGCTTTTTCTGATTTGTAAAACTGGGCGAATCCAATTTATAGGAGGATCTAAGGGGAGAGCAGTCCTATTGAAGGGCAGATTCCAGTTTGGAAATTTGGTCATATGGATAGTGCTGTAATAGCTCTTTATATTGAGGTGTTGTTAACCCAGGAGTTTGGGTGTAAATTGCAATCTTTTCGTTTAGATCTGCCTGAATAAATTTAAGTTTCAATTTAGAAAATTCTTCTTTGTTCATACTTTCATAGCCTTCTTTCTTTGTCTTCTTTTTAAATACTTCACTGAGACCCATAAAAAACAAAAAACCACCAAAGATTTTACGTAGCAAATCAGCATCCATGGAAACGGCTAAAAAAGAACCTGCTGCCGCGCCCGCTAGACCAAGTATTGCCAATGGTTTTGTTGTTTTCCATAAAACATTTTTATTTTTCGTGTGGGTAATGAGAGCAACAATGGCTGTTGGGATAAAGTAAATTAAATTCACACCTTGTGCCTGATGTTGATTCAGATGAAGAAGAAATATTAATGCCGGAATCAAAATGGTTCCGCCGCCAATGCCCATGCCACTGATAATACCAGAGGCAAATCCAATTACCACTACCCAAATCATAGTATCATCCTCACTGCTGCCACAATCATAAATAGTCCGAAGATTCGATGTAGCCAGATACCACTGAGCTTAGATAATAATCGCGCTCCAACAAATCCCCCTGCAATTCCTCCCGTTGATGCCCATAGGGCAATACTCCAAGCAACATCTGTTTTCCAACAATAAATAATCAATGACAGAAGGGATAAAGGCAGAATAATGCTGATTGCTGTCGCATGTGCCTTATGCTCCTCAACGTCCAAAAAGCGTTCCATTGCCGGCACAACAATGGTTCCGCCCCCAGAGCCAAATAATCCGTTGGCAAACCCTGTGATTAAGCCTATGACTATTTGTTTCCCTTTTTTGTGCATGAAAATGACACCGCCTTTCTTTCACTAGTATGGAGGAAAAGCCCTGTAAATATGTATGGTATGGTAAAAATTTTCTTTTTCAATATACATTAGGAAGTATTATAATTCATGGGTTTGTAATACTACTGTTAAATTTATGGATTTATAGGGCGCCGACAAAAACGGCACCCTATAATTTAGATAAACCAAATGCAAGTTTTAATTAGCTGGCAACTGTAGCTGTACTGTTGTCCAATGTGTTTTTTACGCCGTTTTTAACATCACGGCCTGCATTTTTCAGTCCTGTACCCATATCACGTACGTCATTGCCTAAGGTAGTTCCAACGTTATTGTCCGTTAAAGGTCTTCCGCTGTTAATACCATAGCCATCCCAATATGCAGCACCGCCGCTTGAGGCATAAGTCCCTGCATTATATCCGTTATAGGCTCTACCGTCGGTATCATAGTTATTGTAGCCATAGCTGTTATTACCATAACCATAACCGTAACCGTCGGTTGCTCCGCCTAAGTTGTTAGCAGAACTGCCACAGCCACCAAAGGCCAGCATCATTGTTGCTAACATTGTAATAAAACTAAATTTTTTCATCATAAATACCCTCCTTAAGCAAAAATAATTCTTTGCATTTATATTGTCTGACGGAAACCGAAAAAAATCCTTCATTTTAACTGGTATTATGGGGATTTTTTGGTATAAATGTGGATAGATGGGGGAAACAAAAACTGTTAAAATGTACGTTAATATTTTAGATTGCTGATTTATCTTGATTGCAAAAGATTTTTGGAATCATAATAAGGAGTATGAAAAATGAAAAAAAACATATGGTAGGAATTGAGGTTATCAACAATTTTTTATTATAATAAAGATTGAAAAAATTATTAATCCCGCTATATACCTGTGTGCTATCAGCGTTATACAGTTTCAGGTGAACTTTTTAGAAGATGAAAAAGTAAAATGCATTTCAAACAAAATATTTTTGCCCTGGGAAATCCTTTTTGAGGCATAAAATATAATCTGATGAAACCCAAAGGAGCTGTCACCATGTTTAAAAGCAGAAAAAGCGGAATTCTTTTACACCCTTCATCCATTCCTTCGTCCTTTGGTATTGGAGATTTTGGTAGGGATGCATATCGATTTGTAGATGTGCTGGCACAAGCAAAACAAACGCTATGGCAGATACTGCCCCTTTGCCCAGTGGATGGAAGTGGATCGCCTTATCAAAGTACATCTGCCTTTGCAGGAGAGCCGTTATTGATTAGCGTGGATTTGTTGGTTGATGAGGGATTGCTTTCACAAAACGAGGTGGAAGCAGAGAAGTTTGTAAAACCTCAAGGCACAGATTATTCGGAAGCTAGGAAATTGAAAATGCCGTTATTGCGAAAAGCTTTTGAAAAATTCAGTGAGAAAGAATACTCCAAAGAATATAAAGATTTTTTGGAAGAGAATAAAGCATGGCTTGAGGATTACACACTTTTTATGGCATTAAAGGCTTTTTTTATTGAAAAAAGAAAAGAAGATGATAGAGAACTTATGGAATTTCTTCGAGAAACAGAGGGGCTTTTATCAGAGGAGGCAGTGCAAAGATACTTCTATTCAGCTTGTTGGTGCTCATTTCCAAAGGATATTAGAGAGCGTAAACCAGATGCCGTTGAAATGTGGCGGGAAGGTTTACAGCAAAACATACAATGGGAATGTTTTTTGCAATACTTATTTCATATACAATGGCATGCTTTAAAAAGTTATGCTAATGAAAAGGAAATTCAAATTATCGGGGATGCCCCCATTTTTGTTTCCTATGACAGTGCTGATGTTTGGGCAAACCAAAAGGCATTTCAATTAAATGCATTGGGTTTTCCTACCGTAGTGGCGGGGGTTCCGCCGGATTATTTTAGCGAAACGGGTCAGCTTTGGGGAAACCCGTTGTATCAATGGAAATATCACGAAAAAACAGGATATCAATGGTGGATTTCCCGTATCCACAAGGCTTTAGAGGATGTGGATATTCTGCGCATTGACCATTTTAGGGGCTTTGAATCCTATTGGGAAATTCCTTTTGATGCAGAGGATGCCAGAGAAGGACAGTGGGTAAAAGGCCCGGGGAAAAAGCTGTTTCGAAGGTTGGAAAAGGCGTTGGGAGAATTGCCCCTGATCGCAGAGGATTTGGGGATCATTACCGAAGAGGTGCATAGGCTAAGAGAAAAAATAGGATTTCCTGGAATGCGTGTTTTACATTTTGCCTTTGGAGCGGATAAAAATCACCCTTATTTGCCCCATTCCTATGACAAAAATACAGTGGTCTATACAGGCACTCATGATAATAATACCACTTTGGGTTGGTATGAAAATGCAGGGGAAGAAGAAAAGGATCATTTCAGGCGATATATGAATGTCACTGGGGAAGCCCCAAATTGGGACATGATTCGCCTTGCGTTTTCTTCTCCCGCACAATTGGCAATCATTCCGATGCAGGATGTATTGGGGCTGAAGGAGGAATATCGAATGAATCAGCCAGGGACAACGGAGGGAAATTGGTCCTTTGCCTTTGATTGGGAAATGTGGAATGATGGTTGCATAGAAGGGCTGAAATACCTTTCTCGTTTGTTTGGCAGAAACTATGGTTAGAATTGCTTTCTTTGACAAGTTATGCTAAAGTTAAGTCTGAATCAAGATAAAAACCCTTTTATTAGGAGGAAATAAATTATGTGTGGTATTTGTGGGTTTACCGGCCGTTTGGCTACATCAGAAGAAGTTTTGGAAAACATGAAAAATAAAATCATTCATCGTGGGCCAGATAGCGGCGGTTCTTACATTGATGACGGCGTCTCCATGGGATTTCGCCGCCTGAGTATTATAGACTTAGAGGGCGGTCACCAGCCTATTTATAATGAAACAAGGGATATGGTCATTACTTTTAACGGGGAGATATATAACTATCAGGAGCTAAGGGAGGATTTGATTGCCAAAGGCCATGTGATGGGAAGCAATGCGGATACAGAGGTGCTCCTTCATGGCTATGAGGAGTACGGCGAAGATTTGCTTCCAAAACTTCGAGGGATGTTTACTTTCGTTATTTGGGATGCGAAAAATAAAACCTTTTTTGGAGCAAGGGATTTCTTCGGAATTAAACCATTTTATTATGCGATGCAAGATGGTCAAATGATTTACGGTTCTGAAATCAAAAGTATTTTAGAATATCCCAATTTCAAAAGAGAGGTAAATACAGAGGCATTGGAAAACTATTTGACTTTTCAATACAGCGTTTTGCCAGAAACCTTTTTTAAAGGTGTGTTTCGTTTAATGCCTGCCCATTGCTTTACTTTTAAAAATGGGGAACTAAAAATTAAGCGTTATTGGGAGCCTAAATTCCAGAATGATGAAAACAAATCTCTGGACGAATTTATTGAAGAGATTGATGCGGCTATGCAAGATTCTGTGAAAAAACATAAAATCAGCGACGTTGAGGTTGGTTCTTTTCTCTCTAGCGGTGTAGACAGTTCTTATGTTGCCGCCTCTTTCCATGGAGATAAAACCTTTACCGTAGGCTTTGATTATGAGAAATATAACGAAATTGACTATGCCAAAGCATTGTCAGAAAAAATCGGCATTGAAAATCACAGCAAGCTGATTACCACTGAGGAATATTGGGATACCTTGGGCAAGGTTCAATATCATATGGACGAGCCTTTGGCAGACCCTTCTGCCATCGCATTATATTTTGTGAGTCAGACGGCGGCAAAGTATGTGAAGGTTGCCCTCAGCGGAGAAGGGGCAGACGAATTTTTCGGCGGATATAATATTTACAGAGAGCCCCATGATTTACGGCCATTGACCCGTTTACCAAGACCCATTCGTAAGGGATTGGGCGCCATTGCCAAATGCCTGCCAAAGATGAAGGGAAAAAACTACCTGATTCGTGGCAGTAAGGATTTGCAGGAGCGTTTTATTGGAAATGCTTTTATGCTAACGGAGGAAGAACGGGAACGTATTCTGAAAAAACCAACAGGGAAGTTTCATCATGCTGTTTTGACAAGATCCTTTTATGATAAAGTGAAGGATCAGGATGAAGTGACCCAAATGCAGTATATTGACATTCATTTTTGGTTGATTGGAGATATTTTGCTAAAGGCAGATAAAATGAGTATGGCTCATTCCTTAGAGGTACGTGTACCCTTCTTGGATCGTATCGTTTTTGATGTTGCCCGTACCATTCCCACCAAATATAAGGTGAATGAGGAAAACACAAAATATGCCATGCGTCAAGCAGCCCACCGTTATTTACCAGATATGGTTGCTGAGAAGAAGAAGCTTGGTTTCCCTGTGCCCATTCGCATTTGGCTGAAAGAGGATAAGTATTATCAGATTGTAAAGGATGCTTTTACCTCTAAAGCGGCGAAGGATTTCTTTAAAACAGAGGAAATTGTGAAATATTTGGAGGAACATAGAGAAGGAAAAGCGGACAATAGCCGTAAAATTTGGACAATCTATATGTTTTTGGTATGGCATAAACAATATTTTGAAGAAATCGCATAAGCAGCCACCTATAAAAAGCCCCATTGCAAGGAGCAGGAGTTTTCCTGTAGCCTTGCAATGGGGCTTTTCTATGTTCTAAACCCAAACGTTCAGTTTCCTTATTAAAATTTATAGTTTAGGCTCCCTCACTTTTATTGAAGGAAGCTTTTGGACATTTTCTTCCCCTTGATCAGGTGGTTGGGTCACCCCTTGGGGATTTTCTGCATTTTTGGCAGATGGTCTTTTCAATTTCACCTCGGAAAGAAGCACAGCAGAGAATACAACGATACCGCCAATGAGTATTCTTGGTGTAAAAGGGTCTCCATAGAGAAATACACCAAAAATAAAGGCGAATAAACTTTCCGTTGAAAGTAGAATTGCTGTATGGGTGTCTGAGGTATATTTTTGAGCCACGTTTTGCAAGGTAAAGGCCACTGCTGTGCTTATGGTTGCCAAATATACTAAAGACAACAACCCTGACTTTGGAAATGCCGTAGGGATGTCCTCAAAAAGCAGGGCGGCAATGATAGCGAATACCCCTGTACCCAGATATGAGAAAAAGGACATACCAATTGGGTTACACTTAACAGCAAATATGCCTGTCATAACAACAAAGATTGCGTAAGAAAGGGCAAAACCCAAAGATAAACTATCGCCCAGTTCCATGGTGAGAGAACTGTTTAAAGAAATCATCCCAATCCCAAGCATAACTAAGATACCTGCAAAAAAGGATTTTAGTTTAGGGCGTTTTTTCAATACAAGCCATGAGATAAATGGTGTTATGGCTGCATAGCTTGCAACGATGAAAGCTTGCTTTGACGGAGTTGTATATTTTAGGGCATTTACCTGTAAAGGCATGGCAAAAAAATAAAAGATACCCAAGATAAGGCCATATTTGATTTCTGCTTTTGTGCTACGACGGATGGTTCTGCTGAAAAATACAAATGTGACCAAAGCAGCAGATAGAAAACGTATGGTCAAAATGCAATAGGTGCTAAAATATTTCACGGCAATGTCTCCAGCAATAAACCCGCCGCCCCAACATACTGCTGCCAATAGCAGAGCCAAGTCCGCCATTAGTACTTTCTTTTTTTCATTCATTTCTTGATCCCCCTGTTTCATTTCAAACTCTCACCACTATAGCACCAAGAATATAGAATAGCAATCATTATTCTAAAAAGGATAAAAAGGATCAATTTTGTAAAAAATAAAGCATAAGTTTGTGTGTTTTTTCCAGTGACGTGGAAGAAAAATAGTTTTTGTGTTATACTAAAACAGTAGGAAATGTATGGAATTTGGTTTTGAGTGTTGGGTTCCTCTAGTTTCAGTCTTTTTTTGAAACGAGGACAAGTTTAGAACTGCAGAGCCAATGGGATTGTACCTACTTTGCTTATTGGGAAGGTATAATGAAAGGGCTTTGTTAACTCGTTTCCAATGGACTTTGTATGATTGGTTGATGGACAGTATAAAAAAGGGGGTTTTTTATGAAATTTCAGTATTTTATTCCCACAAAGGTTCTTTTTGGTTGTGGTCAATTGGAGAAGCTCCATAAACAGAAGCTACCTGGGAAAAAGGCACTTCTTGTAATTTCAGGCGGCACATCAGTAAAGAAATATGGCTATTTAGCAAGGGTGCAGGAACAACTGGATAAGGCAGGAGTGACCTACGTAATTTTTGATAAAATCCTTCCTAATCCTATTGAAACCCATGTAACCCAAGGGGCACAATTGGCTCGCAAAGAGGATTGCGATTTTGTGATCGGTTTAGGCGGTGGTTCTATCATCGATTCTGCTAAGGCAATTGCTGTTATGGCTACCAATGAAGGGAATATTTGGGACTATATTTTTGGTGGCACAGGGGGAAGCAAAATGCCCCAAATAGCCCCCCTGCCCATTGTTGCTATTACAACAACAGCAGGTACAGGGACAGAGGCAGACCCTTGGGCAGTGATTACTCATCAGGATCGAAATGAGAAAATTGGGTTTGGATATGATATGACGTTCCCAGTACTTTCCATTGTTGACCCTGAGTTAATGCTGACAGTTCCTGAAAAGCTCACAGCATATCAGGGCTTCGACGCATTATTTCACAGTACCGAGGGATATTTGAATAAATACACCAATCCACTGAATGATATGTATGCTTTAAAGGCCATTGAGCTGATTGGAAAATATCTGCCCACCGCCGTAAAGGATGGCAAGAACCTTGAAGCTCGTGAGAATGTTGCCTTGGCAAACACCCTTTCAGGAATGTCAGAAAGCATTGGCGGATGTATTTCCGAGCATGCTTTAGAGCATCCATTGAGTGGTCACAATCCCAAGCTGGAGCATGGAGCGGGTTTGATTATGATTTGTGAGGCTTATTATGCATATTGGGCAAAAACAGGCCTAGTAAATCAGCGAATGATTGATATGGCAAAGGCGTTAGGAAAGCAGGATGCAACAAAGGCTGAAGACTTCGTTGCGGCTTTGCACGACCTGATTGTTGCCTGCGGTGTAGAGGACCTGAAAATGTCCGACTATGGAATTAAGGAAGAAGATCTGAAGATGTACACAGAAGTGGCCTTTGAGACCATGGGTGGTTTGTTCAAAGCTGATCCCGGGGAAATGACCTTTGAGGATTGCCTGAATATCTATAAAAAATCCTATCAATAAATAAGAAATGTGGTACAGCGATAGTCTTTTAAGAAATAAGATTATCGCTGTTTTTGAAAAATGTAGGGTGCAGTCTATTTTTCTGAAGGTTGGATCAGAAATGAGAATTAGAATGAACTCTATCTAATCAAGAGGAGTGAGGCATTTGACGGAGGAGGAGAATCTGTTTCTTCCCATTGCAGCTCATAATACGAAAGCGGATATAAATGAGATAGCCATTGAGACATGGGAATATAACAGTGGAAATTCTCCCTGCCCGTGCTGTGGATGCATTACCATTCCCCACCAGGGAAATGCAATGGCGTTTATTTGTCCCGTTTGTTTTTGGGAAATCGACTTATTTATAAAATCTGAAGATGAGCCAAGCGATCAAAATCATGGCTTAACGTTAAATCAGGGAAGAAAAAATTTTAAGACCTTTGGTGCGGTATTACCTTATTTAAAGGAATATTGCAGAAACCCGAACAATTGGGAATTGCCAAGAAAAGATGAGTAAATAAAAAAGGATGTTCAGTATATCCGAGAATAGCATTATATGTATTGCAAGGAATGAGATATCATGATATGTCGTTAAAAATCAAAAAAAAGGGAAGCGTATCAGCTTCCCTCTTTTTATAAATAATTAAACATTAAAACGGAATAAAACCACGTCTCCGTCTTTAAATACGTATTCTTTGCCTTCGGAGCGAACCAAGCCCTGCTCCTTAGCAGCGGTGTTGGAGCCTGCCTTCACCAAGTCATCAAAGGCCACCACCTCAGCACGGATGAAGCCTCTCTCAAAGTCGCTGTGAATTTTGCCTGCAGCTTGTGGTGCTTTCGTGCCGTTCACAATAGTCCAAGCCCGGGTTTCCTGTGGGCCTGCGGTTAAATAGCTGATTAAGCCTAAAAGCTTGTAGCTTGCGGCAATCAAACGATCAAGACCGCTGGTTTCCACGCCTAGCTCTGCTAAAAATTCCTTTTTATCTGCCTCTTCCAAATCGGAAATTTCTTCTTCGATTTTGGCGCAAAGAACAAATACCTCACTGCCTTCATTTTTAGCATAATCCTTTACTTTTGCTACGTAAGGGTTGGTTGCACCGTCATCTGCCAAATGGTCTTCCAGAACATTTGCAGCATATAGTACAGGTTTGGCTGTAAGCAATGTAAGGGTTTCCACAAAAGCCTTATCTTCTGGGGTATCCATTTCGATTGCTCTTGCAGAGATTCCCTGTTCCAGGCCATCTTTAATTTTTTGCAAAAGATCCATTTCATGCTGAAGTGATTTATCAGATTTTGCCATTTTGCCCGTTTTGGCAATGCGGCGGTCTATAATCTCCAAATCGGAGAATACTAATTCCAAATTGATGGTTTCAATATCTCGGATAGGGTCAACAGATCCATCTACGTGGATTACGTTGGTATCTTCAAAACAGCGTACAACATGAACAATTGCATCCACCTCACGAATGTGAGAAAGAAATTTATTTCCTAAGCCTTCGCCTTTGCTTGCACCGCGAACCAGACCGGCAATATCAACGAATTCGATGACAGCTGGGATAATTTTTGCAGAATTATGGATTTCTGCTAATTTTGTTAAACGAGCATCGGGAACAGTTACGATTCCTACGTTGGGATCGATGGTGCAAAAAGGATAGTTTGCTGCTTCTGCTTTTCCTAATGTCATTGAATTAAATAAGGTACTCTTGCCCACATTGGGCAGACCTACTATACCGAGTTTCATGTTATTCTTCCTTTCCATGGGTTTGACTCATACTGAAAACATTATAACGAAAAGGCAAAGGGTTGGCAAGGAAGAAGTGGTGATGGCTTAATTTTTTCGTGGTAAAACGGCTAAGATCGCTAAAAATAAGAATGCCAAAGCGCCAAAAATACAAAAATGCCTTGCCTCGGTTTTTGTGATATAAATGCCATCTGCCGGCGTTGGATGAACATCCTTTACTGCAATACGATAATGCCTTCTTTTTCTGGGCTCCATTGATATCATCTCCTTTTCCATATTTTTATTTTAGTATAACCAATTTGGAAGCAAAATTCAAAAAAAACAGCCATATCTTGCTTTCATAAATCGTTTTTTTAATGACATACTAATGTAAAAGGGAGGCGGCGAAAAATGTGGAAAAAACTGTGCAGTATTATGTTATTAGCGATATTTGTTTTAAGCGGCTGTAGGGCAACAGTAACAGAAAACAATTTATCCGGCGTCCATTTGGTAAAAGCGAATGAAAAATTAGGGGAAAAAAGTCAAGCGGAGCGAGCGCAGAGCATTAAAGCCTTGCTTCATAATATCAACGGAATTACCGGAAATGCAGTAATTGTGGAAGGCCACACGGCAATTATTGGTTTGCGCTTAGAAGAAGGAATGGAAAGCGACGCTACAAGATTGCGAAAAGAGGCAGATAATGCGGCCAGGGAGGCAGATGAGTATATCAATAACACATCCATCACAACCAATATAAATATTGTTTCTTTGATTGAAGAGATGGAACGCAAACGAGGAAAATGAAATAGGGAAATATGGCATGTTGGAAAAAGGGGTGAAAGTGCAGTTTTCAAGCCCTTTTTTTCACTTAAAAATAGTAGTCATGAGGTAATTTATACCAAATACTATATTCTTGATGTTTGATTCACCTGTAAAAATACCGTGTTTTTAGGGATTCTAGAAATAAAATAGAAAAATAGTTTCCTTTTTATTCTATTTTGTAAGCACTTAATAAATCCTTAAGGTCGAAAAGTCTAGGCATGCAAAAAAAAATATGCTAAACTTGTCAGTAAGAGTAAATTATGGAATCGCCATAAAAAATAAGGGGGTAAATTCATGAAAAAGAAAATGGCACTGGCTTTGTCAGTGGTGATGGCATCTTCATGTATGAGCGTAACAGGGTATGCTGCAAATTTTAAAGATATTAATGATGTGCCTTGGGACGGTGCAAAAACAGTTATCAATTCCGTTGCGGATTTAGGTCTGCTCAGCGGATATGAGGATAATACATTCCGTGCCCGTAATAGTGTTACATATTGCGAAGCAATCCAAATGCTTTATGCAACGTTGCAAAGATCCGGTACTGCAAAACAGATGGATGCGGCAGACCATTATAAATATATTTCCTTTATGCAAGGGTATAATATCCCTACTTGGGCGCAGGCTGCTGTAGCCTACGGATTGCAAAACAACATTATAAACACAAACGACATGGTTAAGTTTATGAGCGGAAAAACCAGTAATTTTGCCACAAGACAAGATGTTGCAAAAATGTTTGGTAATGCCCTTGCAGTGCGCTATGATGTTGATAGAAATATGAAGGCAGCTGTTGCTTTTAAGGATTATTATCGTATTTCTGATGATAGCGCTATTTTGGTTGACCTTTTGGCACGCCTTGGTATTATAAGTGGAGATAACGGAAATAATTTTAACCCTACAAACAAAATAAACCGAGCAGAAATGGCAGTAATGCTAGATAAAACATATAGTTTATTGAAAAACGGTGTGGAAACATCAGGAACCATTACTGAGTTTGAGGATTCTGGAAGCTACTATAAAGTAACCATAAAAACAGATGCAGGAACCACCTTAGATTTCCATGCTGTACCAAACCTTGTAAAAGTTTATAACGGCAGTGGAGATAAAGAGCTGGCCATGTCTCGGTTAAATGCAGGTGATAAAATTAGTTTTGCATATAACGGTGGTTCTTTGGAATCAATTCGTGTTTTAAATGGTTCTACCACCAAGCAA
>NZ_DALYUL010000005.1:51724-83713 GCF_031981185.1 Anaerotignum sp. | reverse complement strand
AAAATATAATATTACAGGTTATATTACGGCTTTAAAAAGCGGAGAAATTCGAATTGAAAACGAAAATACAGGAGCATCTGAAATTTTGACCTTCGATGGGAGCTGTGTATTCTATTTAGATAACAAGAGTGTGAGGAAATCAGAGCTGGAATCAAAATTGAAGGATAACAGTGATAAACATGCTTATGCAGGAATTAATACAAAAACAACAGTGGAAAAGGATAAAGACAGCAGCGGAAATTCCACACAGATTGAGAAAACCTATGTAACAGAGATTTATGTTACCTTTGCTGATGAATATACACGTACCGGCGTAGTGGATAAAATGGAAACCAATTATATTTCCTACAAGCCCACGGATTCGAGCTCTACAAATATGACATACTTTGATTCTGACTGTAAGTATTACATTGGGGATAAGTCCGTTTCTTTATCTGAACTAAAATCACTGGCAAATAGTGGAACTGTTTACGTAAAGATTACAATAAATAAAGAGAATAAAGCATCTAAAGTTGTTCTTTCCGAGGAAAGCTTTACTGCTGATAACAACTCCTCAGATAAAATCTATGATGTAAAGGACTTAACAGAATCTCAATTGGTTGTAAATTCAGGTGGAGATAAAATTACATATAAATTTGGTTCCACCAATTCAATATCCAATATAACTTTCTATACATGGGATGAGGATGATAAGGATTGGGTGACTGTTAAGGTTTCCAGTGCAGAGAGCTATTTTGATAAAAATGACAGGGCAAATAACAATGTGTATTGCAAGATTGAATTTAACAGCGGTGGAAAGATTAATAGAATTTATGTATCGCCCAAAAAATCAGCATGGTCTATTGGCAGTGATTCCAGTGCGGAAAGAAAGGCCGAAGTTGCCTCCATTTCGGATAACACGCTGAAGTTTAAAAACTCAACGATATCCTATACTTTATTGAATCAGTATAATGTGAAGATCAGACCAGACAAGGATGTAGACGCAATAACTGGAACTGTAAATGGAGAATTAGTAAAATACCCTCTATCTATTTTAGGTTCAGATACAAACTCACTAACTCTTTTCAGAAAAATGGTAGAGGCAAGTGATGTTACTGTTTATGCTGAAATAAAGGCGGATGGAAATAATGTTATTCAGTCTATAGAAGCAAGACCTACCGCAGCCAAAGGTAAGCTGGTTTCCTATGATGCGGATGAAAAAGAGTTGGTGCTTGAGTCCAGTAATGGCAAGGAAATAACCTTCACAACTACAAGAAACCCTAGTACTGGCACAGACGATTATGACAGTAAAGATTTGGAAACTTCAGGATACGTAGGATCTATTATTTCCTTAACCTTTAATAGTGATGGTGTTGTAACAAAGATTGCAGTAAATGAAAATGCCTACGAAAAGGGAAAAGTAAATGTAAAAGGGGTTGCTGAAGCTGCAAAAGATGGTCTGAAATTTAAAGGTAAATCCAAAGTATATTCTTGGTTGGGACGTTCCAACATAGAAATTCATAATTACAGTTTGGATTCTTCCTCTCTGGATCGAGTGAAGGATGCTATCGATGATAAAGACATAACCGTATACGCAGAAGTTCGTCTTACCGAGAAAGAACAGGTGGATAGAATTAACGTTTATGTGCAAGATGCAGAAGGTAAATTCGAGGAATTTGATGAAAGTAGAAACACAGTACGCATTATAACAGAATCAGGCAATAGATTTACGTTCAACACTGCAACGAACCCAACCATTAGCATTAGTGGCGTTGCATCAGGCAAGTGGAATGACTTGGCAGTAGGTAAATCGGTAAAGTTAACCTTTAACAGCGATGGATTGTTGAAATCCGTGAAGGGTTGATTCCGGGAATTAAAAAAATAAAGCAGGTATCCTAAAATAAAATTGGTTTTCTGTATTAAAATGGCCTTGATTATTTTAATAATCACGGCCATTTTTCATTAAGTAGATCTTTGAGATTGTGTCTAGAATAAAAAAACAAGGGGGCAATATGCCCCCTTGTTTTTTTGATTATCAAAGATAATCCATCTTTTTTGCTTTGTAGAATGCTGCCGCAATAAATATAAATAAAAAATGGGTGTGCCGATAAAAATCGGTTTTATCTATGTTTATTGGATTACAACGGAGTAAGAACGATAAATCCCGCATATAAAACAGCGAAAAAGCCGAAATTTCAATGAAGAGTCATTCGGTTATACTTATTGTAAAACAAACCACAAAGACCAAAAGTACAAGGTTTATTATAGCTAAATTTGCGTGAACTGTCAATTGTAAGAAATGGGTATTGATAATTTCCGACGAATCCCTGTATAATAGATGAAATAGTAAGGAAATAGGAGTTGATTAATTATGAGATATGAAGGAACAGTATACAGACCACCCAGTGAAGCAGGTAGCTTGATTATTCAGTTTACCATTGGATGTGCCAGAAATACTTGTACATTTTGCAATATGTATAAAGACAAGAAATTTCGCATCCGCCCTTTAGAAGAGGTGGCGCAAGATTTAGAGATGGCAAGGAATTATTACAATCGGGTGAAAGTGCGCCGCATTTTCTTGGCTGATGGAGATGCACTGATTGTTAAGACGGATGACTTACTCTACATTATCGGAAAATGTCATGAGTATTTTCCTGAGGTGGAGCGTATTTCTGTTTATGGTGCCCCTAAGGATATTTTGAATAAAACCCCTGAAGATTTACGCCGACTGAAGGACGCAGGCTTGGATATGGTCTATATGGGTCTGGAAAGTGGTGCCGATGAAGTTTTGAAGGATGTAAAAAAAGGTGTTACCGCTGCAGAAATGATTGAAGCGGGGAAAAAAGTAAAAGAAGCGGGCATGGTTCTTTCTATGACTGTCATTTCAGGCTTAGGTGGCAAGAAATATTGGAAAGAGCATGCTTTGGGCAGTGCAAGAGTAATTTCGGCAATCAAACCAGAGTTCGTTGGATTTTTGACTTTAATGGTAGAGCCGGGGACTGAAATGTACGACCAAGTGGGAAAAGGGGAGATTGACCTTTTGAATCCTCATGAGGTTTTGGATGAAACGGAGTTGTTTATTCGTAGTGTAGATGCTGAGGGTACCGTTTTCCGGTCCAATCATGCCTCTAACTATACGGCATTGGCAGGCACGTTGAATGAGGAAAAAGAAAAAATTTTGGCGCAGATTGAAACCAGTCGCCGTCGGAGCACATTCCGTCCCGACAGCTACAGAGGAATCTGAGCTTGCAGGTAAGGAGAAGGTAATATGGCGTGGCTGGGATTTGTCACCTTGATGACAATATATTGGTGTTTTTTTCTTTCCATTGTTTCTGGAAGATGGAGATGGCTTGTGATTTGTATTTGGCTTATGCCTATTTTTGCAATGACCATTCATCATGATAACAGTGGATCGGAAATTAATGGTCTGATGGTATTAATTTGCATTGTGATGTTCTTGGTTTGTAGACATGGACTTTTGGACGTAAAACTGTGGAACACAAGGGTTAGAAAACGTCACAATATTTTGTTTGGTTTGTTATATTGCATCTTATTTGCCATGTTTTTATATTCTTTTGCCCAAGCGCAGATTCATGGTTATATGTTGAATGTTCAAGGCTGGAAGAGTGATCACGGGAATGTTTGGACAATGCTGCTCACCATAACCCCAATGCTTGCCATAAATTGGTTTTTCACCAGAATGGTGTTCACCACAATTGAAAGACTTTATTGCAAAAAAAAAGAATTAACCCTTCTTTCCTGCCGATTTAATATTGCCAATGAAAGTGGTGTGGAAAAGGGAATTGGCAAGGGCTATTTTTTAGAAGGAATTCAAAATGGTGTAACCTATTATTTCAGAATGACTCGGCGTACCTATTATATGCTACAAAATGAGGTTGTTTTAAAATTGCAATTAAAGGTGGGTCTCTTTGGCGGACATTATGTCACAACGTTGGATACTGCCCAATATTTAAAGCAAATTGGCAAAATAGATCGACGGGATGCGAGACTTGGCATAACAGGAAGCGTTATCGTTGCGTTATGTGGCATTTGGCTTTTTTGGATTCGTGTCTAGCAACAATGTTTCTATACTTTCATTTTCATTAAGTAAAAAGTAGATTTAAAAAGCCTTAATTGCGTGGTTAGCAAAAATTGTTGCCATGAATTAAGGCTTTTTGTGCTTTCTTAAATGTTTCGGAAAATTCGGCAAGGGCTAAAAAAAGCTTTTTTTGCTCGTTAATCTTTCCTAGGAAAAAAGCATGGATTTTCTCTCTCTTTCATATGCTGAAAGGGGAGGAAGTGAGCGTATGGCAAAGAAGTTTTTGGGGATCCTATTGGGATATATTATAGTAGCAGTTATTCTTTTACCCTTGCTGATTACTTTGCTTTGGGGGGGATTCTCCAAAGAAGAGGTGAAAGAAGCAAAAAAATTGGTTCGCATAGAGGACGTATTTTCGCCAGAGCTTGAAGAATACATCGTGGGTGTTGTTTCTGCGGAGATGCCTGCATCCTTTCCTGAGGAGGCTTTAAAGGCTCAAGCTGTGGCTGCCCGTACATATCAAGTGCGCAAGATGCAAGAGGTAGGAACCGATCGGGTGATTTACGATGTAGGACAAGCTTATAATTCTGTTGCGGAACAAAAGAAAAAATGGGGAGAAAATTATATTGAAAATGCAAATAAAATCAGAACGGCAGTAAAAGAAACCCAAGGGGAAATCATGGTATACGGCGGAGAGCCGATTTTGGCTGTTTTCCATGCTCAGAGCGCGGGAAAGACGGAGGCCTCAGAAAACGTATGGACCAGTGCATTGCCTTATTTAAAAAGTGTGGATAGCGAAGAAGATAAAAAAGCGCCAAATAATGAATACACCTCCACCATTTCTGCCAAAGATGTTTGGAGTAAATTGTCAACGTTTGGAAAGCTCGGTCAAAATGAGGCAGAACTTACCTTTAGTAATATAGAAAGATCAGATGCAGGGTATATTCAAAATGTAAGAGTAGGTGGAATGAATTTAACGGGATTGCAGGTTCGCCAAGCCTTGGGATTGCGTAGTGCAAATTTTCAGGTGGAGCGCAAGGGTGATAACTTTGTTTTTGTCACCCATGGCTATGGACACGGCGCAGGGATGAGCCAATATGGGGCGTCTTTTTTGGCCAAGGACGGCATGGATTATCGGGAAATATTATGTCATTATTATCAGGGCATTTCCTTTGAAAATATTGCATAAAAGCCAAAAAGGCTGGCAAGAATAGCCTTGGAGGTGCAATACTATGAAGAATAAGAATAAAAGAACAGCAATGTGGACCGCAACAATTTGCGGATGCCTGTGTTTATTGGCGGTTGGCGCAGGTGTAGTTTGGCAAGCAATGGATTATCAAGAGGCAGTACCGCCAACCCCACAATTCCAGGAAAAGGCAAACGAGACACCGGCCGATCAGCAGACGCCGGCACCAAAGGCCACAACACCTTCCGCACCTGTTTTTGGCTATCCTGTGCAAGGGGAAGTGGTAATGCCTTATAGTGTGGACTGTGCAATTTATGATCCTACGCTAAACCAGTATCATACAAATGCCAGTGTAAGCATTTCTGCAGCGGCAGGTGACCCTGTACAGGCAGCTGAAAAGGGAACGGTAAAAGAAATTACCAAGGATGAAGAAAAAGGCACAAGCTTAGTAATTGAGCATGAGAACGGGTGGCTGACTACATACAGTCAGCTGGCAGAGGATATTTCCGTTAAAGTCGGTGACGCTGTAGAAAAGGGACAAGCAATTGGTACAGTTGGAGAACCTACAAAATATACCATTGCTTTAGGCAGTCATGTTGAGTTTGCAGTGGAAAAAGATGGGGCACCCGTTGACCCCGCAAAAGCTGTTCAAGACGAATGAAATTAACAAATTGGAAAGAAATTTATGTAAAAAAACAATTTTTTACAAAAATGCCTTTACGAATATTTAGAAAACAGCTACAATGAACGGTAGGAAGCTGTTTCCAAAGATAGGGGGGTATGGATATGCAACGTTTTTCTATCTTAAAAGGAGATATCGTAAAGGCAAAGACCGATGCGATTGTGAATGCGGCAAACACGTCCCTTTTGGGGGGCGGTGGTGTAGACGGCGCAATTCATCGAGCCGCCGGAGCAGAGCTTTTGGCTGAGTGTAAAACCCTTGGCGGCTGCAAAACCGGTGAAGCGAAAATTACAAAGGGCTATAAACTTAAAGCAAAGTATGTGATTCATACGGCGGGGCCTATTTGGAGAGGTGGGAAATGGAACGAGGATCAGTTGCTGAAAAGCTGCTATGAAAATTCGTTACAACTTGCCAGGGAAAATGGTGTGAAGAGCATTGCGTTTCCATCCATCAGTACAGGGGTGTACTGTTTTCCCGTGGAGCGGGCGGCAAAAATTGCGGTAAAAACAATATGCGATTTTTTAAAGACCGACACTTTCTTTCAACAGGTGCTTATGGTTTGCTTTGATGAAGATACCAAAGAGATATATTTAAATGCGCTCAAAGAGTACAGTAGAAAAAGCTGATACTTTGTATGACAGCATATTTAAACTGGATTTTTTGGCGGACAGCGATAGGGCTGTCCGTTTTTTTTTATAAAATTTAACTGCAAGGTATGGTAGGTTTTTGTAATTAGAAGAAGGGTTTCTGACATGCATTTTATGAATCAATAGTGTAGGATATTGTCTGTATTAAAAAACAATAATAATTACCATAAATGTATGTTCCTAGTAGGATCGAAACACTGGTGAAAAGAAAAAGGGGTATTGAAGCGCCATATGAAGCAGACTAAAAAGTAGTACCCGAACAGAGACAAAAGGAGTTATGTAGAGTCAATGTTGAATCCGACAAACCTAGAATTTGTGAACAATGTGGAAATCTATATTGTTTTTTCCACAATAAAAACCCTTTAAATCTAAGTTATACACAAAGTTATACACATTATCCACAGGCATAGCTGGGTATAACCTGTAGAAAAGTTCAACTTGTGTCTAATTTTGTCAAAACGAAAAAATATATATTTTTTGACAATAAGTTTGATAATTCGAAAGGATAACAGCATAAAATCATTTTTTTGTAAACCGAACGAGGATATTATGCACTATCTTTTCAAAAATGAAATAAAAAGATAAGAGAAAGAAAGTAAAAAAGTAACAAGAAAATGAATAGGATATTCATATATAAGAATTTTTTAGAACAAGAAACTACATAATAAGAAATTTTAGAAAATTTTGTTTTTTTTGGTTATAAAAAAAGGGTTTTTTCTTTTGAGGACGAATTATAATACTTATAGAAGGGTAGCCTTTTATAAGCTCCTCTTTCAAAAAAAAGAGGAAGGAACAAAGATCCTAACTTTGGATCACGAAGGGAGTTGTTTTTTATGGTATATAACATCATCGGAAAGAACATTGACGTATGGGACAAGACAAAGGAATCAGTAGAGCGTAAGATGGATCGTATTGAAAAGCTGTTTCCACAAGATGTAGCAGCTACGATTACCCTAAGTCTGGAGAAACTTGTTTCAACCGTAGAAGTGACGATTCCTATGAACAAAAGATTGATTCGTGCAGAAGTGAGTGATTCAGATATGTCGGCAGCAATGGATAAAGCCGTTGATATTTTGGAATCTCAAATTGTACGTTATAAAAAACGTATGCGCACAAGGGTACGTCAGAACGGTGAAAGCCAAATGGACGAATATCGGGCAATATTAGTTCCTGAGACCAGCTTGGATGAAGAACCATTGTTCAAAATTGAAAAAGTAAAGCATTTTGAGGTAAAACCCATGGATGCTGAAGAGGCAGTTATGGAAATGGAGTTGATTGGTCACAGCTTCTTTGTTTTCAGAAACGGAGAGACAGACGAATTAAATGTTGTTTATAAAAGAAAAAATGGTTCTTATGGATTGATTGAACCGGAATTTTAATATGAAATAAGGTGGTAATTCACCTATGAAGGGTGTCGACAACGTCGACACCCTTTCTCAAATTATAGGTGTAGAAATGTAGAAAGAACTTGATCGCTGGCTTTGAGCTGCTTTATTTGCTATAGATGGACAATGATGCATCCCGGTTTTATGGGATTGCAATATGGATGTTTTTTGGCAGAAAACTAAGAAAAAACTCGAATAAATATATGGTTTATGTTATGATGAAGAACGAAAGAATGGGAAACATAATGGAGGACAGATATGGCAAAATTATATTTTAAATATGGTGTGATGGGAAGCTCAAAATCTGCCCAAGCTTTGATTACGAAATTTAATTATGAAGAACAAGGCATGCGGGTATGGTTGATTAAGCCCGCAAAAGATACCAGTTATGGGCTGGAATTGGTTCGAAGCCGCATTGGTTTAGAGGAAAAAGGAGACGCTTTTGGGCAGGAAGTTGATTTATTTGGGGTATTCCAAGAGCGTGAAAAGGAATTTTATGAGGTAATTATAGTAGATGATGCTCAGTTTCTAGCGCCTAGCCAGGTGGAGCAGCTGCGTGACATTGTGGATATCTATAACGTTCCTGTTTTGTGTTTTGGACTCAGGACAGATTTTCGCACTAAGCTTTTTCCGGGAAGTAACAAGATTGCTGGAACTGGCAGATTCTATTTCAGAATTGAAAACAATTTGTGCTTGTGGCAAAAAGGCTACAGTAAATGCCAGACTAGATCAAGGGGGCAATGTGATTACCCAAGGGGAACAGGTTTATTTGGGAGGGCATGAGAGCTATCGCCCCATGTGTTATCGTTGTTGGAAAAAAGCAATTCATAAGGAGACTGAAAAATGACAGAGAAGGAGTTTTTTGATTTTATTCATACAGCGGAGAACTTAAAAAATAATACCCGCCATTCCGTTACAAGCCAAGGCAGGCCAGAGAGTGTGGCGGAGCATAGTTGGCGCGTATCACTGATGGCTCTTTTGTTGGAGGATGAAATTGCGGGAGCAGATTTTAACAAAATTATACGGATGTGCATTCTCCATGATATGGGGGAGGCGATAACAGGAGATATCCCTTCGTTTTTAAAAACTGAGGCGGATTCTGCCCATGAGGATCAGGTTGTTTTTCGGTTGATGGATACGCTACCGGAACCACAAAGGAATAAATGCAAAGCTTTATTTGAGGAAATGTTGGCGTTGGAAACAAAGGAAGCCAAAATATATAAAGCGTTGGATAAGCTTGAAGCCGTTATTCAGCATAATGAGGCGCCTCTATCCAGCTGGTTGCCTTTGGAATATGAATTGAACCAGACCTATGGTAAGGAAGAGGCAGAAAGGGCAGATGCTGTTATTATGGGTTTGCGTTTTGCAGAAATTGAACGCACGAAAAAGAAAATTGAGACAGAACAAGCATGAGCTTAAGAAAGGGGAATGTATTTATGGTAAAGGAACAAAAAATACATTTGCGCCTCTCAAATTTGCAAATTGTCACTCTGGGATATTTTTTCGTGGCAGTTGTAGGGACGATGTTGCTTTTGCTCCCCATTTCTTCTACCGGGGGAAAAACCACTCTCTTAGAGGCGCTGTTTACAGCTGTTTCTGCATCTTGTGTAACAGGGCTTGTTTTGGTAGATACCAGCACTCACTGGACGTTGTTTGGCCAATTTGTTATTTTAGTGCTGATTCAGATAGGCGGAATGGGATTTATGACCATTGGTATACAGTTTTTGCTGTTGGTGCGGCATAAAATCAGCTTGCGTGAGCGGGAAGTTATGGTGGAAAGCATCAATGCTTCTCAATTGGGCGGCATTGTAAATATGACAAGCAAAATATTTAAGTGGACTATTTTGTTTGAAGGGGTAGGTGCGGTATTATTGGCAATCCGTTTTATTCCTGAATTTGGATTAAAAAGGGGCTTATTTTACAGCGTTTTTCATGCCGTGTCTGCTTTTTGTAATGCGGGGTTTGATTTGATGGGAATGAAAAGGCCTTTTGATTCCCTTGTTTCTTATTCCAACGATGTATTGGTCAATGGAACATTGATGTTATTAATCATCATTGGTGGAATTGGTTTTTTTGTCTGGGACGATGTGAACACCCATGGTTTTCGTTGGAAACGATATAACCTGCATACAAAAATTGTGCTGACGTGCTCCTCTGTTTTGTTGATTGGCGCAGCCATGCTGTTCTTTCTTCTGGAAGGCAGCGCAACAGGGGCAGATATGGGTTTAGGGGAACGAATTTTAACAGCCCTATTTCAATCTATTACTTGTCGAACTGCAGGGTTTAATACCATTGACACTGGGTCGATGAGCCAAGGAAGCAAGGTGCTTTCTATGCTTTTGATGTTTGTGGGGGGTAGTCCCGGATCAACGGCGGGCGGTATTAAGACAACAACACTGGCAGTATTTATTTTATATGCGGTTAGCGGAATCAAAAGAGAAGGAAGGGCAACTGCATTTGGTAGAACCCTTCCTAGAGACTCCGTGGAAAAGGCGGTTTCTATTTTTACGATTAGCTTGGGGTTGGCTTTGACGGGCACTTTATTTATCTGCGCAATGCAACCGTTTGCTGGGATGGACGTGTTATTTGAGGTGTTTTCGGCTTTGGGAACGGTGGGCTTAACCACTGGGATTACCAGAGAATTGGCGCCTGTCAGTGCATACGTAATTACATTGTTGATGTTTTTAGGGCGAATAGGCAGCGTATCTTTGGCCACTGCGCTACTGGAAAAGAAGGCAAAGTCCCCCGTGTCTTTGCCAGAGGAAAAAATTATGATTGGGTAAAGGTGGGAGTACATGAAATCATTTTTAATTATTGGCATGGGTTCTTTTGGACATCATTTGTGCCGAAGCTTTGGTAAGTTGGATTGTGAAATTATGATTGTTGATGAAAAGCAGGAAAATTTAGAAGATATGCTACCTTATGTCACCAGCGCAAAAATTGGAGATTGTACAAACCCTGATGTTTTAAAGAGTTTTGATGTGGAAACTTTTGATGCATGCTTTGTTAGTGTGGGTGGCAGCTTTCAAAACAGTTTACAGATCACCAGCTTATTAAAAGAGCTTGGGGCGAAAATTGTTTACAGCAAAGCTGATGAGGATATACAGGCAAAGTTTTTGTTACGCAACGGTGCAGATGAAGTGATTTATCCAGAAAAGGATGAGGCAGAGCGAATTGCCATTCGAGCAAGTTCTGATAATATTTTCGATTGTATCGGCATATCTGATGACTATTATATCATGGAGATACAACCACAGCAGGAATGGCTAGGTAAAACCATTTGTGAGTTGGATTTTCGTAAAAGATACCATTTAAATATTATGGCTGTAAAAAAAGGAAAGCAAGTTTTCCCCATGCCTGATCTAAATTACGCATTTTCTGAAGGAGAGCACCTTATGGTGCTGGGGCATATTGATGATATTAGAAAAGTAACAAAATAGTTTTAAAAAAACCATTTTTTTTGTTCTGTAGGTATTTGCTGGGCAAGAAACGGGCAAAATGAAGACGGATAGACAAGGTATGGTGTGCAGCATTCTTTCAGGATTTGCATTGGATTAGGTACCCATTTTATTCTGCGCCAGTCTTATAGAAAAACGTATCTACATAGGACAGGTTTCGTTCTGTTGCGCTGTTGATAGGGTGGTTGTTTTAACATGGGGAACCGTACTTTACTCCCGTTAAGGAAAAATTAGTTAGAAAGTTTAAATCTTTGTTAAGAACCCCCGAAACAGGTAATTTATCCTTGCCTATGGGGGTATTCTGATGTTAAACTATAAAAATGTAATAGTCTGCCTGTTTGGGCAGAAAAAAAGAATGAGGTGGACCATAATGGGTTTTTTTGAAAAGATATTTGGCAATTATAGCGAAAAGGAAATAAAGCGGATTACCCCGATTGTTAAGCAGATTGACGGCTTGGCGCCTCAATTTGAAACCCTCACAGATGAGGAATTGAGAGGCAAAACCCAAGAATTTAAAGACAGATTGGCAAAGGGCGAAACCTTGGACGATATAATGCCAGAAGCATATGCTGTTGTTCGTGAGGCGGCTTCCCGCCCTAATGTGTTGAATATGCGCCATTTCCCCGTGCAGCTGATGGGCGGTATTGTTATGCATCAGGGTCGTATTGCCGAAATGAGAACAGGTGAAGGTAAAACGTTGGTGGCAACCCTATCTGCATACTTAAATGCCTTAGAGGGCAAGGGCGTTCATGTAATAACGGTCAATGATTATTTGGCTCAGCGTGACTCTCAGTGGATGGGCGAGGTTTTTCGTTTTCTTGGCTTAACGGTAGGCTGTATTTTAAATAATATGGATAACGAAGAAAGACGTGCGGCCTATGCCTGTGATATTACCTATGGAACCAACAACGAATTTGGTTTTGATTACCTGCGTGACAACATGGTAGTAAAAAAAGAGAGCATGGTCCAAAGAGAGTTACATTTTGCAATTATCGATGAGGTTGACTCCGTTTTGATTGATGAGGCAAGAACCCCTTTGATTATTTCTGGTAGTGGTTCAAAATCAACGGATTTATATCGCGTTGCAGATTTGTTTGTGAAACAGTTGCAAAAAGGCCGAATTATAAACGAAGATGAAGCAATGAACCCCCTGCTTAGAGAAGAGCTTCAGGAAGAAGGGGATTTTGTTTTGGATGAAAAAGCGAAATCCGTTGTATTGACCCAAGAGGGCGTAGAAAAGGCGGAAAAATTCTTTTCTGTGGATAACCTTTCAGACCCTGAAAATATGGAATTGCAGCATCACATTAACAATGCGTTGAAAGCGAATTACAATATGCATCTGGATAAGGATTATGTAATTGCTGAGGGCGAAATTGTTATTGTAGATGAATTTACCGGTCGTATGATGCCCGGCAGACGCTATTCTGATGGTTTGCATCAGGCCATTGAGGCAAAGGAAAACGTACAAGTTAGAAGGGAAAGCAAAACCCTTGCAACCATTACTTTCCAGAACTACTTCAACAAATATAAGAAGAAAGCAGGCATGACAGGTACTGCTAAAACAGAGGAAGATGAGTTCCGTAATATTTACGGCATGGACGTTGTGGAAATTCCAACAAACAGACCTGTTCAGAGAAATGATTTGCAGGACGTTGTATATCGTACTGAGGCAGGAAAATTCCGTGCCGTAGTTAAGGATATCATGGAGGCCAATGCGAAGGGTCAGCCTGTTTTGGTAGGTACCATAACCATTGATAAGTCTGAAGAGTTGAGCAAATATTTAAAAAGAGAAGGCATTAAGCATCAAGTTTTGAATGCCAAATACCATGCACAGGAAGCAGAGATCGTTTCTCTTGCTGGTCAGATGGGCGCAGTAACCATTGCTACCAATATGGCAGGCCGTGGTACAGATATTAAGCTTGGGGATGGCGTTGCTGAAATTGGCGGTTTGAAAATCATTGGTACAGAAAGACATGAATCCAGACGTATTGATAATCAGCTGCGTGGTCGTTCCGGTCGTCAGGGTGACCCCGGTGAATCCCGTTTCTATATCTCCCTTGAAGATGAATTGATGCGCTTATTTGGCTCCGAAAAGACCATGAAGCTTGTGGATGCCATGGGCATGAGTGAGGATGACCCCATTGAAGCGGGCATGTTGACAAAGGCAATTGAAAATGCCCAGAAGAAGGTGGAGGGTAACAACTTTGCCATTCGTAAGCATTTGCTTGAGTATGATCAGGTTATGAACGAACAGCGTGAAATCATTTATGGTGAACGCCGTCGTGTTTTATACGGTGAGGATTTACGTGACAGCATCATGGCCATGATTCATCAGGTGGTAGCACGCAGTGTTGACACCCATATGACGGATGAACAGCTTCCAGAAGAATGGGATATGGCTGCATTTAGTGAGCATTTTGCATCAATCATTCCTGTGGGCAAGATAAACATAAAAGAAGATGCCTTGGCACAGATGAATAAAGATAAGCTTAAGGAAAATTTGACGAAGCTTGGCGAGCAGTTGTATGAAATGAAGGAAAAAGAAATTGGCGAAGCAGAGCGTATGCGTGAGCTGGAGAGAGTTATCATGCTTCGTGTGATTGACCAGAAGTGGATGGATCATATTGATACCATGGATCATATGCGTCAGGGTATCGGTCTGCATGCCTATGCGCAGAGAGATCCTTTGATTGAATATAAGTTTGCAGCTTATGATATGTTTGAGGATTTAAGCAACAACATTCAAGAAGATACATTGAAAATTCTGTATCGCATTCGCATTCAGACAGAAGTGCAACGAGAAGAAGTAGAACAGCCTATGTTTACAAACAAGGATGATTCCGCAGTAAAACAGCCAAAGAAGCGTAGTGACGAAAAGGTTGGCCGTAACGATTTATGCCCTTGTGGTAGCGGTAAAAAATATAAGCACTGCTGTGGCAGATAATGATTTGCAATTGGGGGGAGAGATATGAATAAAATCATTGAAATACCCTTTTCCATACCTTTCTATACCCAGCGGGTCACTGAGGAGAGCTGGATGGCCGATGGCTTTTTAGATTTTCAGGAAGGCCTAAGCTGGGAAATAAGGGGATGTGGCATTGCATCTTTGCGAATGGTCATTGACGGGTTTTTGCAGCAAGCAGGTGAATCTTACTGTGAAAAGCAAGGCACAATGATTCACAAGGGGCTGAAAAAAGAAGCCTATAAACAAGGTGTGGGCTGGATTCATCAGGGGTTAGCAGAGATGGCAGGGGAATACGGCCTTTTGGCTGTTGCCTATCGAGGAAAGAATGCCTTAGATGTTGTTGGGGAAATCGAAGGGGGGAAACCCTGCATCATTTCTGTTTCTCCCAGATTTGCAGGGGGACAACAAGACGAAAACGGAAACCCCTATGGCAAAGGCGGTCATTTGGTGGTAGCCTATGGCTGTGAGGTGGATGAGGGGGGAAATCCTGTAGCTTTTCTAATACATCATCCTTCCTGCTATTTGGAATATAACTGGCCACGGCATTGGGTTTCTATCGGGGACTTCGAGGCATCCTTTTCTGGTAATTATATTGTATTTCAAAAGGATCAAAGCCGGATTTAGAAAAACAGTTTGTTTTACTTTGGAAGCATAATGGTTTAAGGTGTGTTTTTAAAATGCATTGCATTAATAAAATTCATTTCAGATAGAAGCTTCTTTCAAGCCTTTTTAAGGCTTGCAGTTTTCGGGACATCGTTCTGAGAACTTGACTTAGGATCGCGTGGTTTCACCCACACCCACTAACTTTTATTGAATGCTATTTACATGGGGTTAAAAGGTTAAAGGTTCAAGGTCACAAAGATAGCATATGTGGGGATACGTTTGTTAATATTCATGGCAAAAATGCATTTTAGCATATAATAGTTTCGCGCAAGCCTTTTTAAAAGGGTTGCAGGGTTCGGGATAGTGCCCTGAGAACTTAACTTTTTACAGAGTCCTCAGAAATTGACCATGCATTGTATTTTGCACATGATTATATATTTCATTTTTTAAAGGAGTTGATTTTTAAATGTTCGAGTTAGAACAGATCCGTCTGGGGCTTTCCGCTTACGACGAAAAATTAGAGGAAATGGGGGCTTCACTTTGACGTCGCTGGCGCAAAGGAGAAGATAACCGAATTAGAAGAACTTTCCGCTGACCCTGAATTTTGGGGCGACTTGGAAAAAAGCCAGAAAACCTTGCAGCAATTAAAGGCGCTGAAAAATAAGGTGGGCAAATTTGAGACATTGATTACCACCTATGAAGACATCCTCACCCTCATTGAAATGGGTATTGAGGAGCAGGATGATAGTGTGTATGAAGAAGTAAAGGCAATGCGCAATACGTTTGAATCTGAATTTGAGGAGCTTCATATCGCAACGATGCTGGATGGGGAATATGACCGTAATAACGCCATTGTTACCCTGCATGCAGGGACCGGTGGCACAGAGGCTTGCGATTGGACCAATATGCTGTTCCGTATGTATAGCAAATGGGCGGCAAAGGCAGGTTATGAAGTGGAAATTTTGGATATGCTGGATGGAGATGAGGCAGGCATAAAATCTGTTACCATTCAGGTAAATGGTGAAAATGCCTATGGCTATTTGAAGTCAGAAAAGGGCATTCATCGCTTGGTTCGTGTTTCACCTTTTGACAGCTCAGGCAGACGCCATACGTCTTTTGCATCCTGCGATATTATGCCTGAAATCGAAAACGATAATGAAATTGAAGTAAAGCCCGATGACATTCGTATTGATACTTACCGTGCCAGCGGCGCAGGCGGTCAGCACGTTAATAAAACATCCTCTGCAATCCGTATTACCCACTTCCCTACAGGGACTGTGGTACAATGTCAGGATGAAAGAAGCCAGTTCAGCAATAAGGATAGAGCTTTTAAAATGCTGAAAAGCAAGCTTCTTGCTTTGAAAATTGAGGAGCAGATGCAAAAGCTTGCCCAGATCAGAGGGGACGTAAAAGAAATTGGCTGGGGCAGTCAAATTCGCTCTTATGTATTTATGCCCTATACTATGGTAAAGGATCACCGTACAGGCGAAGAAACAGGCAACGTTGGTGCAGTTATGGATGGAGAGATTGATCCCTTTATCAGCGCATATCTTGCTTGGATTCACAGCTAAAGGAGAACGTATTGAAAGAGATCAGAATTACCAAAAGCGAAGAAAATCAAAGGCTGGATAAATTCCTGCTGAAATATATGAATAAGGCGTCTAAAGCCTTTATTTATAAGATGCTGAGAAAAAAACGCATTAAATATAATGGGAAAAAGGCGGAAGGCAACGAGTTACTCCGAGCGGGCGACTCCCTTTCGCTGTATCTTTCCGAGGATACCATGTGCTCTTTTATGGAAGAAAAGGTGGTTTCCCAAGCAGAGCGTCATTTTGCCATCATTTATGAGGATGATGATGTTCTTGCGGTGGCAAAGCCCGCAGGACTTTTAACCCACCCAGAAAAGAGCGAGGATAAGGATACATTAATTGATCAGGTTTTATTTTACCTCTTTGAAAAAGGGCAGTATGCACCTTCTAAGGAGAGTACCTTTACCCCTGCTTTATGCAACCGCTTAGACAGGAACACCAGCGGTATTGTACTGGCAGGAAAAACCCTAAAAGGCGTGCAGAGTCTGAATGAGGCCATTCGTAACAAACAAATGGACAAGTATTACCTTACGCTGGTTCAAGGAGAGGTAAAACAAGCCGGGAAGATATCCGCTTTTCTTTCCAAAGAAGAGGGAAAAAACCAAGTGCGCATTTCAAAGGAAGCAGGGATTGATGGGAAGGAAAGCATTACCCATTATCGTCCCTTAGCCTATTGTGAGGGTTATACCCTCTTGGAGATTCACTTAATTACAGGAAAAACCCATCAAATCCGCGCCCATATGCAGGCCATGGGGCATCCGGTTGTGGGGGACCGAAAATATGGAGATACCGGGGTAAATCAAGAATTTAGGCAGAACTTTGGTCTGTCAAACCAGTTTTTACATGGGGCAAGGCTTGTTTTTTCCAACGCGGACGGTTCTTTAAGCTATTTGAAGGGAAAAACCCTCAATGCACCGTTACCGAAGGTATTTCAACAAATTGTAGAAGATATTTTTGGGGAAAGTGTGGCATTGGAGTAACGAAGGAGGCGCAAATATGAAAGCCATAATATTGGCGGCAGGCTATGCAACAAGGCTATATCCTTTAACTTTGCATAAGTCTAAGGCTTTGCTCCCGATTAATAAAAAGCCGATTATTGATTATATTATTGATGAAATGAACCATGTAAAAGGTTTGGATGAAATATATGTGGTTACCAACAGCCGTTTTTATGAGCAGTTTTTAGACTGGACGCAAACGGTTCACAGTAATGTTCCCATTTTTATTCTAGATGATGGAACCACGGATGACAGCAACAAACGGGGAGCAATTGGAGACATTTCCTTTGTTATTCAGGAGATGAAGATTGATGACGAGTTGATGGTCATTGCTGGGGATAATTTTTTTACCTATTCTTTAAAGGATTATGTGGACTACTTCCGTGAAAAGAATCGGGATTGTGTTTGTGTGAAAGTTTGGGAGGACAAGGAGTCTTTATCCCAGTTTGGGATTGCCCTTTTGGATGATAAAGGATTGGTTCTTGATATTGAAGAGAAACCGAAACAACCAAAATCAAATACTGTCGTGTTTGCCACGTACTTATATAAAAAGGAAACGGTACCTCTTTTTGCCACTTATTTGGCAGAGGGGAATAAGCCTGATGCACCGGGGAATTTTCCCGCTTGGCTGTATCGACGCAAAGAAGTGTATGCCTATACATTTACGGAAGAATGCTACGATATCGGTACGCCGGAAAGCTACCGTGAGGTATGCCAACTGTTTGAGGATTAAGTCCGAGTCCGACGCAATTGCGGCGACTGACAGCAAAAAGAGCCGCTTGATGCTCTCCCGTAAGGAAGTAAATGAATTGCTTCTTTATGAGAGGGTGTCCCAGCGGTTTTTTCATGTAACAAAATTGAAAATACGCATAAAAGGAGTAATACCATGGAATGGATTGAAGTTTTTGTAGCAGTAAGTCAAACAGGGCTGGAGCCGATTGCAGGCTTATTATACGAGTGCGGTCTAACAGGACTGATGATTAGTGATGAGGCGGATTTTCAAGAATTTTTGGATGCCCCCAATAGAGATTGGGACTATGTAGCCGACGAGCTGGTGGAAGAAAAGCAAAAATTGGAAACAGGAATAACCTTTTTCTTGAGAGATAACTTGTATGGCAAGGAGCAACTGGCGCAAATCAAGAGTGCATTGACTGTGATTAAGGAGCAGGAAAAAGAACTGGATTTAGGCTCACTGGAAATGACAATGAAAAACGTACAAGAAGAGGATTGGGCGAACAATTGGAAGAAATACTTTAAGCCTTTTCCTGTTGGAGAAAAAATCATGATTAAACCCTCTTGGGAAGAATTGATTGCTCCAACGGATAAGGTGATATTGAAGATTGACCCCGGCCATATTTTCGGAACAGGAACCCATGAAACCACCCAGCTTTGTATGGAGCTTATTGAAACATACTTGAAGAAAGACGATATGGTTTTAGATATTGGTTGTGGCAGTGGCATCCTGTCTATCGCATCTCTTTTGCTGGAAGCAAAGGAAGCGGATGCCGTAGATATTGATCCAAATGCCATGGAGATTGCTTATGAAAACAGTGATCGTAATGATATTCCCCGAGAAAAGTATCATGTTTGTGCAGGTAATATTTTGGAGGATGAAGCTCTTCATAAAAAATACAGCGGGAAAAAGTATGATATGGTGGAGGCAAATATTGTTGCCGATGTGATTATTGCATTAACGAAAAAAGTGCCTGATTATATTAAAGATGGCGGTGTTTTTCTATGTAGTGGCATTATCATCGAGCGGAAAGAGGATGTATTATCTGCTTTGACTGCTGGTGGATATTCCATATTGGAAGTAAAAGAGAAAAAGGGTTGGGTAGCCATTGCGGCTCGCTATGAGGGATAAGAGATGCCAAAATTTTTTGTAGAACCTCATCAAATAAAAGAAAACCTCATCCAAGTTACTGGGGAGGATGCAAAGCATATTAAGACGGTACTGCGCGCTCGAGAAGGGGAGGAAATTACCCTATGTGATGGACTAGGGACAGATTATTTTTGCCGTATTGCCTCATTAGACGAAGGCGTTACAGCGGAAATTCTCTCTAGAGAGCTATGCCAGTCGGAGCCAAAAACGAAAATCACTCTTTATCAGGGCTTGCCTAAGGCAGATAAAATGGAGCTTATTATTCAAAAATGTGTAGAATTAGGTGTAGATCGTATTGTTGCCGTTTCTACAGAGCGCTGCATTGTAAAACTGGATAAAAAAGAGGAAAAAAAGCTGGATCGTTGGCAAAAAATTGCTGAGGCCGCTGCAAAGCAAAGTGGAAGAGGAAAAATACCTGAAATTGCACCAAAGGTTCTGCGCTTTCCCGAGGCTTTAGCGGAGGCAAAAAACCTATCTGGAGCCATCATTCCTTATGAAAAAGAAGAAAAAAGAGGGATACGTTCTTTTGTGGAAAGCTTTTCGGGGACAGATATGGGCGTTTTCATCGGTCCTGAAGGAGGCTTTACAGAAGACGAGATTCAAGGAGCCATAGATGCAGGGGTGTTGCCTGTTACCCTTGGTAAGCGGATTTTGCGTACAGAAACGGCGGGTATGACTGCCCTTGCTATTTTGCTGTACGAGTTAGGTTAAGGAGGAGTAAGATGATTTATTTGGATAATGCCGCTACCACAAGGGCTTTGCCTGCTGTGGCGGAAAAAATGACGTATATGCTCACGGAGCAGTTTGGAAACCCCGCCTCTGTAAGCATAATGGGCTTAGAGGTGGATAAGGAGATACGCCACGCATCTCAGATTTTAGCCCGTGGAATTCATTGCAAGGAAGAAGAAGTGTTTTTTACCAGTGGTGGCACAGAAGGAGATAACTGGGCAATTTTTGGTACGGCAGAAGGCTATCAAAGGCACGGTAGACATTTCATTACGACGCAGATTGAGCATCCTGCGGTGAAAAACCCTATGAAGGCATTGGAGGAGAAAGGGTGCGAAGTAACTTGGCTCTCTGTTGATTCCAAAGGGCATATTTCATTGGATGAGTTAGAAAAGGCAATCCGCCCTGATACTGTATTGGTTAGTATTATTTTAGTGAATAATGAAACTGGGGTGGTGCAGGATGGAGCGACAATCGGGAAGCTGATAAAAGAAAAAAATCCTCAGACATTATTTCATGTTGATGCAGTGCAAGCCTTTGGTAAGTACCCCATAGATGTGGAAAAGATGAAGATTGATCTTCTTACCATGAGTGGACATAAAATTCATGGCCCTAAGGGTGTAGGGATGTTGTATATGCGAAAGGGTACAAAGGTAAAACCTTTTATTCTAGGCGGTGGTCAGCAAAAAGCACAAAGAGCGGGCACGGAAAATGGCCCTGCTGTGGCAGCTTTAGGCGTTGCCGCGGAGGAAGCCTTTCACCACATGCAAGAGAGTATTGCCCACGTGTCTGGGTTAAAGAAATCTTTGGCGGAAGGGATTTTAGCCATGCCCAATACAAAAATAAATGGGGATGGATTAGAAGATGCCAGTCCTTATGTTTTGAATGTTACCTTTGAGGGCTTGCGCAGTGAAGTTTTACTTCATGACTTGGAAAGTAAGGGTATTATTGTTTCCGCAGGCTCCGCTTGTGACAGCAAAAAGAAAGTAGGAAGCCCTGTGCTTATGGCGATGGGAATGCCTTTTTCGGAAATAGAAGGGGCAGTGCGCTTTAGCTTCTCCAGATATAATACCATGGAAGAAATTGAAACTTGCTTATTGGCATTGGAAAAGTCTGTGCCATTTTTAAGAAAATATAACAGATAAAAAGGGGAGCATTATGGCAGAAAAGGTTTTAATCATAAAATATGGTGAAATTGCAATGAGAGGCAATAACCGCTACATTTTTATTAATCGTCTGATTTCCGCTATCCGCAGAAATATTGACCCGTTGGGGAATTATTATGTGGTTAGAGATCCGGGCAGATTGATCGTTGAGGATAGAAGTGGCGAATTGGATTATGATTTGCTGATTCCTCGGGTGGTGCCTATTTTTGGTTTGGTGGAGGTATGTCCTGGGGTTCGTTTGGCGGATATGACCTATGAAACTATTTTAGAGGAAGCACACCGCCATATGAAGGAGCAGTATGGCGACCAACAGATTTCCTTTAAGGTGAAGACGAGAAGGGCGAATCAAGGCTTTACCATACCCTCAATGGATATGAATATGAAAGTTGGGGAGTATTTACTGGAGCAAATGCCAAATCTAAAGGTGGATGTGCATAAACCTGACGTAATGTTGAATATTGAAATCAGAAACAGCGTGTATATTCATTCCAAGGGGATCAAGACCTACGGCGGTTTGCCCTATGGTAGTTCAGGCAAAGGGGTTAGCCTTCTTTCTGGTGGCATTGACAGCCCTGTGGCTACTTGGATGATGGCGAAGCGAGGCGTTGAGGTGGAAGGCGTTTATTTCCACAGTCCTCCTTACACCAGCGAATGGGCAAAAGAAAAGGTCATTGATTTGGCGAAAAGAATTGCCGATTTTACAGGGGAATTTCGCCTTTATGTAGTGCCTTTTACAGAACTACAGTTATATTTACTGGATAACGTTGCCCATGATAAGCTCACCATTCACCTGAAACGTGCTATGATGCGTGCAGGTGAGATGATTGCCAAAAAGGACGAAGCCATGGCACTGATCACCGGTGAAAGCGTAGGACAGGTTGCCAGCCAGACCATGCAGGGGATTTATGCCATTAATGCAGTTTGCGAAATACCAGTTTTGCGTCCCTTGGCAGGAATGGATAAACAGGAGATCATAAATCTTGCGCAGAAAATAGGTACCTTCGAAATTTCAGCCAGACCTTATGAGGATTGTTGCACGGTATTTGTTGCTAAGCATCCTGTAACAAAGCCTAGATTGAGTTTTATTGAGAAATCCGAGCGTCGATTGACAGAATTAGATAGATTACTGGAAGAATCTGTTGAAAAATCGGAAATAATTGATTTGTAAGAAATTTTTAATTGCAATAGAAAATGGAAAATTATAGAATATATTAAGAGAAAGAACATTTGGGAGTTGCATAATTCGTTAGCGTTCATGATCGGGAGGAAATAGTATGTTTACTTCAGAATGGGGAAGAAAGACATTTATTAAAATCATGCTGTTCTCTTGGTTGGGAATACTATTGCCTTGGTTTTCCTTTGGTCCTCAGGAAACAGGCTATTGGTGGGGATTTTATGGCTTTCAGTATGTAATGATTCAAATGTTTCTATTAGGGCTATTTTGTAATTTAGTACCTGAGAAAGAGAATATAAAACGCAGCTTTCCTGTTTTCATTGAGATTTGTCTATTTACCTTCCCCTTGGCATACATTTGGCAATTGATGACATGGCATACGTTGTGCATTACAGGAGAAATTAGTCTTTCTATAGGTTTGAGAACGGCTTATCCTCAATTTTGGATTGCATTTTTCCTTACTTTTATACCAATATTTGCTTATCCTGCTTTAAGACGTTGGAAGAAGGAATATCAATAAGATTATGTGATGGGGGAGATAGATGTGTTTTCTACGGAACGGGGGAAAAAGATATTTTTCAGTATAATGTTTTTTTCGTGGGTAGCCCTGCTTTTTCCTTGGGGTTTTTCGGAACTTTATAGAGATAAATATTTCTTGTGGGTTATTTTACCACCCTATCTTCCCATTGTGATTGCTCTTTTGCTTCTCCTTGGCAATTACAAAGTGAAAGAGGGAGCATGGAAAATTGGGTTTTCCGTTTTAACAGAGATATTATTGATTGCTATGCCTATTCTTTGTTTATGGCAGATGATGCTATGGTTGTATATGAATTTGAAGTATGAAAATATTGTTAGCAATGGTTCGGGCGTTACATTCATAAACTGGATTATTTTTGCCCTTGTTTGTATTCCCTTTTTTGCTTTTCCTATTTTAAGTCGATGGAAGGGCAAAGAAGTGCAATAATTATATTTAGGGATTGGATATGTTTGCGCCAGAGTTCTTTCCTGTTTTACAGCGGAAAGGTAACAAAATAATATATGTTGCATGGAAAAAGACCAAGTCATTGACTTGGTCTTTTGTATCGTGGTTTTTTATATTTATTTTCTTTGATTAGGATAAAACGTAAACGGTCACGTTTTGTACACCCCAAGAAAATGCTTCATTTTTCGTTTCATAACAGACGTCAATACGGTTGCCCTTAATTGCGCCGCCTGTATCCGCAGCAATGGCTACACCATAGCCGGGAACATAAACCTTACTGCCCAAGGGAATTACCCTAGGATCTACTGCGATAACACCCTTTTTTGCTGTGGCGCCTGATGCTGTGATACCATTACAGCCAGCGTCGAAAGGTGTATATGCTGTTACTTTTGCATTGATTGCTTTTTGATAAGTCATGCCGCTAATGACGTTGGCAGCACCAACCTCAATGACTTTGTTTACTGCATTTGTGATAACTTTTGTTTCCACAGGCTCTGTACTTACTAATTTGTCGCCATGATATACTTCCTTTGTTACAATGGCAGTCTGACCTTCTTTTCCTTCCTGAACTACGCGACGTTCGCCTGGTTTCAAATCGGAAGAAGATTTTTCCACTGTTTCATAGGGTACAACATCAGTTGTAGCAACAATTTTTTCAGTTACTGAGGTGAGAGAAATGGTCATCATATCTGTTACAGCGTCTGTTTTTTTATAATCGCTCAAAAGATATTCTGTGTCAATAGTAGCGGAGAGTTCCTCCAGCAAGTCACCAACGGTTTGAGCGTCTGTGGATACCATACGAGGTACGCCGTCCACATTTACGAATACAGACTGTGTATTTTGTTTGCTGTAAGCAGAGGCCGAGCCGCAGCCAATCACCAATATAAATACCACGATAGCAAATACTCTAAGATGCGTTTTCATTTTTTCCTCCTTGAACACGACCCTGCCTGCCGATTATGTGGGTAATAGCAGAGGGGTTGCTCCTCTCGTATTTATGATAGACATATAGATTCTTATGCCTTTGCTCATGCCTTTTGGAAAGGCTGAGCCGCAGTCGTATTTACATGGGGAGTCGTCACTTCCGCATGCTTTTTCTTTTCTTTTTACGAACAACTGCAAAAATAAAGATATATCGTATTGATATACCTTTACTTTACAGATAGTATATTAACATATTTGTAACATTTATGCAACGTTTTTTTAAAAGAATAAATTTTGTGCATTTTTACTAGTAATATTTGCCACGTTTTCTGGGGAAATATTCTTAATTTCGGCGATTTTTGTTACAATATATTCCAAATTCCTGGGGTCGTTACGCTTTCCACGGTTGGGTGTAGGAGCTAAATAAGGGCTGTCTGTCTCAATTAAAATTTTCTCTAGGGGTATTGCCTCCACCACTTCTACCATTTTTTTCGCATTTGGAAATGTCACCACTCCCCCAATTCCGATATAAAACCCCATTTTTGTGTATTCAACCGCCATTGGTGCTGAACCTGAATAGCAGTGGATGACACCCTTGCGCACGTTACTTGTGGACATGATATCAAAAGTTTCCTGTGACGCATCTCGTGAATGAATTATTACAGGTTTGTTAACAAATTCTGCAAGACGAAGCTGTTGACGGAACCAAAATTGTTGCAGTTCTCTTGGATGTGTATCATAATAATAGTCCAAACCAATTTCCCCAATAGCAACTACTTTTTTATGCAGGGAGAGGCGACGGAGTTCCTCTATGGTTTGGGATGACATATCATACAGTTCATGGGGATGAATGCCTACGGAGGCGAAAATGTAGTCATAACGTTCAGCAAGGCGAATGCTTTGCTTTGAGCTTTTCACATCACAGCCAACGTTTACCACATAGTCTATACCGCAAGAGGGGAGAAGCCCTAAAAGCTCCTCCCGATCCTCTTTGAACCGCTTATCATCTAAATGTGCATGAGATTCAAAGTACATTAGCTAATTCCACTTCCGCTGGGGAAGTCTTTCTTTTCTGTGGTTAATAGACTCAAATTGCCGTTTCCGTCATCGGCGCAAAGAATCATTCCATAGGACATCTCGCCCATCATTTTTCTTGGTTTTAAATTATAGGCAACCACAACACGTTTACCCACCATTTCTTCAGGTGTGTACCACTCTTTAATGCCGGAGAAAACAACTCTTTCTTCATCGCCGATGCGAATCACATTACGCAGAAGTTTTTTGGAATTTTCTACAACAGAGCTCTCAATAACTTCGCCTACCTTAAGCTGTACTTTGCAAAAATCATCAATGGAAATTTCAGCCGGGTATTCAGGTTCTTCATGCTTTTTAGGTGTTTCCTTTTTCTCTTCTTTCTTTTCTTCTTTGCCTTGGTTTGCTACAGCGGTAGACTGAGAAGCTTTAATTGCTGCTTCTAATTCTGCCAATTCTTTTTTCATATCAATACGTGGGAAAAGGGATTCGCCTTTTTCCACTTTCAATTCAAAGGGCAATAATCCCCATTTTTTTGCCATTTCCCATTCCACAAGATTACTTTCCATGTTATACTGCGCCCAAATTTTTTCGGGTGTGGAGGGGATGAAGGGCTGAATCAAAATTGAAGTGATTCTGATGCTTTCGGCAACATGATATAAAGCGTTTGCCAGTTCACCCTGTTTTGCTTCATCTTTACAAAGAATCCAAGGTTGTGTTTCATCAATATATTTGTTGGTTCTGCGAATTAAGTTCCAAATTTCCATTAAGGCGTCACTAAAGAACATTTTTTCCATAGCCGCTTCTACTTTTTCCGCTGTGCCCAGAGCTACTGTTTCTAATTCCTTATCAAAAGGAGTTTCTGTACGAGCATCAGGCAATCTTCCGCCAAAATATTTTTCAATCATACCAACGGTTCTGGATACCAGGTTACCTAGGTCATTTGCTAAGTCGGAGTTAATACGCTGGATTAATGCTTCATTATTAAAGTTACCGTCTTGTCCGAAAGCGACTTCTCTTAATAGGAAGTAACGGATAGCGTCCACGCCATATTTCTCAACCAATACGTTAGGGTCAACCACATTACCTACGGATTTCGACATTTTGCCACCGTTGATAACCAACCAGCCGTGTCCAAAAATTTGCTTGGGCAGAGGAAGATTCAATGCCATCAGCATAGCAGGCCAAATAATAGAGTGGAAACGAACGATTTCTTTACCAACCACGTGGACATCTGCAGGCCAGTATTTCTGGAACAGGCTGTCATCCTCGGAACCATAGCCCAAAGCGGTGATATAGTTGGAAAGAGCATCAATCCAAACATAAACGATATGCCCAGGGTCAAATTCCACAGGAACACCCCATTTGAAAGAAGTACGAGAAACTGCTAAATCTTCCAAGCCTGGTTTTAAAAAGTTATTAATCATTTCGTTTTGGCGAGTGTTTGGTTGCAGGAACTCTGTATTTTCTTCCATGTATTTCAAAATACGATCCTGATATTTGGAAAGGCGGAAGAAATAGCTTTCTTCCTTTACCAATTCCACGTCACGTCCGCAGTCAGGGCATTTGCCATTTACCAGCTGATGCTCTGTAAAGAAGGACTCACAAGGGGTGCAATACCAACCTTCATAGGAGCTTTTATAAATGTCTCCTTGATCATAAAGTTGTTTGAAAATTTGTTGTACTGCTTTTACATGGTAATCATCTGTAGTACGGATAAATTTATCATAAGAAATGTTTAAAGTTTTCCAAAGCTCTTTGATACCTACCACAATATTGTCGATATATTCCTTTGGCTCTTTGCCTTGGCTATTTGCAATACGCTCGATCTTTTGACCATGCTCGTCTGTTCCTGTAAGGAACATAACGTCATAACCCCGCAATCTTTTATAACGTGCCATGGTATCTGTTGCCACAGTGCAATAGGAATGGCCGATATGCAGTTTATCACTGGGGTAGTAAATGGGGGTGGTGATATAAAATTTTTCTTTTTCCACAATTCTCTCTCCTTTTATAGTATCTAAAATGCAGAACTTGTCCGATTTGTAAATGATTTTTTATAGCATAGGTTTCAAACTGATTTTACAGCAAGCACCTTAGAAATCAAAAAACCGCCCTTCATAAAATTACAAAGGACGGCTATTTACCGTGTTACCACCTTAATTCGCCTTTTCCTCACGAAAAAGACCTCACTGGGTACAAAATCGTACCTTTGCGCTTTAACGGGCGCACCCGTCGCAGCCTAAAGAAAAAATTCTTTCGGTGCGCGGCTCCAAGACCATATTCAACAACTGCTCCTGTGCCTATTTTCAGCGAAGGCAAATGTTGCCTTTAAGGCTCTCTTTTTACATAGCGGGATTGTTTACTCTTCTTTTCACAGCCAGTTTATCTTATATAGGATTTTACTATAAAGCAAAGAACCCTGTCAACAATAAAGCCGAGGTTTTCTACTTTTTCGCCATTATTTCAAATTTTCGGGGTTCAAAACCTCTAACTCCGGCAGAACAAAAATGCCATCCTTGCGAATGAGCTTATCATCAAACCAAATTTCGCCGCCGCCGTATTCAGGAGTCATGATTAAAACCAAATCCCAGTGGATTGCGGAGTGGTTATCATTATAGGCATCATCGTAGCAGTTACCGGGGGTGAAATGGATACTTCCAGCAATTTTTTCGTCGAACAAGATATTGTTCATAGGCTTTGTAATGTAGGGATTTACGCCGATGGCGAATTCTCCAACATATCTTGCGCCTTCATCAGTATTAAAGATTTTTTCCAGACGTTCTTTATCGTTCCCATCACAGTCCACGATTTTACCATCCTGAAAGGTCAACTTTACATCTTTAAAGGTAAAGCTGTTGTATTCAGATGGGGTATTATAGGTAATAACACCGTTGATGGAGTTTCTTACGGGAGCGGTGTAAACCTCGCCATCGGGGATATTGCAACGTCCTGCGCATTTGACAGCAGGGATATCCTTAATGGAAAAAGTGATATCTGTATCTTTTGCGATGAGGTGTACCTTATCGGTTTTATTCATCAGCTCAACCAAGGAATCCATAGCTTTACTCATTTTGCTGTAATCTAAATTGCAAACGTTAAAGTAGAAATCCTCAAAATCCTCCAAGCTAGTATGAGCAGATTGTGCCATAGAGTTTGTGGGATAGCGCAAAACCACCCATTTTGTACGGGGTACACGAATGCCGTGATGCACGGGGTCGGTGTAGAAACGATTTTGTAAATCCAATTTTTCATTGGGAACGTCCGATTGCTCTGTAATGTTATCTTCCCCACGAACGCCAATGAAGGCATCCATCTGTTCCATTAAACGGCCATCCACCTCAGCCATGATTTTTTGCTGATCTTCCGTAGCGCCCAAAAGCAGTTCTCTTTCTAAAGAGTTTGTCATGACCTGTAAAAAGGGAGTTCCTCCTGCATTATAAACTTCCTTAATAATTTGCTTTACCAAGGGTGTGGGATGAATCCCATTGCAATTGATGAGCAATTTTTCCCCCTTCTGCAGGCGGCAGGAATAGTTTACCAGATTATATGCTAAAGTTTTTATTCTTTCGTCCATATAAAATCAGCTCCTTCATTGAAATAATATATATAGGTAGTATTTTACACTTTTTTCGAGATATATGCAAAAAAAATGTACTGAAAATTGACAAAATGCCAAAAAAGCGGATACAATAACCATGTACAAGAAAAAACATTTAAAAAGCAATCTTTATTTATGATGGAAAGGGTTAAAATATCCTGAAAGAAAGGAATTTTAAGAAGTATCTCTTTTTGTGAAATAAGAAAAATTGTAACATCTTTTATTCTGGATAATCTGTTAGGTAAATAAATGCAGTTTGGTTTTGATTGGGGGGCTTTTGGTGCGTGTAGCAATACCAACAAGGGATGGACGGATTGAATCTGTTTTTTCTAGAGCAGAGGAATTTACCATATATGACGTGGAAATTGAGTTGGTGAAATCCAAAGTGACTGCACCCTTGGGTGGGAGGGAATTGGGCAGCTTTTTAGTGGAGGAAGCCATCAATGTTGTGATATGCGGAAGGATTCGCTCTGGTACACGTAATGTTATGCGGGTAAAGCGGGTGGAGCTGCTTTATGGTGTCACAGGAGACGCAGATGATATTATGATTCGCTATTTAAGCGGTGAGCGCTTGGGGAACGTGGATGAAAATGCATTTTGGAGCAAGGATGGAGAAGGGTTGGAGTGAGATGATTTTAGAACGTTTTTTTCCAGATATTTTTATAAAATCTATTTATGAACTACCTTTGGAGGAACTGAAAGCAAAGGGAATCAAGGGACTGGTGTTTGATATTGATAACACGGTAGCTCCCTTTGATATAGCGGAGCCAGAAAAGGATTTGGTTGAGTTATTTCTTTTTTTGAAAAAACAAGGATTTCGCCTTTGTATACTTTCAAATAATAATAAGGCCCGTGTACGACTGTTCAACAAAAACTTGCGTACCTTGGCGGTGCATAAGGCTGGGAAACCAGGAGTTAGAAAGCTAAAACAAGCGATGAAAAAGTTGAAGCTTTCACCGGAAAATACCGCCATTGTGGGGGATCAGGTTTTTACGGATATGTGGTGTGGCCACAGGGCAGGCTTGACCTGTATTTTGACAGCGCCAATTTGTAATCGTGATCAGCTGGTTACAAAAATAAAAAGAGGTGCAGAAAAAATGGTGCTAAAAGAATATTTTAAGCGTGAAGGGAAATAAAAGATAGAAAATACCTTATTTTCAATAAGTTTATATTGAAATATAAAGGCTTTTCCATTAGAATGTAAAAGGATATGCTTCTTTTTTATAAAAGCAAGCATGATTGGCTAACGGACGAGGTAAGTGCAAGAAAAAAAGGGCTTACAAAGGAAAGCAGATGGAGTATAAGCTCAAGCTGATTTCAGGGCGTGAAAGACGCTGTCTGTTATAAATACAATGTAAAAATTGTAGAAAGAATTTTGAATGAAATGATTTTGAGGAGGAAATACGAATGATTTCTGCAGGTGAATTTAGAAATGGCGTAACAATGGAATACGAAGGCGCTCCCTATGTAATTTTGGAATTCCAGCATGTTAAGCCCGGTAAAGGTGCGGCGTTTGTGCGTACAAAAATCAAAAATTTAAAAACAGGGGCTGTTTTGGAAAAAACCTTCAGACCTACTGAGAAAATGCCCAGAGCACATATTGATAGACAGGACATGGAATATTTATACAACGATGGTGATTTATATCATTTCATGAATTCTGAAACTTATGAGCAGATTGCAATTAACGCTGATGAGGTTGGCGATGCTTTGGAGTTCGTAAAGGAAAATGAAGTAGTTAAAATTCTTTCTTACGACGGTCAGGTATTCGGTATTGAGCCTCCATTGTTTGTAGAATTAAAGATTACAGAAACAGAGCCCGGATTTGCTGGCAACACTGCACAGGGTGCAACAAAGCCTGCAATTTTGGAAACAGGTGCGCAGATTCAGGTACCTTTATTCATCAATCAGGATGAAGTGGTTAAAATTGATACAAGAACCGGTGAATATTTGGGTAGAGCAAGCTCCTAAGAAAAGCCCTGATTTAAAATATGTGATTTTCTGTTTCATAGGGGGAGTGAGTTTTCGTGCTTACTATTTTTTCGATTGGACAGTTCTTTGATTAATCATGAATGGAAAAGGGGGCTTTTTAACATGGAATATTTCGAAAAAAAAATTACCTATCTTCGGGGTCTGTGTGATGGAAGCGGCTTTGACGAGAACAGCAAGGAAGGTAAAATTTTCCACGGGATGTTGGAAATATTAGATGATATGGCGTTTATGCTGGAAACCTTCATGGATGATGAAGAAATGGAAGATATGGAAAAATTTGAGGATGAAGACGGAGAAAACCAGCCCATTTATTTATATTCCTTTATCTGCCCTAGTTGCGGAGAAGAAATTGATGTGGATGGAGAAACTATGGAAACGGAAACAGAAATTCAGTGTCCTATCTGCGGAAGCGAAATTCCCATGGGAACTGAAAATACAGATGATTTAAAACTTTAGATGAGAAGGTGCAGTTCTTTAGGATAATGTACTGATCGGTACCTCAAATCAATAAGGATATTCAAAGCCCCGCAGATTCTGCTTGAATCTGCGGGGCTTTGTTCGTTTAAGAAAGTCTGCTGTTTGCGAACAAGCGCTTCTTTGTTTTATGAGTGATGGTTAAAAATGCCCATACCAGAGCTGCTATTTTATATTTGATAAGGCCCGATGTGATTGTGTATACCTATTTTGCTAGAAAAATTAATTGTAATAGGTTCAAACAAAAAAGATTGGACACTTCGTCAAAATGTGCAAGTACGACATAAGAAAATTGCACAATCAATTGACAATTTATTACAATGTAGGTATAATATATTATATAAATTCTACAATTTTCGACAATTGGATTTATTTTGTTTTGGCGTTTCGGTACAATTCTGTTTCCGTTTGGGGACAAGTGTGCCAAAAAGCAGTTAAACCATGGTTTTGTCTTATTTATTGAAGATAGCACTTTAAGGGGTGTCTATATATATACCAAGCATTA
>NZ_DALYUL010000005.1:39527-51714 GCF_031981185.1 Anaerotignum sp. | reverse complement strand
ATATCACTTAAGATGACGGAGGGAAAGGGAATGGAGAATTTAAAAAAGCAAGGATGGATGTATCGGATGAGGAAAAAGACGGTTAAACAAAGGGGGATTAAGGCGCAGTTAATTACCTTTGTTGCAATTGCACTTTTGTTACTCATTACAGCTTTGTCTGTAAGTTCTGTATATTTTACGAGGAAGTCTACGGAAGTATCCTTGCAGAAAACAATGAGGGAAACTTCTGAGTTAATTGCAGATAAAATTACAGAACAGCTTGATCAGTATGTGATTGTGTCTGAATCAGCAATTTTGTACAAAGAGAATTCAAGTGCGCTGAATTTATCATCGTACTTACAGACGATTTCATCAAAATATAATTTGCTAGATATGGATATTACTGATGCCAATGGTGTTTCTTATAATGGCAAGAATAACTATGCCCAAGATGCAGTTTTTCAGAAAGCCATAGGCGGGCAGAGTTTTTTATCTGATGCAATTGTAGAGGGTGAAGAAGTTTATTTTGAGTTCGGGCATTCATACAAAAATTCAGTTGTTATGATAAAAATTCCATATTCGGTTTTTGAAGAGATTATTGCGGGCGTACAAATTGGAGAAACAGGAAGTACTTATATTTTAAATAACCAAGGGGTAAAAATGGCCCATAAGGACTTTTCGTTGGTGCAGAAGAAACAAAATAATCTTGATGAGGTGATAAAAGACCCGAAACTTTATAAAGAAGTTGCGGCACTGGAAACAGAAATGACACAGGGCAAAAGCGGCTTTGGCTTCTATGTTTGGAAGGGTGATAAGAAGTTTGGTTCCTTTACACCCATTAACGGTACAAATGGCTGGTCTGTCAATGTAACAGCACTGGAGTCGGAATTTATGTCCGGTGTAAAAACAGCGGCAATAAGCACAATGGGATTAGGAATTTTTGCACTTTTGATTTCTATACTGGCTACAATAAGAATTGCATCAAGGATCACAAAGCCCATTGAAGAGGTGGTTACGGCAATTGAAAAAATGTCGGAAGGCAACTTGAATATTGACCTTTCCGTGCATCGTCAGGATGAAATGGGTCTTATTGCAATGAAAATTAATCAAATGGTAGAAAGTTTCAGAGATATAATTAGCGACATTTCACATTTCTTGAAAGAAATTGAAAATGGGAAATTAACGGCCCAGGCGCAAAGTCAGTATCCCGGTGAATTTGAAGCAATTAAGCAGTCTATGGAAAATATTGTTAGTAGTTTGAATCAAACGATGATGCTGATTCATGATACTGCAGATCAGGTTAGTATAGGGGCAGAACAGGTGTCTGCAGGAGCACAAGCCTTATCCTCGGGTACGACAGAGCAGGCGGCAACAGTGGAACAGCTATCGGCATCAGTAACCAATGTTGCCCATCAGGCGGAACGAAATGCAGTCAGCGTACAGAAAGCAACAGAATATGTGGAACAATCTGTGCGGGGATTATCTGACAGCAATGAGAACATGCAGCGATTAAGTTCAGCAATGATGGAAATTGGAAATTCATCTCAAGAAATATCTAAAATTACTAAGCTAGTGGAGGACATTGCATTCCAGACCAACATCCTTGCGTTAAACGCCGCGGTGGAAGCAGCTAGGGCGGGAAATGCGGGCAAAGGCTTTGCCGTAGTAGCTGATGAAGTGCGCAATCTTGCTGCAAAGTCTGCGGAAGCAGCAAAACAGACTGCTGAGCTGATTGAAAAATCAACAGTAAAGGTATCAGAGGGTGAAAAGCTTGCAGATGAGACATTGAAATGTCTGGTGGAGGTTTCTAATCAATCAGCAATGGTTGCAAGCTCTATACAAGAAATTGAATTGGCATCCACAGAGCAGGCAACTGCCATTTCACAGATTAATCAGGGATTAACACAGGTTTCAGCCGTTGTACAAACAAATGCTGCAACAGCAGAAGAAAGCTCTGCATCTAGTGAAGAATTAGCAGCCCAGGCTCAAACCTTGCAGAGTGAGGTGGGTAAATTTAAGTTGGCGGATGCACAAAGCGCTTGGCAGCCTTCCTATGAAAGTATGGATGGGATGACAGATTTTGCTGAAGATTCCGACAGTGGATATGGAACAAGATTTGAAAAATACTAAAAGTAGCTTATAGTACCACGTTTGAGTATTAAATGGTGCTCAAATCAAATTATGATAGAGGAATGAAAAATCCATCAAGAAGGGCAGACATCAGCGCTTGCAGTCTGCCCTTTCGCATAATATAGAGGTAGGCAGTGGCAAGAACAGACATGAAAGTTTTGCTGGCTTACGGGACAGTTATATTGTGTAAAGGATAGAAAACGTTTCATTACAATGAGCTTACTTGAAAATAGCGTAAATAGATATTTTTTCTGAATGTACATTGGGTAGTAAACACAAAAAAATCGTAAAAAATCACTAGAAAATGTGGAAATTAAATTTCAAAGGTGAAAAAATCGTAGAAAAATATTCTTTGTATTGACAAAAATACATTTTCGTCGTAATATATATCCAATAAACCGATGAGGGAGAAGAGTACTTTCAAAAAGAAACAACAGAGAGTTGCCGTGGGTGGAAAGGCAGCGTGGATTTTTGAGAGGAATGGACTCCTGAGGGCGCGCAGAACCATGAGTATGCAAGCCGGAGCAGATACTCCGTTACCAACGAGGGCATATGTTTGTATGTCATTGAGAGGGTACTTTTATTGTACCAAGCCGGGTGGCACCGCAGGAGCGAATTTTTGCTCTTGTCCCTGCAAAGAAATTTGTTGGGACAGGAGCTTTTTTATTGCAGAAAACCACTTCTCCCAACTAACAAAAACATCACCGAAATGAGAGGAGAAAACAGCATGAAAAAAAATGAGATTCCTTACAAAATTTATCTGGATGAGCAGGAGATGCCAAAGCAATGGTATAATGTGCGGGCGGATATGAAGAAAAAACCTGCACCTCTTTTGAATCCTGGTACCCTGGAACCTATGACGGCAGAAGAATTGGCACCTGTTTTCTGTAAAGAGCTGGTAGAGCAAGAATTGGATAACACCAATACATATATTGATATTCCTCAGGAGATTCAAGATTATTATAAAATGTACCGCCCATCCCCATTGGTACGTGCTTATCGCTTGGAGGAAAAGCTGCAAACACCTGCAAAGATTTATTATAAATTTGAAGGGAATAATACCAGTGGCAGTCATAAGCTAAACTCTGCCATTGCCCAGGCATATTATGCAAAAAAACAAGGCCTTACTGGTGTGACAACAGAAACAGGCGCAGGTCAGTGGGGTACAGCTTTATCTATGGCATGTGCATATTTTGGTCTGGACTGTGATGTATATATGGTTAAAGTATCTTATGAGCAAAAACCTTTCCGCAGAGAAGTAATGCGTACGTATGGTGCAAAGGTGACTCCTTCTCCATCTATGACTACGGAGGTTGGAAAAAAGATTTTAGCAGAGCACCCCAATACCACAGGTAGTTTAGGATGTGCCATTTCTGAGGCAGTTGAGTCCGCTGTGACCAGAGAAGGATATCGCTATGTTTTGGGAAGTGTATTAAATCAGGTTTTATTGCATCAGTCTGTGATTGGTCTTGAAGCAAAGGCTGCTATGGATAAATACGGTGTTGTTGCCGATATTATTATCGGTTGTGCAGGGGGCGGTTCCAACCTGGGTGGATTGATTTCACCTTTCATGGGCGAAATGCTCAGAGGAGAACGAGATTACCGCTTTATCGCCGTAGAACCTGCGTCTTGCCCTAGCTTAACAAGGGGAAAATATGTTTACGATTTTTGTGATACAGGAATGGTCACACCTTTGGCAAAAATGTATACCTTAGGGAGTGGGTTTATCCCCTCTGCAAACCATGCGGGAGGCTTACGCTATCACGGGATGAGCCCTGTAGTTTCGGAATTGTTCCATCAAGGTTTGATGGAAGCACGTTCAGTGGAGCAAACGGCAGTATTTGAGGCGGCAGAGCTGTTTGCCAGGGTGGAAGGCATCTTGCCTGCACCGGAGAGCGCCCATGCAATTCGTGTAGCAATAGACGAAGCGTTACATTGTAAAGAAACTGGAGAAGAAAAAACAATTCTCTTTGGTTTAACAGGCACAGGATATTTTGATATGCTTGCTTATGAAAAATACAATGATGGCATAATGAACGATTATATTCCCTCTGATGAGGATTTGAAGCAAGGTTTTGCGGGAATACCGAATATTCCTCAGAATCAATAAGCAGTTCTTTTTTACGTAAGTACTCCTTTTTCAGGGGTGCTTACGATTTTTTAAATTTCAGGATGTGGAAAGTAAAGATTGGAAGTATATATGAGCAACTTCTTTGCTTTGGAAAATTCTCATGGGGTAAGACATATCAAAGATATATATATAACATTGGCCCTTCATATAATCCAGACAATTATTAAAACGACTATCGTTCTTGTAGAATTAAAGAAAATATGCTAGGCTTAAACTAGTCTAATTGGTTCGAGGTGGAAGATGAAGTTTTTACCAAATAGTATTACGATAACAAGAATAATTGCTTCACTTTTTCTGCTAATGACAGATCCGCTTTCATGTTCATTTTTTGCTCTTTATCTTTTTTGCGGCTTAAGTGATATCTTAGACGGATTTTTAGCCCGAAGGCTCGGCCTGATCTCCGTTCTAGGGGCCACATTAGATAGTATTGCCGACTGCATTTTTGTTTTTGTCGCACTATTTACTTTGCTTCCTAATATCGCCGCGCCCCATTGGGTACTGTTTTGGATTGGGGGTATTTTTCTAATCAAGGGTTGTACTTTTGTGATAGGGATTTTTCGATATGGTGGGCTGGCATTTTTACATACTTATTTGAATAAGGTAACGGGAGGAGCACTGTTTTGTTTTCCGCTGTTTTATGTGTATGGGGGAATAACTGTTACGGCATCCCTACTTTGTGGGATTGCCACCATTGCCGCCTTGGAGGAGCTATGTATCAATATCATAGAAAAAGACTTACAACGGGATAGAAAAGGTTTGCTTTTTAAATGATCTAGGGCATTAATGATTTATGGGGATTAGAAAATAAATTCTGTCTCAACCTTTAATACATATCCTAAATAAAATAATCTTTATTTATCTTTACATACTAGTTATGGTTATTTGAAAAAGGACTATATTTTAATAAAAAGAGCCTGTTGCTTATCTGGGATTTGTTTTGCAAATCTAAGCAACAGGCTTTTTAAATACGCTAAGGTTTGGGGCTATTGGTTTTCGTCAGTTTAAAGGTATTGAAGCTATGATTCAGGCGGCAAATTTTCCTTTTGCACGGTTTGTCATAAGAACCCGTTCAACGCTCCAATAGAAATTTTCTTCCCCGATGATTTCTTTTAAGTCTGTTCTCTGCATCATTTTCATGGTGTGGGTGGGAAGACCGCAAAGGGCAACATCGACCCCTTGACTGCGCAGGCCCTCAATCAGCTCTCGCAAAACTTGTGCGCAGGAAATATCAATATTTGAGACACCACGCATGGAAAACAGCACAGTATCTGCGCCCGTTACTTTCTCTGCAATATCAGAGATGGCCTGGGTATTAGCAAAAATCATGGGGCCTGTGATATAAACCACCTTCGCATTGCTGTAGCGTTGGCAAAGAATGGGGTCTGTTACATTCATACGACGCATATCAACATCTTCATAATTAATTTCTATAAAGGAAAGACGAGTTACAAGGAACACCAAGCCAATTACAACACCGACTAAAATTGCGATGGTGAGGTCAAACACAATGGTTGCCGCCATGGTTGCCACAAACTCTAGCATAGCCCCTTTGAATTTATGGGAGAAGATATAATGGATAGATTCCCATTCATTCATACGCCATGCCGTAACCATAAGCACCCCAGCCAAAGCGGCAAGCGGAATTTGGGACATAATAGGTGCTAAAAGGAACATGGAACCCAGAAGTCCTAGGGCATGAAAAATACCTACTAAGCGGGTTTGTGCCCCTGACTTTACCGCAACACTAGTACGAGCAATTGCGGCTGTGGCAGGTATGCCCCCGAAAAATGGCAAAAGAATATTACCTACACCTTGGGCAATCAGCTCTTGATTACTGTTTAGGCGTACTCCTGTCATTCTGCCTGCACTGGCACCGCATAAAAGGCTTTCAATCATGCCTAAAATTGCAATACTAAAGGCAGGGGTTACTAATTCGCCTAATGTTTTTAAGTTTAAAGACGATAAGTTCAAACGACTTTCGGGGATGAGCGTTTTTGGAATTTCCCCAACCACGGAAACATCCAGCTTTAGAAATAAAGAGGCTGCTGTGGCAAGTATAATACTTAAAAGGGACGCAGGAATAACAGCACTCCACTTTTTAGGGAAAAAAACCATAAATACTATGACAAAGGCACCCAAAAGCACTGCCGTTAAATTTGGAGAAAAGCCTAAGTGGGCGTAACTGAATAGTTTTGAAATTGCTGAGGTACCTTGAGAATGGGTACCAAAAAAATTATCAATTTGCCCTAGGGCGATAATGACAGCAATACCCGAGGTGAAGCCTGTAATAACAGGAGCGGGAATAAATGCTGTTAGTTTCCCTAAGCGCAGAAGGCCGGAAAGAAGCAATAGAATACCTGCAATCAGGGTAGCCATGTAAACCCCATTAAGGCCATAGGTAGCCACCAAAGACATAAGAATTGCAGCCATTGCTCCTGTGGGGCCTGAAATTTGATAATACCCCCCAGATAAGCTACTCATGACCAGACCAGCAATAATGGCTGTGATTAACCCCGCCGCCGCATCAGCACCACTGCTGACACCAAAGGCAAGAGCCAACGGTAAGGCCACTGCTGCAACGGTAAGACCTGCCATCAAATCCTGTGTTATTTTGGAAGCGTTGTATCCTTTGAACTCTTGTTTTAAGCTGTCTGCAAAATTGCCCAGCATGTTAATATCCCCTCTCGAATCTGAAATACATTTGGTTTATTAAAATCTACTTAGAAAGTCGCACCCGCTAATCATAACAAAGCAAATTCCCTTTCTCAACAGTAAAAACGGGGATTTTAGGCAGAATTAGACACAGTTTTTTGTGCAAGATTATTTCTATTGTGCAGTGTATGGAAGGAAGGGTTGAATGATATGAAATAACTGCATCCTTTTGTGGAAGGTGGACGAAACAGGCGTTCATTCTGGAAGAGAAGGGGATTAAAAAAAGCCTGTTTCCATGATGAAGTATCAAGGAACACAGGCATATTTTTTAGATGATTAGCGTTCCTCTCTGAAGTAAGGATTGGTTAAATCAGCAGGAGGCAAATCTTCTTTTTTATTTTTTCTTGTACTGATAATTACGATGATAATGGTTGCCGCATAAGGAAGCATATCAATCAAATATTGGGAAATTTGGATTCCCATGCTCTGCAAACGGAACCCTAAAATGGACAAACCGCCGAATAAGAATGCCCCGAGCATTGCCTTGACTGGATTCCAAGAAGCGAAGATTACCAATGCAACAGCAATCCAACCACGTCCGGAGATTATATGTTCCTGCCAAACGGGAACCGTTACTAGAGACATATAAGCACCGCCTAAACCACATAAAGCACCGCCCAAAAGGATATGCACATATTTATACAAGGTTACGTTAATGCCTGAGGCATCCGCGGCCGCCGCACTTTCTCCCACAGCACGAAGGTTCAAGCCTTTTTTGGTGCGGAACAGATAATAGGTTGCGGCGATGATGGTAATATAACCAAAGTAAACGAAGATATCTTGCTTGAAGAAAATTTCCCCAATATAAGGGATAGAGGAGAGACCTGGGATTTGCCTTGGCGCAAAAAAGCTTTTGATATCCCCAGGGACGATGGACCCCATAACTCTCTGGCCTAAGAAGCTGGCAAAGCCTTCACCGAAAATGGTCAGGGTCAAGCCGCAAACCGTTTGATTCACCCGAAGGGATACGGTTAGAAAGGCATATAGCAATGCGCCAATTCCTCCGGATAAAACTGCACCTATCATAGCAAGCAGGGGATTATGGGTATTTAAGCCAACAATAAACCCCACGATAGCACCCATATACATCATACCTTCTACACCAAGGTTAAGATGACCTGCCTTTTCGGAAAAGATTTCGCCTAAGGTGGCGAAAAGAAGAGGGGTACCCGCTATGATTGCAGCGGAAAGAAAACCGACTAACATCTTATTTCGCCTCCTTTTTTACTTTTATAAATTTATGGAACTGCACCTTGTATTGCAGGAAAAATTCACTGCCCATCACGAAGAACAGAATAATTGCTTGAATCATATCTGCAACGGAGGCAGGAACCTGCATAGAGATTTGAATATAGTTTCCGCCCTGCACCAATATGGCAAAGGCGATACAAACAAACAATGTGGCAATGGCATTTAAGCCTGCCAGCCAAGTTGTAATGATCGCTGTAAAGCCGTAGTTGGCAGAAAGGGAAGCGGATAGTGTTTTCTCCACTGCGGAGGCCTGAATCATACCCGTTAAACCACAAAGACCACCGGAAAGGAGCATAGAGATAATGATAACGGAGGAAATATTCATGCCGGCATAGCGTGCAGTTTCAATGCTTTCTCCAACGACAGAGATTTCATAGCCTTTCTTTGTGTGGTTCAAAAAGATATAAACCAAAACCACTAAGATCAATGCAATGATCCATCCAATATGCACCCCGCCAACGGAGGGGAGAATTGCATCATTTGAAAAGGTTGCAATTTTGGGAAAACCTTGAGATGCGGGGTCTTTCCAAGGGCCATACTGCAAATAGGTAACAAATTTGATTGCCAAATAGTTTAGCATTAAAGTAAAAATGGTTTCGTTGGTACCCATTTTGGCCTTAAAGAATGCGGGAATGAAAGCCCAAAGACCACCCATTACCATTGCCGCAACACCCATGGATAAAAGCATCAATGGTCTGGGAAGGTCAAAATTCAGTGCAACGGCAGAAGCTGCAAAAGCACCCATCATAATTTGCCCCTCGCCACCGATATTCCAAAACTTCATTTTAAAGGCAACTAAAATACCTAAAGAGGTTATCACCAAAGGAATTGCCTTGAGGGTGGTTTGCTGAATACGGATAGGAGTACCCAAGGCACCTTTTACCATAGAGGTGAAAATTGTAATCGGGTTATAGCCCAAAAGGGCGATAATAAATCCTGCAAACACAATGGAAAGGGCCACAGACAGGGTGCGAATCAGGATTGCTTTTTTACGGGGTAAATCATCTCGTTTTGTGATTTTCAAGGGAATCATGATTTTACCTCCTTTTTCAATGCGCCGCCTGCCATTAAAAGGCCGATGTCTTCTTTTGTAATTTCTTCGGGGTTAACGATACCTGTCATTTTACCACCGCAAAATACCATAATTCTATCGCAAAGGGCCATCAAAACGTCTAAATCTTCGCCGATGAACAGCACGCCGACTCCCTTTTTCTTTTGCTCGTTTAATAAATCATAAATTTTATAAGATGCACCAATATCCAACCCTCTGGCAGGATAAGCGGTAATCAAAACCTTAGGATTGGAGTCGATTTCTCGACCCAAAAGAACCTTTTGGATATTGCCGCCGGAAAGCTTTTTGATAGGGTGGTGTACGCCGGGCGTTAAAATTTCCAGCTGTTCTACCAAGCGTTCCGCTTTTTTCGTGCTTTCTTTTCTATGAAGGAAAAAACCGGGTTGATTGGGGTAGTCTCGCAGAATCATGTTATGCACCATATCCATGGAGCCTACCAAACCCATGCCCAAACGATCCTCGGGAATAAAGCCCATGCGGATGCCCAAGCGGATAATGTCTCTGGGACTTTTTCCTAAAATATTTGCATTTTCAAAGAAAATACGTCCCTTTTCCGCAGGAAGAAGGCCTGCGATGGTTTCACAAATTTCCTTTTGGCCACTGCCGGCTACACCGGCAATACCTAAAATTTCGCCTGCAAACAGATCAAAATTGATATCTTCCAAAGCATGCTTATTTTCCTTTGTGGAAACATAAAGGCCATCCACCTTAAGTAAGGCATTTTCTTGGGTGCAATGGGGTTTATCCAGCTCTAAATCCACCTTTTTTCCTACCATCATTTCAATCAGACGATTTACTTCAACATCCTTGGTTGCTACGGTTTCAATGGATTGACCACGGCGCAGAACAGTAATACGGTCGGAAATTTCCATAACTTCGTTGAGCTTATGGGTAATGATAACTACGGCACAGCCTTGCTCTTTCATGTTTCTTAAAATGGCAAAAAGACGCTTGATTTCCTGCGGAGTTAGAACTGCGGTAGGCTCGTCCAAGATGAGGATTTTCGCACCACGGTACAACACCTTTATGATTTCCAGCGTCTGTTTTTCACCTACAGACATTTCATAAACCTTTTTATCCGGCCTGATATCCAGTCCATATTGATCACAAATGGTTTGCATTTCTTTGGTGAGCTGCTTGCCACGCAAGGCGATGCCCTTGCTTCCCATGACCATATTTTCCTTTGCCGTCATAACCTCCACCAGCTTAAAGTGCTGATGAATCATACCAATGCCCAAAGCGATGGAGTCCTTGGGGGAGGAAAAATCCACTTCTTTGCCCAGAATAGAAATGGAGCCGCTATCGGGAGTATATATGCCGGAAAGCATACTCATAAGAGTGCTTTTTCCGGCGCCATTTTCTCCTAATAGCGCATGAATCTCACCGTTATAAACAGTGAGATTCACGTTTTCGTTCGCCTTAACGGACCCAAAAGCCTTGGAAATGCCATTCATTTCGATTGCTTTTACGGGTTCCATATTTTTTTCTCCTAGTATTTTCTTAAGGAAGTACTGATCCTTTAGTTTACAGCGGAAACGCCTTTTACTAAGCTCTGCATTACAGTCCAGATGCCTGCTCGGTCAAGAGTTTCGCCTTCTTTAACCAGTACATTGCCCTCTGTATCATAGATAGGTCCAACGAATACAGGGTATTCGCCAGCTTCCATTTTTGCAGCAACTTCGTTTACCTTAGCCTGAACTTCAGGGGGTACCAAATCTGTCATAGGTGCAAGGCCTACATATCCATCTTTCATTGTACCGTAGTAAGATTCGGGAACATAAGTGCCTGCAATGATTTTTTCAATGGTAGGTACCAGGTATTTATCGTGGTGCCAAATGGGGGCTGTCAAGAAAGCACCGGGAACAATTTCAGAGTTATCTAAGTTGTAGCCGATTGCAAGCTTGCCAGCTGCTTCTGCTGCAAGCTGAGGGCCTGCGGAGTCAGCATGCTGTGTGATAATATCGCAATCCTGAGCCAACAAGGATTCAGCGGCTGCTTTTTCACCAGCGGGATCGCCCCAGCTGTTGGTGTAAACAACCTTAACCTCTGCGTTGGGGTTTACGCTCTGAGCGCCCAATGCGAAAGCATCAATACCAATGTGTACTTCTGTATAAGGGAAAGCTGCAACATAGCCCAGCTTATTTGTTTTTGTCATCATACCTGCAATCATACCGGTCAGGTATCTGGGTTCTTCCATGGCACCGAAGTAGTTGCCAAAGTTTTTGTCGTTCATTTTGTTGCCGGAGAAATGCAAGAATGTTACATCAGGATATTCTGTTGCCAATTCATCCAAAGCATCCATGAAGCCAAAGCTTGTACCAACGATAATGGTAGCACCCTGGTCAATCATATTCATTGCTGTGGTTTTTACAGTTTGCTTTTCTTCGGATACATTTTCAGCAATAATGGTTTCAACCTTATCGCCAAAATATTCCTGAACAGCCTTTGTGCCATTATGTTGTGCCTGAGAATAGCCACCGTCGTTCTGGGAGCCGATGTAGATAAAGCCTACCTTTGTTGCCTCTGCTGCTGGAGCCTCTGCGTTCTCTGCGGGCTTAGTATTACCGCCACAGCCAGCCAAAGCTGCCATAGACATTGCTACTGCCAATGTCAACGCCAAAAATTTAGTTAACTTTTTCATGGTTCCTCTCCTTTTCTTTAAACATCATACTTTAAATAGTGACAGGTATGTTAAACGCCCTCCCCTTTTTTTTGAAGGCGAAATAACCAAAAAACAAAAAAGCTTATAGTTTGAAAATCACATAAAGAAGGACGTATTAATCTTTGAAATAGATTTTTCCGTCCTCAATGTTTGTAATGACAGCCAGAGAGTCAACATAATAACCAAGCTCTCTTAGCTTTTTACTCCCACCTTGAAATTCCTTCTCTACGATTGCTGCGATGCCGCATAC
>NZ_DALYUL010000005.1:23806-39517 GCF_031981185.1 Anaerotignum sp. | reverse complement strand
CTTGCTCAACAAGGTTTGCGAGACCTGCCGCTGCTTCGCCATGGGCAAGGAAATCATCAATGATAAGAACCTTGTCATCCTTGCTCAAGTATTGCTTAGAAACCTTGGCAATGGAAACAGTGCCCTTTGTAAAGGATTTTACGGGTGCACCATAGAAGTCCTCGTTCATTGTGCTGGGTTGTGCTTTTTTTGCAAAAACAACAGGCACTAGATCGAAATAAATGGCTGCTATGGCGGCAATGCCAATACCGGAGGCTTCTATAGTGAGAATTTTGTTGATTCCCATGTTTCCGAAGCGGCGATAAATTTCTTTGCCTAATGCCATAAATAAGCCAATATCCAACTGGTGATTCAAAAAAGAATCCACCTTAACGATCTCCGTGCCTATTTCTGTTCCGTCGTTGATAATTCTGCGTTTTAACAATTCCATGATTAATGGCTCCCTCTTATTACTGAAAACTCGATGCTTAAAAAGGTATTTTAATTATACGGTGGGACTCTGATGATGTAAATAGGATAAAGCCGAATTGTATAATATTTTGTTATGACGCATAGTCTAGGTGGGAAAATAAGCGAAAAAGGGACATGAAATGTATGAACCTTTGGAAAAAAGTTATGAAAGAAAATATAATTTTTTCATAAAGCAACTGAGCCGTGTGTGTTTTTTTGTAGATATGTTAATTTTCTGTAAAAATATATTAATGTTTTTGAAAGAAATGAAAAAGAAAAGGCTACTGAAATATGGAAAATACTGATAATTTATTCATTTATTCAATTAAACGTGAAGAGGAGAGACTGAAAAACATAAAAGCGAGAAGGCAAAAAGGGATAAGCTGTTTTTTAAAAAAGGTGCCAACAAAGTCGGCACCCAAAGGTAGGCGGTAAGAAAAACAAAGTTGCATTTCTTAAAAAAGCATTATTTTCTTTCACCATTGGCTTTTTCCAACTCTTGAAGAGAGTTATTCTGGCTAATACGACCAAGAACATCTTGACGCTCTTCGGTGGTTAGGGTATAAAAGCGTTTCATATCTGAGTCGTTATGAGCAATTTCCTTAGCCAGTTCAGGCTTAAGGGTTGATATATCCTGAAAAATTTTCATGCTTTCACCTCCTAAGCTCATTATGTGAAAAAATGCAAAAAAAGATGCAGTGAGAATTGATTTTTGACTCATAATACCTATAATAAAAACTAGGAGTACGATGTTGAAAATTGGGGAAGGAGTCATAAATATGGATTTTTTTGATAAATTGGGCGAAGCGGCCAGGAGTTTGACAGAAAAAGCAGGAGATAGCTTGGAGATTAATCGCTTAAATGGTGAAATTGCCATTGAAAAAGGAAACATTCAGTGCTATCAGAGAGAGTTGGGCGAGTACTATTGGGCAAAATTTGCAGTTGGAGAAAAACTAGACGAAGAGGCAATGTTGATTTGCGATAAAGTTGTCAACAGTCAAGATCGTATTCGTCAGTACATGTTTGATATTGAAAAAGTAAAAAAAGAACGGGAAGCAGTTTTGGATGAGCGGGTCAAAGCAAAAGCATTGGAGGACGAGATTACAGAACAGTCTGAGGATGAGACAGTTCAAGACAAAGCAGAAGCTGTTTTTAGTGAAAACCATGAGAAAGCAACGGAATGGCCGCAATTTTGCCCCAATTGCGGTGGTGGTGTAAAAGCAGGGCAACGGTTTTGTATGTTTTGTGGCGCTGAGATAAAAGGATGATTTCGTTGACTTGGGTTTTTTCCTGTGATACCATCAGTATATCAGGAGGAGTATAGACTCTTCTAAAGAAAATATTAGCTTGACAGAAGGAAATGCCATTATTTTTTAGGATGTATCGTATACTATGAAATAAAAACAATTCTTCGGAAATGGGAGATACCATACCGGCGGTAAAAGCCCGCGAGCTAAGGTGAAGGCCAAAGCAGGATTCGTTGCAATGCGAAGCCGACAGTCAGTCTGGATGAGAGAAGAAGGTTATGGAACACTCACGGTGGTGGGCTGCCTTTTTCTGCGCAAAAATTGATGGAAAAGCATTCTACCCCAACTTGGGCAGGGTGCTTTTATTTTATTGATAAGAAAGGGTGTCCTTGAAAAGTAATCAGATGAAAATTTTAAACAATCATTAAAACCACTGGATAAATGTTATTCAGGGTGGTATTTTCGTATGCTGTTATTCTAGGGGGCGTTGGTATGGCACAGGAAAATAAATTGGGCACGGAAAGAATTGGAAAGCTTTTGGTTCAATTTTCGGTTCCCACTGCACTGACTTTAATTGTAAACAGCTTATATAATATTGTGGATCAAATTTTTATTGGGCATTCAGTGGGGATTGATGGTGTGGCGGCAACTAACGTGGCATTTCCGCTGTTTATTCTAACTGCGGCATTGGCCTTGATGATTGGTGATGGGTGTGCCGCAAATATTAGCCTTGCCTTAGGACGCAAGGAAGAAGAGAAAGTAGAAAGTTTTTTTGCCAACGGTTTGCTATTGCTTTTATTGGCGGGAGTTGGAATTTTCATTGTGGGGATGGTATTTTTAAAACCTCTCCTTTTATTCTTTGGTGCTTCTATGTCAGTTCTGGATATTTCTGCGGAATATACCAAGATTCTTTTGTGGGGTGTACCCTTTTCTGTACTGACCATGGCTCTTACTGCTGTGATTCGGGCGGACGGTAATCCACGCTATATGATGCGCACCATGATGCTTGGGGCTGCAATTAATTTAATACTGGACCCCATTTTCATTATGGGGTTTGAAATGGGGGTGAAGGGTGCAGCTTTGGCCACAATTATTGGTCAATTTGTATCAGGAAGCCTTGCTTTGGCGTATATTCCTAGAATGGAACATATTCGTTTTTCAAAAGAAAAAATGGCCTTAGATAGAAACTATGCTGTGGGCATTTTTAAACTGGGCTTTCCCAGCTTCTGTATGCAGACTGCCACAGCAGCCACTCAAATTGTTATGTATAATTTAATGCGCAAATATGGCTCATTAAGTATCTATGGTAGTGAAATTGCCCTTTCTGCTTATGGGGTTATGACAAAGCTATATCAGATTGCCCATGCAATGTTTGTGGGGCTTTCAGCAGGAACACAGCCCATTCATGGATTTAATTTTGGTGCAAAACAGTTTGATCGTGTGCGTCAAACCTATCGTATTGGATTTTTTGCATCTCTTGTCATTTCTTTTGTTTGGTTTGGAATTTTTCGATGGGGTGGTGCATTTATTGCAGAGATTTTTGTACAAGATGAACCCTTGTTTTTGGAATTTGCAGAGCATTGTTTCCGCGCTTATATGCTTGCTTTCTTTTTATACGGTCCACCTCAGATTACGGCATCTTTCTTTCAAGCCATTGGCAAGCCCATGAAGGCCCTGTTGGTGGCCTTGGCCAGGCAAGTGCTGTTTTTGATTCCTTTGGCTTTGCTGCTTTCACAAAGAAATGGCATGGATGGTGCACTAAACGCTGCACCTATAGCAGATACCATGGCGTTTTTACTGGCGATGGCCTTGGTTTCCTATGAATTTTACAGTTGGAAGAGCAACTGCAATACATCGGGGAAAAGAGATTATTATAATGATGAAGCGTAAAAGCCGAGCTTGTAAAGGGTTTTCTCTCCTTCTGTTTGTTAAAAAGGGCATATTGGACAAATATCCTGTGTATCTATAAATAACAAACGGCATAGAAAGGCTGAGGAAAATGAAAATAAGCTGGAAAAGCGGGTTGTGTTATTTAATACTATTTGCCTTTTGTTTTATGGGCGGAAGAATGACTGCGCAAAGACAGGCAGTCAGGGCGGCCAATATGACGCCAAGTGGGAAACTTGCCATAGTGATTGATGATTTTGGATACAACGGAAATGGAACGGATAAAATGCTTGCGTTGCCCATTCCTTTCACGGCGGCGGTAATGCCTTTTTCGGAATATTCGGGTGAAAATGCAAAAAAAGCAGTTGCGGCAGGCAAGGAAGTTATTATACATATGCCTATGGAATCAACAATGGGAAAACGAGAGTGGGTTGGAGATAAGGGTATTTTTTTGGACATGACCGACGATGAAATCAAGGCTGTGGTTGAGGAGGCCTACGCTATTTTACCAGAAGCAGTTGGTATGAATAACCATATGGGTTCTGCAATTACAGAGAGCGCCAGATGTTTGGGGGATGTTTTGGATATTGTTAAGGAGAAAAATGGTTTTTTTATTGATAGTGTGACCACTTGCAATAGTGTGGCAAAAGATTTGACAGCGGAAAAAGGAATACCATTTTTTAAAAGAAGTGTATTTTTAGATGGTACCAATGATGTGGAAACGGTAAAGAAAAACCTTCGTAAGGCGGCAGCAATTGCTTTAAAGGAAGGAAAAGCCCTGGCAATCGGCCACGTAGGCCCTGAGGGGGGAGATGTAACAGAACGGGCGATTGAAGAATTAATTCCTGAATTAGAAAAACAGGGAATTACCTTTGTTACAGCAGGCGATTTGGTAGAGTGATATATAGAAAGAATGCACGATAACGATTTCGGGTTGATTATGACTTTCACATAGGGACTGAAATTGAAATATAAATTTGCCAAATATGAGAGGTTTTTGCCAGGTGCTTTGATTTCTCTTTTTGCCATGGATATGGTATAATAAGACAATGAAAGCGTGGGGAGAGGGATCACTTTTTGGCAGAACGATATACATATTTTTAGGAGGAAAAATGTCACACTGGAATTCAAGGGGACTCAGGGGAAGCTCGTTAGAAGAAAACATTAATTTTACCAACGAGAAGTATCGGCAAAGAGGGCTGGCGCTTTTTCAAAAGGTGCCTACGCCCATTACGCCGGTAAAAATTAATCAAGAAAACAAGACCATTACTTTAGCTTATTTTGAAAAGCAAAGTACGGTTGATTATATCGGGGTTGCCCAGGGAGTGCCCGTTTGTTTTGATGCAAAGGAAACATCACATAAGCATCTACCATTACAAAATATACATCAGCACCAGATAGAATTCATGGCGGATTTTCGTGCTCAGCGGGGACTGGCTTTTCTTCTGGTGCATTTTACTGCTTTAGAATCATACTTTTTACTGCCTTTTGAAATTTTGAAGAGGTTTTGGGAGGAAGCGGAAAAAGGTGGACGAAAGTCCATTCCTGTTGAGGCATTTGCAGAAAAATACCGCATTCAGAAAACAGGCAATGGTTTATTGCATTATTTGGAAGCAGTAAGTCTATACTTAGAGGAAACAGAGGAAAAAGAAAGAAAGGAAGGTGGCTTATGCTAAACAAAAATGTGGTGGAAAATACACTGTCGGCGGCATTGGGTTCGGGAGCCGATTTTGCAGAAATATACATGGAGCAGACCAAACGAAATTCCATAAGTGTGGTAAATGGTAAAGTGGAGTCAGTGCAAAGCGGTCTGGATTATGGCCTTGGCATTCGATTGTTTTTTCAAAATAAAGCAATTTACGGTTTTACGAATGATACTTCGGAAAAAAATTTAATTCGCATTGCCAGAGAAGCGGCTGCGGCGGCAAGGGGAGATCGGGTTTACCCAATACAAGGATGGCAGAGAATGGATATGGCTTGCAGAAATCCCATTCTGATCATGCCTGATACAGTGGAGAAAAATAGGAAGGCAGAGAAGCTGTTTTTGGCGGCGGAAGCGGCAAAAAAATATAGTCCGTTGATTCATCAAACTAGGACAGGCTGTCTGGATATTGTAAAGGATGTTTTTATTGCCAATACAGATGGACTTTGGGCAGAAGAACAGCGGGTACGTAGTCGTTTTACGGTGGAGGCCATTGCTTCTTCAGCAACGGAGAAACAAAGCGGACATTTGGGGCCCGGTGGTTCTGTAGGCTTCGAACTTTATGATATGATTGATGTAGAAGAGAAGGCAAGAGAGGCAGCCAGAATTGCCGTTACCATGCTAGGTGCAAAGCCTTGCCCTGCCGGAAGAATGCCTGTGGTGATTGATAATGGTTTTGGTGGTGTTATCTTTCATGAGGCTTGTGGACATAGCTTGGAAGCTACGGCAGTGGCAAGAAATGCTTCTGTGTTTGCAGGCAAAATGGGACAGCAAATTGCGTCCACTGTAGTGACGGCCATTGATGACGGTACCATCCCCAACGGTTGGGGTTCTGCCGCAATGGATGACGAGGGGACGCCTACGCAACAAAATGTTTTGATTGAAAACGGAATTTTGCGTTCTTATTTGGTAGATAAATTAAACGGCAGACGTATGGGGGCCAAACCGACAGGTTCATCAAGAAGGGAAAGCTATCGCTATGCGCCTACCAGCCGTATGACCAATACATTTATTGACAACGGAAAAAGCACTACTTCTGAAATCATATCCAACACGAAATATGGTCTGTATGCAAAGCAAATGGGTGGTGGCAGTGTGGACCCGGCCACCGGCGCTTTTAATTTTGCTGTTTTGGAGGGCTATCTGATTCGAGATGGAAAAATTGCAGAACCTGTGCGAGGAGCAACTTTAATCGGTAAGGGCATGGAGGTTTTGATGCAGATTGACATGGTTGGAAATAATCTTGCCCGCGCCCAAGGGATGTGTGGCAGTATCAGCGGTTCTATCCCCACGGATGTAGGACAGCCTATGATTCGGGTAAAAGAAATGACCGTTGGCGGAAGGGGGTAAGGACTTTGGATAGACAAGCTTTGCAAAAAAAAATGATAGAAGAAGCGCTGAAAGAAGGCTTTACCGATTGTGAGGTGTTTTATTTAGGCGGCGAAAGCTTTGAGGTTTTATTGATGGAAGGCGAAGTGTCCAACTACGAAAACAGTAGTGAAGCGGGGGTTGCCTTTCGTGGAACCTACCATGGACGCACAGGATATGCTTTTTCGGAACGCTTAGAGGAAAACTGCATTCCTTTTTTGGTAGACTCGGCCAGAGAAAATGCGTTGCTTATGACAGAAGAAGAGCATGAGGATTTATTTGGTGGTGAGGCATATCCGGAATTTACCGGTTATTACCCGGAATTGGAACGAGTTTGTGTGGAAAAACGAATTCAACTTGCCAAGCGCATGGAGGAAGCGGCTTTAAATGGTGCCGAAAGCATCGCATCTCTTGATTATTGTGTTTTGGGCATTGGGAAAAAAGAAGTTTCTATTGTCAACAGTCTGGGTTTGGATATTTCTTATACCAAAAATTTTGCCTCGGGCTACGTCAGTGCCATTGCCAGGGCCGGGGAAGAAACAAAAAAAGGCTCCGCTTTTTGGAAGGGTACCGATTGGGCTGAGTTTAACCCTGAGGAAACAGGCAGGAAAGCAGCGAAGCGTGGTGCTGAGCTTTTGGGCGCTGGTTCTGTAGATAGCGGCAATTATACAGTGGTTTTAGATGGTAAGGCAATGACTTCGTTGTTATCCTCTTTTAGCGGCATTTTCTTTGGTGAAAATGTGCAAAAGGGCTTTTCCTTACTCAAGGACAGAGTAGGCGAGCAGATTGCTTCTTCTTGTGTTACCCTACGAGATGATGCACTGATAGAGGGCGGATATTCTTCCGTGCCCTTTGACAGTGAAGGGGTTGCAGGAAGAAATAAGGCTGTTATAGAAGGAGGATTTTTGAAAACCTTGTTATATAATCGGAAGTCGGCAAAAAAAGACGGTGTTATGTCCACCGGGAATGGTTTTAAAGCAGGATTGACTTCCCCTGTGAAAACGGCGTGCACCAATTTCTATATTCAAAAAGGAGAAAAGACATTAGAGAATCTTTTCTCTCAAATGGAGAATGGTCTTTTTATTACTGACTTTATGGGACTTCATGCGGGAACCAATGGGGTTTCGGGGGATTTTTCCCTATCAGCAGAAGGATTTTTGGTGGAAAATGGTAAAATAATAAGACCTGTGGAGCAGATTACCGTTGCAGGGAATTTTTATACCCTTTTGAAAGATATTTTGGAAGTGGGAGAGGACCTGTATTTCGCCGCAGGGGGGAAGGGTTCTCCCTCGGTTTTGGTTCGGGGAATGGCGGTTGCAGGAAAGTAACTGGTTAGTTTCATATCACAAATATATGAAAAATAGAAAGGATGTTTATAAAACTGATTTGTAAACATCCTTGACTTTTGATGGTTTTTCTGTGCTGAGTTTTCATGGAGCTGTTTCATTATTTAATCATGGTATCTAGCTTAAAATGCGTTTATCAAACAAAAGCGAACGGGGCTATGAGATGGATTATGTTAACCGTAGATCTAAAAGGCGTGGTTGTTTAAACACTAAGAACATGATAAACTAAAAAGATGGATTAAATAAGCATGGGAGGAGCTGCATGGAGGCGATGAATTCTTTTGCTACAATGGGCTCTTTGTTAATGGTAGTTGTAGCCGTTGTGCGCTTTGGGTTAGGGGTTACACTAGCTGTATTAGCTATAAAATGTATGTTGAAGTACCTGAGAAATGATAAGTAGATTCAAAGAAAGGGCATCCCGTTTTATGTACGAGGATGCCCTGGTTTTTTATAAAATGTCCTATGGTCTTAATTGAAAAAGATTACTGCTCTAGCTTATCGGCAAATTCCTCCAACTGCTTTAACAGCTGTTCCATATCTTTATTTGCACCGCCCTTGTTTTGATTGATAATACGGGTGAGACGTTGGTATGCCAAATCAAGCTGATTTGCCAAATACAGTGCACGCTTTCCGCCGGAGGATACACCTCTTTGTTGAGGATATTCTTTTGGCCTAACGGGGATTTTAACACCCTCAGCCAATAGAATCCCTGTTGCCAAGTCATAGCAAGCACCGCTATAGGGGGCAACAGACTGGAGCTGATAGTCTTCTTTTAAACAGCGGGCAAATTCATCTGCAACAAGGTCATCTCCGTGAACAACAAATACTCTTTCGGGTTTTGGCTCAAAATGATTAATCCAGTTAAGCAGACCCTTTTTATCGGCGTGGCCGCTGACACCAGCCAACTGTTCTATATGGGCATTTACGGTAATGGTTTCACCGAACAGACGAACCTCTGTAGCACCTTCCACAATAATTCTGCCTAGGGTTCCCATGGCTTGATAGCCAACGAAAAGGATGGTGCTTTCTTTTCGCCATAAGTTATGCTTTAAATGATGACGAATGCGTCCTGCTTCACACATGCCTGAGGCAGAAATAATTACCTTTGGGGCTTTATCAAAGTTAATTGCCTGAGAATCCTCAGGCGTTACAGCGGTAACCAGTCCGTTAAATTCCAGTGGATTGATTCCGCTTTTCACAAGTTCCATGGCCTTAGTGTCATAACAGTCCATTCGGTTTTCTGTGAAAATTTTCGTTGCCTCTATTGCAAGGGGACTGTCTACATAAACCTTGAAATTCTCATGGTTTTTAATCAGACCTCTTTCTTTGATTTCGCGAATAAAATACAGCATTTCTTGGGTTCGACCAACGGCGAAGGCCGGTATTACTAAATTTCCACCACGGTCAAAGGTTTCTTGAATATGCCTTGCCAATTCCAAAACATAATCAGGCGGCGGGTTATGCAGTCTGTCACCATAGGTGCTTTCCATAATGACATAGTCAGCTTCCTTGGTATAGCGTGGGTCATGGATGATGGGCTGATTGAGATTACCGATATCTCCGGAGAAGACCACTTTTTTGGTAATTTCCCCTTCGGTCAGCCAAACTTCAATACTAGAGGAACCCAAAAGGTGGCCAACATCGGTAAAGCGAATGGTAATCCCTTGGGTTACGGGAATTTCTGTTTCATAATCGCAAGCATGAAAGAGAGAAGAAACAGCAGAGGCTTCCTCGGTGGTATAGAGGGGTTCAAAGGGGGCAGTTCCAGCCCTTTTTGCCTTTCGGTTTCGCCACTGGGCTTCAAATTCCTGAATATGGGCGCTATCTAAAAGCATTATACGACAGAGGTCTGTGGTTGCTTCCGTTGCATAAATCTGGCCACGGAAACCATTTTTGTAGAGAAGGGGCAAAAGCCCTGAATGGTCAATATGAGCATGGGAAAGAAATACGTAATCAATTGCAGAAGCAGGCACGGGAATTTCTTGATTCTCATAAGTATCTCGTCCCTGTTCCATGCCGCAATCAAAAAGAATGCTTTTGCCGCAGGCTTCGATATAATGACAGCTGCCAGTTACCTCATGGGCGGCACCTAAAAACATTAATTTCATATGATTCCTCCTTTAGCGTACAATTTTTTGCAGTTCGTTTTGTCTTTTTAGTATATCCCCATTTTTTCACAATGACAAGACGGTACTTTTTTTGTCAAATTTATATTGGGGGTGTCGAAAACGCCTGTATTTTTGTATGGAAACAAATGGACAAGTGGTATATAATAAAGTAGACTAATTGGGTGAATAAAATGAGAGTGCACAGAAAGAAAGGGGCTGATATTATGGAAATAACAGAGCTGTATGATATATTTCAAATCGTGAATGGCGAACATTACGATCCTCATAGAGTGCTAGGGATGCACGAAATTGAACTGGACGGAGAAACTGCCGTTGGCGTAAGGGCCTTTTTACCTGATGCACAAAAAATTACTGTAATTGATATGAAAAATAAGAAGAAGCAGTATCCCATGACCAAAATTCATGAGGATGGCTTCTTTGAAGTTTTGCTATGGGATCGTAAGGAATGGTTTCGCTATATGCTGGAGTATACCAATAGTAGCGGCATTACATGGCAGAGCTATGACCCTTATTCTTTTTTGCCCACCATCTCTGAATATGACAGATATTTATTTGGAGCTGGAAATCATTATGAGATTTATGATAAGATGGGGGGGCGGTTAATAACCCATGGTGGGACAAGAGGCGCAGCCTTCACCGTTTGGGCGCCCAGCGCAAAAAGTGTAAGCGTCATTGGCAATTTTAATCAATGGGACAGTCGCCGCCACCCCATGCGACGTCTAGGGGTATCAGGCGTTTGGGAACTTTTTATTCCCGGTTTGATGGAAAATGATCAATATAAGTTTCATGTAATTCAATGCGACGGAACACCTGTTGATAAGGCTGACCCCTATGGTAGATATGCCCAGGTTCGCCCGGAAACAGCATCTATACTTTATCATACCAAAAGATATAAATGGCACGATAAACGCTGGCTTACAGCAAGAAGCAAGAAGAATCTTTATGCTATCCCCATGAATGTGTATGAAGTACATTTGGGTTCTTGGATGAGAGTACCTGAAGAAGGCGACCGCTTTCTTAGCTATGTGGAGCTTGCAGATAAGTTAATCAGATATGTAAAGGAGATGGGCTATACTCATATTGAACTTTTACCTGTTCAGGAGCACCCCTTTGATGGAAGCTGGGGGTATCAGGTTACAGGATATTTTGCACCCACCAGTCGATTTGGGACGCCTGATGAATTTAAATTTTTTATAGATACCTGCCATGACAATGGTATTGGGGTGCTTTTAGACTGGGTACCTGCCCATTTCCCCAAGGATTCCTTCGGCTTGGGACGCTTTGATGGAACTGCTCTGTATGAACACGCTGACCCTCGTCGGGGTGAGCACAGGCAATGGGGCACATATATGTTCAACTATGGCAGAAAAGAGGTCAGCAACTTTTTAATCAGCAATGCCTTGTTTTGGTTGAGGGAATATCATATTGATGGGTTACGGGTGGATGCTGTGGCTTCCATGCTTTACCTTGACTTTGGCAAGGAACCAGGGGAATGGACCCCAAATCAATATGGTGGTACTGAAAATTTGGAGGCAATTGAGTTTATTAAGCATATGAATTCCATCATCAGGGAAAAAGAGCCCAGTGCACTTATGATTGCTGAGGAATCCACTTCGTGGCCCGGTGTTACTAAGGATCCCAGAGAAGGCGGTTTGGGCTTTACGCTAAAGTGGAATATGGGGTGGATGAATGATTTTCTGTTTTATATGAAAAATAACCCCTTATTTCGTAAAAATCATCATAATCGCCTGACCTTTGGCATGGCTTACCATTATTCTGAAAATTTTATGCTTGTACTTTCTCATGATGAGGTGGTGCATGAAAAAAGCTCTATGGTTGGTAAAATGCCTGGGGATGAATGGCAGAGGTTTGCAAATCTACGCCTTGCCTATGGCTTTATGTATGGGCATCCCGGTAAAAAGCTGCTGTTTATGGGGGGCGAATTTGGTCAGTATCATGAATGGTGCGAAGCGAAAAGCTTGGATTGGCATTTGTTGCAATATGCAGACCATCAGCATATGCAGGCGTATGTTCGTGAGCTGAATCAGTTTTATTTAGAGAATGATGTTTTTTGGAAAGAGGATTTTGATCCCCATGGGTTTAAGTGGATTGATTGCGATGACAGAGATTCTTCTGTTATATCTTTTATACGCCGCAGTGAGGACAAAGAGGTTTATTGCATTTGCAACTTTACCCCTAATCTTCATACCCAGTTCCGATTGGGTGTGCCAAATAAAGGGAAATACCGAGAAATATTCAACAGCGATAATCTTATTTTCGGTGGCAGCGGTGTGATGAACAGCGGAGAGATCCTTTCTGAGGACGTTCCGTGGAACCATTACAGCCAGAGTGTCTCAATTCAGGTACCACCCTTGGGAATTTTAGTTTTCAGTCCTTTGGAGGTGGAAAAGGAAAAAACAGCAAATAAAGTAAAAAAATAGCTTCGGATATCAATATATAGTATGTTTCCCCAAAACCGTTGCAGAAGATATAGAGGGCGTGTATATTTTCTTAGAAAAATAGAGGTCTTTATATTGACGGGTGTTGCTTTTTTGTGTATAATTCTAAAATGTATGGTAGAAAGGCGAATCTGGCGTCCTTTTATCATAGGCAACAACCGAATCTCGCATCTGGAGGGAGGGAAATTCATGTCGGAGGTAAAAGTTAAAGAAAATGAATCCTTAGACAGCGCACTGCGTCGTTTTAAGAGAACGTGTGCCAGAGATGGCATCATGGGCGAAGTTCGCAAAAGAGAGCATTATGACAAGCCCAGCGTTAAGCGCAAAAAGAAATCCGAAGCCGCAAGAAAACGTAAATTTAAATAATTCTATACGGCGAAGAGGGATGATGATATGTCATTAAAAGAGCAACTTTTTGCAGATTTAAAAACTGCGATGAAAGAAAAGGATTCTGTGCGAAAGGATACAGTTCAGCTGATCCGTTCGGGCATCCTTCAGATCGAAAAGGACAATAAAGTCGAGTTGGATGATGACGGCGTGATTGAAGTAATCACTAAGCAGCTGAAAAGTAGAAGAGATTCCCTTCCCGAATTCGAGAAGAGCGGAAGAACAGATCTACTTGAAAAACTCAATCAAGAGATTGAAATTTTGTTGGGTTACCTTCCAGAGCAATTGAGCGAAACCGAAATCCAGACGATCGTTGAAGAAGCCATAAAAGAAACCGGTGCCTCCTCCATAAAAGAAATGGGTAAGGTTATGTCGGTGATTACACCGAAGATAATTGGGCGGGCCGATAATAAAATCGTTGGCAGTTTTGTAAAGAAAATGCTCCAGGGCAATCAATAATCAAGGCATAAATAGAAGGACCTGTTGGTTTAAACCGACAGGTCTTTTTCTTTTTGTCAAATTTGTTTAAAAAATAAAGAGTTTTTTGTACGAAAAATAATACGGTTTAACTTGACTTTGAATTTATGCGTGTTATAATTGCTTTAATTAATTAATGCATAACCGCATATATGTATTAAAGTAGCGGTTAACTTTTTGGGGGAGTGGTATAATGAAAAAGAATAAAATACGTTTGGTTGCTGCGACTGCTATGGCGGCAATGGTAATCTCTATGACAGGCTGTGGCGGTGGAAGTAAAGCTGAAAAGCCCGCAGAGGATAGTGCTGAAGGAAAAACATACAAAGTGGGAATCATGCAGTTGGTGGAGCACCCTGCTCTGGATGCAGCTACCCAAGGCTTTCAGGATAAGCTGAAAGAGCTGTTGGGGGATTCGGTGACCTTTGATGTGCAAAATGCCCAAGGGGAAAGTACAAATTGTACGACCATTGCAACAAAGTTTGTTTCAGACGACGTTGATTTGATTATGGCAAATGCAACCGGTGCAGTTCAGGCGGCAGCTGCGGCTACATCAGAGATCCCTATTGTGGGTACATCGGTTACGGACTTTAAAACAGCAGGTGTTGTTGAATCGAATGATGCACCAGGCAGAAATGTTACAGGGGTTTCCGACTTAACACCCATTGATGAGCAAATCAAATTATTGCAGAAGGTTTGCCCCGATGCAAAGAAGGTAGCAATTGTATATTGCAGTGCAGAGCCAAACTCTATTTTCCAGTCTGAATTGGCACAAAAAGCCTTGACAGAAGCGGGAATTGAATTCAAAGAGTATACAGCGGCAGATTCCAATGAAATTCAGGCTGTTATTACAAAGGCAGTGAGCGAATGTGACACAGTATTTATTCCCACAGATAATACGATGGCAAGCAATATGGAGATTGTCAAAAATGTAACTGTGCCTGCTGGAATCCCTGTTTTTGCAGGAGAAGAAGGTATGTGCAAATCCGGCGGCTTGGCAACATTGAGTATCAGCTTCTATGAGTTGGGTCAGAAGGCTGGTCAAATGGCATATGATATTTTGGTAAATGGTGGAGACCCTGCAACAACACCCATCGGTTTTGTTTCCGATAATATTGTTCCCAAATATAATGCGGAAATCGCAAAAGCTTTAGACATCACAATGCCTGAAGGTTTCGAAGCAATTCAGTAAATAGAATATTTCAAAATATAAAAGGCAGAGCGGGGCAGATTACTGACCGCTCCCTTTTTTCTACTTAAGCATGCCAAAGAGAAAAAATGAAAATGGGGGAATTAAAATGAATGTGATGGCTTTGATGAAGGCATTACCTGGTTCTGTGGCACAAGGGCTCATTTGGGGTCTTTTGGCCATAGGGGTTTATATTACGTATAAGGTTTTAGACTATGCGGACCTGACCGTGGATGGTAGTTTATGTACTGGTGGCGCTGTGGCGGTAATGATGATGCTGGGAGGATATAATCCTTATGTGGCTCTGATTTGTGCGGGGATTGCAGGTATGCTGGCAGGGTTGGTTACAGGGGTTTTCCATGTAGCTTTTGGTATTCCTGCCATTTTATCAGGAATTTTAACCCAACTTGGTTTATATTCTGTGAATATGCGTATTATGGGGAAATCAAATCAAGCAATCAGTGTGGATAAATATAACTTGATTTTAAGCTTGCGAGACATTCCCAAGGCAGTTATTGTTTCGGCAATCTGCTGTGCTGTTTTTTCGGAACGGAGTTGGGTCGTGGAATCCGTGCCACAGGAAATAACGAAAATATGTCTAGAGCTCAGGGCATTAATACAAAGGTGATGAAGGTAATTGGCCTGATGATTTCCAATGGATTAGTGGGCATTGCAGGTGCATTATATGCCCAGTATCAAGGCAATGCTGACGTGAATATGGGACGTGGAGCCATTGTAATCGGTTTGGCGGCAGTTATTATTGGCGGCGTTTTATTCGGCAGAATATTTCATAACTTTGCATTCCGTTTGGTTGGGGTTATTTTTGGCGCAATCCTATATTTTGTTGTTATTACCATTGTATTGCAACTTGGTTTGGAAACAACGGATTTAAAATTGGTGAGTGCTTTGATTGTAGCGGCATTCCTGGCAGTACCATATTTAAAGGGTCAACATTTTGTGAAGAACGGAAAAAAGGGAGGGAAGGCAAATGCTTGAGTTAAAGGAAATATATAAAACCTTCAATCCCAATTCACCCAGTGAGAAAAAGGCCTCAAACGGCTTGAATCTTACAT
>NZ_DALYUL010000005.1:2803-23796 GCF_031981185.1 Anaerotignum sp. | reverse complement strand
TGGTGGTAATGGCGCCGGGAAATCCACTATGTTAAATGCCATTTCCGGTGTATGGCCAATTGACAGTGGTGAAATTATAATTGATGGGGTGAATGTGACGAAGCTTCCTGAGCATAAGCGGGCATTGTATTTGGGTCGTGTGTTTCAAGATCCCATGACAGGGACGGCGGCGGATATGGAAATTGAGGAGAACCTTGCTTTAGCTTACCGCAGAGGTCAATCCAGGGGTTTGCGGTGGGGGATTACCCAAAAGGAGAGAGGAGAATACAAGGAGCTTTTAAAAACCTTGGATTTGGGATTGGAAACGCGCCTCAGGGCAAAGGTTGGTTTGCTTTCCGGAGGGCAGAGACAGGCACTAACGTTATTGATGGCAACGCTGAAAAAACCCAAGCTGCTTTTATTGGATGAGCATACGGCGGCTTTGGATCCAAAGACAGCAGCAAAGGTTTTGGAGCTTTCTGACCGCATTATTGGGGAGCATGGTTTAACTGCCCTGATGGTTACCCATAACATGAAGGATGCCATTGCCCATGGAAATCGTTTGATTATGATGAGCGATGGACGCATTATTTTGGATATTAAAGGCGAGGAGAAAAAGAAACTGACTGTGGAGGATTTATTGCAGAAATTCTCTGTGGCAAGCGGCAGTGAGTTTGTAAGTGACAGAGCGCTGTTAGGCTAATCACACAAAATGGTTGTAATTTCTTGACTAGAAGAACAATCATTTATGGCATGGTAAGGGCTTGGAACAAAGAGAACCAAAGTAATTGATAAAGCACGATTTCTTTCAAAAAGAGGTCGTGCTTCTTTTTTTGAAAAAAACAATTTTTCATTAAAATTTGTTGTGCAAAGGAGGATAATTTATATAACGGATGATATGAGAAGCCATGCAACATTGATAGACAAGGTATTTCTTGGCGTTTTCCCGCATAATGTAAACAAACGGTTTTTCGGATGGTGATAGTATATGGATTTACGAAGGGGCGTGTCTGAGGCTTTAGACTTGCCAAAGGAAATCATGCTGGATTTACCGTTGATTTCCTTAATGGGTCGAGAGGAAATCACGATTGAAAATCATAAAGGAATATTGACTTACGGAGAGGAGAGCATTCGCATTGGCACAAAGGCGGGCACTTTATGTATCCGAGGGCAAGATTTGGGGCTGAAGCAACTAACCACAGATGTATTGGTGATTACGGGGAAGGTGGTTGCTTTGGAATTTTTGACCTGATGGGGTGAGGATTTTGTTTCTGGCATTATGGTATTATTTCCGTGGATATGTTATCATAAAAGTAAACGGTTTTGCCGCAGAGCGGTTTATGAATATGCTTTCCTACCGTGGAGTATATTTATGGGATGTGGAAACCAAAGGCGCTGGGGTGCTTATAAAGGCACCTATGGGAAGTTTGGATACCCTTTCCATGTGTGCGGAAAAAACCGGATGTAGGCTTGAGGTTCAAGGATATGGTGGGTTTCCTGCAAAAGCTCGACGCTTTCATGGGCGACAGGTTTTGACAGCGGGGATACTGCTGTTTGCCATTGGGCTATATTTTCTTTCATCCTTTATTTGGGTTATTAAAGTTGAGGGGAATGAAAGAGTAGCTAAGGAAGATATCCTGACCTATTGTCAGGAGTTGGGGCTGAAGCCTGCTGCGTGGAAGAGAGGAATCAGCACCGAAAAAATAACAAAAGACATATTAATTCAGTTTCCGGATATTTCTTGGGTCAGTGTAGGTATTAAGGGCACGGACGTAACCATTAAGGTGGCGGAAACCATTCAAAAGGCTGAAGTGGTGGATAAGGAAACACCTTGCGATATCATTGCAAATACAGATGGTGTCATATTAAAAATCACTGCGGAAAGAGGAACGCCCAAGGTGAAAGAGGGCGATTTGGTGAAAAAAGGAGATGTCTTAATCTCATCTGAGGTTTTAATTGGGCTGGAAGGTGAGGAACAGCATACAGAATATGTGGCTGCTGAGGGTGTGGTTACGGCTAAAATTTGGCAGCAACTAACGGAGGAACTGCCTCTTTCCTATGACGAAAAGGTATATACAGGAAGTACAAAAACCAATCATGTTTTAAGTTTTTTTGGCCAGGATGCAGACTTTATTCGTCCATCTTTGGGTGATACTGAAGCTGATGTTGATGTGCTTTTTCAAAAAGATTTAGCTTTGGGTGATTTTAAAATACCTATTTCTTTAAAAAAAGAGCAATATAATCTATATACCCTTGAAAAAAGAAGTCGCACGGTTGACGAAGCGAAGACAGAACTTGAGGAGATACTGAGAAAAAAGACAGAGCAAAGTGTCAGTGTATATGGTAAAATAGAAAAAATTGATGTGAAATACAATGAGTATACCGATTGTGTTCGGGCAACGGGGCAAGCGGAATTGACAGAGAGAATTGATGAAAAACGAAACGCAGAGAAAGGGCGGGATGCCGTAGATGGCACAGACGGAACGAACGATACAAATGGACAATAGGGCGATGCTGTCTGTTTTTGGACAGTTTGATGCAAATATAAGAAAAATAGAAAAAGAATGGAACGTTAAGATTGTAAACCGCGGAGATGATGTGAAAATCAGCGGAGAAGAAGAAAATGTGCATAAAGCTTGGAGTGTAATGAATTCCCTTGGGGCTTTGGCAAGAAAAGGCGAAGAGATTACCGATCAAAATTTAAATTATTTTATTACAGCTGCTGATGAAATGAATTTAGAAGAGGTGGAAAAGGTCTATAACGATTTGGTTTGCATCACTGCAAATGGAAGACCTTTAAAACCAAAGACCTTAGGCCAGAAAAAATATGTGGATTTAATAAAAAATAATACTGTGGTGTTTGGCGTGGGACCTGCGGGAACGGGCAAGACATATCTTGCTATGGCCATGGCAATCACTGCATTTAAAAATAACGAGGTCAGCAGAATCATATTGACCCGCCCTGCCATTGAAGCGGGAGAAAAGTTAGGTTTTTTACCAGGAGATTTACAGCAAAAAGTAGATCCTTATTTAAGGCCCCTTTATGACGCTCTTTATGAAATTATGGGTTCAGAAAATTTTTTGAAAAATATGGAGCGGGGACTCATTGAAGTTGCCCCTTTAGCATATATGCGTGGTCGTACCCTGGATAATGCGTTTATTGTTTTGGATGAGGCACAAAATACAACGCCAGAGCAGATGAAGATGTTTTTAACACGTATTGGATATGGCTCCAAAGCCGTAATTACTGGGGATCTGACCCAGATAGACCTAACCGAAGGGAAACGTTCGGGGCTGATGGAAGCAACCAAAATTTTAACAGGTATTGATGGAATTGGTATGATAACATTGACCAATAAAGACGTGGTGCGGCATCCATTGGTACAAAAAATCATTCTGGCATATGAGAAACTGGAGACCAAGAAGCGGAGTGATCTGGATGGAAAAAAAGACAAAAGAGGTAGATATTAAGCGATATCCCCAGTGGGTTTTGCTGGGAGTTGCTTTCGTATTGACTGTGCTTTGCATTGGCATGAGTCACTATGGGAAATACGAAGAAATCGTTCAAGTTGGGGATGTGGCAATAAAACGATATGTTGCCCCTCGGGATACGGTGGATGAGGTCACGACAAACAAGCTGCAAACAGCAGCGGCAAACAGTGTTGGACCAATTTACAAAAATGATATCACAGTTGAGGCAAATAGCACCAAGCAAGTCAATGATGTTTTTCAAGAACTTAATGAAGTAATACTGGCAATGAAGGATGGGGATGACTTTTATCAAAAGGTAAAGGAGGCATCCCTAAAGCTGCCTGTGGTGCTAAGCAATCGGCAATTGGCAGCGTATCAGGCAATGCCCCTGTCAAACCGCATTCTATTTGCTGAGGACTGTGTTGGAGTACTCAACCAGATTTACAGCGGAGGCCTATCGGCGGATGAACTGGAGCATGCCAAAGAGAAGGTAAGGGACGGGGTTGGTGCAACCCCTTGGAGTGAAGATTTAAAGGGGATGGCATATTCGATTGTCTCCACAGCGCTAGATCCAAACTTAGTTCTGGATGAAGAGGCCATGGATGCCATTAAAGAGCAAAAGCGCAATGAGGTAAGCGAAGTTCTCATTCGTAAAAATCAGAAAATTGTGGATGAAGGAGAAATCATAACCCAAGATATTTACGATAGACTGGTTGCATTAAAACTGATTGGAGATTCTCAACATGGTGACAGCCTTCTGCCCTTTTTGGGAAGTTGTTCCATTGTGATATTGCTTTTTGGCGCTGTAGGGCTTTTCTTTTTCTGGAATAAAGGAGCTGCCATTTTAAAAAAGAATGAAATCAGAATGTTGTTTAGTGTATATGTCCTTATGATTCTTCTTTGCAAGGCTATGGCGTTATTGCACTATTACTCCTTAATTCCATTATCCTTGTTTGCAATGCTTATTAGCATTTTAATCGGCCGGCGTATGGCACTTTTGATGAATTGCTTTTTTTCCATCATTGCCTGCATGATTGTCAGCGGGGATGTAGAATTTTTATCCTATGTTTTAATCAGTGGTTCTTTTGGTGCGTTGCTGATTCAAAAGACTGAAAAGCGTACATTAGTTGTGCCTGTTGCATTAGGTATGGCGGTGGTGAGTCTGGTAACAATGCTTTCAGTAGGTCTTTTTTTCAGAGATGGTTATACAACCCAGCTTATCATAGCTTCCGCTTTTGGTGCTTTGGTGGGATTGATTTCCGTTGTTGTAGTTGTGGGAAGTTTACCTTTTTGGGAGAGTGTATTTGAAGCAAATACGCCTTTGCGTCTTTTGGAATTGACCAATCCCAACAATGAGCTTTTACGTAAGCTGATGATTGAAGCGCCAGGTACATATCACCATAGTCTGATTGTGGCAAATTTGGCGGAGACGGCAGTTTATGAAATTGGTGGAAATACGGCTTTGGCTAGAGCAGGAGCATACTATCATGATGTAGGAAAGTTGAAATATCCCATGTTTTTTGCTGAAAACCAAACAGGCCATAACCCCCATGATGATATTGAACCAAAATCCAGTGCCCGCATCATTACCCAGCATACTAAGGCTGGTGTGGAGATGGGAATGGAATTTGGTCTGCCTAAGGTTATTTTAGATATTATGAAAGAACACCACGGAACAACGGTGGTGAAATATTTTTATTTTAAGGCATTAAAGGTTTACGGGTCTGAACATGTAAATGAAGGGGATTATCGCTATGATGGGCCCATTCCTAAAAGCAGAGAATCCGCAGTGGTGATGCTTGCAGATACAGTGGAGGCGGCTGTTCGTGCTATGCTGGGCAGCGGAAAGACCTTGGAGGAAGTTGAAGGAGCCATTTATGGTCTGATTAAGGACAAGCTGGATGACGGACAATTAAACCGTAGTGGCTTAGCCATTCATGAATTGGCTAAAATACAAAAAGCCTTTTTTAAGGTTTTCCACGGCATGTATCATGAGAGAGTCAGCTACCCGAAAAAGGAAGAAATCGAAGCGGCATCCCATAAGACCGAGCTGGGAAAAGAGGAGAAAGATAGTGACAATTTTGATTGATAATCGAACGGAGGAGGCTTTTTCCTTAGAGCTTTCTCAAACGATAGAAAAAATAATCGCAGATGCTTTGACTTATGAGGGGTTTCAAAAGCCCTGTGAGGTCAGTGTATCCATTGTGGATAATGAAGAGATTCATCAAATTAACAAGCAGTTTCGGGATATTGACCGTGCCACTGACGTTTTGAGTTTCCCTCTTTTGACGTTTGAAGAGGGGGAAATGCCCGATTTAAATGAAAAAGATGAGGTGCTTTTGGGGGATATTATTATATCCTTAGAGCGTGCCCGTGAGCAAGCGGAAGAATACGGACATTCTTTAAAAAGAGAAATTGCTTTTTTGACCGCTCATAGTATGCTTCACCTATTGGGTTATGACCATATGGAGGAAGAGGAAGAAAAGGAAATGTTTGAAAAACAGAGGGAAATATTGAATAAGGCAGGAATACCAAGAGAATAAGGAGATGATTTTTATGGAAAATCAGGAACTGGTTTTATTGGCAAAGGAAGCGATGGAAAAGGCCTATGCGCCTTATTCAAAATTTAAAGTTGGTGCAGCGTTATTGGCGAAGAACGGTAAGGTTTTTCTTGGTTGTAATGTGGAAAATGCATCCTATGGTGCTACCATTTGTGCAGAAAGAACGGCTATAACAAAAGCAATTTCTGAGGGTGTGAAGGAATTTGATAAAATAGCCATTGTTGCTAGCTCTGGAGATTATGCGGCACCTTGCGGCATTTGCAGGCAGGTATTATATGAATTTTTGCCTGAAGGAGAAGTGATTTTGGATAGCGACCGTGAAGGCATGAAAGTAATGAGTCTCAAGGAATTATTGCCTATGGGCTTTCGTGGTGAGGACATAAAGTAAGCGAGGGAGAGCTATGGCTCAAAAGAGTTGGGAGACGTTAGAGGGTGCTTGTTTTAACTGCAAAAAATGCAGGCTGTGGGAACTACGCAGTCATGTGGTGATTGGCAAGGGTAACCCTAAGGCGGATATTATGTTTATCGGGGAGGGTCCTGGTCAGCAGGAGGATTTGCAGGGACAACCCTTCGTTGGACCTGCGGGACAGCTTTTAGATAGAATGCTGGCAAGCGTTGGACTTTCCTTGGAGAATGTATATATTACTAACATTGTGAAATGCCGCCCACCGGGGAACCGAGATCCTTATGATGATGAGAAAGATGCCTGTTTAAATTATTTAAGATATCAATTAAAATTAATTGAACCGAAAATCATTGTTTGCCTAGGCAGAATTGCAGCAACAACAATCCTTGACCCTAGTTTTCGCATCACTCGCCAAAGGGGGATATGGTTCCCTAAAATGGGGTATGACTTTATTGCAACCTATCATCCCTCGGCACTTTTACGGGATGAAGAGAAAAAACGCCCTGCTTGGGAGGATATGAAGGCAATCCGAAAAAAATGGGACGAGCTGAGGGACTGCTAGAAGCGAATGATAATTAAAAAGCTGAGCTTCATGCTAGCCATATGCAAAATAAGTTCAAAAGGGCGAAAAAGCATAAATAGGCATGATTGCAAAGCTATGTTTGTACTGTTTACTTGTGAAAAACCCTTTATCCGTATATAATAAAACGGAGAAAAGACAAAAATATTAGAATATGTTCGTTCTTATTTTTCATAAGGGTAAAGGCATAAATTAGGTTATACTCTTTAAGCCACAACGCTCATGAAGCCTGGGAATGACCGGCTTTTGGGGAGCGAAAGGATTCCCCCTACTGGATTTAAGACGTTCCAAGAACTATAATGTTTTCAGATATTTGTGGGATTTTCCCGATGACTTTTTTGTAATTGATTTGTTTTGAAATAGGAGGAATAAAAATGGATGCATTAAGAGAAAAATTTGCCCATGTGGATTTGAAACCGAACGCTAAGACCATGGAAGAAGTGGTGGCGTATATTGAGGAAAATTGGAAAGCACAGCGTGTTAAAATTAAGGAAAGTGAATATGTGATTCATTATAAAAATGCGTTGGAATTTATGCGTCAAATGGGGAAAAGCACAGAGGGCGTTCAGGAAGAAATCAGAAGATATGCTTTGCCCAATAAAATTTGTGTTGTATTAGGCATGCAATCTGAGTATATGACTGCGGAAGCGGGCATGAAATTTTATCAGGCTTTAACCCTGATTAAAGGTTTAACCCAAGAGGATATTGAAACTAAAAATGACCGTTGGTTGCAATACATGATTTTGTTGGACATGCAGAAGGATTGGGACGTGAAAGAAGCAGAATATAAAGCATACATTGCAGCAGAAAACGCGGAGGGACAAGCATGAAAAAATTCCATTCCGGCTTTGTAACACTAATTGGCAGACCCAATGTTGGGAAATCCACATTGATGAATTGCCTTATCGGGGAAAAAATCGCCATTACCTCCCATAAACCTCAGACAACACGTAATAAAATCACTAGTATCTTAACCAAAGAAGATTTTCAGTGTGTATTCTTGGATACACCAGGCATCCATAAGCCTAAGCATAAGCTGGGTGAATTTATGGTGCGTTCTGCAGAGAATACCTTTAACGAAGTGGATTTGGTTTTAATGCTTATCGAACCCACGGAAAAGGTAGTAGAGATGGATCAGTATGTAATCGACCGCTTGGAGAACGTAAAGACCCCGGTGGTTTTGGTTATTAATAAAATTGATACCATCGAAAGAGAGAAGCTTTTACAGGTAATTGAAGCTTACCGTAAGCTGTATTCTTTTATAGAAGTTGTTCCCATTTCCGCCATGAAGGGCAGCAATACCGATGCGTTAATGGATGTGATTAAGAAATATTTGCCAGAAGGTCCTCAATATTTTCCCGAGGATATGGTTACCGATCAGCCTGAGCGTCAAATTGCTTCTGAAATTGTTCGCGAGAAGGCTTTGTATTTGCTTCAAGATGAAATTCCCCATGGAATTGCTGTGGAAATTATGTCTATGAAAAAACGAGAAGGACAAAATATGGTAGATGTGGAAGCAACCATTTATTGCGAAAAAGATTCCCACAAGGGGATTATTATTGGTAAGCAGGGAGCTATGTTGAAAAAAATCGGCTCGTTAGCGAGAAGAGATATGGAGCGATTGTTGGGCTCACCAATTTATTTGGAGCTTTGGGTAAAAGTAAAAAAGGATTGGCGGGACAGTGACTTTTTACTGAAAAATTTTGGATATGATAAACGAAATGTCTGATAGAATCAATAACCCTTTCTGATTTGGAGCTGTTGGTATTAATTTACCTGTATGCTTTCGTTATAGCTCCATAACATAATGAAAGAAAGGGGACGGTTTTATGGACGAGCGGAATAAAAAGGCATACTGGCAAAAGTTTGTTCAAACAGGTCAGATCGAAGATTATTTGCGTTACAAATCCGATTTGGGAGATAGACCAAATCCCCGACGGAGGATCGCCGATAGCTCAAAAAATAAAAATTTTTATTAAGTATATAAGAACTTAAGACCGTGGGTTTCACCCACACCCACTTGCTTTTTGAAAAAAGCAAGAGCAAAATCTTTCGTCGCCCCCTTCTGCATGGGGGGTGAATTAATATAACAGTAAAAATGTAATTTTGGGTTATAAAAATTTAGGTCAAGCCTTTTCAAAACGGCACTGCCTAAGATAGGGCAGGGGGCAAAGCCGACTTTTGCGAAGCAAAGGTGATGATCAGCTTAAAGGGTTTGGGATAGCGTTCTGAGGTCTTATAAGAAAAAGAGGGAAAAAAGTGGGGGTTGTTCATTTTAGAGGTGTTGTAATTCAGGAAAACCAAGTGGGTGAGAGTGGCAAACGGATTTTGGTTTTGGCTAAGGGCATTGGGCGGGTTATGCTCAATGCCCGTGGTGCAAAAAACACCAAAAGCAAGCTGCTTTCTGGCACACAGCTTTTTGCCTATTGCGATTTTTTTGTCTACGAGGGGAAAGGCTTTTATTCTTTGACCCAAGCAGATTTGCTTGAAAGCTTTTATGACATACGAATGGATATGGATCGTCTTGCAGAAGCTGTTTATTTGACGGAACTGGTGGAGCGGACTTGTCCAGCCGGTATAGAGCAGGATGAGACCTTAAAACTCCTGCTATATGCCTTAACAATGCTGGAGAAAAGCCAAGTAGAACCAAGGCTTATTTCCCGCATTTTTGAAGTGAAATATGCCCAGCTTTCCGGTGTATTGTCCGATGAGGGATGTATGGTTTGCAGCAAGGACAATGAACCTTTATTTTTTAATGAAGCGGCAGGGGAATTCCTTTGTAAAGACCATTGTATTGGCGGAGAAATACCCCTTCTTGGGGCTGTGCAAAAGGCAATCTCATTTATTGGCGAACGGGAAGGAAAGCAAATTTTTGCCTTTACTCTTTCTGAGGAGGCAATGACCCAGTTGGACACTATTTTGCGACGCTATTTGGAGGTACATATGGGGGTGCGGCTTAAAAGCCGAGAATTTAGCAAAGAACTGTAGTTTCCAAAATAGGTATTGACAGAAATGCGTTAAAGTGTTAGCATAATGGCTAAATTGAATAACTGCAATGAAAAAGAGGAGTATCCGTGGTATGTTTTCAGAGAGTCTTCGGTGGGTGAAAAGAAGACAGCAGAGTACGGTGAAGGGCACTTTGGAGCAGGACTTCACAAGAGTGGATTTACGCTTTGCGTAGATCAATAAGGGTGGAACCGCGGAAGATAAACTTTCGTCCCTTGCTTTTATAGCGAGGGAGGGAAGTTTTTTTATTGCCTTTCCTCGGTAAAACTTATCGAACTTTTTTGAAGGAGGAATTATTATGACAGAGAAAACCATGGAAAAGGTAGTTGCATTAGCAAAAAACAGGGGCTTCGTTTACCCCGGTTCTGAAATTTACGGCGGTTTGGCAAACACTTGGGATTACGGCCCCATTGGTGTTGAGCTGAAAAACAACGTGAAAAAGGCTTGGTGGAAGAAATTTATTCAAGAAAGTCCATTTAATGTTGGTGTTGATTGCGCAATCTTGATGAACCCTCAAACTTGGGTGGCTTCCGGTCATGTTGGCGGTTTTAGCGACCCTTTGATGGATTGTAAGGAATGTAAGGAACGTTTCCGTGCAGATAAATTGATTGAGGATTATATTTCCCAGCACAATATGCCTGAGGCGGCAGTTGATGGCTGGAGCAATGATGAAATGAAACACTTTATTGACGAACATCAGGTTGCATGCCCTTCCTGCGGTAGCCATAACTTTACAGATATTCGCCAGTTTAACTTAATGTTTAAAACCTTTCAGGGTGTTACTGAAGATGCAAAAAATGTGGTTTATCTTCGTCCTGAAACTGCCCAGGGTATTTTCGTAAACTTTAAAAATGTACAGCGTACCAGCAGAAAGAAATTACCTTTTGGTATTGGTCAGATCGGTAAGTCCTTTCGTAACGAAATTACACCAGGTAACTTTACCTTCCGTACCAGAGAATTTGAGCAGATGGAGTTGGAATTCTTCTGTGAACCTGGCTCTGATTTACAGTGGTTTGAGTATTGGAGAAGCTTCTGCAAGGATTGGTTATTGAAGTTGAATATGCAAGTTGACAGCATCCGTTTGCGTGATCACGAGCAGGAAGAATTGAGCCATTATAGTAATGCAACAACAGACATTGAGTTTAAGTTCCCCTTCGGTTGGGGCGAGCTTTGGGGTATTGCCGACAGAACCAATTTTGACTTAAAATGCCATCAAGAGGTTAGTGGTCAGGATATGACCTATTACGATCAGGAAAAGAATGAAAAATATATCCCTTACTGCATCGAGCCTTCCTTAGGTGCAGACCGTGTGACTTTAGCGTTTTTATGCGAGGCATATGATGAGGAAGAGGTTAGCGAAGGCGATGTAAGAACAGTATTACGCTTCCATCCTGCCCTTGCGCCGGTTAAGGCTGCTGTTTTCCCTCTTTCCAAAAAACTGAGTGAAAAGGCTACAGAAGTTTTTGCAATGCTTTCCAAGGATTTTAACTGCGAATTTGATGAATCCGGTTCCATCGGTAAGCGTTACCGCAGACAGGACGAAATAGGTACACCATTCTGTATTACCTATGACTTTGAATCCGAAGAAGATCAGAGTGTTACTGTACGTGACAGAGACACTATGGAACAGGTTAGAATGCCTATTGCGCAGTTGAACGCTTATTTGAAAGAAAAAATGGAGTTTTAAGATACAAAAACCTTACAAAACACTTGGGGCTTCGCCAAACAATGGAGAAAATGGAAATAACTATAGTTTTTGATTGTATCAGATACTTTAGCTTAACCCTAAAATTGCTCTTTGGGTAGATGTGAGTAAGCAGACTGCAGTAAGTAGTCCTCTTTGCACGGTGTTGATTTTATTTCTCTACACGGGCTATTAAAGAAAACACAGCTAATTTTATAAAAGTACCAATTTTCTTTTGTTTTTGCCTAACGTTTTAGCCATAATTTTTTGTCAATGATAATGATATCTTACAAAAATGAATGAAGTTTTTTGTTGCACAATGAGTAAAAGTGCTGTATACTTATCACTTGTATATAAAAGAGCTTAAACGATAATATCTAAGAGCAAAAATTTTAATGGGACATATTACGTCCCATAATGCAATATGCTGACCAACTTCCTTGGTCAGCATATTTTTTTTGGCAACATGAAGTAAAAACTGTTATAAAATTTTAAAAATTACTGCATAATCACAATGGCATGGTTTTATTTTAGTGCAATAGCGTAGAATGCGTAGCTGCCTCTTCGGAATATCGTTGTGATTTTTCGGGGGAAATGGTATAATTCAGTTAAGATCAGTTTTTCAAAAAATTCCAGAATTAAAATTCCACGTCTGACATCCAGATGGAAAACAGGAGGTAATGTGTATGAGCAAGAAGTATGTTTACATGTTCAGCGAAGGCAACGCATCCATGAAAAACCTTTTAGGAGGAAAGGGTGCAAACCTCGCAGAAATGACAATGTTAGGTCTGCCGATTCCCCAGGGCTTTACCATTTCAACAGAAGCCTGCACAGATTATAACGAAGGTGGTAAGAAACTGACTGAAGAAATGATTGCCCAGATTGATGTGGCATTAAGCAAGCTTGAAGAGATCGCAGGCAAAAAGCTGGGCGATCCTGAAAACCCCCTTCTGGTTTCCGTACGTTCCGGTGCGAGAGCATCTATGCCGGGTATGATGGATACAGTTTTGAACCTTGGTTTGAATGATGTTTCCGTTGAAAGTTTGGCAAAGAAGACAGGAAATCCCAGATTTGCCTATGATTCTTACAGAAGATTTATCATGATGTTTGCAGACGTTGTAATTGGTGTTTCCAAATCTAAGTTTGAAAGAAAGCTGGATGAATATAAGGAAGAAGCAGGCGTGCGTTATGATACAGAGCTGACAGCAGAAGACCTGAAAAAGGTGACTGCAATGTTCAAACAGATTTATTTGGATGATCAAGGTAAGGAGTTCCCTCAGAATCCAAAGGAGCAGTTACTTGAAGCTGCAATGGCAGTGTTCCGTAGTTGGGATAACCCTCGTGCCTTTGTATACAGAAGAATGAATGATATTCCTTATAGCTGGGGAACAGCGGTAAACGTACAGATGATGGTATTTGGCAATATGGGTGATACCTCAGGTACTGGTGTTGCTTTTACAAGAAATGCAGCAACTGGCGAAAAAGCCATGTTGGGCGAATACTTAGTAAACGCGCAGGGTGAAGATGTTGTTGCAGGTGTTCGTACACCCAACCCCATTGCCAAGCTGGCAGATGATATGCCTGAAGTTTACACACAGTTCATGGAAATTGCTAACAAATTAGAAAATCACTATAAAGATATGCAGGACATGGAATTTACTGTGGAAGAAGGCAAGCTTTACTTCCTACAAACAAGAAATGGTAAGAGAACTGCCAATGCCGCTCTTCGTATTGCAGTTGATATGGTAAATGAAGGTCTCATTACCAAGGAAGAGGCGTTAATGAAGGTTGAGCCTAAGCAGTTGGATCAGATTTTGCATCCCGCTTTTGATCAGAAGGCATTAAAAGCAGCAAAGCCCCTTGGAAAAGGTCTGCCTGCATCCCCCGGTGCGGCGGCAGGTAAGGTTTGCTTTACCGCAGAGGATGCAAAAAATCAGGCTGAGGGCGGCAACAGAGTAATTCTGGTTCGTTTGGAAACCTCTCCCGAGGACATTGAAGGTATGGCAGTAGCTCAGGGCATCCTGACAGTACGTGGCGGTATGACCTCTCATGCGGCAGTAGTAGCCCGTGGTATGGGTACTTGCTGTGTATCTGGCTGTGAAGATATTAAAATGAATGAAGAAGCAAAGACCTTCTCTTTGGGTGGTAGAACATTCAAGGAAGGCGATTATGTTTCTTTGGATGGTTCCACCGGTAACATTTACGGCGAGGATATCCCTACTGTTGACCCCGAAATTAGCGGTGATTTTGCAAAATTTATGGCTTGGGCGGATGAAAAGAGATCCCTTAAAGTTAGAACCAATGCAGATACACCTCATGATGCTCAAATAGCCATTGATTTTGGTGCAGAAGGCATTGGCTTGACTAGAACAGAGCATATGTTCTTTGAAGGTGATAGAATCATGAAGTTCAGAAAGATGATTCTTTCTGATACCATTGAGGAAAGAGTTGCGGCATTAAAGGGGATTGAACCTTTCCAGAAAGAGGATTTCAAGGGCATTTACAAGGCAATGCAGGAAAGACCTGTTACAATCCGTCTGCTGGATCCTCCTCTTCATGAGTTCATGCCAAATACAGAAGAGGAATTTGCGATTTTAGCAAAAGAAACAGGTAAAACTGTGGAAGAGCTTAAAGTGAAAGCAAAAGGTTTGCACGAATTAAACCCTATGATGGGTCATAGAGGTTGTCGTTTGGCAGTAAGCTACCCTGAAATTGCCGAAATGCAGACAAGAGCAATCATTGAAGCTGCAATTGAGGTTTCTGTTGAATTGGGTATCAATATTAAGCCTGAAATTATGATTCCTTTGATTGGTGAAATTAAGGAACTAAAATATGTGAAAAATATTGTTGTTGAAACTGCAAAGACAGTTATGGATGCAAAGGGCAGGGAACTGGATTATCTGGTTGGTACTATGATTGAAATTCCCAGAGCAGCATTGACTGCAGACGAAATTGCCACAGAAGCTGAGTTTTTCTCCTTTGGTACCAATGACTTGACACAGATGACCTATGGATTATCCCGTGATGATGCAGGTAAAATTTTAGCGGATTATATTGATAAGAATATTTATGAATGTGATCCAACAGCAAGATTGGATAGAACCGGTGTTGGTATGTTGATGAAATGGGCAGTTGAGAAGGCGTTGCCTGTTCGCCCTGACATTCATTTGGGAATCTGCGGTGAGCACGGTGGTGACCCTTCCTCTGTTGAGTTCTGCCACTTGATTGGTCTGGATTATGTATCCTGCTCACCTTTCCGTGTACCTATCGCAAGATTGGCGGCGGCACAGGCGCAGATTAACTACCCCAGAGAAACAAGAAAGCACTAATTATTGGATGATTTAGTATTCTGTTTATGATTAGAATGCATATGTTTAGATTGGTGTAGCCAGGTGGAGATGGTTTTCGATGGACGATTTCCGGAAGGAGCATCAGCAAAATAAATTAAATGATGTAAAAATTGGAGGGCAAAGGCTTTAGTGGCTTTTGCCCTTACTTATATTCTTATGGGTGAAGACCTCATATGGAAGTAGAAATCAGAGTTCACCTTGGAAATCCATGAGAATCCATGAGAATCTAAAATATTAACTCTCAACTGAATTATTTTATCCATAACCATAGTTTATATTTATACGTTATATTTGCCATATTTGTATTTAATAAGATAAAAAAATGCAATAAAACTTAATTTAATAAAAATAACAACTGGTACAACAAGCAAGTTTTATTTTTGTGCCGGTTATTTTTATGCCTTATAAGTATGCAAAAGTGAATCAAGAAAATAAAAGTTACAATATTAAATTATAAACGGAAATTTTCTATAGAATTCGAAGAAATGATGTCAACAAAGCGAAGTAAACATTCAGTTTTAAATCATAATAAAACAACACGAAACATGAATAAAATACATAAATAGTGTTGAACTAAAAAACCATTTTGTAACTTTGTAATAAAATGCATTTTATTGGTATATTTTGCTGGTAGAAAGATTAAATTTTGTCATTTAATATAAAAATTGGGTGATAAATGTTGATTTTTACGAAGGACTTCTCTATAATAAAATATATGAAAATTTAAGAAGTTATGGTTTAAGTACGAATCCTATACCTAGAAAGAATATTTTTCATTATAGGTGTAAATTTGTACTTTTGTATTATTTTTACATTTATAAATATTGATGTATAAAATTCAATGCGAAAAAGCCCGTTTTTATCTAGTGTAATTCGTTTTATGATTGAAAAGTTGAATAATTAAAAATGGGAATTGCTCAGAGAACAAAGAAAAAGACTGATGCGAAAAGGATTATGTAAAACAAGAATGAATATTTTGCTTATCAAATTTAGCAAGAGAATGACACAAAGAGAGGTGCGCAACATTGTTTAATAATTCAGTATTAATGTCACAAAAAATGGCTGATTATTTATGGCAGAAAGAACAGGTTACTTTAAATAACATTGCCAATGTTTCTACTCCGGGTTACAAAACACAATATGTAACTTTTCAAGATGAATTAAAAAGTAAATTGGATTTTTATAATCAAGCAGGTGCAAGTAAGAAGAGAGAGGCTATTGAAGGGACTTCCTATCGTGTGCATACAAAGGCAGATGAATCTAGCCGATTAGATGGCAATAATGTGAATATGGATGTTGAACAGGTTGAACTTGCCAGTTCTTATATTCAATTCCAAATGGCAATCAATGATATTAACGGTGAGTTTAACAGGCTTCGCAGTGCGATGAAGTGAAAATTGGGAGGTATTTTAAGTGGCTTTCTTAAATGCTATGAATATTAGCGCATCCGGGTTAACAGCCCAAAGGGCAAGACTTGATGTGATTTCGGAAAATATTTCAAATGTGAATACAACGAGAACAGAGGGCGGAGAGCCTTATCGCAGACGAACGGTAGTATTTGAACCAAGGGGCAAAAGCAGTTTTCAAGAAATTTTCAGCAAAACCTCTCGTGGGGTGGCTTCCAATCAGCGGGGGGTTATTGTGAGTGAAATTAAAGAAGATGAAAGTCCTCTGAAATCCGTTTATGACCCAACCCATCCTGATGCAGATGAGAATGGGTATGTTATGATGCCTAATGTTGACCTTTTAAAGGAAACTCTGGATGGCATGGAAGCATCAAGAGTTTATGATGCAAATGTTACGGCTTTCAATGCAATAAAAGCGATGGCGTCTAAAGGGCTTGAGGTTGGCAAGTAAAGAGTGGAGGTTAATATATGTCTATAACACCGATTAATAAATTGGAGCCAATGCAATTTTTGAATCAATTAAATGCAGATAACAAAACGAAGAACACGCAAACTGATTTCAGAAATATTTTTTCGGAAGCGGTATCGAACGTGGTTGATAGCGAAACGGATTTGGCAAGGGAACAGTATTTATTTGCCACGGGGCAGTCTGAAGATACCCATTCTTTGGGAATTGCATCTAGCAAGGCGCAAATTTCCGTGGATTTATTGGTAACCCTTAGAAATAAAGCACTGGAATCTTACAATGAACTTATGAGAATTAATCTCTGATATTTACGGTACAGAGGCATCAAAATGTTGCCTTGAGGGGAAGAATATAGAATAGTAAGAGGGGTACAGCTTTGAATGAAAAAGTGAAAGAATTGCTTGAAAAAGGCAAGCAGTTTTTGGGAAAAATAAACCCAAAAGTCAGAAAATGGATTTTAATCGGGGGATTGGTGGTAATCCTATTTTCTGTAGGAATTGCTTTTTTTCTGAATAACAAGCCTTACGAGACTCTTTTCAGCGGGTTAAACCAGCAAGAAGCCAGCGAAATTATGGAGAAGTTGCAAGGCTTGAGCGTTGATTATAAATATGGCAATGATGGTGTAATTTATGTCCCGAAGGATCAAGAAGAAAAACTAAAGGCGCAGCTTGTTTACGAAGGATACCCAAAGAGTGGTTTTACATATGATGTATTTAAAAATAACATCGGAATGACAACCACAGATTTTGAAAAAAACAGCTATCTTTTGTTTGAATTGCAAAACCGGATGGGTGCTACCATTCGTTTGTTCCAAGGGGTGAAGGATGCAAAGGTAACCATTGCTTTGGCAGAGGATCAAAAATATGTTTTAAATGACAATAGCGTACAAAAGGCTCAGGCTTCTGTTGTTGTGATTATGAACGATGGCGGTTCTCCTACTAGTGAACAGGTGAAGGGAATTCAAAGATTAGTGGCCAAAAGCATACCTTCCATGGAAATGGCAGATGTGGTGGTTTTAGACGGCAACGGAAATGATGTTTCACCAACGGGAGATAGTATTGACGGCGGTGCAAACAAGTTAAAGCTTGAATTTGAAAAGCACATGGATGATTCCATTCGTGCAAAAATACTGAACGTTTTGGCACCTATTTATGGTTCTGATAACGTTAAGGTTTCTGTAAGAACAACCGTTGACGTTGATAAAAAAATTCAGGAAATTATTAATCATGCAACACCAACAGAGGGTGCTGAAAAAGGCATTCCTGGCAAGGAATCCACCGGAGTTGAGATGGTGAAGGATGGAACGGCGGCAGGAGGGGTTCCTGGAACCGACTCCAATGCGGAAGTACCTACCTATTCTCAGGCAAAGGCGGATGGCTCTGAAACCTATTATAAACAGGAAAATAACATTGATTATTTAGTAAATCAGCTGAAAGAGCAAGTTCAGATTGACTCGGGCAGCATTAAGGATATTTCTGTATCGATTACCATTAACAGTGAATCGCTGGGCAATATCTCTCAAAGAGAGTTAAAGGGATTGATTGGAAATGCAGCAGGTATCGAAAAGGCAAATCAGGACGATAAAATAGCCATTGTTGCTGCACCGTTTTTTGGTAGCAAGGAAGCTCCTGTAACCCCGGATACGTTGGGAAGGAATAATTGGATTATAATTGGAGCAATTGCGTCAGGTGTATTTTTAATTATCTTGGTTACAATTCTTGTAATCATGAGCAGAAGAAGAAAGAAAAAGAAATTGATGGGCGCTACAGATATACCCTCAAAGCCCAGTATTTCTCCTGATGCATACTTGAAACAGATGAAACAGAAGCAACAAGAAGATGCTGAAAATAAAATACTGAATCTGTCCAATGAGAAAGGTTTAGAGTTGAAAAATAAGGTGCGGGAGCTTGCCGGAGAGAATCCGGAAATTTCAGCGCAGCTTATTAGAAACTGGTTAAAAGGGGGAGAATAAAGGTGGCGAAGGATAATGCGATTACGCCGGAACAAAAGGCTGCTGCTGTAGTTATCTCCCTTGGAGCAGAAAAAGCGGCGCAGGTTTATAAATATTTAACAGAGGATGAAGTACAAAGATTGACCATTGAAGTGGCGAAACTGGGCTTTTTACCCGCAGAAACTACGGAAGGCATTTTGGATGAATTTTATAAAAACTGCATGCTTCATAAGGTTGTTACAGAGGGTGGCATTGATTATGCCAGAAGTGTTTTAGAGAAAGCCTTTGGTGAGGATGTAGCCCATGCGTTATTGGGTAAGGTGGAGAAAACCTTAAAAAGCAAGGTGTTCTCTTTCCTTAGTAAATATGACGATTTGTCTATTTTCTCCATATTAAACAATGAAAGACCTCAAACAATTGCTTTGGTACTTTCCTATATGGATTCTGGCAGAGCGGCAAATATTATTGCAGGCTTGCCTGAGCAAAGAAAAATCAGCGTAGTAGAGGCTATTGCAAAAATGGATAGCGCTGCCCCAGAGGCAATGAAAATTGTTGAGCAGGAGATTGAGAAAAAGCTTTCTTCCGTAATGACTACAGACTATACCAAAATTGGTGGTATTGATTATATTGCCGAAGTTATGAACTATGTGGACAGAGGCGATGAAAAATATATCTTTGATGAGCTTAGCAAGAAAGACGTTGAGCTTGTTGAGGAAATTCGCAAGAAAATGTTTGTATTTGAAGATATCGTTGGTATGGACAATCTGTCTATTCAAAGAGTTATTCGTGAGGTTGATCAAAAAGACCTTGTTTATGCACTTAAGGGTGCCCAAGGCGAGGTTGCAAATGTTATGTTTGCAAATATGTCCGCTCGTATGACAGAAACCATTAAATCTGAACTTGAAATTACAACGAATGTGCGTGTGAAAGATGTTGAGGATGCACAGCAGAGAATTGTTGCTGTGGTCAGAAAGCTTGAGGATGCAGGTCAGATTGTAATTTCTAAGGGCGGAAAGGATGATATTATTGCATAATGAGAAATCCACAATAAACTCCTTTCAGTTTGACCAGTTTGGTAATGATTTTCAGGAAGTTGATTCTTCGCACAAACAAGGAGATGATATTGTACTACCCAGTTTTGAGAAAGAGTTTATAGAGCAAACAATTGAAGATGATGAAATGAAAGAGGCTGAAGTTGAGAGTTGTGACAAATCTGAGGATAGCTCTATTCTTTTAGAGGAACTGGCAAAAAGAGAAGCACAGCTTCAGAAAAAAGAGAAAAGAATTATAGAAGAAGCCAACCAACAGGCAGAAGAAATCATAAAACAAGCCCAGCACGAGGCAGAAAGAATCAAAGAAAATGTTTTTGAGATTGCATCCCAAGAAGGCTATCAGGATGGTTACCAAAAGGCATATCAAGAGCATAAAGCAAAAATGGATGAGGAAACTGCCATTTTTCTTCTTCAATTAAGGGATTTGACTCAGGCCTTTGAATCAGAAAAGGCTCAGCTTATTTCTCAAAATATTGATGAACTAAAGGAGCTGGCCATTTCCATTGCAGAGAAGGTAATACAGATTAGCCTAAAAACCAGCGGGGAGATCATTAAAAAGATGATTATAACCGCAACGAACAAAATGAAGTTGAAAGAATGGGCGAAAATATATATTTCTAAAAATGATTCAGCTTTAATCGTTGAGTCAAACGCAGATTTGTTGGATGCCATTTCTCATTTGTCAGAGCATATTAAAATTGTGGTAATGGAGGACTCTGCACCTGGAACTTGTATTATTGAGCTGCCGGATCAAATTATTGATGCCAGTGCCAGTACCCAAATTGAGAATATCAGGGCGATTATGAAGAGCGCCGGAAAGCTCGGAGGGAATGATATTGTTTAACGAATTGGTTGATGTCATAAAACGTACCAATACCATAAGCCATATTGGGAAAATTGAAAATATTGTGGGTATGGCCATTGAAGCCTCCGGAAGAAAAGCCAGCATTGGTGAAATCAGTATGATTTATAACGAAAGCGAGAAAAGGCAGATAATGGCAGAGACTGTTGGCTTTCGGGATGATCGTATTTTGCTGATGCCTTATGAAAGCATGAAAGGGGTTTCTGCGGGAACTTTTGT
>NZ_DALYUL010000005.1:0-2793 GCF_031981185.1 Anaerotignum sp. | reverse complement strand
TTGTTAAAAATACAAATGAGTGCCTAAAAATACCAGTGGGAGAATTTTTACAGGGGCGTATTATTGATGCCCTTGGAAGACCAATGGATGACTTAGGTGAAATCAAAACCAATCAATACTTCCCTGTAGACAACATTGCAACAAACCCATTGACCAGACCTCCCATACAGGAAAAAATGGAATTTGGAGTAAGGGCTATTGATGGATTGCTTACCATCGGCAAGGGTCAAAGAATGGGTATTTTTGCAGGAAGTGGTGTAGGAAAAAGTACCCTTTTGGGAATGCTCGCAAAGAATGTAAAAACAGATATTAATGTCATTGCTTTGGTTGGAGAGCGTGGCAGAGAGGTTCGAGAATTCATAGAGAGAGACTTAGGGGAAGAGGGTTTAAAACGTTCTGTATTGGTTGTTGCAACTTCTGACCAGTCGGCTATGCTTCGCATGAAGTGCCCAATGGTTGCCACTGCGATTGCAGAATACTTCAAAAATCAGGGGAAAGATGTATTGCTTATGATGGATTCTCTTACCCGTTTTGCTATGGCTCAGCGAGAAATAGGGTTGGCTATCGGCGAACCGCCAATTGCCAGAGGTTACACCCCATCTATCTATGCAGAAATGCCTAAGCTGCTTGAAAGAACAGGCAATTTTAAGGAAGGTTCCATCACAGGGATTTATACGGTACTGGTGGAAGGGGATGATACCAATGACCCTATCGCCGATACGGTAAGAGGTATTATTGACGGGCATATCGTTTTGTCAAGAAAGTTGGCAAACGGGAATCACTTCCCTGCTATTGATGTGAATGCAAGCATTTCAAGACTAATGAGTGCCATAGCTGATCAAGGTCACTTGGATCTGGCTTCGAAATTAAGAGACATTCTAAGTATTTATGAGAAGAATAGCGACTTAATTTCGATTGGAGCATATAAGCATGGAACAAACCATAAGCTGGATTTTGCAATTTCTAAGATAGATAAAATCAATGCATTTTTAAAACAGGGAGTAAACGAGAAATTTACGCTAGAGGAAACGGTAAAACAAATGGAAGAAATTCTAAACTAATCTAGGCTGTTTTATGATATGGGGGATTAAAAATGAAAAAATTCAGTTTTCAGCTGGAATCTGTTATGAATTTTAAAAATCAGCGGCTAGAAAACAAGAAAGCAGAACATGCCAATATCATTGCAATGGTAAATGAACAAAATGTGAAGATAGATTCACTTTTGGGGAAATTTAAGGGCGTAAATCTAGAGTTTAATCAAAAAAAGATGACGGGAATTTCTATTATTGAGGCGATGGAGTATTCAGGTTTTTTGTACAAGCTTGAGGTGGAGATACAGAAGGAGAAGCGACATCTTGAAGCATTGCAAAAAAGAGAAGAGGATAAAAGAGCAGAAGTAGTAGAAGTGAAGATTGAGACATCTACTTTAGAAAAGCTGAAAGAAAAAAAGCTGGAACAGTATAATAAAGAAATGCAAAAGAGTGAAGAACTGTTTATTGAGGAATTTGTGTCAAGAAATTTATAAACATGAAATGATAGAACCCCTTTTAGAACAAGCGTGAGCTAATTTTAAGGGGTTTTTTAAAAAAACAGGGAATCTTACTTGATGTCCTATTCTGGGCGCTTGGTTAGGATTATTAGACTCCAATGGTAAAGTGGATTTTTATTATATTTTCAATATAAAATCTTGTAATAAAAAACACCCTAAAACTTTAAGTTATAGGGTGTTTTAACATTGCGGAGGCCAGATTTGAACTGACGACCTTCGGGTTATGAGCCCGACGAGCTACCGGACTGCTCCACTCCGCGTCAAAATGATGTTTCAAAGCCATCTCGTTCATTATATGCCTATTAAATGAGTTTGTCAACTAAACCTTTCAAACAAATTTCACACATAATCTTTATATTTCGACTCCAGTGCTGTTTTTCTTTCTTTCCAATCGGGCATTAGGGCACTTAATAAAGCATAAAAATCATTTCCATGATTCCTGTAGCGGAAATGTATCAACTCGTGGAGGATAACCTGTTCAATGCATTCTTCGTGCGCTTTCATTAACTGAAGGTTCAGACGAATGGTTTTTCCCGTTGTGGTACAACTGCCCCAAAGTGTCTTCATATTTCTAATTTGGATTAATGGGCGAGAAATGCCATAGGGCTCAACCAAAGGATAAATGCGAGTCAAAATTTCCTCGAATTTAATTTTTGCTTGCTCTTTCAGCCAATGCAAATATTCCTCCCACAATGCATTCTCTGTGATGTGTTGAGAGGTCATTGAGAGGGTTTCTCCTTGCAACTCTATTTTGGGGGAACCTTCTGATAATTCCAAACTGTAGGCTTTACCAAGATAATAAAGGGTTTTCCCCGCATAAAAACCAATAGGAGGTATACTTTGACGTAGTTTTTCTATTTCAGCAAGATGGGTAATGATCCAGTCGGATTTTGTCTCCACAAATTCTTTTATAATTGCAAGGGGAACTTTTTTTGCAGCAGAAACAACAACCTTACCATGCTTGTTTACACGAAGGTTAATATATTTCACTTCCTTGCGAATCAGCTCAAATTCTATTTTTATGCTTCCGTATTGCACTGTGTGTGTAGACATTGGTATTCTCCTTTTGTTTTTACAATGTTACATTTCTATTTTACACACATAGAATCAGATTGTCCATACCTGGAAATGGAAGGCATATATACAAATTGTTCTTATATATGCACCTTTTGATTTTTAAATTATAAAAATTCATTAAAACTATAGAAATATAGAATGATTTCGATGGAAAAGATAGTTAAAAA
>NZ_DALYUL010000004.1:169186-169932 GCF_031981185.1 Anaerotignum sp. | reverse complement strand
GAATTGACTATGGGTTGTGTGTTTGTATCTCTACTGTTTAGTTTTCAAGGATCAAGTCGCTTTTTCAGCGGCGAAGATTATCTTATCAGATTCTCTTCATCTTGTCAAGCACTTTTTAACTTGTTTTTCGAAAGTTCATTTTTTTCAAAATGCCACTTCCGTTGAGTTAAAATGGCGGAGAAGGAGGGATTTGAACCCTCGCGCCGCGTTAACGACCTATCCGCTTTCCAGGCGAACCCCTTCAACCACTTGGGTACTTCTCCATAATGATCTCAATCAAAAAATGCTATTATTAAATTGTAACAACGGAGAGAGTGGGATTCGAACCCACGGCTCCTTTCGGAGTCACTGGTTTTCAAGACCAGCTCCTTAAACCACTCGGACATCTCTCCATATGGGTTTTCAACGCTTTTCTTGAGCAGCGAAACCTTTAATATTATATCCATGTAGATACCATATTGTCAAGAACTTTTTCTACTCTTTTTTCACTTTTTCGCCTCTGTTATTTTTACATCAGCGGCGGTGCTACTTAATATATCTTAAAATCACCTTCTTGTCAACCCAATTATTCATTTTTTTGACAACTTTTATCTTTTTTTTGCTTTTTCTGTTACTTTACAGAGAATACGTCCATTTCCTAACATAATATCTTACCTTTTAGGGTGGCTTTTATATTGAATGAATGCTACAATATAAAAATCTATATCATTAAAAATTGGTTATAATAATGAATAGCCAATCTATCT
>NZ_DALYUL010000004.1:163698-169176 GCF_031981185.1 Anaerotignum sp. | reverse complement strand
TAATTTGATAGGAAAATAGCAATCAAGCATTAATACCAAGGAGGAAATGAATCCATGAAAACTGTTACCCAACGCCTTTTAACTTACGTTAAACATAATACAACCTCAGATTTTAATTCTGCAACCTTTCCCAGCACACGTACACAACTACATTTTGCTGATTACTTGGCAAAAGAGTGCAGAGAAATCGGTCTTGCAGATATAACCGTGGATCAAAATGGCTATGTCATGGCAACACTACCTGCAAACGTCCTCGGTGCACCTGTAATCGGTTTTATCGCACACATGGACACAAGCCCTGATGCAAAAGGGGATGGCATCATGCCTAATATAGTAGAACAATACGATGGAGGGAATATTCCTTTAAATAATATTAGTATTTCCCCTGAGGAATTTCCCATACTACAAAATTATATTGGAGATACTTTAATCACATCCGATGGAACTACCCTTCTGGGCGCAGATGATAAAGCTGGTATTGCAGAGATTCTTACTGCTATGGACTATTTAAAAAGACATCCCGAGATACCCCACGGCAAAATTCGAATTGCATTTACTCCAGATGAAGAAATCGGACGAGGTGTTGATTACTTTAATGTAGAAGACTTCGGCGCGGATTTCGCTTACACCGTTGATGGTGGAGAGTTAGGGGAACTTCAATATGAAAACTTTAACGCTGCCCGTGCTGTCATTCATATATCAGGAAAAAATGTGCACCCTGGCACAGCAAAAAACATAATGATTAATGCCACCCTCTTAGGAACGGAAATAGCCACATTACTTCCCGAAAAAGAAATTCCTGCAAAAACAGAAGGATATGAGGGCTTTTTTCATCTTTGTTCCTTCCAAGGCACAGTTTCCTCTGCTACCCTTACCTATATCATAAGGGATTTTGATAATAATACCTTTGAGCACCGCAAAAATATGCTTCAAATGATTGTTGACAGAAAGAAAAATCAATACCCCAATACCATTAGCTTAGAAATTCGGGATGAGTACTATAATATGTCATCCTGTATTGCGGAGCATATGTCTATTGTAGGATTAGCAAAAGAAGCTATGGAAGTCTGTGGTGTAACACCAATTATCCGCCCAATAAGAGGTGGTACTGACGGCGCAAGGCTATCTTATATGTCCTTGCCATGCCCTAACCTATTTACGGGTGGCCATAACTTCCATGGTCCGTATGAGTTTATTCCTGTTTCTTCTATGAATAAAGCTGTAAAGACCATTATTAAAATCGCAGAGATGGGAAGAAACCTTGACTTTAAAAAAAAGGTATGATAGAATATCGCCATATTGAATATCAGCGTTGATTGAGATATATGGGCAAAACTGGTTACAGCCGCAGAGAGCAGCTTGTTTGGTGAAAAAGCTGCAGTACAGTATTTGTAAATTACGCCTCATGAGCTTTGTGCAGGGAATGGCACAGCGGTTGCTCTCCGTTATTTGAGTCGGAAGATGTTTGTCTTTTTGTCTTGATAAACATAAATTAAGGTGGTACCACGGGTTCTCTCGTCCTTTCGGCGATAGAGCCCTTTTGTTTTGTCCATAATAATAGTAACCAACACCGAAAAAATGAAAAAAAGATAAGGAGAATGAAAATGAATGCCTATGAAGTTTTAAAAGAACGTGGTTTTATTGAACAATTAACCCACGAAGATGAAATTAAAAACCTTTTCCAAAAAGGTGATGTAACCTTTTATATCGGTATTGACCCCACTGCTGATAGCCTACATGTAGGACACTTTCTTACTGTTATGGCAATGGCACATATGCAGCAATGCGGCAATCGCCCTATTTGCTTAATGGGCGGTGGAACAGGCATGATTGGTGATCCTTCCGGCAAGGCCGATATGCGTAAAATGATGACCGTAGAAACCATCGACAATAATGTTGCATGTATCAAAAAACAGTTATCCCGCTTCATCAATTTTGATAATGACAGTGCAATCATCGTTAACAATGCTGACTGGCTGAGAAATCTCAATTATATTGAATTCCTGCGTGATGTTGGTGTTCATTTCTCCGTAAATCGTATGCTGACTGCTGACTGCTTTAAGGTTCGTATGGATAAGGATGCTGGTCTTTCTTTTTTGGAATTCAACTATATGATTATGCAGGCATACGATTTCCTGGAATTGCATGAACGCCATGACTGTATTATGCAGTTAGGTGGTAATGATCAATGGTCAAACATCATTGCTGGTGTTGAGCTGATCCGTCGCAAATTGAGTAAGCCGGCTTATGGCATGACCTTTAAATTGCTTACAAACAGCGAAGGCATCAAAATGGGGAAAACCGTGAGTGGCGCAGTTTGGCTAGATCCGGAAAAAACAACCCCCTATGAATTTTACCAGTACTGGAGAAATATTGGCGATAAGGATGTTGAAAAATGCTTGGCACTGCTCACCTTCCTTCCCATGGAAGAAGTGCGCCGACTTGGTGCATTACAAGGCAGTGAAATCAATCAGGCAAAAGAAGTCTTGGCTTTTGAATTGACAAACATCGTTCATGGCGAAGATGAGGCTACAAAAGCACAAGAAGCAGCACGTGCTCTTTTTGGAAAAGGAGCTGTTGCAGGTTCTGTTCCTACAACAGAATTGTCTGCGGCTGTTTTTGCCGAAGGTATGGATATTTTAACCCTTCTTACTACCACCGGTGTAGTACCCTCTCGCTCTGAGGGAAGACGTGCCGTGCAACAGGGCGGCGTCAAAGTTGCAGATCAAGCAATTACCGATGTGGATTTTAAAGTCACAGAAAATTTATTTACAGATGGAAAGCTTTTATTACAAAAAGGAAAGAAAGTTTTTCATAATGTGGTATTAAAATAATGATCTTATTTCGTGAATAGATAAGTTAAATCAGATTTAAGGAGTTGCTAAAAGCAACTCCTTTTTTTGTGCCTTTATTATTTGAAAAATCAAATCAAATTTTACTCCGTGACATAAAACGACCCACATTTTCAGTAAACTGCAACAAAAAAGCATGGGGTTTTTCTTGATTTTTCCAACAAATAGCATTATACTATACTAAATAACACAAGTCCTTTTATTCGTAATGTACAGCGAAATGCTGTTCCAATTAAAACAAAGGAGGAATTTTTATGGCAAAAAAAGTGTTACTATTAGCAGGCGACTACACTGAGGATTATGAAACAATGGTACCTTTTCAGACCTTGCAGGTTCTGGGATACCAAGTGGATGCAGTTTGCCCCGACAAAAAAGCTGGGGATATCATCCGTACAGCAATCCATGATTTTGAAGGGGATCAAACCTATTCTGAAAAAAGAGGCCATAATTTTGCTTTAACCGCCGATTTTGATGCAGTAAACACAGCTGATTATGAAGGTTTATTTATCACTGGCGGCCGTTCTCCCGAATACTTAAGATTAAATGCTCGTGTCATTGAAATAGTGCAAGAATTTTTCGCTGCAAATAAACCTGTAGCAGCAATCTGCCATGGCCCTCAATTATTGGCAGCCGCAAATGTTTTAAAAGGAAAAAAAGCTACTGCATATCCCGCTGTCGGCCCGGATATTACTCTGGCAGGCGGTGAGTATGTTTCAGTGGATGTTGATAAAGCAGTAGTTGACGGTAATTTGGTTACTTCACCTGCTTGGCCTGGGGATTCTGCAATTCTGATTGAATTCGCAAAACTCATGGGTGCAAAAATTGAAATCTAATTTTGTTTAGCATAAAAAGAACCCTCCATAGTGCTCTGACCATGGAGGGTTTTCTATCCAATAATACTACATTTCATTCACCTTAAAAGGGTTTCCTTTGAACAGCACCCTTTAAAACACCTTATGTTCTACCTAAGCCCTAGGGTGTGCTTTGGCATAAACACTTTTCAATTTTTGGTTCGTTAGCTTAACATATATCTGAGTGGAGGAAATATCCGAATGTCCCAACATTTCCTGTACAGATTTTAAATCTGCGCCATTTTCAATCAAATGCGCAGCAAAGGAATGCCTTAGCATATGGGGTGTAATTTCTTCATCAATGCCAGCTTTTTTTGCATAGCATTTTATAATTTTCCAGAATCCCTGTCTCGTCATTGGTTTTCCGTTGCAATTCACAAAAAGTATCTCCTCGTCATCTGCCAGAATCATTCTGCTACGACCTTTTTCAATATATTTTCTCAATGCCGCTTTTGCCTGGCTACCAATAGGTATAATGCGACTCTTTCTTTCAGTCCCACAACGTATGTATTCCAAGGCTAAATTGACATCGGAAACACGCAAAGATATCAATTCGGAAACACGAATCCCTGTGGCATAAAGCAACTCAAGCATTGCTTTATCACGAATTCCTTTTGGGTCAACACCTTGTGGTTGCTCCAATAATTGTTCAACCTTGTCCAAAGTAAGAATTCCCGGCATCTTTTTTTCAATTTTAGGCAACTCTAAATTCGCCGCAGGATTGTCCGTTATTTCCCCCTGCCTAATCAGATAATTATAAAAAGCACGTATTGAAGCAATATTCCTAGATACAGTTGCCCCCGCTTTTTTTTTGCTTTGCAGTTCATAAATGTATGACATGACATTTGTATAATTCACCTTCAATGCATCACTCACACCACATACCTGCATAAATGCGGTAAAACCTCTCAGATCTCTTATGTATGAAAGCACTGTATTCTCAGATGAGTGCTTATCATTCCTGAGGTAGCTCGCAAATTCATTTACTGCTCGTTCCATGCCCAAGACCCCTTTTTATCATGTATGTCTAATTATACTTAGTTTTCAGAGGGTTGTCACTATTTTTTGTAAAAAAAACCAATTATCGTTATTTTTTCCCTTCAGCTCGTTGCTATCTGATGAAATAGTACACAAATATCTTACTTTTCTTTGTTTATAACGGGTATAAAGCCACTTCAATCCCAGCTCCAATGGCAATTAAAATTACCGATGCAGCGAATAATAAGCAATACTCCGTTTGCTTTCTTCTTCGTTCCCGCTTTAATCCTCTTTTGCCCTTTCCCTCATTCCAAGTCAAAAGATAATAAATCGCCGTACACATGATAAAAATATATGCAGGGATTAAAACAACATTTTGGGGTAATAGTGTAATCATAGCACTCCATACACCCTTAAAACCATAAGTGACCATCATCATTGCCGAAGCGAAACCCAAAGAAATACTGCGAAGCAAGAAGGCCATGCCTGAGAGAAATAAACCCAGTTGAAGCCATCCTCCCAGCCAAATAATAATATCATACTTCAGGTATTTCCAAAAAGTTGCGGTAAAACTGCCTGTCTGCTGTATTTCTATAGCATTGCGAACTACCCCCGACAGCTCCGTTTTTGCTTCGGTGCCCATCAAGTTCGCTGCGATTGCGCCTCCCATCACACCAAACAAAAAAGAAAGACAAACGATAAAAATTATCTTTTGTCCTCTTTTATCTAACCAAGTTTTTCGTTTTACCATAAATGCCATCCTCCTCTCGCAATCCTCTGCTAACAGGATATGGCTC
>NZ_DALYUL010000004.1:138699-163688 GCF_031981185.1 Anaerotignum sp. | reverse complement strand
GTCTGCGTTAAATATGCTTGCTTTTATATGCAAACACCGCAGCGATTGTTTTTCCGTCTTTTATCTGCCCTGAAAAAATCATTTCCAGAGCCTCATCCAGCGTATAGCTTTCCAGTTCAATAAATTCATCCGGATCTAGCTTTTGCTGCCCTTGGGTTAAATCAAACGCAAAATAGAGAGAAATTGTCTCTGAGCAAAAACCAACAGAAGGATAAAATTCACAAAGAAATTCTAATCTGCCGGCTTTTTGCCCTGTTTCTTCTTCCAGCTCTCTGAGAACACAAAGTTCACATACCTCGCAGTCATTCAAAACACCCGCCGGAATTTCCAAAAGCGTTTCCCCAAAAGCATGGCGATACTGACGAACAAAAAGCAGCCTTCCGTCATTCATAATCGGTAATACCGCCGCTGCATTTTTATCTCTAAGTACAGTTTCTCGATAAGCTGCATTTCCATCTGGCATCTCGATTTTATCAATGGTTACTCTAAGAATTTTTCCTCTGTAAGTTTCGTTACTCTCCAATACCTCATAGCTCATGAAAATAACCCCTTTCTATGGGAAAAGCAGTAAAACACTTTTTTACTTACACTAATTCTTCAATCATTTCTCTCAAGCGATCCATACCTTTTTTGATCAATTCCATGCTGGTTGCATAGGAAAGCCTGATATAATCAGGCATCCCGAAATCAGCACATGGAATAACCGCTACAAATTTTTTATCTAGTAAAACCGTTGCAAAGTCAGCCGCAGAATTAATTTCCACACCTTCATGCTTTTTGCCGTATGTCTTAGAAACATCAACAAATAAGTAAAATGCACCTTCCGGTTTTAATGCCTGAATTAACGGAATGGCTTCTTCTCTTTCAAAAATATAATCTCTTCTTTTTTTAAACTCAACGCACATTTCAGCTACACAATCCTGAGAACCATTCAGCGCTGCCAAAGTTGCCATTTGGGCAATGGTATTGGGATTGGATGCCATGTGAGACTGCAAAGAACCCATAAGTTTTGCAACCTCCAAGGGTGCCGCTGCATAGCCGATTCTCCATCCTGTCATGGCATAGCTTTTGGAAACACCATTAATTACAATAGTTCTTTCATAGATTTCCTTGCCTAACGATGCAATACTAATATGCTTTTTGTTTTCATCGTAAATCAACTTTTCATAAATTTCATCGGAAATAACAAAAATATCCTTCTCAACTGCAAAATCAGCAATCATTTTTAAGTCTTCATATGATGTTACCATGCCAGTTGGGTTAGATGGACTGGTCAATACTACAGCTTTTGTTTTCTTAGTATATGCTTGCTCCAGTTCTTCTCTTGTCAACATAAACTGATTTTCTTTTTTTGTATGTATAATAACCGGTTCACCACCAGCAATTTTTACCATTTCTGAATAACTCAACCAATATGGTGCTGGAATAATTACTTCATCTCCATCGTTTAGAATTGCCATAAAAACATTCATCAAGGAGTGCTTGGCACCATTACTGATGATAACCTGCGCTGGTTCATATTCTAAATCGTTATCGTGCTTCAGCTTGTCACATACCGCTTGTCGTAATTCAGGAATACCTGCGGCTGCAGTATATCTTGTTTTCCCGCTTTCAATGGCAGCAATGCCCGCCTTACGTATATGCTCAGGTGTATCAAAATCAGGTTCTCCTACACCAAAAGTTACAATATCCTTACCTTCCGCTTTTAATTGCGTGGCTTTGGAAGATATAGCCATAGTACTTGAGGGTTTGATACACAATGCTTTTCTTGATAATTCCATAAATTCTACACCTCATAATTGTAATTTATATAAAAGAACATCCTAATTTTCATCAAGGAAACTAACAATTTCTTAAAAAAAATTTGTTTTGCTTCTTAAACATATTATCAAAAAGCATTAATAAAGGCAAGATATTTAATGAATTTGGCACTGCAATAAATGATAAATATTTTTCCTTTTTTAAACTCTTTTTCGGTATTTTTACTCCTTGCCATTAATGCGGCACTATATAAAAATGAGGCTCTCTTGTCACTCCCACATTTTTTTTATTTCTTACAATACTTCCTTCAAAACACGCAATAAATTCTCAGAAAAAATTTTTTCCGCCACCACTTTTCCAAACTCATTTTCTATTCTTATAAATAACGCGTCCATATCCTGAACACCGTTTATTTCCTTTGGTGTTAAGTGAATTCCGTCAAAATCAGTACCTAAAGCGATAAAATCTTCTCCCATAACAGAAAGCATATGTTGAATATGGCTTAAAATGTCATCAATACCACCCTGTCCATATTTCACGATAAAAGGAGAATACAAATTTAGGCCTACCACACCGCCCTTTTCTGCAATTTTAAGCAACTGATTATCTTTTAGGTTTCGTGGTACATCGCAAATTGCTCTTGCATTAGAGTGACTGGCGATAAAGGGTTTTGTTGCAAATTTTACAACATCTGAAAACCCCGCTTCCGAAAGATGTGAAACATCAACAAGCATTCCCAACTCTTCCATCTCTTCAATCACCTGTCGTCCAAACCTTGTTAACCCTCCACGACTGTCCTCCTCTGCCACACCATCAGCCAGCCGATTTCGATGGTTCCATGTCAACGTTATGGATCTAACACCTAAACGATAATAGGTACGAATGGCAGAAATTTCCCCCTCAAGTGCTTCCCCTCCCTCTAAAGCAAGCAACGCACTGATTTTATTTTCTAGCCCGTTCTTTATCACATCCGAATAGCTATTGATATGGGCAATTGCCTGAGCATTTTTCTGCAACTGACTATAATAAAATTCAATATACTTCATAGTTTGCCGCATGGAAATTGGATGATAATTAGAATCCAGCCAAATTGCAAAAAATTGCAGCGGTGCACTAAACTTATTTAAACGAACAATGTCAATATGCCCGTCATTAGAAAACAACTCCTGATTTTTTTCAAAAAGTCTTACAATGGTATCACAATGTCCATCTGCATATCTTACCACATTCTCATCTCCATTCTTTTTATTCTATATAATTATAGTAGGACTTGGAGAGAAAGAACTTAACTGTAATATTTTTCCATCATTTTATTTCGTTTCTTGCATTGCTATATTCAAAATCTTATTTTTTAATCAAAAAACCCTCTTTGCAAATCGCAAAGAGGGAAAATTTTAATATTTTGAGGGTTTCTACAAAAAACTTGATTCATATTATTTGTTAACTGATTTTTTTAGAAACCTCATTCTGACGAATACGGAAATATTCTGTTAAAGCAGCAATAAATTGTCCATTTGTAGGCTTGTCCGGCGTCAAATACCCAACAACTTCAAAATACACCTGTTGACCATTCTTCTTCCATGCACTTTCGATTGCATGACGAATTGCCCTTTCAACTTTGCTTGCCGAGGTTTTGAATAGTTTACCAATATCAGGATACAACCCTTTTGTAATCCCAATTAAAACTTCTTCATTATCAACTGCCATCATAATTGCTCTTCTGATAAAGTGATACCCCTTAATACTTGCAGAAATTCCCATTCGACTTAGTGTTGCCGATATATCTGCTTCTAAATTGTGATAACTGCTCTCCATCACATATATCGACGCTTCTTCCTTGGTACTGCCAATTGATTCTTGCATTTCTCTGTTGTCGCCTTCTACTAATTGGTGGATACGCTCCAGCAACAGTTCGCCTTGAATGGGTTTCGCCATATAATAATCAGCACCCAGTCCAATTGCTCTTCTTACCAGCTTATCGCTGTCCATTGCCGAAATCAAAATACAAATACAATCGCTACCTAGCTTCTTGAGACTCTCTAAAACCCAAAAGCCATCACGATCTCCTAAAAGAATATCCAGGAGTACAACATCTGCGTTTAGCTTTCTGACCATCTCCAGAACCGCTGGGCCACTGTCTGTCATGCCGACAACAGTCATATCACCCTTGCGTTCTAAGCAACGCTTTAGTTTTTGCAAATAGAAACCATCCCTATCTGCAAGAACTACCTTTAACTTTTCTGATTCGTTCATTTTGACTCCCCCATTCTTAAATTAAGTTTTTCGGTTGAAAAGGCTTCCCTTCCTTTCTCCCGCAAGCACTATTATAACATGGAAATAATTATCCGTCAGTATTCGAGAACATTTCGCAAGATTTTTACCTTTCAAAGTTTTTTGTCAATCTTTACTCACCAAACATTCCTATAAAATTACAATTGAGTATTAATTAATAAAAAATAAAATGAAAAATAGTATGAAATATTTTTTTAGTATAAAATCTGACAAATATTATTCACTATCACCTATAAATGTTGTAGGATGTAGATGTCTACATAATAATCATTGTAGTTTTTATGGTATACTAATTGAAAAAATATTATAAAATCAGCCATTTCTATACAATAAGACTAGATAAAGGAGATATCTCTCATCTAGAAATATCTCCTTTATCCGAAAATCTTCAAAACTCATTTTTTGTTCATTTCCCCAAGCATAGATTCAATAAAGGTTCCATAACCTTGCTCGGGACTATTTACCAACACATGGGTCACTGCTCCAATCAGTTGGCCATTTTGTATTATGGGGCTTCCACTCATTCCTTGAACAATACCGCCTGTCTTTTCTAATAGCCTTTTATCTGTAACACGAATCATCATGTCCTTGCCGCTTCCTTTACCAATGCTTTCAATTTCAATCTCGTATCTTAAAACATCTACTCCCTCAATATTGGATAGAATTTCAGCTTTACCTAATTTTACTTCTTGTTTCAACCCTATGGGCAGAGCAGTGCCACTAAACTCATCTGGTTGATTTAAAGTTCCATAGATACCAACTTCGGTGTTTTTTCTTACTGTTCCTAGTTCTTTATCACGTTCTATTATCCCCGTCAGTTCTCCTGGCTCGCCTTTTTTCCCTTTAACAATATCCGTCAATTCCGACGAAATAATTGTCCCCTTTTTAATAATCATCAATCCTCCGGTGTCAACGTCAAAAACACCATGCCCTAATGCACCAAATTGATTGGATTTTGGGTCATAAAAGGTTATTGTGCCTATGCCTTGAATACTGTCTCTTACCCAAACGCCCAATTTAAAGGCCTGTTCAGTCTGGCTATATACTGGAGATAATGAGGTATGCTTTTGTTCGCCCTTTCTTTCTAACAATACGTCAATTTTTGCTCCGTTGCTTTTAGAAACCACATCAATAAATGTTTCTTTATTGATAAGCTCTCTTCCGTTTGCTTTTAGCAGAAGATCTCCGGATTTTAAAAGACCTCTGCAAGGCTCTTTCGTTTCATTTCCATTCACACTTACTTCTCCTGTTCCCAGAACCAAAAGACCTTTTGTATCAAGGCTTACACCAACAGTTCTGCCAACAGGAACTAACATGGTTTTTGGTATTACTGTTGCATCTATGGTTTTTATGGGCACCGCATTACATAAATAAAAGGTTACTTTTGTTGTTCCTGCCTGAATAGGATTTGCCAAAATGGAGGAACCTAAAGACAAATGAAAAGCGTCTGCCAATGGTTTTGTGGTAACACCCAAAACGCCAACGCTTTCCTCTGTTTTGGCCGAAATTGGAAGTTGCGTGGCAATTTCCGTTCTCTCACCCTCCAAAAGTGTCAAATTATTCGGCAGAAGCCAGCTTACACTGCACCAGAGCAGTGTTGGGATCAGAACCGCCGCAACAGGTATCAATAGACGGCGCTTATTTTCTTTTTTTAACCACATAAGTCCCACTCCCGACTGCCGCTGATTTTGAAACAAAAATATTTTTTTTGCTTCACAATTAATTTGACCAAACAGAAACCTTGATATACAACCTATAAAATACAAAAAAACCAAATGCCCAATTTCAGAGTCTTTCAGCGTTCTGGCACATTTTTCGTTAAGATGAATGACTAGGGTTTACAATGTGAATTTGAAGCATTATAATAAATAAAGAATCATTTTGAATTTTATTTCATGTTTTTTAAATTGAATTTGTAAATTAGAAAGAAAGAGGTACAATATATGGAGCATGCGGAATCTCTGTTAGACTACGCTTTTCGCGAAATTCGGGCACGCATACAAAACGGTACATATCCACCTGGATCAAAATTATCCACACAGGAAATCTCTGATTCTTTAGGAATCAGCAGGACCCCTGTTGTTTCTGCGATTAACCGCCTGGTTGCCCAAGGTTTGGCAATCGCGTTGCCCAGACGGGGTGTCATCGTTGCAGATTTTTCACCACAGCAGTTAAAAGAAATTATTGAAGTACGTGAAATGTTTGAACTTTACGCCGTAAAGGGTGCAATTCAAAATATAGATTATTCTGGAGAAATTTTGGATGAAATGGAACAGGTGGCAAAGGAACTTGCCGGGATTGACAGTCAAAATTTCAACCTGGCAACAGAACTTGAAATCCGTTTTCATACACTGTTTGTTACCCTTGCCGGAAACTCACAATTAACAAAACTGTATATCAATAATTGGAATATCGGAGCTATGTTTCAAATTTTTATGCTTTCTAAAATGCCTTTGTCAAAGCATCAACCTTCCTTTGATCAGCATTTAGAGATTATTCAGCTACTAAAAGATAAAAAAGAAGCAGCTCTGCTTGATTTCATCCCCAATCATTTAACACCCGTTTATGGTGCCATTGAATGGATTATGCGAAATGGTAATATGGACATGCAGGATTTGTTTAAAATCATGCTGGCAAAAGCAGAAGAAAAACAGATCTAAAAGAAGAATAGTCAAACATGATTAAAATCGAAAAGGCATCCTTTCTGTATAAGCAAGGATGCCCTTTTCGATTTTTTTATTCATCAACCCAGTATATTTCATAAATTCTCCACTTATCATCGTCAGATTTTTTTCCGCAAAGAAAAAGTCTCCGATATTCCCCATTCCCTAGCTGAGGTCCCCTTTTTAAAGCCCCTTCTGACCATTGCATAGACATATCCACCTGAACAATTGCAAATTTAGAAAATTGATATTTTAAGATATCTCTTGTGATTAGATGTTTATAAATATATTCCGAATTCTGAAACTCCTCCTTCATCCATGTGGATAAACTATGAATAATATACTCCTGCATGTAGGCACCCTCTGCAAATCTTTTCTTTTCGTTACTAGCAGAAATTTTAAGTGACTCGTTATCTCCATATATCCCAGAAAGTTTGTCGTATTCCCCTTTTATATCATAGTAATAGTCATGAAATACTAAATCCTCAACAATATTCGCTGGTGTTACTTCTGCCGCAAAATGACGGTCACCCACAGTCTCATCTAATATCCCTGTAAATTCATAGTCAGGAAATTCTGTAACATAGTTTTCCAGCGCTTTTTCCTCTTCCTCCTGGCTAATTTCTTTAAATTCTTGGGATTCCATGAAGACTTCTTCTTCCTTAATGGCAGTGCAACCAGTAAAACAACTTGTCACCAAAGCAAAAATAATAAGATTTTTTATTTTTTTCATATGTATCCCCCCTTTAAAAATCATGTTATTAAAGATGTGTTAATCATTGTATATCTAACATCATAACATTTTTTCACATGGGAATAATTAACATATTTCTTAAATTTGTACTTTAGCTTTAAACATAAAATAAATGTACAAGATTCAAATGGAAGAATCCACATATCGTTTTTTACTTATAATTTCTTCATAAAGATATTTTATCAGCGCTCAATTTTTAAAACTTAATTCTCTGAATTCTAGAAAGTTAAATTACATTCACCTGCTTAAAGAGTTCATATAGAATTATTATATTGATTAGTGCCAAGGCAATTAATACATTAGTAAGAATTGTTCTTATTACCTTACCAATTTTGCGCAGCTTTATCAATACGAATGGTCAGATGTACTTTCCATTTTTTCTCCCCTTCCTAAGCAAACCTGCTAAATCTTTCATTATATGGTGGTCAACAATTAATTCCAAAGCTATAAGTTGCTGAAATATTTACAATAGTCCGCATCCTTATCTTCTTTCGTTACAACAAAAAAATAAGGCTTTCTATGATTAATACACCATAAAAAGCCTTATTTCACATTTAGTTAAATTACTTTATATTAAAGAATGCATCCATGCCTGCAAATTCTGCTGCATCGTCCAGTTCTTCTTCAATTCTCAGAAGCTGATTGTATTTTGCAACACGGTCTGTTCTAGCAGGCGCACCTGTCTTAATCTGTCCCGCATTCACAGCCACAACGATGTCTGCAATGGTGGTATCCTCTGTTTCGCCACTTCTGTGGGAAACAATAGCTGTCATTTTATTTCTGTTTGCTAACTGAATTGCATTGAAAGTTTCTGTCAATGTACCAATTTGGTTTACTTTAATCAAAATAGCGTTTCCGGCTTTCAGTTCAATACCCTTTTGTAAACGTTCTGTGTTTGTAACAAAAAGGTCGTCACCAACCAGCTGAACCTTGTCGCCCAATTCCTTGGTCAATAACTGCCAGCCTGCCCAATCTTCCTCAGCCAAACCATCTTCGATGGAGACAATGGGATATTTGTCAGCCAATGTCTTCCAGAATGCAACCATTTCTTCGGATGTTCTTACAATCTCTTTGCCGGCCATTTTGCTTTCTCCGGGGAAATGATACTTGCCATCTTTTTCGTCGTACAATTCTGTCATAGCAGGGTCTAAAGCAATTTTAATTTCTTCTCCCCACTTGTAACCTGTTGCTTCAACAGCCTCTTTAATCAGATCAATAACAGCATCTGCTGTAGGCAAGTCAGGTGCAAAACCGCCTTCATCACCTACTGCTGTAGAAAGGCCTTTGTTTTTCAAAACCTTTTTCAGCATATGATAGATTTCAGCACACATACGGAGAGCTTCCTTGAAGGAGGGAGCACCAACTGGCATAATCATAAATTCCTGAATATCTACTGTGTTGTCCGCATGCTTGCCACCGTTCATAATGTTCATCATAGGAACAGGCATAGTTTTTGCATTAAAACCACCCAAATACTGATATAAAGGCATATCCAAAGCTTCCGCCGCAGCCTTTGCCACAGCCATAGATACACCAAGAATAGCGTTTGCACCTAATTTTGCTTTGTTGGGTGTGCCATCCAATGCAATCATAGCTTTGTCAACAGAAACTTGATCCAAAGCATTCATACCAATGATTTCTTCTGCAATAATGTCGTTTACATTATCAACTGCCTTCTGCACGCCAGTACCGTTGAATCTCTCTCCACCATCACGCATTTCCACCGCTTCAAAAGCTCCTGTGGAAGCACCACTGGGAACAGCAGCACGACCCATAATGCTGTCATCAACAATAACCTCAACTTCAACCGTAGGGTTGCCTCTGGAGTCCATAACCTCTCTTGCATAAACATCTGTAATTTCAAAAAAACCTTTCATACGTAACTTCCTCCTTGTATTTTCTGGTTCGCCTTATAAAAATCTTAGAACACTGTCCAAAATCTTTCATACCTTTTATAGGCAAAAGCGAATCTATACTATAAAAAACAATTTTAACAATAACAAAAGTAAAAAACGACTATGATTACCGCTTTTCCATCGAAATCTTTAAATACTCACTTGCTGATCAGCAAGCTTTTTCCCGTCATTTCCTCAGGAATCGTCAAGCCCATCATTTCCAAAAGGGTAGGTGCAATGTCTGCCAATCTGCCACCATCTCTTAAACCAACACCATCGGTATAATTAATTAACACAAAAGGCACTGGATTTGTCGTATGAGCTGTAAAAGGTTCATGGGTCACATAATCAATCATTTGGTCACTGTTACCATGATCCGCGCACATAAACATATTAGCACCCGTTTCCAATAGCGCTTCCAATACTCTACCCACACATGTATCGACTGCTTCCACAGCTTTGATTGCAGCTTCAATGATACCGGTATGCCCTACCATATCAGAATTTGCATAATTAACAATAATTAAGTCATATTCCTTAGAACGGATTGCTTTCACCAAACCATCCGTTACCTCATAAGCGCTCATTTCCGGCTGTAAATCATAGGTTGCAACCTTTGGAGAAGGCACAAGCCAGCGATCCTCATTGGGATTTGGTTCTTCCACACCGCCGTTAAAAAAGAATGTAACATGGGCGTACTTTTCTGTTTCAGCGGTTCTTAATTGCTTTAAACCCAAAGAGGATATATAAGTTCCCAATGTGTTAGTCAATTTCTGAGGTTTAAATGCAACCTCTTTATTGGGTATGGTAACATCATATTCCGTAAAGCAGACATACTTTAAATCCTGCAATACCTTTTCTCTTTTAAAACCATCAAAATCAGGGTCACAGATTGCTCTTGTAATCTCCCTTGCCCGATCTGGACGGAAATTAAAGAAAATGACAGCATCATGATCAGCAATTTTCCCCTTTGCCATGCCCTTTTCATCCACAATCACAGTGGGTGGCACAAATTCATCGGTCTTACCTTTATCATAAGACTGTTTGATCCCATCAATGGCATCTGTAGCTGTTACGCCTTTGCCTAAAATCATGGCATCATAGGCTCCTTGCACTCTTTCCCATCGTTTATCACGATCCATGACATAGTAGCGCCCCATTACAGTGGCAAACTCACCAATCTCCATCTCACGCATTTTTTCCGCTAATTCTGCGGCAAAATCCGCTCCCGATGAAGGAGGGGTATCTCTACCATCTAAGAATGCATGTACATAAACCTTTTCCAAATCATGCTTTTTTGCTAGTCTTAGCAGTGCATATAAGTGGGTGTTGTGGCTGTGAACACCTCCATTAGAGACCAAGCCAAATAAATGTAGGGCTGAAGCATTTTTCTTGCAATGTTCAATGGCATGAAGCAGCTCCTGATTTTCGTAAAAATCTCCATCTTCAATTGCCTTCGTAATACGGGTTAACTCCTGATACACAATACGTCCAGCTCCCATATTCAAATGTCCCACTTCAGAGTTCCCCATTTGTCCTTCAGGCAAACCAACGTCACGACCGCTGGCATATCCTTTCACAAAAGGGTACTTTTTAAAAATACCATCTAAAACAGGTGTATTTGCCTGTTTAATTGCATTTCCCTCAGTTTTTTCATTCAAGCCAAACCCGTCTAATATCATCAATACTGTTGTTTTTTTTCCCATATTTTCACCTTGCTTTCCTCGCTTGGTTATTTCTGATAGTGTACAATCTCCTGAAACTCTTCTTTTAAGCTGGCACCGCCAACCAATCCACCATCAATATCCGCCATAGCAAACAATTCTGCCGCATTTTTGCCACTCACACTGCCGCCATATTGAATTCTTACATTTTCTGAAACTGCTTCACCATAAACCTCACCTACTACCTGACGAATAGCCTTGCAAACCTCTTGTGCTTGCAGTGAAGATGCAGTTTTGCCTGTGCCAATTGCCCAAATAGGTTCGTAAGCAATTATAGTTTTTTCAACCTCGTCAGTACTCAAACCAAGTAATCCGCATTTCACCTGCATACGAATCCATTCTATTGTAATTCCTGCTTCTCTTTGCTCTAAGGTTTCCCCACAGCACATAATAGGAGTAATTCCAACTTTTAAAGCCTTCTTAACTTTTTTATTTACCATTTCGTCTGTCTCACCAAAATATTGACGACGTTCAGAATGGCCTAAAACAACATAGGATACTCCCATCTCTTTTAGCATTAGGGGAGAAACTTCTCCTGTATATGCACCGCTGTCCTCAAAATGCATATTTTCGGCTCCAACACCAATTCCACTGCCCTTCAATTCTTCCAAAACAGAATATAAATCAACAAAAGGTACACAAAAAACTACATCAACTGCTGAGGATGCAACCTTGTCCTTCATCAGCCTGCAAAATTCTATCGCCTCTTTGGGCGTTTTGTTCATTTTCCAGTTTCCTGCTATAATCTTTTTTCTCATGAACCTCACCTCTCTTACGGCACAAAGCTTTTTCTCGCCGTGCGCTCTATGTTTTCCATCAAAGTTTGACCATCCCACCCGGATTCCACAGCAATTCTTGGAATCTCGTAGCGTGATGTTTGTTTTGTAATAACCTTTTGCTCTACCGTGAATAATAAGTCAAAGTCCATTTCTTTCAGGCCTTCTTGGCATTCAACGGTGAAATGTCCATTGGGAAACGCCAAAGCCTTGCAGGCATCTTGTCTCAGATACGTTTGCAGTGCAATTTCTCCCTTGTCCACTTGGTCAAGAAATTCATCTTCTGTTTCCATATCCGCAGGTATGTGGTTTGCTGTATGGTTATATATTTTAACCAATCGGCTATCCACCATTTTCTTTGCTTGCTGCCAGTCAAATTTCTGTAATCCAGTCTGGTTTGTAATGCTATCCGTTACAACAAAGATAGAGGCAGGGACACGATATTCTTGAAAAACCGGAAAAGCCAATTCATAGTTACTCAAATAACCGTCATCCATAGTAATGCAAACATATTTTTTATCTAATTCGAGGCTAAATTCATCTTTTCCTTTTTTTCTATTTTGAACCTTCTCTTTTTCCACCCGCTGAAGGAGTTCACTCAAAGTTTCCAGAGAAATAATTTCATAACCTGCATTCTTTAAATAAGAAATTTGATCCCTCAGCTCGGCTTGGGTGGTAACAACGCCGTTTCCCTCGCCCATATCTCGTATTGCAAAATGATGATACATTAATACTGGAATATAGTCTGTGGGCGGAAAAATCGTTTTCTCCGCCGGTTCTATCAATTCTTCTTCAACACAGTCCATGGCAACAACCGTTTTTCCCCAAGCAGTCAGCTGAAAAAGCAAACTGCATAACAAAACCATCACTGCGAATATTTTCCCCTTGCGTTTCATAATTCAAGCCTTATTTATCTTGCACTGCTACTACGCCCGGCAAGTCCTTTCCTTCCAAAAATTCCAACGATGCACCGCCGCCTGTGGAAATATGGGTCATTTTATCCCCAAAGCCCAACTGATTTACCGCTGCAGCAGAGTCGCCACCACCAATAATTGTTGTTGCATCAATATCCGCCATTGCCTGGGCTACTGCCTTAGTTCCAGCTGCAAAGTTTTCGAATTCAAACACACCCATTGGGCCATTCCAAATAACTGTTTTAGCACCCTTAATTGCATCTGTAAATAGCTCTCTGGATTTTTCACCAATATCTAGTCCCATCCAGCCATCGGGAATTTCCAATGCTGATACTGTTTTAAATTCTGTATCATTCTTAAATTCCTTGGTTATTACCGTATCCACAGGAAGCAATAGTTTAACGCCTTTTTCTTCTGCTTTATCTATCATTTCCTTGGCATAAACCACCTTGTCTGCTTCCAGCAAGGAGTCTCCAACCTTGCCCCCCTTAGCTACAGCAAAGGTATATGCCATACCGCCGCCAATGATTAGTGTATCCACTTTGTCCAATAAATTGTTGATAACATTGATTTTATCAGAAACTTTAGAGCCACCCAAAATTGCCACAAAAGGGTGCTGCGGGTTATTCACAGCATTTCCCAAAAATTCAATTTCTTTCTCCATTAAATACCCAACAGCAGATTCCTTTACAAATTCCGTCACCCCTACAGTGGAGCAGTGAGCTCTATGGCTACTACCAAACGCATCGTTTACAAAAACATCAGCCAAAGAAGCCAGCTCCTTGCTAAGTGTTTCGTCATTTTTTGTTTCTTCCTTCCGATAGCGTGTATTCTCCAATAATATAACATCGCCATTCTGCATTGCTGCCACAGCTTTTTTGGCATTCTCGCCCACAACCGTATCATCTTTAGCAAAAACTACCTCTTTCCCTAGCAATTGAGAAAGTCTTTTTGCCACAGGTGCTAAAGAAAGTTCGGGCTTTGGTTCACCCTTTGGTTTGCCCATGTGGGAACAAAGGATAATTTTCCCACCATCTTCCACAAGCTTTTTGATTGTAGGGAGGGCGGCTGTTATTCTATTTTCATCAGTGATTGCCCCATCCTGTAAGGGCACGTTAAAGTCACATCTGACCAAAACCCGTTTCCCTTTTACTTGTAAATCATCAACCGATTTTTTGTTTAACATTTTTTCAGTCTCCTTTCTGATCACAGAACTGCTTCTACCAAATATGTTATACTTTTCCCCAAAACTTTGATTTTCAATTCATCTTGAGCCATTGGTGCCATTATGACAAAAGCTTTATTAAATGGCATATACTCTGTTGTAGAACCCAATATTTTATAATATTCATATTGCAAAAGTCCCCTAGACAGCAAACGAATTTCAAATTTAAGAGTTAAAAATAATCCTTCATGTTCTATGCCTCTAAAGCTCTCAGCATTTTCAGCGCAGCCCCTTCGTCGGTAATAAATATACCACTGGGAATGCTTTTGCTTACAGCTAAAATGCTCTCCGCCTTTTTCTCCCCGCCAGCAACCACAATAACCTCATCCATCTTGCTGATTTGATCAAAATCAATGGCAATAGAACGGGTTCTGTAAAGCACTTCACCACTTCGGTTAAAATAATAACCGCAGGCTTCTGCAATTGCATCCTGTTTTACTAAGTTGGCCATTATTTCTGCATCTAACCTACGTTTTTCCGCCATATCCAATGCATTGCCCACACCTAAGAGTAAGATGTTCGCCCGTTCCATTTCCTGTATGGTTTCTAGAATTTCCGGCTGCTTTTTCATTTCCTCTAATGCGGTTTCGCTTAAATTGTCCGGCAAATGCAACAGTCGATACTCCGCTTGCAATTTCTCAGCTAGCTGTACTGCCAAAGTATCTGCTTGTAATTCCATTCTTCTCCCAATACTGCCTCTGGCGGGCACAACCATTTTAGCCATAGACTTAGACATTTCTGGCGCCGCAAGCACCAGATCTTCCATAGATGAACCACCGGTAATGGCAATACAGCTTTTCTCATCGGTCTTCTCCAAAAGATGCCGCATGGCAAGCTGTCCCATTTCCTTACGACTACGCTCACTGACATCTGCGTCGCCTTGTGCAATAAGTACACGCTTAACACCTAAAAGCATTGCTAACTTTTCCTCCAAAACGGATAATCCCGTCATAATGGAGAAAACTGTATCAAGCCCCTCTAAAACTTCCATGCCCTCTTCTGTAACAACCATACCTGTCTTTGAAACCAGAACCAGCTTTTGCACACTAAACCGCTCAATTTCACTGCGAACCGTTCTTTCTGTCATCCCTAAAGCAAGCACCACCATTCTTCTTCCACAGGGCTGCAAAAGGCGTACGGTCTTTAAAACACGATACCTTTTAATCATTTCTTCTGTCAAATCAGGTGCAATTTTACGAATTAATTGCAGTTTGTCTTCCATGTCACACCTTCCTTTGGTCTTTTTTTGTCCTATCCTATTTTTTTTGTCCCAACCAAAAGAAAAAAAGGGAGGTGGCGCGCAGTCAGTAGTAAAAACCATACCGGCCACCTGCCGCCCCATCTTCCTTATACTTTCTCTACCTTTACGGAATCATCAATATCCTTATCTGTGCAGCAGCAATCATCTTCGTTGCAGTATTCATCTTCAAGATCGTCCCAATCATAATCCCAATCTTCATCGTATTCGTCATCCATTTTTGTTTTCAGTAAATAAACAACACCTAAAGCTACCACTGCCAAAACAGCAGCAAGAACTGCTAAAACAATAAACAATGTTTTTTTCTCATCATCTTCTTTGTGTAATACTACGATTTTATCCTTCAAATCTTCAAAACTGGGTTTTAGCTCAAAATACTTTTTCATACTCCATTACTCCTTTACGTTTTTTTTTCAGAAAATTTCCGTTTCAGAAATTCCTTATTCTTACGCATTTCACTATACTCATAATATGCTTTTTTTAAAATCTGGCGTTCGTCGTTAAATTTTAACAGATGATAGGCTTCATGGAATTTATAAAAACCTGCATCGGCGAAATATTCTTCACTTTGAGGCTTACAAAAAAAGGAATTGGCACTCATCAAATACCAATGTACTGTTTTGTTTACGGTATCCTCACTGCCCTTAAAGGTATATTGGGTTTTCCCTACATACTTGATAATTTCACCGGTGGCACCGGATTCTTCCTTTACCTCACGCAAAGCGGTTTGCCGATAGGTTTCGCCTTCTTCCACAGTGCCCTTGGGCAATACCCAACCCATATATCTGCCGTTTTGGTTTTTATATAAGAGGAGAATTTTCCACTTATAAATCACAACGCCTCCACAGCTCACCGCTTCTACCACTGGTTGACCTCCGTAATTGTGTTATTTTCTGCCAAGTATTCTGTTTTAATCAGTATACCGCTTTTTCCTATTTATTTCAAGTCCAACAGTAAAATCGTGTCATTTTATTCTCGAAAAGGTGAAATTCGTACCAGCTCTTTAATGTGTCTTAGGGCTGACCACCATAGCCATGCTTCCAATATCCAAAAAGGAATCCAGAAAAACGAAAATTTCTCAAGCAGAAAATAATTATATAAGGCATGAACCAAATATGGAACGAAAAATGCAAGCCAAAGATGTTTTTTCCCTCCAAAAAACTTAGCTAGCCCTAAATAATAACCCATTTGTACACCAAATAATCCATGTCCCGGAACAGAAAGAAATGCCCTGGAAAATGCAGAGCTGTACCCCCCCATAACCGGATGTGTTACATATATAATGTTTTCAATCCACGCAAACCCCAAGGAAATAAAAACGCCATACACAATACCATCCAAAGGTTCATTAAAATTACCATTTCTCCATATTAAAAGTACCAAAAATACATACTTCGTCACCTCTTCAACTCCTGCTGAGCTGATGAAGGATGTATAAATGGGCGACTCTACATGGGGAAAAATTTTTTCCAATCCCAATCCAACTGCATAAATCACGGCAGTCGTGTAAATTCCGTACAATAATCCTAGAAAGAGCATTCTCCATGGCTCTTTTTCATATTTATCCCTTACATAAATATAAAATAGCCCTAGAAAAACCGGTGCAGCTGCCAGCTGGATTAACATCTTAAATCAATCCCTTTTTGTTATGACATTTCTTCCTCCATAGTCTTTCCAAAAAATCGTGAGTTATCATCTTTTCCATGAAAAAACACACTATTTTTTTGTTTATAATCAAAAATAGTGTGTTTTCATATGTTTCTTTAGAATATTTATATTATTCTGTTTTAATTGCCGATAATGCACTTAGCTTCATTGCTCGTTGAGCAGGCAAATATCCTGAAAGAACGCCGATTACCGTTGCAAAAGCAATGGAACCAAGATATAACCAAAGCGGTATGGAGGAAGACATATCACTGCCTTGCTGCATGGCTACAAAATTAACCAGCTTTGATGTAACAAAGCTTACACCAATACCTAAAATCCCCCCTGCAAATCCAATAAATGCAGCTTCTGTTAAGAATAGCAGCTTAATATCTCTAAGAGAAGCACCAATTACCTTCATAATACCAATTTCTCTGGTTCTTTCATAAATTGCCATAACCATGGTATTGGTAATGCCGATTGCCGCAACTACCAATGAAATGGCGCCAATTGCTCCTAAAACCATACGGAGCATTTTCGTGGTTTCTTTCATAGCATCCAATTCATCTGATAAGCTGGTGGCCCGATAACCCATGTCCTTAATCTGCTGTTGTACAGCCTGAACATTTTTAATATCTTTTACCTTAACCATTACCTGTTCATATTCATGAGATTGTTGTTTCTGCCCTCTCCCACCGAAAGAACCATTCTGTTTTTTCTCCCAATCTTGCTGAGCCTTCTCGATTTTTTCAAGCTCTTTTATGGGCATAATGACACTCCAGCCATTACTTCCTTCAGCAGACATGGTTCCAACCACTTCGAACTTATTGGATTTAATGGTTTTATCAGCATGTTTTGAACCATAACTCCAGTCATAGCTAACTTCAACCTTTTCCCCAACCAATTCTAACTGGGGTGGTTCTGAATTCATTCTCATCTCCCAATTTAATTTAGGGTCATAAAATTCTACACCACCACCTACGACGATGGATTTTACATCCTCACCGTTCAAAGCCCGGCCATCTTCAATTTTATAGCCCAGAGCCTCCATAGCTGCCGGATCAAGTCCTATAATATTTGCATCCGAAACATATTTGCCGCTTCCAAGCATCAGGTAAAGATTTTTAATTGGAGAAACTGCCTCTACCCCAGCCATTTGGCGAAAAGATTCCACTGCCACAGCATCCAAATTTACTTTCTTACCGTTTTTCTTGGCATCATTTGCAAAATCATCGTCTTGCATGTAGCGGCCATTATCGCCATTGGGCGAATATACATCAATTACTTGCAGGCTCCCCCAACTTTCAAGTTGACGGGCAAAGCTCTCATTCATTCCAATTCCGATGGATACCATTACAACAATGGAAGCCGTACCAATTACAACACCAAGCACCGTTAGGAATGTTCGGAGCTTTCGCTTCAACAAATTACGAAGAGCCATATCTAATAAGTCCTTCGTACTCATAAAGACATATCCTCTCTGTCATCTTCGTCCTCTTCGTCTATGTCATTTTCGCTTTCCGCAAAAGTATTCTGAGGTTCTTGTTTTTGACGTCTAATAAAGATAAATAATGCCATGGCCAAAAGTGCTAATATGGAAACAGAAATCATAACTTTCTTCATATCCATGGGCGGTGTTTCGTTATTTGTATCATCTAAATCATCAGGCATCATAGGTTCTGTAACATTTAATACAAAATCTCTGCGTTCTTCCTTCAACTCACCCGTTGCATCTTCATAGGAAATCACAATGCTTACAGGTACTTCCCCACTGTTATTGGGCGTAAAAGAAGTCTCAAAATATTCTCCGTTACCTGACTCCATGTTGCCAATATATGTACTCTTGTTCTGGCACTCAACGTCGCCCTCTACCTTAACCATAACATTATTCAGTGTTACCTTACCTGTATTGTTATAGCCAAAGGAAACGGCAACTGGCGTACCCATTTCCACTGTTTCAGGCATTGCAAAATCATCCACTTGCATTTCGGTAACCTGTTTTACATTAATACCAAGCAATTCTGTTGCAGTATATTCCTTGCCTGCAGCATCCTCATATTCAAAGTTTACCGTCAAAGTATATGTCTTAGGCTGAGCTTCAGGAACGACATATAAACGCAATTTCTTTTGTGTCTTTGCTTTTGGTCCAATCGCATCAAAATAGAATGTATTACTGCTGTTTACAGGAGTAAAAATATTTCCTGATTTTTGACTGTCAGAAGAGGTTTCCTCCGCTAAAGTTAAAAACATTTTAATATTTTTAACGCCTTTTGTCGCATGGGTATTTAAAATGTCCATGTTTAAGTCAAACTCATGCCCTGCCATAACAATTAAAGGATTGCATTCATAGTTGCTTACAATTAACTTTGGTTTGCTGGCAGTTTCCTCATCCTTGCTAGGATTGCTCACATTAACTCCCGCATACTGCTTAAAGGAGGTTACCGCTGTTCCACTCGATGTGTATTCTGTTGTAAAAAGTATTGCATAATTTTGAGATTTTGCTTCTGCAGTTCCCGCAAAGGTAAAGGTGAGGGTTGTTGTTGCGCCTGCCTTTAATTCAGAAATTGTTTTCACACTTGCCGATTTAGGAACCACTGCAGTAGCATCTACAGGTTCTGCTTTCACCACAATATTTTTTGCTGAAATCTTACCACTGTTATACAAATCAAAGCTGACTGTGAAATTCTGATTTACGCCATAAACACCGCTGGGTTCTTTCATATTGCGAATCTCCAACTGAGATTTCTGCCCTGCTACGCCACCTACATTCACATAATAATCCTGTGCTTTTTCAACTGCTTTTCCAAATTTATCTTTGTACTTCAACTTGATGGACACAGGATAGTTGCCTGCCGCCATATCCGCGCTGGCTACCAGTGAAAATGCAAAATTTGCACTGCCATCAATAGGTATGTTTGCAAAATGCTTACTGCTAAAGCCACCGCTTAAACTGATTTTGTCTGTAGACAAATTCTCTAAGCTTATATCTACATCCTGCATATCCTTCTCACCGTTATTAACAATTTTACCACTTAAGTTGGCACTGCTACCGGGAGACATACTTTCTGGACTAAGGGCCATAGCATCCAATTTAAAGCTTGGTTCATCATCAAACCCTTTCATTTTTAAGTAAATTGTTTCCGAACTGGTAAAAGTTGAATCATTGGTATTTCGATATGTAAAGTCCAAAGTTACGGGGTAGCTTGACTCCTTCACCTCGCCATTAATATTAACAACCAATGTAACATTCTTATATCCATTTGCGCCTACACTTCCTAAATCACCGCCACCTGGAATGGTCACTCGAAAAGGATCTGTGGGGCTTCTCTTTACGCTGACATAAACATTATCCGCGGGTGCTCCACCTTTATTTTTCACTTGAATGCTGGCACGGTTTTCCTGTCCCGCCACAACCTCAATCAATCCATCCCCGCCAACTATTATTTTGGGGGAACCGTTTTCGCTAAAATCATCTGCAAAAATGACTGACGTTTGCCCCAGAACCATGGAACACATCATAATCAATACAAATACCCTTTGAAACAACCTTTTACTCATCACTCTTTCTCTCCTTCAACCTGCGTTTTGTCCTCGATACGTTCTATTGTTCCGTCTGAGAGCATAACAATTCTATCTGCATACTCTGCCAGCTCTAAATCATGGGTTACAATTACTAGGGTTTGGTTATTTTTCTTTGCCATAGCCGTAATCAAATCCATCATTTCATATGTTGTGCGAGTGTCCAAATTTCCTGTTGGCTCATCTGCAAATACTACCTGAGGGCTGTTGATAAATGCTCTGGCAATACTAACCCTTTGCTGCTGTCCACCACTCATTTCATGAGGCTTATGATAGGCTCTTTCTTCCAGACCAACATTTTTTAGCATCTCCATCGCCCGCTCATTCCGCTCCTTCAGAGGAACATTCTTAAAAATCAGCGGTAGCGTAACATTTTCCATTGCCGTTAATGTTGGCAAAAGATTGTATGACTGAAATACAAATCCAACATATTTCTGCCTAAAATCCGCCAATTGATCCTCATTCATCCGCTCTATGTGTTTTTTGTTAAATATAATTTCACCGGAAGAGGGTTTCTCCAATCCCGCAATCAAATTTAATAAAGTGGATTTGCCTGAGCCTGACTTTCCAAGTAAACAGCATACTTCCCCTTGTCGGATATTTAAGCTGATGCCATTTACAGCCTGAATATGTTCCTTGCCCATTTGATAAATCTTTTTTACATTTTTAATTCGAATTACATTTTGACTCAAGCTTCACACTCCCCTACATTAAAAAATAATGTCGATTTTTAATATTAATCGTAACATATACTTGTTACAGAATTGAACCAGAAAGCTTAAATTTTTCTTAAAATACGGTTTCAATTCGGTAATTTGGTTACTTTTGGTTGCCATCCCACCGTCGTCCTGATATCCTGAAATCAGGAGGGGTTTCTTATGATTACCATATTCAACCGCAAAGAATTATTTATTACCTATTCTTTAGAAAAGCAAGCAGAAATACGAAATCTTCTTTCAGCCCATAAAATTGAATATACCATCTCCACCATGGGCAACTTTTGGCAAACTAATTCCCGAGGTAATGGTAACATTTTACCTGTCGGAACCCAAACAGAATACAAAATTTATGTAAAGAGACAAGATTACGAAGAAGCCGTTTATATTTTAAACGTAAATGAATAAAATTAGTTCCCATTTTTCCCTGTAAAAAATCTCCTAGGATTTAATTTTAATAAATCCTAGGAGATGCTTTTATTGTTTATATTTCTCTAATCGGTTTGCAGACTCTTCATCCACATATATCTCTAATAAAACACCTTCTGGCGTATGCTCTTCCCGAATGATTTCACACCGCCCATGAACCCATCCAATGAGTCCCCCTTCTGTGTAAGGAACCAAAGCCACCATGGATTTTCGAAAACTTTTTAATAAGTTTTCAACCATACCCAGCATTCCATTCAATCCATCACCATTAAATGCTGATACCTGGGCAATTTCTCTTGCCTTCATATCCAATGGCAATGGTAATTCCACGTCTCTATCCATTTTGTTGAACACAGTAATAACAGGCGTATCACCACATCCCAAGTCTTCCAATGTTTTATACACCACCTGCATCTGTTCCTGCCTATTGGCATTGGATGCGTCTACTACATGGAGCAGAATATCCGCAAATTTTAATTCTTCTAAGGTTGCCCGAAAAGCTTGTACCAAATGGTGAGGTAACTTTTGAATAAATCCTACGGTATCCGTTAGTAATATTTCAGAACCATTAGGTAACTCCACTTTTCTTGTTGTTGTGTCAAGGGTAGCAAACAGCTTATCCTCCGCCAAAACCCCTGCATCTGTCAATTTATTAATCAGTGTAGACTTCCCCGCATTTGTATATCCAACCAAAGATACCACAGGAGTCCCCTTTTTTCCTCTTTGGCTTCTCAATAATTCCCGGTGAGTCTGTATCTCTTTTGCCGCACTCTTTAATTCAGCAATACGGTCTTTGATATACCGTCTGTCCGTCTCCAGTTTTTTCTCACCGGGACCCCTTGTGCCAATACCACCACCCAATCTTGACATTGATGCACCCATGCCTGTCAAACGGGATAAACGGTACTTTAACTGTGCCAACTCAACCTGTATTTTACCTTCACCGGAAATTGCTCTTGCTGCAAAAATATCTAAAATTACGATGGTTCTGTCCATCACCTTGGTTTCTAGCATTCGCTCTAAGTTCTTCAGCTGTGCCGGCGAAAGCTCATCATCGCAAACAACACCCGATGCACCATATGTCTCCACCATCATTTTTAGCTCTTCAATTTTGCCCTTGCCTAAGTAATGACCGGGGTGCACCCGCTCTCGCTTTTGTATGCTCCTGGCCACAGCAACCGCCCCTGCTGTACGAACCAACTCTTCCAATTCGTCTAAGCAAGCCTCTGTTTCCATGGTTGAGCGACTATTGCGTTCATCCGGCTCAACAGCAAATAAAATCACTCTTTCCTCTAAATCCGCGGTATCATGTAAATCTTTCGCCATATATTTCCTCCTCTATCTCCAACATCAAACGCCTTTTAACCAAACACCGTCAAAGGAAAAAGCAGCTGGGCCTGTCATATATACGTGATTGTCTTCTTCATTCCAATGGATTGTCAGTTCACCACCAAGGAGAGACACTTTCACTTCCCTGTCGCAAAACCCATTTAAAATAGATGCAACCACCGACGCACAGGCACCTGTGCCACAGGCAAGGGTTTCGCCGCTTCCCCTTTCCCAAACACGCATCTTGATGTGATCCCTTCCTAAAATCTGTACAAACTCAACATTTGTCTTTCTTGGAAATACCGGATTATTTTCCACCTGTTTTCCATACTCTTCAACGGGAAAATGTTCTGTTTCCTCTACAAAAGTAATTCCGTGGGGATTCCCCATAGATACACAGGTAAACGGGAATTCATTATTATTGATTACGATTCTTTTTCCAATCACAGGACTGGTTTCATGCATGACAGGAATTTTCTCCGCCGCCAATATAGGCTCACCCATGTCTACCTTAACTGTTTTTACAATTCCTTTTTCAATATTACATTTTAAATATTTAATTCCACCGGCAGTTTCCAAAGAGATTTCTTCCTTTTTTGTTAGACCTCGTTCATAAGTATATTTCCCAATGCAGCGCACTGCATTTCCGCACATTTCTCCTTCTGAACCATCCAGATTAAACATGCGCATGCGAAAATCCGCCTTCTCCGAAGGCATTATTAAAACTAAACCATCAGCGCCAACGCCAAAATGCCGTTCACTCATGGCAATGGCTAACTTTTCAGGCTGTTCCACCACTTCTTCAAAACAGTTGATATAGATATAATCGTTCCCGCAGCCTTCCATTTTTGTAAAACGCATTTTGCTCCCCCTGTTCTATGTAAAGCAGCGGTTTCCCGCTGCAACTTTCATTAATGTCTTGCAATACGAACGGTAGGGTTTTCTTGTACAAGGGAATTGTAGAAAGATAATGACCAAAGCCCTGCCAAGCCAACCAAACCAAAAATCACTCTGGAGATCCAGAACATATTTCCGCCAAAGATGCTGGTTACAACATCATAGCCGAAAAAGCCAATCAATCCCCAATTTAACGCACCGATAATCACCAGTGTTAATGCTATTGCATTTGCAGTTTTCATAAAAGACCTCCTATATAAAAGAATTACGGAATGATACCGCTATCCTTATTATCCCTCGGATTCTATGATTTATGAAAAACTTTTTTTCCTATTTTGTCAATATCTTTTCCTTTTACGTTTCCTACTGCACTCCAGCTCACTTTTTCCGTATCAAAAATCATATTTGTAACCTGCAAAATATCTTGGGCTGTTACCTCGCTAAGCTTACCAATGACCTCTTCCGAATCCTGAACCACACCACGCAGAAGCAATGCAGATCCTGATGCTGTCATTCTATTCAACGTACTTTCCGTACCAATGATATAGTTGCTAATCAACTGTTCCTTGGTCACATCAATGAGTTTTTGTGGTAATTGTTTCTTTTTTACATCTTCAATTTCCTGCAAGATAAGTTCATATACCTTCTCCAATTGATTGGGATTCATTCCTCCACAAACCGAGAATAACCCCGAATCAGAAAACGACGTGGTGTAGCTATAAATGGAATAGGTTAAACCATTTTCTTCCCGCACCCTTTGAAACAATCTAGAACTCATTCCACCGCCAAAAATGGTATTAAATACACCAAGGGCATACTTCATTGGATGGTCACGTTCTACGCTGGGAAAAGCTACACAGCTATGCACCTGCTCCACATCCTTCTCCCGTACCACATGAGCGATATGATATTCTGCTTTTGAATCATATTGGGTAAAGGGTAGCTTTCGTTCCCAAGTCCCAAAGGCTCTGTTCAGCTCTTCCATCACTTCGTCAGTTTTAAAATTTCCTGCGATTGATAGCACAATATTTTCCGGCTGATAGTTTCTTTCATAATAATTTCTGATACTCTCTGAAGTAAAAGCAGAGATTGTCTCCGTGGTTCCCAAAATAGGCATTCCTAAGGAGCTTCCC
>NZ_DALYUL010000004.1:110042-138689 GCF_031981185.1 Anaerotignum sp. | reverse complement strand
GCACCAATTCCTCCGGTGCATCCTCATACATATTGATTTCCTCAATAATAACATTGCGCTCTTTTTCCACGTCCTTTTGCGCAAATAAAGAACGCAAAAACATATCACTCATAACCTCTAAAGCTCTTTTAAAATGCTCATCCAATACACGGGTATGATAACAGGTGTATTCTTTGGTGGTATAAGCATTAATCTGTCCGCCTAAGGCATCCATGGCCTGGGCAATTTCCTTTGCACTTCTGTTTTCTGTTCCTTTAAACATCATATGCTCGATAAAATGAGATACACCGTTTTCCTCGGGTTTTTCGTTTCTGGAACCGTTTTTCACCCAAATACCAAAGGAAATGCTGCGTACATAGGCAATTTCCTCTAAAGCAACAGAAATTCCGTTTTGTAATTTTTTAATAATAACCATATAATCTCTCCCATGCAAAACGCTAATTTCTTTTATCATGTTCCAAACTATATTTTTTATGCTCTCATAAAAAAGAGACTGTGCAGGAAAACCTTCCTATTCACAGCCTCCTATCTGTTAGATATTATGCTTTATGACTATGCTTTTCTTCCTTAGGCTTTTCTTCCTGAGGTACTGCATCTTTGATTGAGAAATTCAATCTGCCCTGTTTATCAATTTCCATCAGCTTTGCGCTAACAATATCGCCAACAGCCAATACATCCTCAACCTTTTCCACGCGCTTGTTGGAAATCTTAGAAATATGAACCAAGCCTTCTTTGCCTGGTGCAATTTCAAAGAATGCGCCAAAAGCCATCAATCTTGTAATTGCGCCTGTGTAAATTGTGCCTGGAATAGGATCCTTTACAATGGCATTAATCATATCAATGGCGCGCTGAATATCAGCAGCATTAATACCCTTGATAAAGATTGTGCCATCATCTTCGGTATCAATTGCACATCCTGTTTCCTCAATAATTTTTTTGATTACTTTGCCTCTTGTACCAATAACTTCTGCAATCTTCTCAACATCAATTTGCATAGAAGCAATCTTTGGTGCATGAGGAGAAAGCTCTTTTCTGGATTCAGCAATTGCCTTCAGCATTACTTCGTTTAAAATATATTCTCTAGCTCTGCCTGTCTGAGCAAAAGCCTGCTCAATCATGGCAAAGGTCAAGCCTTTAATCTTCATATCCATTTGGATAGCTGTAATACCCTCGCTGGTTCCGGCAACCTTAAAGTCCATATCGCCAAAGAAGTCTTCAACGCCCTGAATATCAGTAATTTCAACAAAGTCATCCTCTGTATCGCCGGTAACCAATCCTACAGAAATACCTGCAACAGGACGCTTAATGGGAACACCTGCCGCCATCAGGGACAATGTGGAACCACAAATACTTGCCTGAGAGGTGGAACCGTTGGAGCTTAAAATATCGGAAACCAAACGGATTGCATATGGGAATTCCTCTTCACTGGGAATAACAGGCAATAAAGCTCTTTCACCCAATGCGCCATGGCCGATTTCACGTCTGCCGGGGCCTCTGGAAGTTTTCGCTTCACCCACGGAATAACCAGGGAAATTATAATGATGGATATAACGTTTGCCTGTTTCATTGGTATCTAAACCATCCAAACGCTGGCCTTCACTAATCATACCTAATGTGGTTACAGTCAAGCACTGTGTCTGTCCTCTAGAAAATAATGCAGAACCGTGAACACGGGGTAATACATCGATTTCAGCAGAAAGCTTTCTGATTTCTTCAATGCCACGACCGTCAGGACGCTTGTGGTCTTTTAAAATCATACGTCTCACTGTCATTTTTTCAAATTTATAGATAATTTCGCCCAACACTTCGCCGATTTTTGCATCTTCGCCATAAATTGCTGTCAGCTTTTCTGTTAAAGCTTCTGTAACTTCATCGGTAATCACCTTAAGCTTTGCATCTCTGTCTTGCTTCAATTCAGCAAAAACCGCATCTTCCATTCTTGCATCTGTGATGTAGCTTGTAACTAAATCATAAGCTTCCTGATTGATAACATGCTCTTCATAAGGTGCTTTTTCTTTGCCTTCTTTTGCTACGATTTCTTTGATGAATTTTACAACCTCAAGGTTGGTGTCAAAAGCCAAATGAATGGCTTCCATCATCAGTTCATCAGGAATTTCGTCTGCTCCAGCTTCAATCATCATAACCTTGTCCTCTTTGGAGGAAACAGTCAAGGATAATCTGGAAGTTTCTCTTTGCTCTGCCGTAGGGTTTACAACCAGCTGACCATCGCAATAGCCAATGCTTACGGAGGAAAGAGGATCAGTAAAAGGAATGTCGGAAATATTCAACGCCAAGGAAGCACCAATCATAGCAATTACTTCGGGTGAACAATCCTGGTCAACAGACATAACCGTCGCCACAATGGCAACATCATTTCTGTAATCCTTAGGGAATAAAGGTCTCAAAGGTCTATCAATACATCTGGAGGTCAATACAGCCTTTTCAGATGGTCTTCCTTCTCTTTTGATAAAGCCCCCGGGGATTTTACCTACAGAGTAAAGTCTTTCTTCGTAATCAATGCTCAGTGGGAAAAAGTCAATTCCTTCTCTGGGCTTTTGAGATGCAGTGGCGGTCACTAAAACTGTGGTTTCACCATAGCGCAAAATAACTGCACCATTTGCCTGCTCTGCAACTCTGCCAATTTCAGCTGTCAGAGTTCTGCCTGCTAAATCCATGGTATAAGTTCTAAACATAATAAAGTCTCCTTTTGTTTTTTCTTCTATGCACCATAGATCTTCAGCTTTTCTCATACCCTTAGCTATGAAAAAAGCTGGAAATCTATAGTGCCACATACACTTATTTTCTTTTTGAAATCATAGAAGAAAAGAGAGGAAATTTCCTCTCTCCTCCCTATATCGCAATTCTTACTTTCTCAGACCAAGTTCGCTAAGGATAGCACGATATCTTTCGATATCAAGGTCCTTCAAATAGTTCAAAAGACCTCTTCTCTGTCCTACCATTTTCAAAAGACCTCTTCTGGAGTGGTGATCCTTCTTGTGATCCTTCAAATGATCTGTAAGCATTGTAATTCTTGCAGTCAACAGAGCGATCTGTACTTCGGGAGAACCTGTATCGTTAGGGGTTCTGCCGTATTTTGCGATAATTTCCTGTTTGTTGATTGTTGCCATTGTTATTTCCTCCTTATAATTCCTGAAATTTTTTTTACTATGCATCCCCAAAGACTAAGTAATGGTTGGAGAGTCCAAAGACCGAGTCTCGGATTTACAGCATTTTTATTTTAGCATACTACCTTCGCCTTTGCAAGGTCAATACGCTAATTCTCTGGGTTTTCCACAATTTTTTCATCGACAGTTTTTGTAAAATCAAACTGTGAAAAGATGATTGCAAAAAATATAATAACAAAGCCCAAAGCCATTCTTATTGTTATCTGCTCTTTAAAAAGTAGTACAGAGAAAACCACACCAAAAACAGATTCCAAGCTTAAAATAATTGTGCCCACCGTTGCATTAATATATTTTAGCCCAATACTTTGTAAGGATAAACATACAGCCGTAGAAAAAACTGCCAAATAGAGCACATTTCCTGCAGCTGCCCATGATAAGCTTTGTGGAAATCCTCCTGTTGCAAAAACAGCAATCCATCCCAATAACCCTGCGACACAAATTTGCAACATGGTCAAAAGCATCGGGTCTCTCCCTCTGCAATAATACGCAATGGATATAATATTTGCGGCAAAAGCTCCACTACACAATAAAGTAATGCCATCCCCAAAAGTAATTTTCATACTGCCTTCCAATGAAATTAATCCAATCCCCACTAAGCAGATGGCCGCAGCGATAATATGATTTCTCTTGGGGCGCTCTTTCATAAAGATCCAGCCTAAAAAAGGTACGATAACACAATAGGCGGACGTTAAAAATGCACTTTTGCCGGGGGTGGTGCCATAAGTCATAGCCACTGTCTGTAATGCAGAGCCCAAAACCATGGTAGAACCTGAGACAAGTCCCCCGATTAAATATTCCTTATCAATGCGATGCCACTTTTTAATTGTTGCTATGGCAGTGATGATCCCTGCAACAGAAAAGCGAGACGCAACGATAAAAGATGTAGTTAATTCGTCAACAGCAAATTTTTGGAAAACAAAGGCACTGCCCCAAATGGCAGCTGTTAATAGCAACGCTAGGGTTGCCCATATTTTCTTATTTTGACTCATATTTATACTCCCCAATTTTTACTCTTGGGCGCTTTTCCATTTAATCAAATACTCCTCAGACGCAAAATATGCTGCTGCCTGCTCAGCATTTATTTCGATTTGCTGACGCAACTCCTCAACTCCGGGGAATTTGCGTTCACTACGTAAAAATTTATAAAAAAATGTTTGCAGTGTTTCTCCGTAAACATTTTCATTAAAATTCAGCAAATAAGTTTCCACAATTTTTTGTGTACCATTTACTGTAGGATTCATTCCAATATTGGTTACGCCATAATAATACTTGCCTTTATACAAAGTTTTTGTCGCATAAACGCCGTTTGGCGGAAACAATTTTAGCGGATGAGCGATGATGTTAATCGTAGGAAAACCAATGGTTCTGCCTAGTTTTTTCCCCTCAGAAACCTTCCCCAAAATGAAGTACGGTTCAGTGAGCATACGGTTAGCCTCTTCTAAATCCTTTTGTAGTAAGCATTTGCGAATTCTGGAGGAGCTGACACGTTCTTCCTCAAATAAAACAGAGGGTACTGCAATGACTTTAACACCACGGGCTTCTCCCAATCTTTGCAGCATTTCGTAATCACCTGAACGGTTAGCGCCAAAGTGATAATTTTCTCCTACTATTAAAACACGGCACTGCAATCTTTCAAAAATCAGCTTTATTGCAAAATCTTCGGCACTCATTGCTGAAAAAGTTTGGTCAAAGGGATACTCAATATAAGTATTAATGCCCAGTTGCTCCATGGTAAATTTCTTTTCCGAAGGAGCCATAATCAGCGCAAAGTCATCTTTTTTTCCGAACACCAGCATCGGATGGGGGGAAAAAGTAAAAACAACGCTTTTTAACCCTTCTTCCTCTGCAAATTGCTTTGTCAATTTGATCAACGCACGATGTCCCAGGTGCAAGCCGTCAAAATTGCCCAGCGTCACCGCCGTCGGCTGATTCTGGTCTATGTGCGTATCCGTGATATGTTCCATTTTTCTACTCCTTAAATCAACATCTTAAATGGTTTGATAAAAAAGCTTTTTTCTTCCTGCACTACTGTATAAATCCCCGTTAAATTCATTTTATGGTCAAAAACAATAACCTCTTGACCTTCCTTCAGCTCTTTTTCTGCCTGGAAAAATTCACTTCGTATCTTACCGCCGTTGTATAACAGCTTTGCAGATTTTTCAGAAACAAAAACCCGTGTATAGCCCTCCAAGGCATCTGCCAACCCTAAGAGAATAGTATCTACCTGTCCTGCTTCCTCTAAAGCCTTTAGCTCTTCTAGCTTGATGGCATTCTCCAAGGTGAATGCACCAGTAGCAGTTCTTAATAAACTTGCCATGTGTCCACCACAGCCCAATGTTTTGCCAATATCCGCGCATAGTGTGCGGATATATGTGCCCTTTGAGCAGTCCACGTCCATCTCCACTTGACAAGGAGGAATAAAGCGGCGAATTTTAATGTCATACACCTTAATCTTCCGCGCCTTACGTTCAATTTCTTTGCCTTCTCTTGCTAGCTCATATAGTTTTTTTCCATTGATTTTCACCGCAGAATACATAGGGGGTATTTGTTCCAACTCTCCAATAAAGGAGTTTATGGCGCTTCCAATGCTCTCCTCATCAAAAACCACAGGTTTCTCCTCCACTACCTCCCCCGAGGCATCCTCTGTTGTTGTAGAAATACCTAAATGGAGTATAGCCCGGTAGCTTTTGCGTCCATCCATAATGAGATCCGCAAGCTTAGTCCCTTTGCCCACGCATATGGGCAGTACCCCCTCGGCATCAGGATCAAGGGTACCTGTATGCCCCACTTTTTTCATGTGCAGTGTCTTACGCACCACCGCAACAACGTCATGGGAAGTAAACCCTTTTTCTTTATATATATTTAGGATTCCGTCCAAAAGGTCTCCCCCTTATAGCATTTTTTCTATTTCGGCAAAAATCAATTCCTTTGCCGTTGCCATGGGTGCCACAATGGTACACCCTGCCGCCTTTACATGACCGCCGCCACCAAATTTTTGCGCTAAGGCACAAACATCGTAGCCATCGTTGCCACGGAAACTGGCTTTCACATCCATCTCATTCTTTTCATACAAAAAGCATGCAATTTTTATGTCATTAACACCTTTTATATAATTGATGATCGCGTCAAGCTCCTTATTGGTGCCCTTGCATTCCTCAATATCCCCCATGGTAATGGAAGTGAAAATCACCTTACCATCAAAATAAAGTTCTGCCTTATCAAAGGCTTTACCCATGATCTTCATTTCCGAAAAACTACGGCTGTCAAATAAGACATTGTAAATTTTCGTAAACGGAATGCCATAAGACATTAGCTCTCCCGCCACCCGCATGGTTTCAGGCATAGTAGAGCTATGACGAAAACCACCTGTATCATAAATAATTCCGGCGTATAACGCTGAAGCAATCCCTTCATCTATGGGGAAAAACCCTTTCAGCAGATTAAAAACTATTTCGCAGGTTGAAGAAGCATTCTCCTGCACATAGTTATATTCTCCAAAAAAAGAATTACTGGCATGGTGGTCAATATTCATGGTACATTTTGCACCTTTGAAAATATCCTCAATCCAGTCAAAGCGTCCTATATCACCACAATCTAAGGCAATAAAGAGCTCCGCTCTGGTCACCTCTTCTCTTTGCACAACCAAATTGCCATTGGGAATCAGTTCGTATTTGGGCGCATAGGGCCTCAAAAGCACCTGAACATTTTTTCCAGCCTTTTTCAGGGAGGCCGCCAAGGCAAGATTAGCCCCAATGGCGTCCCCGTCAGGATTGATATGTCCGCAAAGCACAATATTTTGATGAGCTGAAATGATTTCTCTGATTTTTTCTAAAGAATCATTCATTCCCTTCATTGGCTTCTTTCTCCTTTAAATCCTTAGAAATTTTGCTAATCAGCTGATTCATATGAATGGCATATTCTGCTGATTCATCTAACTTAAAGGTAAACTCCGGTGTAATGCGCAGATTAACTCTTTGGGCAATCAAACGACGCACAAATCCTGCGGCATTCTTCAGCCCCTGCATTACACTGGCCTTTTCTTCGTCGTTACCTAATACTGAAACATACACCTTGCAATATTTTAAATCCGATGTTGTTTCAACCCGTATTACACTGGTCATAGAACCAATACGGGGATCTTTAAGTTCCCCTCTGATAATTTGGGATAGTTCTTTCAAAATCTCGTCATTCACACGAGATATTCTTGTGTTGTTTTTCATAAATTCACCTAATTATCTGGGCACCTCAACCATGGTGAAGGCTTCTACCCAGTCACCTTCCTTTAAATCATTAAACTTCTTGAAAACCAAACCGCATTCATAGCCTGCCGCAACTTCTTTCGCGTCATCCTTAAAACGCTTTAAGCTTTCCAGATCACCTTCGTAAACAACAATGTTGTCACGCAAAATACGTACCTTGCAGTTACGAATAAATTTTCCATCTTTCACATAGCTGCCGGCAATAGTACCTACGCCAGATGCCTTAAATAATTGACGAATTTCAGCATGACCCAGTACTTTTTCCTCAAATACAGGATCAAGCATCCCCTTCATAGCTGCTGTAACATCTTCGATTGCGTTGTAGATGACACGGTACAAACGAATATCAACCTTTTCTTCATCACCAAAGGCCTTTGCTGCGGGCTCAGGACGAACATTAAACCCGATGATAATTGCATTTGATGCGGAAGCCAGCATAACGTCACTCTCTGTAATGGCACCAACACCACCATGAATGATACGTACGCGTACCTCTTCGTTAGATAGACGCTCCAGGCTCTGACGAACTGCCTCAACAGAACCCTGCACATCAGCCTTTACAACGATATTCAATTCCTTCATGCTGCCGCTTTGAATCTGAGAGAACAAGTCATCCAAGGAAACCTTTTGAGGTGTATCCTTAATCAGATTTTCTCTGTTTCTTGCCACGATGCTTTCAGCAACCTGTCTTGCCTGCTTATCATTTTCTGCAATATAGAAACCGTCACCAGCAGTCGGTACCTCAGAAAGACCTAAAATTTCAACGGGAGTAGAGGGACCAGCCTTCTTCACACGTCTGCCTTTATCATCTGTCATCGCTCTGATTTTACCATAAGCGCATCCTGCAACAATAGGATCACCTACCTGCAGTGTGCCACCCTGTACCAAAACGGTTGCAACAGGGCCTCTGCCCTTATCCAACTGCGCCTCGATGATAACACCTCTTGCATTTTTGTTGGGATTGGCACGCAATTCCTTCAATTCCGCAACCAGCGTAATCATTTCCAATAACGTATCAATACCTTCTTTGGTAGCCGCTGAAACAGGTACACAAATGGTTTCACCGCCCCAATCTTCCGCCAACAGCTGGAATTCAGTCAATTCCTGCTTTACACGGTCAGGATTTGCAGATGGTTTATCCATTTTGTTAATTGCAACGATAATTTCTACGCCTGCCGCTTTTGCGTGGTTAATTGCCTCAACAGTCTGAGGCATAACGCCATCGTCTGCCGCAACCACCAAAATCGCAATGTCTGTAATCTGAGCACCACGCATACGCATTGCAGTAAAAGCCTCATGACCAGGTGTGTCTAAGAAAGTAATGGGTTTTCCAGCAATTTGAACGGTATAAGCACCAATATGCTGTGTAATGCCGCCGGCTTCTCCTTTGGTTACATCACTGTGTCGAATTGCATCCAACAAAGAGGTTTTGCCGTGGTCAACGTGACCCATAACAACTACAACAGGAGGACGTTCCTCTAAAAGGCTGTCATCTTCCTCTTCCTCTGCAAATACAGTCTCCATAATGTCTGCTTCAATCTCTTTTTCTAGAATAACATTATATTCTAAAGCAATTGTAGCTGCGGTATCAAAATCAAGGGCAGCATTGATATTCATCATTTTACCCTTTTTCATTAAATTCATCACAAGGTCAGAACCTTTTTTTCCAAGTACTTCAGCCAATTCCTTTACTGTTGTTGTTTCAGGAATGCTCTTTGTTACAGGTTCAGGATTCGCAGCTCTTTCTGCTGCTTCTAAAACTTCCAGCTCTGCCATAAGAGCAGCTTCTTCTTCTCTTTCACGACGTCTGCGCTCAATTGGGTTTTCCTTAGGTCTTTGATCCTTTTTATTGCCCTTAGCGTTTCTGTCATCCTTTTTGTTGCCCTTAGCATTCTTGTCATCTTTTTTTACTGGGGCATTTGGCTGCTGACGTGGCGCTTCTTTCTTTTCGACATCCTTCTTAGCCTCGTCTTTATTCCCTCCCTGATTCTGGTTAGGTCTATTCCCTCCCTGATTCTGAGCAGGTCTATTTCCGCCCTGATTCTGGGTAGGTCTATTCCCTCCCTGATTCTGAGCAGGTCTATTTCCACCCTGATTCTGGGCAGGTCTATTCCCTCCCTGATTCTGAGCAGGTCTATTTCCGCCCTGATTCTGAGCAGGTCTATTTCCGCCCTGATTCTGAGCAGGTCTATTTCCTCCCTGATTCTGAGCAGGTCTATTTCCTCCCTGATTCTGGGTAGGTCTATTTCCTCCCTGATTCTGGGTAGGTCTATTTCCTCCCTGATTCTGGGTAGGTCTATTTCCTCCCTGATTCTGGGCAGGCTTATTGCTTTCCTGATTCTGGGCATCCTTTTGCACTGCATTTTTGTCAGATGCTCCATCTTTCGGTGCGTATAACTTCTTCACCTTTTCCACAGAATCTGCTTCCAAAACACTCATATGGCTGGATGCTTCAATCTCAATACTTTTTAGCTTTGCCATTAAATCCTTATTTGTAACACCAAGCTGTTTTGCTAATTCATAGATTCGAATCTTTGACATTCACTACACCTCTACTTTCCAAACGAAAAACCGTTTTTCCCTTTTCAATCATGACCTTTTTCTTCTTCCGCTAACTGCTTAAGCTTTTTTGCAAAGCCTTTATCCGTCACTCCGAGGATTGCTCGAAATTCGTCACCAACCGCACTGCCCAAACTCACTTTATCCCCCATCTCGATGAGTGAAATTTCATAGTACGCCGCCGAGTTATTGAATTTCTTTTTTGTATTCCCAGATGCATCCCCTGCTAAAATCAGCAACTCTGTAGTTTTTTGGCGAATTGCATTTTCCACAGCTACTTCTCCGCCTACGACCTTTCCGGCCTTTTTGCACAATCCTAAAAGAGAGTAAAATTTACTCATGTTCCTCACCACTCAGTTCTCTCAAAAGTTGTTCGTATACATCTTTGGGAACAGGCGCTTTAAAGGAACGCTCCAAACCTTTTGATTTTTGCGCCTTTGTCAAGCACTCGCTGCAAGGGCATATATAAGCACCTCGACCGGGTTTTTTTCCCGTCTTATCCAAGGAAAATTCACCTTCATCATTACGAACAATGCGAATGAGTTCTTTTTTACTTTTCATTTCCTGACAGCCGGTACATTTTCTAAGAGGAATTTTTCTTTGCTTCATACTATCATCCTCCCCGCTCTTATTCTTGTGTCAGTTCCTCTTCCTGCATTTCTTCCATCTCCACAAGCTCTTCCATTTTCACAGGCTCTTCTATATCCACGGGCTCTTCAGATATAAAGTTTGTTGCCTTTGCTTGTGTCTCACTCTTTATGTCAATTCTCCATCCGGTCAGTTTTGCAGAAAGTCTTGCATTCTGCCCTTCCTTCCCAATGGCCAATGAAAGCTGATGATCAGGCACAACTATTTTTGCACTTTGTTCTTCTGCATTCAACGCAACCGCTAAAACCTTAGAAGGGCTCAATGCCGCCGCAATAAATTCCTTGGGGTCATCGCTCCAATTGATAACATCAATCTTTTCTCCGCCAAGCTCTTTTACAATTACATTCACACGATAACCGTTTTGTCCAACGCAAGCACCCAAAGCGTCTACATTTTTGTCCTTGGAATAAACAGCAATTTTTGTACGACTACCAGCCTCTCTTGCAATGCTTTTAATTTCAACGGTACCATCAAACACTTCAGGTACTTCTTGTTCAAATAAACGCTTTACCAGCTCAGGATGGGTTCTGGATACAAAAATCTGAGGACCCTTTGTTGTCTGTTTTACTTCCAAAACATACACTTTTAATCGATCCATAAAGTTATACTGTTCCCCTGGAATCTGTTCGTTTGATGCCAAAACGGCGTCAATCTTACCCATTTGAACAATAATATTGCGTCTGTCTCTTCTTTGAACAATACCAGTTACAACTTCACGTTCTTTTGTAATATATTGATTATACAAAATTTCTCTTTCTGCCTCGCGGAATTTTTGCACTACAACCTGTTTTGCAGTCTGTGCGGAGATTCGGCCAAAGTCTCTAGGGGTTACTTCCAAGTCAACCACATCACCCACTGTATAGTTGGGGTTCAAAACTCTTGCAGCTGCCAGTAAGATTTCATTCTGCTCATCTTTAATTTCATCAGTCACCGTTTTTTGTGCATAGCAAGCCACATTTCCGGTTTCTCTGTCAATCACTACCTTGATATTCTGGCCGCTGCCGAAGTTCTTTTTACAAGCCGAAACCAAAGATGCCTCAATGGCTTCAAAAATAATTTCTTTATCGATGCCCTTTTCCTTTTCAATCAAATTCAAAGCATCCATAAACTCCGCTCTATCCATTTTTCCTATTCCTCCTCTTAGCTTAGAAGATCACTGCCAAGCGAACGCCGGCAACTTCCTTCTGTTCAAACGTAATAACCTTGTTTTCCTCGTCTTCAATGGAAATCACACCATTTTCCAACCCCAATAATTTTCCTTGATATTGCTTCTGGCCATTTAAGCCTTTATAAAGCTTAATATCAATAATTTCACCACGATATTTTTCAAAATCGGCATCCTTTTTCAATGGTCGGTCAATACCGGGGGAACTTACTTCCAATATATATGCCTGTTCGATGGGATCTTCTGTGTCAAGCTTTGCATCTAATGCGCGGCTAACGCCCTCACAATCATCAATGTCCACGCCACCCTCTTTATCAATATAAACGCGCAGATACCAGTTTGCACCCTCTTTTACGAACTCTAAATCAACCAGTTCCAAATTTCTCTCTGCAATTATAGGCTCCAAAATCGGCAGTATTTTTCTATCTGTATTACTAACTTTCGCCATTCCCACACCTCTTTATAAAAATTTTGCCTATGCAATAACAAAGAGTGGGCATTTACCCACTCTCTCGTCCGCATACTATAAGTTTCTTTATAGATTATAACACCGTTCTCCCCTGAATGCAAGGACTTTCCTATTTTTTTCCGTTTCTGAAAGGTACTAGCACTTGGAGCATTTCCATTTTTATGAATGATTATTCCAATTGAGGGTAATTAAAATTTTTATGTATAAGATCAAGAAAACCGTTTCGGAATTCTTTCCCGTTTTTAAATGATTTGGGCCAACAACGGTGTCAGCAAAATCGGCAGAAACATGGCGGGTAAAAAATTCAAAACCTTCAGTTTGGTAATTCCAACGATATTAAGACCTAATGCAAAAATTAAAACCGAACCTACACAAGTCATCTCTGCCACTACCCCATCCGTTAAAAAAGGAGCTACCACCTGCGCCAATAAAACAATTCCCCCTTGAAATACCAACACAAAAATGGAAGAAAGCATTACGCCAATGCCTAAAGTAGAGGCAAATATCATAGAGGAGATAAAATCAAGAACTGATTTTGTATAAAGCATTTCATAATTTCCCGATAATCCCGCCTGCAAAGAACCTACCACTGTCATGGCTCCCACGCAAAACAGCAAAGATGCCGTAATAAACCCCTCAGCAATTGAAATACTTCCATCCTTCCTACTGAATCTTTTTTCCAGCTTATCAGCAAAACGATTTAGCCTAGCATCTAGATTAAGACCCTCGCCAATCACAATACCGATTGCCATAGAAACAATCAGAACTAATGTATTGCTTCCTTTTAGTGCACCTGACCACCCAATATATAATGTACAAAGGCCAAGACCTTTCATCAAGGTCTCAGAAACTCTTTCAGGTATTCCCTTGTTAAAAACCATACCAATCCCACTGCCAAGGATAATTACAATCACATTCACAATAACGCCTAGCATTTTTCTCCCCCTATCCTTTGTATAAACATTGAAAGTATACCATTTTTTGTAATGTTTGTCTATAAATACAATCCTGATTATCTTTCAAAAATCCAATACAAAACAGGAAGAGAGCCCAAAGTCCAATTTTATTCTTAAATATGTACAACCTTCTGCCAAGCTCTAAAAAACTTGCTTTTGATACTAAGAATAACACTATTTTAATGAAACATAAAACAGCGCTTAAATTTCAGCACTGTTTTTATAATATAACCCTTCTTTTATCATAGGACGTATTTCTGCCACATCATCCATATCAGGTGCAATTTTATTTTCGTTACTCTTTTTCCTCGGATTCCGTTATTGCTTTCTCAACCCGATCAACAATTTCTAATGCAAAGTCAAAGTTATCACCTGAATATTCTTCTTTTAATTCTTCTCTAACCTGATCTAAGGATTCAAGTACCTCCTGCTTTTCCTCAAAGCTTAAATCATCCGCTCCCTTATTATTGGCATATACACAGCCACTTACTGAACAAACCATACCAATGGAAAACATGATACACAAAATCTTTTTCAATTTTCGTTCTCTAACCAATCTGAAAACAACCTCCTTATATCCCCATTTTTGATAAAGTGCCTAATGCAAAAATGAACAATACTGTTATAACCGCTGTCGATGCAATAATAGCAATAATCCCAATGGTTTTTTGGGTGGTATGGCTCAGTTCCTTCTTCTGCTTAGGTTCAACCTGGGTATGATTCTCCTGCCCAAGCAATATATAGTCAGCACTCACTTTATAAATCTCCATAAGCTTAATTACATTTTCAATTTCCGGCTTTCCTTGTCCACTTTCCCATTTGGATACCGCCTGCCTTGAAATACCTAACATATCAGAAACTTGCTCTTGAGAATAATTTGCTCTCTTGCGCAACTCATACAGTCTTTCTGCCATGTTCATATATATCACCTCCTGTAAAAATTGTAGCATGACTCATTCGTTGCAAGCCACCAACCTTGGCATAAAAGATGTAAACTATCCGTTGCAAATAAGAAATCTATGGTTGCATCTATTAAATCTAGTATTAAAGGGTTGATTCTGAATATGTATATCTGTTCGATATAGCTCTTTTAATTCCTACGTAAAAGCATATCATATATTTTTGCAAAGCTCCACTATCTCTATTTACAAATCATTTTATTAAAGATTTATCAGTTTCTTAAAGAACTTAACGGCAGTGCAACCCTCGGAAATTTCCTTTCCAGAAAATTTCATGTTAATTCACAGCTTCTTATCATGCAAGAAAAACAGAGATAACTCCATTTCTTCTCAAATTGCCGTACCTGCATATTTCATTTCATAAAAAAATCCTCCAATAAAGATTATTTACAATTCATCAGTAGTGGTTTGATTGTGTATAAACAACTATGATTTTTGTAAACATCCTGATTGGAGGATTGCTACATCAGCATCTGCGGCGTTCCCTCACAGATGCCAATTAAATTTTTATAAAACTTTATTTAAGAAATCTTGAGTTCTCTTGTTCTGAGGATTACCAAATACGGCTGCCGGTGTCCCCTCTTCTACAATATAACCCCCGTCCATAAAAATCACACGGTCGGCTACTTCTCTTGCAAATCCCATTTCATGGGTAACAACAACCATGGTCATGCCGTCCGCTGCAAGTTTTTTCATTACCTCCAATACCTCCCCCACCATTTCAGGGTCAAGGGCAGAGGTAGGTTCATCAAAAAGCATAATATCCGGTTCCATAGCCAGCGCCCTTGCAATTGCAACACGCTGTTGCTGACCGCCGGAAAGATTGGCAGGATATTCCATGGCCTTTTCAGATAAACCAACTGTAGACAATAAAGTCAATCCTTTTTCTTTTGCTTTTTCTTTTGTCATCTTTTTACGATCTACAGGAGCCAGCATAATGTTTTCCAATACATTTAAATGTGGAAACAGATTAAACTGCTGAAATACCATTCCAATGTTTTCTCTGATTTTATTGATATTTGAGCCTTTTGCAGTTAAGTCATTGTCATCAACAATAACAATACCGCCAGTAATTTCCTCTAATCGGTTTAAGCAGCGTAAGAAAGTACTTTTGCCTGAACCCGAAGGACCAATTAAGCAAACCACTTCTCCCTCTTTCACCTCAAGATCAATTCCCTTGAGAACCTCAAGTTTACCGAAGCTTTTTTTTAGACCCTTCACCTTAACCTTTACCATTTGCCAGCCTCCCTTCGATGATTTTTGCTACCCTTGTCAAAATTGTAATTACAATATAATACATCACTGCAATTACTGCATAGGTTTCAAAACCACGGAAATTTCTTGCAACAATGAGGTTGCCCTGGCGCATCAGCTCCGCACAACCAATCGTCGAAAGGATTGAGGTATCCTTTAACGTAATAATAAACTGATTTACCACTGAAGGAATCACGATGCGAATTGCCTGGGGCAATATGATTTTTACCATAGCCACACTATAGGGCAGTCCAAGGCTTCTTGCCGCTTCCATCTGACCTTTGTTTACCGCCATGATACCACTGCGGAATATTTCCGATAAATATGCCCCTGCGTTTAAACAAAGCACAATAACAGCTGCGGAAAAAGGATGAATCTTTATATCCAAAACAGCGGGAATTGCAAAGTAAATGAAAACCGCCTGTACCATCAAGGGTGTGCCGCGAATCAAGCTTAAATAGATTCCCGAGAAAACGTTTAATACCTTTATTTTTGAAATATTAAACATACAGGAAATAATACCTATAATCAAAGCCAAAATCAGTGATAAAACCGTCATTTGTAGCGTTAAGGACATTCCACGTAAAAGCTGAGGAAAAATCCCTATTGTGTATTCAATAAAATTTGAAAAGCCATTCATAAGGCATTGCTCCTTACTGCATTTTTTAAAAATTTTTATTTCTGAATGTATTTATCCAAAATTTCCTGATATTTCCCGTTTGCTTTCAAGTTTTCAAGCCCCTTGTTAAACATATCCAGAAGCTCTGTGTTCTTTTCTTTGTTAACTGCAAAACCGTAGGAGCTGCCTTGTTCCATGTCTGTTACCATTTTCAGTTCTACGCCTTGGGTAAGTGCATATCCCATTACAGGATAATCCTCAAAACAAGCAGCGCTATTGCCAGACATAACATCCATATACATTGCACTGGAGTCATCAAAGGTTACAGTGGTGAAACCATACTTTTCCTTAATGGATTCTGCAAAAGTTGCACCCTCAGTTCCAATTTTGATGGCAACTGTTTTTCCTGCTAAATCATCATAACTCTTAATATCCTCATTGCTTTTTGCAATACCCATTACAACACCACTGTCAAAATAAGGTGCAGAGAAATCAAATTTCTCTTTTCTTTCGTCTGTTATGCTCATTCCGGCAATCACTGCGTCAGCCTGTCCTGCTTCCAAAGCCTGAACCGCTGCATTAAATCCCAGAGGATTCAGTTCATATGTAAAGCCTTGATCCTCAGCAATTGCTGCCAGTAATTCTAAATCAATACCAACATATTCCCCTGCTTCATTTTGAAATTCAAAGGGTGCAAAGGTAGTATCAGTGGCAACGATATATTTCTTTGTTGTCTCAGGTGCTTTTTCAGCATCCCCTTTATCAGCTTTGTTTGCATCACTGCCGCCGCAAGCAGCCAAACCCATCACCATAGCAAATGCCATTGCAGTTACACTTACCTTTTTAAATAAACTCATCTTTAAATCCTCCCTTTTTTGTTTTTTGCATGATTCTTATATGAATACTACTGACGCAGCATGTCATAAAGCAATATTACTTAAGCATGCCCAACAAGGAACTGCTGCCTAAACGTTCTGCCCCTGCCTGCAAAAAATCTTCTGCATCCTGAACGCTTTTAATGCCACCTGCAGCTTTAATCTTTGTACCACCAAATACATGCTTTGAAAACAGTTGAATATCCGCAAGTGTTGCACCGCCCTTGCTGAACCCAGTGCTAGTCTTAATATAATCCGCCTTTGATTGGCTCACAACTTCGCACATCTTAATTTTCTCTTCCGGGGTAAGCAAACAAGTTTCCACAATCACTTTCAAAATCTTATCCCCGCAAATATATTTTATTGCATTGATTTCCTGCAATATTTCATCATAAAATCCTTCTTTTAACCAGCCTAAATTGATTACCATATCTATTTCATCGGCACCATTTTTTATTGCATCGCTAGCTTCAAACACCTTCACCGCAGTGGTTTGATACCCGTTCGGGAAACCAATGACAGTACAAATCGGAACCTGTCTTTGCACAAAGGACGCTGCCTGGGAAACAAAAGATGGGGGAATACAAATCGATGCAGTTTTTTGTTCTATTCCTTCTTTGCATATTTCCATAATTTCCAGCCAATTAGCATCTTGTTTTAACAGAGTATGATCAATATGGTTTAGAATAAACTGTTTTTCCATCGTTCAACCTCCTTGTATTTACGCATTTTTAAATTATAGCACAAATAAAACTTGACAACAATGTTGTTTTTTCAATCGGTTCTCCTCTTTTTTTCTATGAATTATTTTAATTAATTAAATTTTCACATGTTTTATAATCCAAAATATTACTCTTACATAAAAAGTATTTTATTCTATTTTCTTTTTCTATGTTTTCCCGCTGTAAACAAAACCTTACCCAAGCAGTCAAACACCTTTTTCAAATTTCCCTTCCCCATAAGTAAAAAAGGCTTGCCGTCTAGATATAAACGGTAAGCCTTTTAAATTAATTGATGCTATTCATCATTTAAGATATGTTCCTCATTTTATTATAGAAGCTATCTTTCTCCTACTTCTCCATAAAATCACTTCAAAATATTAACTTTGTACATAAGTATTTATAATCTTATCGTAAATGCCATTTTCCTTTATATCTTCTAACCCTTTATTAAACATTTCAAGCAGCTCCCCATTCTTTCCCTTTGGAACTGCAAAACCGTAAGGACTCTTTTTTTCTATGTCAGAAACAATTTTTAGCTCCACCCCTTGAGAAATTAAATACCCCATTACCGGATAATCTTCAAACAACGCCTGACTGTTTCCGTTTAATACATCTTGATAAACCTCATTAAATTCAGGAAAAGTTACCACCTCAAAACCGTATTTATCTTTTATAGACTGAGCATAGGACTCCGCCTCGGTACCCAATGCAACTGCCACGGCAACGGTTTTTCCTTTCAAGTCATCAAAATCTTTAATATCATGTCGAGTGGCATCTACAGCCATAACTATGCCACCCTCAAGATAAGGCTCTGAGTAATCATAAATTTCCTTTCTCTCGTCCGTAATGCTTATTCCTCCCATAGCAGCATCCACCTCTCCTGCCGCTAAGGCCTGCAACATCTGATTAAACGACATATGTACTAACTCGTATTCGAAACCCTGATCCTTTGCAATCTCGTTTAATAAATCAATGTCTATACCAACATAGTCCCCAAATTTATTTTGGAATTCAAACGGGGCAAACAATGTATTTGTAGCAATAATATATTTTTTTTTTGCTTTGGGTGTTTCACTGTTATTTGTATTGTCAACACTAATTGTGACCTTTCCACCACAAGAGGCCATGCCTACAACCATGATAAATGTTGACATTAAAGCAACTATTTTTCTAAATTTCACCATCTCCTAATGCCCCCTACATTTTGCTAAATATTTTTTGAGAAGCTCTTTCGAAATGACTCGAAATAAATTGTACTTAATGGCAAAAGCCCAACGCTCCCCATTAGAATAACTAAATTCTCTCCGCTTTTTTCAGTTCATAGACTTCTGTTCAATGCTACGTAGGTTACCTTTTGCAAGGAACTGCTAAGCCTTCAAATAATCCAATCAAGTTCTTTTGTTTTATTCAAAACTTCTGTTTTATAATATCGTATGATATTTCTGGTAAAATATGCTTTATTTTGCATACCACTCTCCTAGGAAATTTCATTTGTAATATCCCAATAAAGCTTGTTTATACTTATCTCTATGTTACGATTTATATGGATAACTTTCTCTAACTGGGCTTTTAATAATGACTTATGCTTACTTGCTAATTGACATTTTACTATTTATAAATAATAAAAGCCCGATTGTTCCTCATGGAAAATCCTATGAGGAACAATCGGGCTATATTTTTGTGAAAAACCTAATGTTGCAAGCTTTTCTTTTTTTTTCTTACATTTTAGCAACAAAGACCATTTTTTAATTAAGCCTCTGTTTCAACTGGTACTTCTGCTACAGCTTCCTCAGCCACTTCTTCTGCGGGAGCTTCTGCCTGTCTCTTGGAGAGGCTGATTTTTTTCTGCTCAGTATTTACCTCAAGAACCTTTACGTTGATTACCTGACCAACCTTCAATTCATCTTCAGGTTTTACAACGTGCTTGTTTGCGATCTGTGAGATATGTACCAGACCATCTACGCCGGGTTCCAATTCCACAAATGCACCAAAAGGTACCATACGAACAACTTTACCCTCAACGATTGAACCAACAGCATATTTTTCAATTGCAAGGTTCCAAGGGTTCTTGCTGTTATCTTTCAAGGACAGGCTGATTTTGCCTTTTTCCTTGTCAACATCTAAGATAAGCACTTCTACTGTCTGACCTTCTTTTAAAATTTCTTTAGGGTTGGTAATTCTACCCCAGCTCATTTCTGAAATGTGAATCAAGCCGTCAACGCCGCCCAAATCAACAAATGCACCAAAGTCAGTCAATCTGCTAACCTTACCTGTTGCCTTTGTGCCAGCTTCGATGGAAGCAAACAATGTAGCTCTCTTTGCACTGATTTCTTTTTCAACCAATGCTTTTCTGCCACCGATAATACGACGTTTTACTCTGTCCATTTCGATGATATTGAAATCCAATTCCTGGCCTTTGAAAACGCTTAAATCTTCAATAAATCTATTTGAAACCTGAGAAGAGGGAATAAATACTCTTACGCCGTTTACAACTGCGATTAAGCCGCCCTTTACAACCTCAGTTACTGTACCTGTAACAACTGATTTCTCGTTGAAAGCTGCTTCAATTTCCTCCATGCCCTTCTGCGCTTCAATACGCTTTTTGGACAAAAGAACATTACCGTCGCCGTCGTTTACACGAACTACAAATACTTCAATCTCATCTCCGGGCTGAACTACTTTACTAGGGATTACTGTGGGATCACCGCTGAATTCACCTCTGGGGATAACACCATCGGACTTATAGCCGAGATTCACAGATACTTCCTCGTTAGAAATCTGAATTACAGTGCCTTTCACAACATCGCCTGTATGCAGAGTAACGAGAGATTCTTCTAACATTTGTTCGAATGAAATTTCCTCACTTCCTCCTAAATTTTGTACTGCATTGTCAAATGCTTCGCTCATAGTAACAACTACCTCCTTAATTATTGCAGGTGGTGTAGACGCACCCGCAGTTATACCTATTTTATCATTCTTTGAAAAATTATTCAACACCAAATCACAAATTGTTTCAATGTGAACGGTATTCTCGCAATTTTTTCTGCAGATTTCCACCAATTTTTGGGTATTAGAGCTTTTTTTGTCGCCTATGACAATCATTTTGTCAACATTTTGCGATAATGACACAGCTTCCGCCTGTCTTTTCTCCGTTGCAGAACAAATGGTGTTGAATACCAAAAGATGAATATTTTTCTTTTTCAGTTCCTTCACAATCTCATCAAATCGACTCTGACGGAATGTTGTCTGCACCACAATAATATATTCTGCCCCATCTTTCAATTCCAATGCAGTGGCCTCTTCAGGTGTTTCAATGATTTTTCCGGCATTTTCACACCAACCGTTAATCCCCGCTACCTCAGGGTGCTGACTACTGCCTGCAATAATAATTCCTTTGTTTGCATCATGGTTTTCCTTCACAATGCTATGTATCTTTTTTACAAAAGGACAGGTTCCATCAACCACTGTAAGTCCTTTCATCTCCAGTACATCATACAGGGTCTTTCCCACACCGTGGGAGCGCACCAAAATCGCACCTTCATGGATGTTATCAAGGCTTTCAATAATGGCAAGTCCCTTTTTCTCTAAATCTCCCGTTACTTCTTTATTGTGGATTAACGGTCCATAGGAATAGGTTTTTTCGTTATTCTCTATCTGTTTGTAAGCCATCTCAATGGCTCTTTTTACACCAAAACAAAACCCAGCTGACTGGGCAACTGTCACTTTATTCATAACTTAACCTTCATTTCTCGTACTCTGCCCATTATCTTTTCTGTGACTTCTTCCATCATGTCCGTGGTAATTCTTGCACCACGATATTCTTCTAAAGTCATTGGTTTACCAAATTCTATCCTGATTTCTGAGCGAAACTTATAGCTTCCTGAAATTGCCACGGGAATTACTGGAGCATCTCCCTTTAAAGCAAACATTGCAACGCCGGCTTTTGCAGCTTTATCCTCGCCCTCTTTAACACGGGTACCTTCAGCAAAAATTCCCAATAGTTCTCCACCTTTTAGTACATTTATGGCTGTTTTAAAGGCCTTCATATCCATCACTGCTTGACGATCGATAGGGAATGCTTGTAAATTGCGCAGCAAAGCCCCTAGAATTTTATTTTGAAATAGCTCTTTTTTTGCAATATACCGGGGCAGTCTGTCCAAATATACAGCCATAGTCAGCGGGTCGAAATTGCTGATGTGGTTACAGCAAAGCACGCCATTGCCTTCTTGGGGTACGTTTTCCTTCCCAACAATGGTTACTTTAAATAAAATTTTAAAAAGCGTCTTCACTAACACCTTTACAAAAGGATACAAGCTCATACCCGCACCTCCCCTAATTTTTCTTGTACAATCGTCAAAATTTTCTCCACAACATCCTCAATGGTCATTCTCGTTGTGTCTATATAAACTGCGTCGGGAGCCTTGCGAAGAGGGTTGTGCTGCCGGTTCATATCATTATCATCTCGTTGGATAATCTCCTTACGCACTGCCTCAAACTCAGGCTTTTCTCCCTTTGCCTTCAACTCTCCCATACGGCGCATTGTGCGCTCGTCCACACCAGCATCCATATAAATTTTTACTTCCGCTTGGGGGAGTACATAAGTACCAATATCTCTGCCATCCATAACTACAGAATTTTTTCTGGCCATCGCCCTTTGCATATCTCCAAGTTTCTGACGAACAGACTGAATGACTGCCACCTCAGAGGCACCTTGTCCAATTTTCTGTGTTCTTATTTTCTCTGTAATATCCTGGTTTTCAAGGAAAATTTTTTGCCCTTCTTCAGTGGGTAGGATTTCTAAATGAATCCCATCTAATAAAGCCAAAACTGCCTTTTCGTCTGAACAGTTTACTCCCTTTTGTATACAATTATAAGCCACACCTCGATACATGGCCCCTGTATCCACATATATAATGCCCAGTCTTTTTGCCACAGCCTTTGCAACTGTACTCTTTCCCGAGCCTGCAGGCCCATCCACCGCAATGGCAAACCTTTTCATACTGATTCCTCCAGTCATTGTGAAAGCACCCCTTCTCCTGCCGCATAGCCGCTGGAAAAAGCAATTTGCAGATTATAACCACCAGTATAAGCATCCACATCCAAAACTTCTCCCGCGAAATGCAAGTTTTTTACAAACTTACTTTCCATGGTAGCAGGGTCAATCTCATCCACCGAAATTCCTCCACAAGTGATTACAGCCTCATTAAAGCCTGCCGTGCCCGTAATGGTTATAGGCAAACCTTTTAATAGAGAAAGAAGGTGTTTTCGTTCTTCCTTTGTAATACTATTCACCTTTTTCTCCCCAGCAATACCTGAAAGCTCTGCAATCACGGGAATCAGTTTTTGAGGCAGTAAATCTCCCAAAGCATTGATAAAATCCCGATTTGCATATTTTTCAAAATCTCGAAGCAAACGCATATCCAGTTTCTTTTCATCCATAGCCGGCTTCAAATCAATGAAAAGTTGATATCCCTCGTCCATGGAAAACAGGATGTGTCTGCTGGCACTTAAAATTACAGGGCCTGAAACCCCATAATGGGTAAACAGCATTTCGCCGAATTCCTCAAACACTGTCTTTCCTTTTTTATTTTTAATCTTGATGGAGATGTTGCGTAAACTTAAGCCCATTAAACTTTTACACCACTCCTCCGACGCTTTTAACGGCACCAGTGAAGGATGTAATTTGGTTACTTGATGACCAGCTTTTTTTGCAAACCGATAACCATCCCCTGTAGAACCTGTGGCAGGGTATGATAATCCTCCTGTGGCTACAATCACTGCATCTGCTTCAACAATGGTGCCTTTTTTTAGACGCACGCCAACAGCCCTACCATTAGAAACCAAAATTTCTTCTACAGGGCTGTCCAAATGCTGTTTCACCTTATTTTCACGCAAATATTGCTCCAATGCAATAACAACATCCAAAGATTTATCCGAAACAGGGAAAACCCGGCGTCCTCTTTCCACTTTTGTTTCCAACCCCAACCGATGGAATAACGCTTGGGTTTCACTGCTGTCCAAACGATAAAAGGAGCTGTACATAAAATAAGGATTTCCAGGAATATTTTCCAGTAGAGTTCCCACATCACAATCATTGGTCAAATTGCAACGACCTTTTCCCGTTATTAAAATCTTCTTCCCAAGTCGGTTGTTTTTTTCGAATAAATGAACCTCGTGTCCCAGGCTTCCGGCTTTTCCTGCCGCAATCAATCCGGCAGCACCGCCGCCAACTACGATAATTTTTCCCATATTTTCACCCGTTTTTCAGTAATTCCGCCATTTCCAAATGGGCCTTATCGTTCAAGGTCATTAAAAACATTTGGTCCTCCGGAGTAATATCAATCATAGAAATAGATGTATTTGTCAACCACATTCTGCGGTACATATTCAAATCCAACCCTAATAATTTAATCATAAGAACACGCAGCAATCCTCCATGAGAAACAATCGCAACGCGCTGTCCTCTGTGCTTTTTTATAATTTCTTGAAAACCCGCCAAAGAACGCTCAGCCACTTTATGAAAGGAACCTTCTCCAGGCATAGAGTGAGCAAAGGGATCGTCAAAAAAATCTGTATATGGCTTTCCGTATTTTTCCGTCAATTCTGCAACAGTATGTCCTTCCCATTCTCCAAAATTGATTTCCTTAAAATGCTCGTCCATAATAAGGGGAAGTCCCTTTTGTTTTGAAATGGCTTCCGCCGTAGCAACTGCCCGCTTTAAAGGGGATACATAAATGGCATCAAGGGGCATATATTCAAAACGCTTTGCCAAAAGCGCAGCCTGCCATTTGCCTTCTTCTGAAAGCTCAATATCTGTCCACCCTTGATATCGTCCACCTTTATTCCATTCTGTTTCTCCGTGACGAATTAAATATAGTCTTGTTTTATCCTGTTTCATATATAATCATTCCTTTTTTCAAATGTTCTAAGGTAATACCAGATGTACTCAGATGGACGTACAAGGCACCATCCAAAAATTTCGTGCTGCCCTAACTATATATTATACGGTATTGTTCTGATCCTTTCAATAAAAAACGCCCCGAAAGCCTCTTCTTGTGTAGTCGAACCCATAATCAAAAATTGTAATGGGTTCAAAAGCCACAGCCGATGCTCCGGAGCTTACTATTTTCAAAATCAACACTAAAATCAATTATGCCTTGATTTTCTCCATGACTTTTGTATAGACACTAAAACTTATAAGCTTTTTAAATACTTAATTTCCTTAGGGGTAAGATGGCGATATTTGCCTTTTGGCAAATCCCCCATTGTAAGCTCTCCCGTGGCCACTCGTTTTAATTGGGCAATAGGATGCTTTATAACTTCACACATTTTACGAACCTGTCTATTCCTGCCCTCGTGAATAATAATTTCTACAGTAGACTGTCGCTCACCCTTTTCTAAAATTTGCATTTTTGCAGGCTTGGTTTGTTTCCCATCAATAACAACGCCACGGCGAAATTTTTGTAAATCCATGTCATCAGGGGTTCCATATAATTTAGCAATATAAGTCTTATCCACATCATGTTTGGGATGGGTTAATTTATAAGTCAAATCTCCATCATTTGTTAAAAGCAATAAACCTGATGTATCATAATCCAGTCTACCTACAGGAAAAATTCTTTCTTTCACATCTCTAACCAAATCCATAACTCCAGGACGACCAAATTGCTCCTTCGCTGTGGTCACATAGCCCTCCGGCTTATGGAGCATGATGTATACCATCTCTACTTCTTTTTTGCTGACTTCTTTATCCAGATACAATACCTCATCCTTTTTGGGATCAATTTTAGTACCTAATTCCGTTACTACTTTTCCATTTACCTTTATTTTTCCCGCTGCAATCAGTTCTTCCGCCTTACGGCGAGATGCAACGCCTGCTTCCGCTAAAAATTTTTGAAGTCTTTCTTCCATACTGTTCCTCCGTCTTCATCTCATTGGAAACAGTATACCCTACAAAAAGAGGAAAGTCAAAAAAACTCTCATAAAACCTTGCATTCATGAGGATTTAGGAAGGTATTGGAAAATGTTTCATTCTATAAAATATAATTGCAATATCACGGATACCCTTCAATCTTTTCATGACATCCATCTATGATTTTCCTACCCATAAAAAACAGCAATCCATTCTCAAAACCATGTTACCCAATTTTGATATAAATAGGAAAACCAGTCACCTAAGGTATACGCCGGAGCAGAGGAATCCGCCAAAATTGGAATTTCTGCTAAAACTTCATCCTTTAGTTTAAGCTGAGCATTTCCAAGCTGCTGTGCCGCTTGCACAGGAGCCTCAATACTTTCAGGCAAAGAAATATTAACCTGAATGGCATCCTGCTCCTCCTTGGAGAATAGACCTTGATATCCATCCTGCAAAACAGCATTTACCGCTCCAACCTTAGAGTGAAGCATAGATACTTTTCCACAAAGCTGACCCTTTTTTGCCACTTCATAAGGAAAAAAGGTGGAAAACCCATAATTCATAATCGCCTTTGTATCTGACCATTTCTTCTCTTTTCCTCCGCTACCCCAACCACTGCCCAACACCGCACTAACCAAGCGAACTCCATTTTGTTCTGCCGCCCCAACAAAGCAATGCCCCGCCTTATTGGTATAGCCTGTTTTTACACCCATTGCCCCCTGGTATTCCTTTAGAAAACGGTCAGCATTGGTAACCTGACACTGCCTTTTACCGGTCACTTCTTCAATGGTGACGGAGCTTTGGGCAATCACATTACAAAATTTCTCATTTTTCAAAGCATACGCACCAATCACTGCCATATCCTTTGCTGTTGAATGGTGCTTTGCAAATGGGATTTGGCTGTCTAAACCGTTGGGAGAACCAAAAACTGTGTCCTCTGCACCAATTTCCGCCGCTTTTTCTGTCATTAACTGGCAAAATGCCTCAACGCTGCCAGAAACATGTTCCGCAAGCGCCACCGCTGTATCATTATAAGAACGCATCATCATGACAGAAAGCAAATCTCCAACTCTCCACTGCTCCCCAGCCTTTAAATCCATATGTACCTCCGGTTGATTGGCAGCTTTTTTACTTACCGTCACCACATCATCCAGATTCCCATTTTCTAAAACCAAAATAGCAGTCATAATTTTTGTTGTGCTTGCCATGGCCAATGGCTCCTCTGCATTTTTCCCCCATAGCAAACGGCCGGTTGTGCCGTCTACCAATGCCGCACCTTGTGCGCCTACGGAAGGCTCTGCCCCATAAGCAATGGAACAGCATAAAAAAAGCAGGAGAACCAAGATTCCCGCACGCCTCATGTGCATCACCCCTCTCCTGCTATGTTTATTCAGCTTTTTTTCATTTCATACAAAAAAAGAATACATTTCAAACAATCATCAACTTTCAAGGGCAGGGAAAATTTTCACCTTAATCACGTAAAATATTGACCTCTGTAACATGATTGTCCTGCATCTCCAGCACCAACCACTCGCTGTCAATGGAAATCAAGCCCCTCTCCGGCCCCAAGTAATAAACCATGTTGCTTTCCGTCTTGAAATACTCCGTATCCGTTGATTCCCCCAATAACGAAATAATTTCTTCCTTGGGCATTCCCTTTAATTGATATTTTGCCAATAAATCATCCACCATGTTTATCCTTTTTTCAGGATGCTTCTGCCAACTTTCAGATGAAAAAGTATGTTTCACAATATTTGCACCAAAGAAAAATAGTATAACAATACCGATGATAAGCAGTATTCTATATTTGTAAATTATTCCCTTCATACTGCACCTAACTTTCCTGTATTTCACCCAGCGGCGGCAGCTCTTTTATGCTTTTAAACCCGAAATACCGTAAAAATTCATTGGTGGTTCCAAACATTATGGGCTTACCGGGGGTATCCATCCGCCCCACCTCACAAACCAGCTTTTTCTCAACCAATTTGCTTACGGCATGCTCTGCGCTGACACCTCTAATTTCCTCAATCTGCGCTCGAGTAATGGGCTGTTTGTAAGCAATGATTGCCAAAGTTTCCAGTAAGGCTTGTGTCAAACCCTGTCTGTTAGGGCTTTTATACATATTTCTTATGTACTCAAAGCACTCCCCGGCAGTACACATTTGATAGGAACCATTAAGCTCCACAATACGAATGCCCCGTTTTTCACTTTCATATTTGTCCGCCAACGTATGTATTATGGCTTTGGCTGTAGCCTTGTCCATCTCAATGGTCTGAGCAATTGACGTTAAAGGCACCGCCTCGCCGGAAATAAACAGCAACGACTCTACTACCGCTTCCAACTCCGATAATCTCATGCATTATCCCTTCCGTCATATCTTGTTATGGTAATTTCACCAAAATTAATAGTTTGGAATATGTGTACCTCTTTTCGCTTAATCAACTCCAATAAAGCTAAAAATGTGACCACTTTTTCCATTTTCCCTGCATTCTTTCGGAAAATGGTGAAAAAGCTGGATTTTGGCTGCAAAATCAGCATATCCCGAATATATTCCATCTTTTCTTGAACCGTAAATAAATCTCTGGGAACATCTTTGAAGGAGCTGCGAACATGATCCACCTTAGTTTCTTTTCTGTCCATCACCTGACGAAAAGCAAGGTATAAATCCTCCATGGTTACACCCTGCAAAAAGTCCTCCAAACCCTGGGTTTTCTTCCCCTTTAGCTGTGAAACAGCCTTATCAGCCTCCTTGAAAAGAATCAGAGAAGCCTCTTCCTCTCGCTGGCGCCAATCCTCAGTTACCTCTTTAATCTTCTTGTATTCCAAAAGCTTTAGAACTAGTTCCTCTCTGGGATCAGGGCCTTCTTCCACTTCATTTTTGGGCTTTGGTAAAAGAAGCTTACTTTTGATTTCCAACAATGTGGCTGCCATAACCAAAAACTCACTCATCCCATCCATATCCCGATCTTCCGCTAAATCCAAATATGCCAGATATTGATCCGTCAAACGGGCTATGGGAATATCATAAATATCTATTTCATTTTTCTCTATCAGGTGATACA
>NZ_DALYUL010000004.1:91198-110032 GCF_031981185.1 Anaerotignum sp. | reverse complement strand
TGTAATCTGCTCCAATTTTCACACCCTCTGCTCTACAGAATCATACCCATAAACTGAATGATGGCATTGATAATCACATTAAAAAAGCCACCAGCGAGGCCAACAAAAAGCAAAAGCAAAAAAACTAATTGAATCATTTTTTCATATTGCAAATATTGAAAATATCTATTGGCAGGTATGGATACAGAAAGCACCTTTGCACAGTCCATGGGCGCAACAGGTAAAACATTATACACAGCCAATCCTACGTTATAATAGCATAGGTAATTAAAAAGCATTGCTAAATACATATTGTTATTAAAAATTTTGCTTTGTAAAATTAAAAAAACCAAACCAAACACCAGATTCACCACAGAGGGCAATATTGCAACCAAAAGGGTATCTCTTTTTCGGTTTTTATAATATAGTGCACTGGTCTCTACTGGTTTTCCCCAACCAAAACCACCACTGTAAAACAACAACAAAAATCCAATGGGTTCAAAGTGTTTCAAAGGATTTAAGGTGAAACGCCCTTTGTTTTTGGGCAAGGTATCTCCCAACGCCGTAGAAACTGCAGCCCTTGTAAATTCATGAATGGTAGTTGCAAAAATAATACCAGGGATACTAAATAAAAAAATCAAAAAATAATTCATTCTCTCAAATTCCTTTCCAAAAATTCCTTCTTTGCTTTTTTCATGATAACAGAAATTCAAACCCCAGTCAATTTTACCTTTATTACATTTTTTTCGCAAAGTACACTTGACATTATGTGCAAAGCATACTATACTAAAAGCAAAGTTAGCTTTGCAGAAAGGAGAACGTATATGGAAACACGAATCGCCGAACTAAGGCGCCAACAAAAATTATCCCAAGAAGATTTGGCTAAGGCTGTGGGTGTAACCCGACAAACGATAACCTCACTAGAGGTAGGGAAATATACTGCATCACTGTTTCTGGCCCACAAAATCGCACGTTTTTTCAAATTAACCATTGAAGATATTTTTTTATTTGAGAAGGAGGAAAATAAATGAACACCGTAAACTATGAAAAACGTCTAAATCTGCGCCTTTATATAAATATTGGCTGCATGATTGCTTCTATCATTTTATTTGCAATTACCTTTTGCAGCAAAAACTTTGAATCATTAAGGCCTATGTACACAGGCTCCTTTATCGGTCTTTTTGTGGTTTCACTCTTATTGTTTATTAAAAACAAATCCCTTATAAAAAACCCCGAAAAGATGAAGAAACTTGAGCTGTTGGAAACAGATGAGAGAAATATCTATATACTTCGGGTAAGCTATACCATTTTCACCTATGTATCTGTTGGTATTATATATGTTTCTATGTTGATTTCCGGTTTTTTCTCCATAACCGTTTTCTATACCCTAGAGACCCTGCTTTGTGTTGACCTTCTGCTCATCCTTTTGATTCGTCACATAGTAGAAAAAAAATATTAAACTGCATCAGTTCTCTACTATGCAAAGAAGGGAAGTGGCAAAACATTTTGTTTTGTCCTTCCCTTTTTCTTTCAAGCTCTAATATGCCAAGTTATTTTCCTGCTTTCCCTTCATACACCTTTTTCATATAAGGTACCAGAACACCCAGCTCTTGGGCTAATTTGCAGCCACCACCTACCACCCATTCAAATTCCGTTTCCTCTTTTCCTTCACGAATATCTCTATATAAAGAAGAAATAGTCTGGGGGGGCAGAGTTAAAAAGTGCTGATAATATTTATCGGGCATTTCCTCCATGCCTTTAACCCCTGATGCCTTTGCCAAACGGAGGATATCTTCATAAATGCCTCGTAAAAACTCCATTTTTTTGGTATCCTTTTGAATTTCTCCCGCTTCACAGTCAAAATAGATGAATGCGCAGCTATTACCACACATCATGGCATACTTTTCCCAAAGGGCCTTCATAATATCCTGCCCGTAGTCAGAAGGTAACCCTCCTTCATTAAGCATTGCAACAAGCTGTTTGGCCTTTTCATTGTCTTTTCCATCTGCAAAGCCGATGCCGATACGCAAAAGCTCTCCACGGTTAATCACATGTCCTTTTTCCACAATATTAGAAAAACAATAAATAAAGCTGTCACTCACGACACACTTTTTATTGAGCCAATCCGAAACATACCTGGACGACATAATCCCATTTTGCAAAGGAACAACCAAGGTGTTTTCCCCTATAATATCCCTATATTTTTGGCAGGCTGTCTCCAAACCATAGCTTTTACTGCAAAGAAACAAGACATCTACCAAACCAATTTCCTTAGGATCATCGGATACCAAACCTGGTTGAATTCTTTGATTTCCCAATTTCTCAGACTCCAGAAATAAACCTTCTCGCTTTAGAACCTTTTTTGTCTCTCCTCGGGCAATAAAAATCAGATTTTTTTCATATTTCTTTAATCCCCCTGCAACGGTAGCTCCCACAGCACCAAGTCCCAATATGGCAATTTTCATTGTATCCCCCATTTCTTTCAATTCATTAATACCTTAGTGGAATATCCGATAGGGTAACGGGAATATTATCAAGGCCTTGCCCCATCAAAAAGGACCGCATACCCCGCACTGCTATATCACTGTTATTTTTTGCACCTACAGTAACAGAAGTCAATGGAATGGGCGATGCAAATCCATCCAGTTCCACCATAATATATGGTAAAAATATCTGGTTTAAAATGCGAAATCTAGGTTGACCGCCCCGATCTGTTCGTAGAGGAGAAAATACAAAACGATATTCTTCTTCTCCCTTAAAAAATTCACTTTTAAAGAACATGGCATAAACAGAGCAAACCATAGCCATGTCTCCCCCAATTTCCATTAATGCTTCATCACCGATTTCCGCATTTTCTTCAAATATAGTATCCAAGTCAACGAAACCATCATTCACACCCCTGTGGACACAGGCAATCAGCGCATCCAAAAGACAGGAAATTTGAACCTCCTCATTATAAATGACCGTTCCATGTAAAAAAGACCTGCCGGTAAATCCTTGCACCAGCTTTTCATAATCAAACCCAAGACAATACCCTCTAAAATCAGTAAATTCAGCCCAAAGTAATGCGCTGTTATCCAGCTTGGAGAAGGAAATTACGTAAAAACTCTTGTTCTCATGGTCTGGCACACAAACCGTTTGACAGGAGGGAGTAATAATAGCCAGTTCATCCATCTCTGCCTTTATAGTTTTATATAATCTCTTGCCCAATTCCTTATTTACGATATAGGTGTCGATTACTTTTTCTAAAATCTCTAAAGAATATAAAAACTCAAGTTTGTCATTTAAAAAGTCACTTTTTGTGGCAATAAACTGCCTGTTTTCAATAATGCCTTGAACCCCTTCTGCAGCGGTATAGTGGTACAATTTGTCACCTTTATCACAAAGAGGCACTCGCACCCAGTCATCTAAATATTTTGTTGTTCTATTTGCATCCACCAAACATCCTCCATTACTGTCTTATTTGCCCGTTTCCATAAATAATGTATTTCGTCGTGGTCAGTTCTTTCAATCCCATGGGTCCCCTTGCATGGAGCTTCTGAGTGCTAATACCAATTTCTGCGCCAAAACCAAATTGTCCGCCGTCAGTGAAACGGGTAGAAGCATTCACGTATACTGCTGCGGCATCTACTTCATTCAAAAAACGCTGAGCGTTAGTATAGTTTTCTGTAAGAATTGCCTCAGAATGCCCGGTAGAATATTTACGTATATGTCTGATGGCCTCATCAATATGAGAAACCACTCTGGTAGAGATAATATAATCCGTAAATTCCGTTGCCCAATCTTCCTCTACTGCTGGAACAGATCCAGAAATCAGGGCACAGGTTGTTTCGTCTCCACGAATTTCAACAGCTTTTTCCTGTAAAGCCTTCCCCACCATGGGGAGAAATGTTTCTGCAATCTTTTTATGCACCAAAAGACTTTCGCAAGCGTTGCAAACACCGGGACGCTGGGTTTTCGCATTCATCACAATAGCCACAGCCTGATCTAAGTTTGCAGTCTCATCCACAAAAATATGGCAGTTTCCAACGCCCGTTTCAATTACAGGAACAGTACTGTTTTGCACCACACTTTGAATCAAACCTGCCCCACCCCGAGGGATCAATACATCCAAATATCCATTGAGCCTCATCATTTCATTGGCTGTCTCCCTTGAAGTGTCAGGCACCACCTGCACAATATCTCCTGGCAGTCCTACCTCTTCCATAGCTTTACGAAATACTGTTACAACGGCTTGATTGGTACGGAACGCTTCTTTGCCTCCCCTTAGTATAACCGCACTGCCTGCCTTTAAGCATAAGCCAAAGGCATCAGCGGTAACGTTTGGTCTAGCCTCGAAGATTATCCCAATTACACCCATAGGCACTCTTTTCTGTCCGATGATTAGCCCGTTGTCCATGGTCTTCATAGAGAGCATCTCGCCCACAGGGTCATCCAATGCCGCAACTTGACGAAGCCCCTCCGCCATCTCCTCAAGTCTCGCCTGTGTCAACGTCAAACGATCAATGAAGGCACCCTTGATGCCCGATGCCAGCGCCTCCTCCACATCCATCTGATTGGCTGAAAGAATCTCTTTCTCTGCCGCCAAAAGGGCCTCTGCACCATGGCAAAGGGCTTCATTTTTTTTCGGTGTGGATAATACCCCCAATACAACGGATGCATCCTTTGCTCTCTGCCCCATTTCAGTCAAAATACTCATCATTAAAAACCCCCTATCAAGCCATTTTCCGTTATAATACAATCAACGGGTTTATCAAATGCTTCCACTTGTAAATCAAAATCCATTACCTGAAAAGAAAACGCCACGGCAATTCTATGAATATACGGGTTTTGCTCAAAAAAACGATCGTAGAATCCACCGCCGTAACCATAACGATTCCCTTTTTTATCAAATACACTGCCTGGAACGAGAAATACATCCCCTTCCTTTGGTATTACCCTGTCTTCCCTTTCTTTTTCAGGCTCCATAACACCAAATCCACTTTTTTTCAGTTCAGAAAAAGAATCAATAGGCACAAAATACATTTCCCCTTTTGCTTTAGCAATGGGAACGGCAACCTTTTTTCCGTCTTTCCACGCTTGTTCAATCAAAGGATATGTGTTTACCTCTTTATCCATAGAAATAAAAGTGAATATCGTTTTTGCTTTTTCGTATCTTTCACTGCTTCTCAGGGTAGACATAATTTTATCACTTTTTAGTTGGCGTTCTTCTTCAGATAGTTCCTTGCGTTTTTGCAATATTTCTTGACGTAGCCTGTTTTTCATTGCCGCAACACCCCTATTGTCATAATAATCAGAAAACTTCCGCAAAATGATAACAGCCAAAAAGGCAGTTTTTTATTGCCGGCTATATTTTTCAAAATTAAATAAATCAAATCGCACCAAAAACATACAATTCCAAGCACAATAACCACAGAAGCAAAAAAGTAGCTTCCTATATTTAACCACAGAATGATTCCCCAGAAAAGGGTGATTCCCATTAACAAAATCTGTTCTGTAAAAGATTGAAAAATAGGTTTATTGTTTTCTGCTCCCACCGTAAAGTTTGCGCCCAAAAGAAAAAATCCTGGCAGTGATGCCCCTGCCAATGCACCGGTAACCACTCTTAATAACTGGGTACTTTCCCAAAATCCTAAATAACTGAAAAACCCATCAATCGAGATGGGGATAAAGGCTAAGGCTCCAAGAAGCATACCCTTGGTTGAAAAAGGTCTGTTCCCATGAAGCCTCTTAAAAACGAAAAAAAATATCATGGTAAAAAATATTCCCGCATAAATTCCAGTGCATCGTGCGCAGACAGGCAACTGCTGTCCCTGAAGGATAAAGCTGCGCTCTGCCATCTGGTGACAGACGGCAGAGCCAATCATTTTAAATATTGTATTCATAGCAATTAATAATAAGGGAAGTAATACATCATACTTCCGAAAATCCCAAAAACCCCCTGAATCACACAACACAATATCCAAAATGCCAGCATGATACTGCTAATGGTAATTAAGGTCTTACCAAATCTACTGTAATCCTCAATGGGACTTTTCAATAAAATTATACCTGCAATCAAGCCTGCAATCTGACCAAAACCACCTACAAAAAGAATTAAAAGAATCGTAATTACTTTTAACACCGTAGGAATAACCTGCTCTTGCACAGGCTTAGGTTCCTGTGATTGATAACTTTCCCAGCTTTTGGCTTCACTTTCTCCCTTAAATTTCTGAGAAGTACCATCTTTATCTTCAACGGTAAATTCATTGATTACCTCTGCATCATCCACATCAGCTTTGGTCGCATTCTTGCCTTCACTTAACGTACAAACAGGACACCCGAGACTTTCATCAAAAATCTCTCTCCCGCATTTTGGGCAAAAACCCATACAAATCACACTCCTTATAAATATCTATGCTTTCTTACTATTAAAAAATGTTCCTACGTCTTCGCCAGCTATCACTCGATGAATAATCGTTGGGTCCTCACCTAACACAATGGCCATTTTCACCTCAGCATCTTGACAAATCTCCGCCGCTTGCAATTTGGTGAGCATCCCTCCCACGCTAAAAGCTGAGCCTTTGTCGCCCGCCATCTGTCTAACCTCGTCCGTAACCCAATCTACGCAAGAAACGCGCTTCGCATCAGAATTCGATTTTGGATCACTGTCATATAGCCCATCAATATCCGTCATTAATATCAAAAGATCCGCACGAATAATTTCAGCTACTATAGCGGATAGCCTATCGTTATCAGAAATCCCTATTTCCTCCGTAGAGATACTGTCATTGGCATTGACAATGGGTATTACACCCAATTCCATCAATGTTTCCATTGTATTCTTTGTATTCTGATATCGTTCCTCACTGCCAACTTCTTCCTTGGTCAGCAAAACTTGTGCAACCGTTTGGTTATAACGATCAAAAAAATTATGATATATCTGCATTATCATAGCCTGTCCAACCGCTGCAGCAGCCTGTTTCTGGCGCATCACAGTGGGTCTTTCCTTCATACCCATGCGCACCGATCCAACACCAATTGCACCACTCGTAACCAATATAACATCCTTGCCGCTGTTTTTAAGGTCTGTTAGAACCCAAGCCAGCTCATCCATGCGCTTCAGGTTCAAAAGACCGTTGGGGTATGTAATGGTGGATGTTCCAACCTTAACAACAACACGATTGCAATCCTGCAATAATTCCCTCACATTAATCCTCTCCAATTCTTTTGTATAGACAAAGTATACTATATTTTTTCCTTGTTAAAAAGGGATTTCGAGAATACAAAGAAAATATTAAAGGTTTCTTTAAAGTTACAGTGTAATTTTTATCTGTGACTTTCTCTCTATTTTCAAGGAGTCTATACAGAAAACCACCTTTTAGCTTTATAGTTTAAACAGCTTTCATAAGTAGATTTTATTATAATGATGTGATTACATATCAAAATCACTTTCATCCATTTCCTTAATAACATGAATAAACAATTCTATTAATTGGGGGTCAAAATCCTTCCCAGAAAGCTCTTGTATTTCCTTCAACACCAAATCTGTATTGTAGCCGATATAATTATCTGCATTTTTCAATACCCTTTCTTCATATCTTCCTATAATTGCATCATTCTTGATATGAAAGGAATTTCCTCTCCTTTTAATCCCTTTGGCATTCCCGTTCCATCCCATTTTTCATGTAGCGCATAAACATAATCAGCCAAATCCAAGGTATTGTCAAATAGGTTCAGAATCCGAAATCCAACAATGGGGTGTTGATTCATCTGAAACTGTTCTTTTTCACTTAACTCATCTTTTTTGAAAATTTCTTCATCCAAAACAATTTTCCCAATCCCATGAATATAAGCAACATCTGTTAGGCGCTTTTGCTCATGCGCAGTAAGGCCTATTTTCCTGCCCATTCTATTAGATAATGAAACCACTCTTCCCGTGTAAACTTTTTCTATGGGATTTCTTTCATATAAGATTTTCAAAATTGACTGTATGGTATCAATACTATAATTTTTCTTGGACAGCAGTTTTTCTTTGTACATTTCTCTTTCCGCATTTCCCATTACCTTTTCGAAAATTTGAGCGCTATTATCTTTTGTATCAAATCCAATGGCAATGCTAGATTTTATGCCAAAAACTCTTTCTTTTGACATTTCAAATTTGATTTGCTTCATAATCTGTAAGGCTTCCTCGGCATCTGTTTTAGGTAACAAAACGATAAATTCGTCACCGCCAACTCTTGCGGCGATATCAATATCTCTGCAAGCCTTTTTTAGCACTTCTGCCGTCTTTTGAATAAGCATATCTCCGGCACCATGTCCGAATACATCATTCATTAGCTTCAGTCCATTTAAATCACCAAAAATAATTGAAATCGGAAAAAATAATGGATTGTCATATTCCTTCACCTTATCTTCATAACCACTTCTGTTCAAAAGACCGGTTAAAGCATCATGACTACCCAAATATTTAATTTTTGCTTCCCCTTCTTTTCTTTCAGTTATATCAATAAATGTGACAACGGCACCAATAATTTCTCCATTCTTTAACTTGGAGCGGGCATGATACGCTACGCTAATTTGGGTTCCATCAGCCTTCCAAAATATCTGTTCTTCTGCGGATACTTTTTCATTAGAAAGAATACACTTTAAAATAATATTATTGTTTAGAGGGTCCTTCTCACTGACCACTTCATGAAAAAGAATGGTATTAAGGTGTTCTCCAAGAATATTTTCTTGAGAATCATAGCCTAATAACTTAATACAACTGTTATTGCAAAAAATGCATTTTCCTGTTAAATCAATTCCCAAAATACCTTCAGCCGTACTGTCTAAAATCAAAAATAAGCTATCTTTTGTTCTATTTATTTCCTCATTTGCAAATTCCAGCGCTTTTGTTCGCTCCTTTACCTTGTCTTCTAAATTATTTACAAGCTCAAATATTCGATCCGCCATATAATTGAAGGAAAGACATAGATTTCCGATTTCATCATTTCTTATTTTTGATGCTCTGGTAGATAAATTGCCTGCTGCAATTTGATTTGAAACCAAAACCAAATCATCTATGGGCCTAAATAGCCACTTGATAAAAACTCGATAAATAATAACAATGCATAGAAATGCAATAATCATAATAAGTCCTGTTAACCTCATATTTGCGTATATTTCCTTGGTAAAAAGGTTACTTGGTATAGCCGATACAATAACCCAGTCCAAACCATCATTATGATAATTCACCACATTCACATAGTAACCTGTGTTCTGATACAAAAACTCAAATGTTTCGACTTGGTCTGTATTATATTTTTCCATGATTCCTGAAATGAATTCATTATTTAAATCGCTAACTTTATTCCTTTTAAAACTTCCATCTTCTAAAACTGTAAAATTATCTCCTTTAAAAGAATTTGCAATCAAAGTGCTTGTATCTTTCTCCAAAACCAGCGCATAACCTTGATACTCCTTTACCACCTCTTGCATATATTGATTAATGTTTGATAAATTCATATGGGTCCCCAATACCCCTAGCAGCTTGCCCTGCCCATCAAAAATGGGTACTGATGCAGATATTGTTAAATCTTCCATTACAAAATGCTTATAGACAGGTGAAAAGGTTTGCTTTCCTAGTGTTTTAGCGGAAATATACCAGTCTCTGGTTCTGGGGTCAAATTTGTTTGTCTTTAAGACAACCTCCCCTCGGGTTAAATCCCCATTAACAGAGTAATACCATGAACTTCCCCCCGTATTAGAATTATTATCTACAATTTGAATCTCCCCTTTTTCATTTCTTCTTGCCCCAACATATGTGCCATTCTCCATTCCATAAGTAAAACTATATATCTCGTCTTGATGGGATTGAATTATTCCAAGAAAATACTTGTCCCGCTCCCTCACTGAGGATAAATTGATAAGGTTTCTTTCAATTAGTTTTCCATTCACTTCATTGATATGCATTGGCACATTCATGAAAAGATTAATACGATTTGCAATCTCACGGTTAATATCAAAAGCCATTTTCTCTGTTATTTTCTCCGTAGATGATATCCAACGAAAAAAAACCATATCTCCAATGAAGAATACAGAAAAAAACATAATCAGAACAAAAGAAAGCATTATAATTTTACGCATCGATATATATTTATTTTTCATTTTGAGCACTTCCTCTCGCTAGAAATCGCAGATTATCGCCGTACCAAAAGGGTTACCAAAACCCTCCTTTAGTTTTCACTAAAGCCCAATTCCCCCTATAAATTAACCAATAAAAGAATTACATTTATAATTGATTTTATATTACCACAAAAAAAATTTGATGAAAATAAGAATTGTTATTATTTGTCTAATTATGCAAAAAAATTACATAAAATATTATATGGTCTTGCCTATTAAATGCCCTAAGAACTAAGTATTAAAAATTATGTACCTCTTCGCATATTTCCGCACTTAACAAGAAGATGAGTGTCTCCACTGTAATCCCTACGCTAATAAAACACCAAAAAACATATCGTGATATCATCCACAAATTACCATTTCCCACTAGAAACCCCATTCCTGACTTTCAAAAACAATTTACACCATAATCGCTCTTAAGACTTGCCACCAAGTAGCACTCATCTACTAGTGAAATGAAATACACTACATCTCATTTACAACAATGGCTTTGATAAAATTAGGGATGCCATAAAAAAAGACCAACGGATATGTGTTGTCCGTCGGTCTTTTTCATTTAAGATAATTTAAAAGAACTCTTTAGCGGTACAATGCGGTTAAATACCAATTTTTCCTCTGTGGTATCTTTAGTGTCTACAATGTAGTAGCCATTGCGCATAAATTGGAATCGCTCCCCTTTTGCGGCCTCTTTTACCGTCGTCTCGATAAAGCATTTCTTTACCTCTAAGGAATTGGGATTCATAATCATTTCTCCGTTGGAATCCTCAGGATTATCCAACATCATATAATCATATAATCTTGCTGTAGCCTGAACATTATCCGTTGCACTCACCCAGTGAAGTGTACCTTTTACTTTTCTTCCCTCAAAGCCACTGCCGCTTCTTGTTTCGGGATCATAAGTACAATGTACTTCTATAACGTTTCCATCTTCATCCTTCACAAAATCAGTACAAGTTACAAAATATGCACCTTTTAAGCGCACTTCCTTACCTGGAGCCAAACGGAAGAATTTTTTCACGGGCTCCTCCATGAAATCTTCTCTTTCTATATAGAGCTCTTTGGTGAAGGGCACTCTTCTTGTACCAAGTTCAGGGTTTTCTGGGTTGTTTTCCAGGTCCATCATTTCCACTTGACCATCAGGATAATTTGTAATAACCAGCTTCAATGGATCTAAAACCGCCATAACAACCTTTGCCTTCGCCTTCAAATCGTCACGAATACAGTAATCCAATAAACCGCTGTCAACCACACTGTTGGCCTTGGATACACCAATGCGCTCACAGAAATCTCGAATGGCTTCAGGCGTATATCCCCTGCGGCGCAAACCGCTGATGGTAGGCATACGGGGATCGTCCCAGCCATCAACTAGGCCATCCTCAACCAAAGCACGAAGTTTTCTTTTGCTCATTACTGTATTTGTCATCCCCAAACGTGCAAACTCAATCTGTCTGGGAGGGTTCACCAAAAATCCTGCTTCTCTTACTACCCAATCATATAAGGGGCGATGATCTTCAAACTCCATAGTACAAATGGAATGGGTGATTCCTTCAATGGCATCCTCCAACGGATGGGCAAAATCGTACATCGGATAAATGCACCATGTATCCCCTGTTGTGTGGTGGGTGGCGTGGGCAATTCTATAAATAACAGGGTCTCTCATGTTAATGTTAGGAGAGGCCATATCAATCTTCGCTCTGAGTGTGCGGGAACCATCAGGAAATTCCCCGTTTTTCATGCGTTCGAATAAATCCAAATTTTCTTCTACACTTCTATTGCGATAAGGGCTTTCCTTACCCGGTGTACTTAATGTTCCACGGTATTGGCGCATTTCCTCCGCTGGCAAGTCGCAAACAAAAGCTTTGCCTTCTCGAATCAACTTTAAAGCAACCTGATAGTACTGCTCAAAATAGCTGGATGCATAATATAATCTGTCTTCCCAATCAAAGCCCAGCCACTTTACATCCTCGCGGATAGAATCAACATATTCAACGTCTTCCTTTGCAGGGTTTGTATCGTCAAAACGTAGATTGCACTTTCCTCCGTAAAGATTTGCTAAACCAAAGTTCAGGCAGATGGATTTTGCATGTCCAATATGCAAATAGCCATTAGGTTCAGGTGGGAATCGGGTATGAATTTTATTTAATTCTCCCTTCAAGTCCTCCTGGATATAACTATGTATAAAGTTTCCAGTCGCACCTAATCCGCCATTTTCCATAATCTTTTCTTCTGCCATATTGCTATCCTCCCAAAATTGTGGTTGTACTACTATAAAACACTACAAAAATAAATAATGTTTCGTATCAACATTTTAATAAAGGATTCCCATTTTTTCACATTTCAAACATCATTGTGTCCAATGTAAAGTCCTTTTAAAATAAACGAAAGAAAGCACTGTTTTATCAATACTTAACTAGAAAGGTTGGTATCTTCAAGGTTTTATGAAGCCGTTTTAATGATAAACTTCCCTCTAGAAATATACAAAAAATAAATCAGCAGTTCCTTAAAACATCAATTCGTCTTATTACCAATGGATCAAATTGCTCTATTCTCGTTTCTAAACCAAAATGATCCATTCTCATGTCATAATTATAATATTATAATATAGCCTGTCTTTAAACGCAATTCATTTCCAAATAAATTTTGCCTGACTGTCACCCTCATCATTTTATTTGTTTTTTCTATCTTTTCATAGTAATATAAAACAGACATATGTAATAGGAATAAATTTTTACGATACAATTTATCATATAAGCTTTTATTAGTAGATTGAATAAAAGCAAAATTTATATTTTTGAAATTGTTTTTTTAAAGCATCATTTCTAAAATATTTCAGGAGGAACAACCATGTTAGCATTTACCGTTTTTGATACTAAAAAATTGATGGCATATCTATTAAAAGGAGATATTTTTGACCATTTTACTTTCCGTCAAGGGGAGATATCCTCCTTTGCCTCCTTTTCCATAAATGGCAAAAAAGAGGAAAGCTTCCTTACAGAGGAGGACCCCGAGCTATTTTGTCTTTGGGCGGACATCAAACCCTTTGTTTTTGAATCTGTAAAAGGCAAACGACTTCCTAAAAGCATGAAATTGGTATTTTCTCTTCCAAAGGAAAAAATCGAGAGGTACCCTAATGCTAAAGCAGTTTTTTTAAATCTTCTGTTTCGGGAGGGTACCCTTTTATGCACCACCTCTATTACAGAAGAAACATTTTCCTTAGAACAAAAAGCAACAAAGCAATGGGATGAAGATATTTTAGGCTTTTTCAAAAAGCATGAAATTCCAATTCAAATAGAGACGTAAATTTTGTTAGCACTCAATTAAATCGAGTGCTAATTTTTTATTGACTTTTTCTTCTCAATTGGCTAAAATTACAATGTATGATACATGCTACAAACAATTTTTGTTTTAGGAGGTTATGCGAAATGAACGAAAAAGGAAATCTATCCATTAATAGTGAAAATTTCCTGCCCATTATTAAGAAGTGGCTTTATACTGACAAGGATATTTTTGTCAGAGAATTGGTATCCAACGCCTGTGATGCTGTTACAAAATTGCAAAAGCTCACACGTATGGGGGAAGCAGAAATCCCCGACGACGAACAATTCGCAATCCGTGTTGTTTTAAATCAAGACCTTCATACGCTGCAAATCATCGACAACGGGATTGGCATGACTGCAGATGAAATCAAAAAATACATTAACCAAATCGCTTTTTCCGGAGCTACAGATTTTCTTGCCAAATTTCAAGAAAAAGCTGACCAGGAAAATGAAATCATCGGCCATTTTGGATTGGGCTTTTATTCCGCCTTTATGGTTGCCGATAAAGTAGAGATTGATACCCTTTCCTATCAGACCGGTGCCAAAGGGGCAAAATGGCTTTGCGAAGGTGGTATTGATTATGAAATGGACGGGGGTAACAGAGAATCTAGAGGTACCACCATTACCCTCTATTTAGGTACGGATGGCAAAGAATTCTTGGAAGAATCTACCCTTTATGCCGCCCTTCGCAAATATTGTTCCTTTATGCCAGTACCCATTTTCGTTGATATTGTGAAAGAACAAACCGAAGCTGAAAAAGAAGCTGAACAAAAAGAATCTAATACCATCCATATTTCTCCTGAAGAGGCGGAAACCCTCACCAAAGATGATGCTTTAGAAAAGCTTGAAGAAAAAAAAGCAGAAAATGAGGATACACCTAAGCCTTTAAACGATACCACTCCATTATGGCAAAAACAGCCCAATGACTGTACGGAGGAAGAGTATAAGGCTTTTTACCACAAAGTATTTTTTGATATGAATGATCCTTTGTTTTGGATTCATTTGAATATGGACTATCCCTTCCGCCTAAAGGGAATTTTATATTTCCCTAAGCTGGTGGAGCATATGGATGTAATGGATGGAGAAATTAAACTCTATGCCAATCAAGTATACATTGCTGATAATATCAAAGAGGTTGTGCCAGAATTTCTGCTCCTGTTAAAAGGTGTTTTGGATTGCCCCGATATGCCTCTAAACGTATCCCGTAGTGCATTGCAAAATGATGGCTATGTTGAAAAAATGAGCACCTATATCACAAAAAAAGTTGCCGATAAGCTGACACAGCTTTTCAAGAATGAGCGTTCCGCTTACGAAGGTTTCTGGAATAATATTGGCGTTTTCATTAAATATGGCTGTATGAGAGAAGAAAAATTTTATGATAAAGTGAAGGATGCGTTGTTATTCAAAACCACTGATGACGTATATGAAACCCTTCCTGAATATTTGGAAAAAAACAAAGAAAAGCATGAAAATAAGTTATTCTTTGTTTCTGACGAAAATTTACAGGCACAGTATATCCGTTTGTTTAAAGAACAGGGTCTTGAAGCGGCTATTTTCTCTACTCCCGTTGACAAACCCTTTGTCTCCTTCTTGGAGTATAAAAATTCGGGTATCTCTATCCAGCGCATTGATGCAGATATTTCTGAAACCTTACAGAAAAAAGATGATACAGAAATATCAGAAGCAAAAAAACAGGCTGAAGAGCATACAAGCGCACGGATGGAATCATTCTTCCAGGGAATTTTGCAAAACGATTCTCTGAAAGTAAGTGTGGAAGATTTGAAAGCCGAAAGTGTTTCGGCAATGCTTCTTTTAAGTGAAAAATCCCGACGTATGCTGGAAATGATGGAGGCATATGGAAATGCCACCGAATTAAAATCAATGTTTGCAGATGTTAAGCCGGAAGAAACCTTGGTTCTCAATCGCTCCAATGGCCTTGTAAAAAATCTGTTGGATATGAGCGAAAAAGAGGACAAGAAAGAGGATGCAGAAATGCTTTGCCGCCATGTTTATGATTTGGCGCTAATGAGCCATCGCCCTCTAACCTCACAGGAAATGACAAATTTTATTGACCGTAGTAATATTTTGTTAGAAAAGCTTTCTTTCTTAGAATCAGGAAAATAACCTTAAAACTTAATAAATAATCGGAACTCCCTAAAAACAATCCATACACCCTCATAAGGGCAAGGAAATTTCCTCCCCCTTATGACTTGTATATAACAATTCTTGTTTTTAGGGAGTTTTTATTGGGGAATTATGGGTCAACAAATCGATTTATACAAAAAAATATTTTATTACTATTTTTTTGCTTATTCATCAATATATCTAATAGTTTTTTTTCAAGTACAAAAACGTTATGTATATTGCATATTTTTTATCGAACTTTTTTTACTTTTTTGTAAATAAATGGCATTCTAATTATTTTTTTTTCTCTATCTGCTCTTAAGTTGCTGAATTAAATGGAAAAGTGACTTCCAAGTTGTAATACCACTTCCCATAGGAGTATACTAATATAAAACAACATAATAGATTCCGAGGTGACCTATGACAAAAGAACTTTTTTTACAAAAGCTTATGCCCTCCTATGAGGCTTTTTTCGATATCCAATATAATGTTGCTGTTGGTTCCAGCCAATTTCCAGCCATTGCTCAGTTCCACTCACGCTCAGAAAAATATGTTCTGGTGCGTTCAGCAAAGCTTTGGGCAACGGAAATGAATGAATATGCATACTTCGCCTTTGCCGATGTTCCAGACACAGAAAGTTTTATTTCCTTGAAAAAAGAGGTCTTACAACTTGGCTTAGCTCAGATTAAGCCCCATAGTGAGCACATGTATTCCTACGTAACTTTAATTTTAATTTCAGATTTGCTTCCTGATGAAATCATTCAGCAAATAAAAAAAACCTACTACCATAAAACCTATCTATTTTCCTTACATGGATGGATGCACCTTAGAATCGCTGCGGTAGACCTCAGCAACGGAAAGGTCTATTCTAATCACAGGGGGAAAGAACTCCTGCCGTTGCTGCAAAATATTTTATCTTAGGAGTCACTGGTTTGATGCAGGGTGTACGAATTGTGAGTAAAATTATTCCGTGGTAAAAGAAGAATTGTTAGTGTGGCATCTTACGCTCTTAATTTTTTTTACGTAGTTGAACTGGAATATTTTTCTATCAAGCGTTCACTCAGAATAAATCAGCGTTTCCACAATCATCTATATTTTAATGCATTTCCTTGGAAAGGAGGATATTTATGAATTCATTGTTATTATTAATCATCTCCGTTGCTGTTCTTCTTATTGGCTACATTACATACGGCAGCTGGCTGGCTAAGGAGTGGGGGGTTGATCCCTCAAAAGAAACACCCTCACACACCCAGCAGGATGGTGTGGACTATGTCCCTGCAAAAGCTCCTGTTTTGATGGGTCACCACTTTGCATCGATTGCGGGTGCAGGTCCCATAAACGGTCCCATTCAGGCAGCTATTTTTGGTTGGCTTCCTGTATTACTTTGGATCCTCATTGGCGGTATTTTCTTTGGTGCTGTTCAAGATTTTTCATCTATTTTTGCATCAATCCGTCACAAAGGAAAATCAATTGGTTATGTCATTGAGCAAAACGTTGGTGCAAAAGCGAAAAAGTTGTTTTTAATTTTTGCTTATCTAACCTTGCTCCTTGTTGTTGCCGCTTTTGCAAGTATTGTTGTTGGAACCTTTAACGGCTTCACCCCAGAGGGTGACATCATTCCAGCAAATGGCTCCACAGCAACAATCTCGGTATTATTCATTATTATTGCAATTATTTTCGGGGCTTTGGTCTATCGTAAAAACGCACCTCTTAGTGTGGCAACTGTTGTGGGCATTATTGCCATTATCGCTTGTATTACCATTGGTCTAAAATTCCCCATTTATTTATCAGCAAACACATGGTTAATCCTTATTCTTATCTACATTTTTATTGCTTCTGTCACACCGGTTTGGATTTTGCTTCAACCCAGAGATTATTTAAATTCATTCCTTTTGTATGGTATGATGATTGCGGCTGTGATAGGTATTGTCGGAAGCCACCCTGCCGTTGCTCTGCCTGCCTTCACTGGATTTTCCGGAATCGATGGAAATAGCGCCTTGTTCCCAATGCTCTTTATCACCGTTGCCTGTGGTGCCATTTCCGGCTTCCATAGCTTGGTTGGTTCTGGTACAACTTCCAAACAACTTAATTCTGAAAAAGATGCCAAAATTATTGGTTTCGGTGGAATGTTAATTGAGTGTGCTTTGGCAGTTATCTCTTTAATCGCAGTGGGCATTCTTTTTGCTGATGGCGCTATGCCCAAGGGCACGCCTACTCAGGTTTTTGCAACAGGAATTGCATCCATGATTGCTGCTATCGGTTTGGAATCCGCATATGATGTGGCCTATGCAGTTATCATATTAGCTGTATCAGCATTCTGCCTCACCTCTTTGGATACAGCAACAAGACTGGCTAGATATATGTTCCAGGAGTTCTTTATTCCCGAAGGAACCGATGCAAAAACATTAACAGGTTTCAAAAAAGTTTGTGCAAATCCATTTTTTGCAACGCTTGTTACTGTTATCATCGGTGGTGTTATGGCGGCTGGCGGTTATGCTAAAATTTGGCCTCTATTCGGTTCAGCCAATCAGCTCTTAGCAGCGCTGGCTCTCTTGGCTGCGGCTGCTTGGTTAGGTAATATTGGCAAAAACAATAAAATGTTTATTGTGCCAATGATTTTCATGCTTATTGCAACATTAAGTGCATTGGTTGTTACGTTAATTAAAAACGTAAAAGCTTTTTCTGCTGGAACTGCGACCCTTTCAACAGAAGGATTGCAAATCCTATTCATCGTTTTATTGATTGCTCTGGCAATTGATTTGGCGATTGAAGGATGCCGTGTTATTTTCCGCAAAAAGAAAACTGCATAAATTGCTATTATGCAGATAAATTAATGCAGATAAAATATAGATGATAAAAGACCCGTGGATTCACGGGTCTTTTTTATCGAATTAAAACGTAATCTCCAATTCCACAGGGCAATGATCTGATCCCATAATGTGGCTATGAATCTTTGCATCCACAAGCTTTTCTTTTAGTCTTTCAGAAACAACATAATAATCAATGCGCCATCCTGCGTTGTTTTTTCTGGCATTAAAACGATAGCTCCACCAAGAATAATTACCCTTTGCATCCGGATAAAAGAAACGATATGTATCAACAAACCCGACACTTAACAGCTGGGTAAACTTCCCTCTTTCTTCATCTGTAAACCCGGCACTGCGCCTGTTAGAAGATGGGTTTTTCAGGTCAATTTCATTATGGGCAACATTTAGGTCACCGCAGATAATCACAGGCTTTCTCTGGTCTAAATCAGAAACATACCCCC
>NZ_DALYUL010000004.1:62758-91188 GCF_031981185.1 Anaerotignum sp. | reverse complement strand
AAAAGCATCTTCCCACGCCATGCGGTAATCAAGCCTTGCATTTTCCTGCTGAGAATTGGGAGTATACACTGTAATGTGATAAAACTCTTCAAACTCCAGTGTTATCACTCTTCCTTCAGAATCATGGGCTTCATGTCCTAGGCCATAAGAAACAGATAAAGGCTCTTTTTTTGTAAATACAGCAACTCCTGAATAGCCCTTTTTTTGAGCATAATTCCAATACTGAAAATACCCCTCTGTGTCCAATTCTATCTGCCCCTCTTGCAGCTTTGTCTCCTGCAACGAGAAAATATCTACATCCACTTCCTTAAAATAATCCAAAAAGCCTTTGCCAACCGCAGCACGCAGGCCATTCACATTCCATGAAATCATTCTCAATTGAAACACCAACCTTTCTTTTTCAAACGAATAAAAAAGCTTAGAAAAGCACATTTTACTGATTTATATATACCTTTTCAATTTTATCATAATAAGGTATTTTTTCAATACCTTTGTATACAATCAAATACTGCAAATTAATTTCTACGAGAATCCTATCCTTTGGCTTGTTTCTTATCTAGTTTTCTACTAAAATCAGAATAGATAGAAAGGAGTGAGCTTTATGAACATACAAATTTATGGCTCTCAAAAGAACTTTGACACAAAAAAAGCCGAACGCTATTTTAAGGAGAGAAAAACACCTTACCAATATATCAATATTCATGAATTCGGAATGAGCAAAAGCGTTTTTGAAGCGGCAAAAAGACGTATCCCTTTGGAAGATATGATCGACCGCAAAGCAAAAGCATATCAAACCTTGTTTATGGATTATATTGATGAAAGTAAGCGGGAGGGAACCCTGCTTGAAAATCCTGTTCTTTTTATGACTCCCATCGTGAGAAATGGAAAGGAATTTACATTAGGCTATTGTCCTGACGTATGGAAGGAATGGAACTAAAGAGGAGGTAAAACAGATGCGCATAGGTCTTGCTCAAATAGATATGGGCTTCCAAGATAAATCATATGCAAAAAAACTGTGTGAGGAATTGATTCTTTCCGGTGCAAAAGAGAACGTGGATTTATTGGTCTTCCCTGAAATGACTTTAACAGGTTTCACCATAAACATAAAGGAATTTGGTGAAGTCTTTGAAACCAGTGAAACCATTTCCTTTTTCAGGCAACAAGCCATCTTGCATCAAATGGCAATCTGTTTTGGCCTGCCTATTGTGGATTCCCAAAAAGCTGAAAATCAATGTGCCATCCTATCTGCCACAGGGGAACTTCTGGCGAACTATGCTAAAATTCATCCTTTTTCTTTCGGTACCGAGAAAGATTTTTATACAGGAGGAACTACAATTGCATCTTGCAAAATAAAAGATTTCACCTTGTCGCCATTCATTTGCTATGATTTGCGTTTTCCAGAAATTTTTCAAATCGCCTCAAAAAATAGCACGTTGTTAGTGGTCATTGCCAACTGGCCAATTTCCCGCAAAGAAGACTGGTCAGTTCTACTAAAAGCTCGAGCTATTGAAAACCAAGCCTTTGTTGTAGGTGTAAATCGAGCTGGCACTGGTGGTGGCCTTACCTATTTTGGCGATAGCATGGTAATCTCCCCTCGGGGAAAGATACTTGCCTGTGCAAAAGAGGGAACCCACCTCACAACCTTTGATATTTCTTGTGAGGAAGCCCTTCAATGCAGAAATAAATTTCCTTTAAAGTCAGACCGACGCCCTGAGCTATACCAACAGCTTATGATAAACAAAAATGAGGAAAGGAGTTCCATATGATTCGTGTATTATTTGTATGCCACGGAAATATCTGCCGTTCTCCTATGGCAGAATTTCTATTTCGAGATATGCTGACAAAAAAGGGGTTCAATCAAGATTTTTCTATCGCTTCCGCCGCCACTAGTCGGGAAGAAATCGGCAATACTATTTATCCCCCTGCAAAGAAAAAACTCAACGCTTTGGGAATAGATTGTGCTGGAAAAACAGCACGACAAGTAACCAGACAAGACTATGATGTTTTTGATTATCTGCTGGTGATGGAGGCTTATAACACCAAAAATCTGATGAAAATTTTAGGGGATGACCCTCATAAAAAGGTATTTCGTCTTTTGGATTTTTCAGAGCATCCAAGAGACATTGCTGACCCTTGGTATTCAGGAAATTTTGATATTACGCATAAGGATATTATGGAAGGTTTGGAAGCTTTTCTTTCATTTGCCTTGAAAAATAAAAAAGCATGATTAGGTACCCTCATTTTTCCTTGGGATACACCCAGAGAACCATACATTTTTCAAACATTATCTCTCTATTTTTAACGCACAAAAAAGCAGTGGTAAATTTGGGGAGGCAGACGGTTTCATTCCCACTGCCTCCCTATTTTGTTTTTAGCTCAATACCAAGTCCCTATTTTAAAGATAGTCTCCCACTGATTTAAAACTGCTTTGAATCTGTTCACTTATTTCTTTTCCATTGCTGTCTTCATCGTCCTAACAAATTCAGAAACAGGCTCTATACATTCCCTTCCATAAGTACCCACAATTTTTACAATTGCACTACCCACAATAACACCATCAGCCACCTTGCTCATTTCTGACGCAGTTTCAGGGTTTGAAATGCCAAAACCTATGGCACAGGGGATATCCTTTGCCTTTTTCACCCTCGCCACCATGGCACCAACATCTGTTGTAATTTCATTTCTGGTTCCTGTTACCCCTAAAGACGAAACACAATAAACAAAGCCTTCTGCCTCCGTCGCAATTTTACTAATTCTATCTTGAGATGTGGGAGCAATCAGAGAAATCAACTTAACACCGTATTCCTGAAATTTATCCAGCATTTCTCCCTTCTCCTCATAAGGAATATCAGGAAGGATAACACAGCAGATGCCACATTCCTTACATTGCGTAAGAAATCTGTCCAGACCGTAGGTAAACACAAGGTTAGCGTAGGTCATAAAAGCAAGGGGTACATCAGATTTCCCACGAATTTTTCTCACCATCACAAAAATATCGTCCGTTGTTACGCCGCCCTGCAACGCCCTCTCACTTGCCTCCTGAATCACCAAGCCCTCAGCAACGGGGTCAGAAAAAGGTATTCCTAATTCAATTAAATCCGCCCCTGCCTCTTCCATGGCATAAACCAGCTTCTCAGTGGTTTCCAAATCAGGGTCACCGCAAGTGATGAAAGGAATAAACGCCTTCCCATTTGAAAAAACCTTCTCTATGTATTTTTGTGCTGTCATTTTATTCATAGATCTCAACCCCCTTGTATCTTGCAATTGCCGCCACGTCTTTATCTCCTCGCCCCGAAACATTCACTACAATGATTTGGTCTTTCTCCATGGTAGGTGCCAGTTTCATTGCATAGGATATGGCGTGGGCACTTTCAATTGCTGGAATGATTCCTTCTGTTCTCGAAAGATATTCAAAGGCCTCCACAGCCTCATCATCGGTAACCGGAACGTATTCCCCTCTGCCTGAATCCCTTAAATAGGCATGCTCCGGCCCAATCCCCGGATAGTCCAGTCCCGCCGAAATGGAATACACCGGGGCAATCTGCCCATATTCATCCTGACAAAAATAGGACTTCATGCCATGAAAAATACCCACACTGCCGGTAGCCATGGTAGCAGCAGTATCCTTTGTATCTACACCTCGACCCGCTGCTTCACAGCCAATGAGCCTTACCCCCTTATCCTCAATAAAGTTGTAAAATGCTCCAATTGCATTGCTTCCGCCTCCTACACAGGCAAGAACAGCATCAGGCAATCTGCCTTCCATCTCTAACATCTGCTCCCTGATTTCCTTGCTGATGACTGCCTGAAAATCTCGCACTATCAAAGGAAAAGGATGGGGACCCATTACAGAACCCAAAACATAGTGGGTATCATCAATTCTCTGTGTCCACTCTCGAAAAGTCTCATTTACTGCATCCTTTAGGGTCATGGTTCCACTGGTAACGGAATGCACCTTGGCGCCCAATAGCTCCATACGATAAACATTTAAAGCTTGGCGGTCTATATCATGCTTCCCCATATAAATTTCGCATTCCAGACCCATAAGTGCCGCCGCTGTCGCCGTTGCAACACCATGCTGGCCTGCGCCTGTTTCCGCAATGATTCTTGTTTTGCCCATTTTTTTCGCTAGAAGTACCTGCCCTAAAACGTTATTTATTTTGTGAGAACCTGTATGGTTCAAATCCTCTCGCTTCAAATATATTTTTGCGCCACCAAGCTTCTCTGTCATATGCTTGGCATAATAAAGATTAGAGGGGCGCCCTGCAAAGTTATTTAATAAATCCTTCAATTCCTCCACAAATGCAGGGTCGTCTTTGTATTTGTTATATGCCTCTTCCAGCTCAATGACTGCGTTCATTAATGTCTCAGGAATAAACTGTCCGCCAAACTCACCAAACCTGCCTTTTCTCTCTTTCATATAATCAATCCTTTCCTCTTATAGTAGCTTTGCAAGAGCTACCACTCCCATAAATTTTTTGTCATCCTTATATCCATTTGTTTCACAACCACTACTTACATCAAAGGCAAAAGGTTTGCAGGTTCTTGCAGCCTTACCTATATTATTGGCATTTAATCCTCCAGCTAGGAAATATGGTTTTTTAATTGGTGGTATCACACGATGGTCAAAGGTTTCTCCGCTTCCGCCGTAGTTGTACTCACGGTAAGTATCTAATAATAAATACTCACAGGGAAGTTTTTCTGCTGCTAAAATTTCCTCTGCATTTTTCACCCGAACTGCCTTTATAATTGGCTTTTTCACAGCCTCTTTCAGGCGAAGCATATAGTCCTCATCCTCGTCGCCATGAAGCTGAACCATATCGATAACCCCTTGGGCACAAAGGCTTTCAATCATAGGAATCTCTGCATTTACAAATACACCAACTGCATCAATTCCCAAATCCAACTTGCTTTTTAACTGAGCAGCTTTTTCAGCAGTTACATATCTAGCGCTGGGCGGGTAAAACACAAACCCAATAAAATCAGGCTTATATAGATTTGCCATGGTGATATCTTCTTCCCGGCTTAAACCGCATATTTTAATATTCATCGTTCTCCTCCTTTCAGAGCTTCCAACGCTTTCTTCTTATTCTTTGCACGCATTAGCGTTTCTCCTATCAAAACGGCGTCCAGTCCTGCGTCTCTTATCTTGGCAATATCCTGCGAGGTCTGAATTCCGCTTTCTCCAATAGAGATTACATCCTTTGGAATATACCTTTTCAACCGGATACAATTTTGTATATCCACAGTAAAATCCTTCAAGTTTCGATTATTTACGCCAATGATTCTTCCTCCTGCCCTCACCGCCGAATCAATCTCTGTTTTATCATGGGCCTCTACAAGGGCACTCAAACCCAAACTATCGCAGACTTTAATATATTGCTTTAACGTATCGGTGCCGAGCAAAGCACATATCAGAAGTACTGCCGATGCTCCCAATGCTTTTGCCTGATAGATCATATATTCATCCACCGTGAAATCCTTTCGTAAAATTGGAATTTTCACCTCTTTACTAATTTCAACCAGGTATTCGTCTCTCCCTAGAAATTTTGTAGGCTCCGTCAGAACGGAAATACAATTCGCTCCTGCCTGTTCATAGTCTTTTGCAATGTCCAGATAAGGGAATTCCTGTGCAATAACACTTTTAGAGGGGCTGGCTTTCTTCACCTCGCAAATAAAGGCAAGGCCGTCTTTCCCCAATGCTTCCTCAAAAACAAAGGAAGTTTTCTTTTTGCATTTAGCAAGCTCTTTCATTTCCTCTAAGGAAATGATTTCTTTCTGTTCCTCCACGCGCTTTCGTGCCATATTTGCCAGCTCATTCAGAATCATTCGTCACCCTCCAATCACTGATTTGTCACCTGAATAAATGCCTCTAGCTTCTCCAATGCCTTGCCGCTGTCCAGCATTTGCTTTGCACGCTGAATTCCAGCTTGAATGCTAGGGCATTTTTCTGCAATATAAAGGGCACCCCCTGCATTCAAAAGCACCACATCTCGCTTTGCCCCTTGTTCTTTCCCCGTGAGAATATCTAAAGCAATTTTCTTGTTATCCTCAGGACTACCACCAACAAGGTCTGATGGCTCACAATAGGAAAAACCATAATCCTCAGGATCAATCACACGGTTTTTTAGCTTTCCGTTTCGAATTTCGCAGGCTGTTGTTGTGGTTGTTAAGGTTATTTCGTCTAAACCATCGTCTCCACACACTACCATTCCCGCCTTCACCCCAAGATTCATCATAACCTGAGCAAGGGGACGAACCAGTTCCTTATCATAAACTCCCATCAGCTCCATGTTTGCTCCTGCAGGATTTGCAAGGGGCCCCAGGATATTAAAAATTGTTCTCACACCCAATTTTTTTCTCACAGGTGCCACAAACTTCATGGATGGGTGATATTTCTGTGCGAACATAAAGCAGATATCATTTTCCTCTAGGCATTTGGTCATAGTCTCTGTTTCAGCAGTAATGTTTACACCTAAGCTTTCTAAAATATCTGCCGCACCGCATTTACTGGATACGCTTCTGTTTCCATGCTTTGCAATAGGCACCCCTGCCGCAGAAATGACAAAAGCGGAAATCGTAGAGATGTTAAAAGTAAACGCTTCATCCCCACCTGTGCCCACAATTTCAAGGACATCCTTATCGTGGAGCAGTCTGGTGCAAGCTTTGCGCATCCCTTTTGCACTTGCGGTAATTTCGTCTATGGTCTCGCCCTTCATGCGAAGAGCTGTCAAATATGCCGCCATTTCTGCTTCCGAAGCATTTCCCGTCATAATTTCATTCATGACCTCTTCTGCCATTTCCGTTGAAATATTCTGTCTTTCCATCGCCAGTTTTATTGCTTCTTTTATCATATAAAATTCACCTCCAATTATAATTATAGTTCCAAAAAGTTCTTCATTATCTGACTGCCATACTGAGACAAAATGGATTCAGGATGAAATTGCAAACCATAAATCTCTTTGCCTTTTACCTTTATCGCCATAACTTCACCCTCAACTTCCCCAATAATTTCAATGGTTTCAGGTATTGTGCTTCTCTCTGCCACAAGAGAGTGATATCTTGCCGCCATTATTTTTCTGGGTAAGTCTTTAAAAATTGTTGCAGTATTATCTATCTTAATTTCACTTTGCTTGCCATGCATCAGCCTTTTTGCATGAATGATTTTAGCGCCGTAAACCTCACAAATCGCCTGATGCCCTAAGCAAACCCCCAAAATTTTATACCGATCCCCAAGCTTTTGAATGAGCTCTTCACTAATTCCCGCTTCATGGGGGTAACAAGGCCCCGGCGATATGATAATGCTATCAGGATGAAGATCGTCAATTTCCTCAGGAGTAATGCTGTTGTTTCTAAAAACCCGTATGTCTTCATCAAACTGGTATGCAAGCTGTACCAGATTGTATGTAAAGCTATCAAAATTATCAATTACAACAATCATAAATCATTTGCCTCCCTTGCATTAATAATGGCGTTGATGACTGCCTTTGCTTTGTTTTCACTCTCTAAAAATTCTGTTTCCCCTACACTGTCGGCCACAATACCGCCTCCCGCCTGAACAAAAACCTTGTTGTTTTTCTTCACCGCCATACGAATGGCAATGCAGGTATCCAAGTTTCCGGTAAAATCAATGTATCCCAACGCCCCGCCGTAAACACCCCTGGGGCATCGTTCTGTTCCCTCAATGATTTCACAGGCTCTCACCTTTGGCGCACCGGAGAGGGTACCTGCGGGAAGGATTGCCTTAACTGCATCATAAGCATCCAACCCGTTATTCAATTCTCCATTTACCTCAGAGCAAATGTGCATGATTTTGGAATATTTTATGACCTTCATATATTCAGAAACTGAAACCGTTAAGGGCTTTGCTATCCTCCCAATATCGTTCCTCGCCAAATCCACAAGCATATTATGCTCGGAAAGCTCCTTTTCATCTGCCATCAGCTCTTTTTCAAAAACCGTATCCTCCTCCTCCGTTAATCCCCTTGGTCTTGAGCCTGCAATTGGGAAGGTAGAAAGCTTTCCATCCCGAAGCTTTACAAGAGTCTCGGGGGAAGCAGAAATGATTTGCGTATTCTCACACTGCATAAAAACCATATATGGCGAAGGATTTGTGGTTCTAAGCACCCGATAGGCATTGAGCAAACTGTCGTTGTAATCCGTTTCAAAACGCCTTGAAATAACAGCCTGAAAAATATCTCCATCGTAGATATACTCTTTCACCCGTTCCACAGCCTGACAAAATTCCTCTTTTGTGAAATTACAAGTAAAATGGGGCACGCACTTGGTCATCTCACGTTCTGCTGGCACCTGATTGGTTATAAATGCCGATAGACTTTCTATCTCCGATACTGCCTCACCATAGTTTTCTAGAATATGATCCGTTTTCATGTTCACAATAATCTGGATTTTTTGTTTCAAGTGGTCATAGGCAATCACCTTATCAAAAAGCATGAAATCATAATCATCCATTTCATCTTTCGAAATATGTAAAGTTGGCTCACAATAGCCAATCATGGAATAAGCAAAATATCCCACCAAACCTCCTGCAAATGGGGGCATATCCGGAAGCTTTGGCGCTTGATATTGCTTCATTAGCTTCCTAAGTGCCTCAAAGGGCTCCTCCTGTATTTGCTTTTGATCCCCATTCTCTTCCAGTGTTACTTTGCCATTCTTACACCTAATTCGCATACTGGGGTTAAACCCAAGAAAGGAATACCTGCCCCACTTTTCGCCTCCCTCTATGCTCTCAAGGAGAAAAAAACGTTGATGATTCTGGGAAATTCTTCGCAACAAGGTAATCGGTGTAATGACATCGGCGTAAATCTCCTTTGCAATAGGTATCATGTCATATTTCTCTGCCAGCTTGCTAATTGTTTCTGCGTTTGGTTTCATGCTCATAACAGTTCCCCCTTCAATTTTTGGTAATAAAAAAAGCCTTTGTCCCTTAACCAAGGGACAAAGGCTTATAGCTTCTGCGATACCACCCAAATTACCTGAATTCAAAAAAAATTCAGATCACTCATTTTATGTACAAACATACACACCCCACTGATAACGGACAGGGTTCCCGTCGGACATTACTCTCGCCATAGCGATTTCTTTCCGCCCTCACAAGTCCATTCGGAACAACAACACTGCCGCTTCACACCAACCAACGACTCTCTGAAAGTGATTTGTTATGCCTACTCTTCTTGTTCTACGGTTTCAATTTTTGCTAATTGTAGCACTTGCATTTTCGTCTGTCAAGTACTATATGTAATAATATTTCGTTATAGTTCAAAATATACTTAAACATTTCTTCATGATAGAGTTTAGTGTTGATGATTCAACCCACCCTAGCACAACAATTCTAAAATCTCCTTTATGCATCATACAACAGTACAAATTAGAAAAGTGCATCTGGATGCGCTCTTCAAAAATATAAGTAAAATATAACTTACACAAATATTTCACCCTTCAAATAGAGAACCGCACCGCCACGTATGCGTACCCGCTCTCCATCATTTTTACAGCGCAAAATGCCCCCTCTTTGGGAAACCTGCTTTGCAACCATCTCCTCCTTACCCAGTTTTTTCGCCCAATAAGGAATCAACGTGCTATGGGCAGAACCTGTAACGGGGTCTTCATTTACTCCCGCTTTTGGAACAAAGCATCTGGATACAAAGTCAAATTCCGTCCCCCTTGCCGTTGCAATTAAAATCATACCATCTTCCAACTTCTCTGCTTTATCAAAATCAGGATTTAATGCTATTACGCTTTTTTCATCCTCCAATAACAAAACTAAATCTCTGGACAAGTATGCTTCTAATGGCTTTGCTCCAATTGCTTTTTCCATTTCTTCTGTTACCTCGATTTCCTTAGGCATCCAGCTTGGGAAATCCATTTCAAGTAAGTCTCCACTTTTCGTAACAGTTAAAATACCACTTAATGTGGAAAACTCCATTTTCGTAACTTCTGTATCAAGATAATTTGCAACGACAAAGGCGGCTCCTAAGGTTGCATGACCACAAAGGTCAATCTCAACTTTTGGTGTAAACCACTTTAGATCATATTTTCCCAGTTCTCTTTTGAAAACAAATGCCGTTTCCGATAAATTGTTTTCCGCGGCAATACTCTGCATCATCTCTTTTGATAATGACTCCTCCATCACACAGACTCCCGCAGGATTTCCCCCAAATACATTTTCCGCAAAGGCATCTACAACGAAATATTTCATAAACATCGCTCCTCTCCTTGATAATTTGTATAAATACATCTATAATACAATTATAATTTGCACATTGTATGGCTTCAAGCAAGAAATTGTATGTCATACAAAAAAGGAGAACAATTATGCCTGTTAACTCTTTTGAAGATTACCCTATGTCTTGGAAACCAGAAAAGTCAAAATTAACACAGCCATTATATCTTTCTTTGGCAGAGCTTCTTGAACAAGATATTAAAAACGGTACACTGGTGCCCCATACAAAGCTACCTCCTCAGAGGGAGCTTGCGGACTATTTGGATATCAATTTAAGTACTGTTACAAAAGCTTTCAAGCTGTGTCAGTTAAATGGATTTCTATATGCTGTTATCGGCAGAGGTACCTTCGTATCTCCAAATGCAGGTGTTTCCATTGCCATTCAAGATACCAAAACAAATCGAAATACCATTGAATTTGGGATTATAAAACCATTAGATTTTATGAATCAATATACAGAAGAGGCAATGAAAAAGGTTCTTGCAAACAGTGCCGTAGATTCCCTTTTGGACTATAGTGCTCCCTTCGGCTCACCCTATCAAAAAAGCGCCGCATTAAAGTGGTTCTCGAAATTCGGGCTTCATCCCCATGCAGAAGATATTTTTTTTACCACCGGAGGACAAAATGCCTTTGCGGTTGTGCTCATTACGTTATTCCACCATGGCGATAAAATTGCAACTGACCGCTTTACTTATTCCAACTTTATTGAGCTGGCAAATATGCTAAATATTAAACTTGTACCCATTCAAGGGGATGAAAAGGGGATTCTCCCCGAGGACTTAGAGATGCAATGCCGCTTACAGGGTATACAGGGCGTATATGTCGTTCCTACTTATAGCAACCCTGTGGGAACCTTAATGGATACCCCCCGAAAAGAGGCCTTGGCAAAAGTCATCAGAAACCACCATTTGACGCTGATTGAAGATGATATTTATGCATTTCTGGCTCCACCAAATTATGTACCTCTATCGGTTTTTTGCCCCCAAGAGGGCTGTTATATCGCAAGCCTATCAAAATCTATCTGCCCGGGGCTACGGGTTGCAATTATGTCTGTGCCTCACCGTTTCACTGCCTTGATTGCCCGAGGCATCTTCAATATTAATGTAAAAACCTCATCAATCAGTATTGAAACAGCGGCATATATGATTCATACCGGCATTGCAGCAGAGGTAATAGATAAAAAGAAAACATTAGCGTTCAAAAGAAATTTGATTTTTGAACAATATTTTCCAAGCAACTCCCCTACGCCTCTATCTTTCTGCCGTTGGCTCCCTCTGCCAGAGGCTCTTTATGATTTGCCTATGGAGCAGTTAGCTATGGAAGAAGGAATCCATTTGTTTCACTCAAACCGTTTTTTGGTGGGAACTCCCCCGAAGGAACAATACCTTCGCATTGCCATTTCCTCTGCAGATACAAAGGAGGATTTAGAATATGGCTTAAAAAAGCTGAAAAGCATTTTGTTTGAGGATGCAAGAAAAGTAACTGATTTCACAATAATCATTTAATAGACTAGGGATTTTCTCTAAAAAGCCTTTTGGATAAAATTTTGCAAATAAACAACAAGGGGTAATGACTCACCCAACACGAAAATATGAATATATTTTTCCACAAAAAAGGATTATTCCAGTTATAAGAATAATCCTTTTTATTTATTCCGCTTCTACCAAATCTTCCTCAGCCGGGTTCACATGGACCATACAATGCTTTACTTCTTGAAAATTATTTTCAATGGCTTCATGTACCTGCTCTGCAATGGTATGCGCCTCACTTAATGTCATATGTCTGTTAGCGGCAATTTCCACATCTACATAGATTCTTGCGCCAAATAGGCGCGTTTGCATTTGATCGATGCCTGTTACGCCTTCTTGGGAAAGAATAATATCCCGCATGCGTCCCACAGTCTCTTTGTCACAAGCAGTATCCAACATTTTGTTAATGGCATCCATAAAAATATCATAAGCTGCCTTCACAATAAAAACACAAATAATTACGCTTGCCAAAGGGTCGCATATTGGATAACCCAATCTTGCGCCAATAATACCAACCATACTTCCTATGGAGGACATGGCATCAGAACGATGATGCCATGCATCTGCCATCAAAGCACCGGAATTCACTTTGTTTGCCGCAGCTCTGGTATACCAGTACATACCTTCCTTCACAACGATGGATGCAATTGCTGCTATCAGCGCCAATATTCCCGGCATTGCTAAGTTCAATTCACTGGCATGGATGATTTTTAAAACACCCTCATAACCAATGATAAGCCCAGTGGCACATAAAATGCCCGCCAGAATCAATGCCGCCACACATTCAATTCTTTCATGGCCATACTGATGATGCTCATCTGATTCCTTTGCTGATAATTTGTATCCTATCATCACAACAATGGTACTAAGTACATCTGACGCAGAATGAATACCATCGGAAACCATGGCACCTGAACTGGCAATCACACCTGCTGTCACCTTGCCAACAGACAAAATAATATTGGCAATCATTGTTTTCGCAGATACCCTCATTACAATTTTCGCATTTTCTTCAGCTTTGCTTATCTTTGCATCCAAAATAAAAACCTCCATTTTCATCCCTATTTTATTCTATCCAAATGTAGGCCAGAAAATAATGTAAAAAACGCCCACAAGGAACATATTACTGTCCCGCAGGCGTTTTATCTGCTGCTGCTTGCCCGGCCACATGGCTATTTTGCCATTGCCTGATCAGTTCTTAACATTTTAATATAAGAAATTGTTTTTTTCAAGTGTTTTTTAAAATTACGCTTTCCTGTTCTTACTCCTTAAACAGATCCTTCATTTTTTCAGAAAAAGATTTCTTTTCTTCAGAAGTACTCTTACTTTCATTGGTATTAACAGTCTCATCTTTATAGAACTGTCGCAACAAATCTTTCTGTTTTTCACTCAAATCCGTAGGAATTTTCACCTTTAGGGTAACTACCTGATTTCCACGAACTTTGGGGTTTCTTAAATTGGGGATACCAACGCCCCTTAAAGTCACTACTGTTTCCGGTTGCGTTCCGGGTTTAACAGTATATTTCTGCTCGCCATCAATGGTTTTAATGGTGATTTCGCCACCTAAAGCCGCTTGCACAAAGGTAATAGGCACATCGCAAAATACATCAAATCCCTTTCTGATAAACAACGGGTCTGGCTGCACATAAACGGTTACCAATAGATCTCCGTAGCCACCGCCATTTTCGCCAATTTCCCCCTTGTTTGCAAGACGGATGGTCTGACCGTTATCGATGCCTTTGGGAATGTTCACTTCATATTTTTTATTCTTCTTCACCTTACCTGTCCCGCGGCAAGTGGAACAAGGATCTTTAATGATTTTTCCAGTACCTTGACACTGACTACAAGTACGCACTGAGGTAACAGATCCAAACATGGACTGTTGAACAAATCTCTCCTGTCCTGTGCCATTACATTTGGGGCAGCTTTCCGCATGGGTTCCCGCTTTTGCCCCTGTGCCATGGCAGGTTTCACATTCATCGTATATGCTTACGGAAATTTCCTTAGTGCATCCAAATGCAGCCTCTGCAAAGCTAAGCTGGATGTTTACGTTTATATCACTGCCACGTCTTGGACCGGTTCTGCGGGTGCTTCCGCTAAACCCACCAAAGCCGAACATGCTACCGAAAATATCGCCCAAATCTCCCATATCAAAACCTTGGCCATAAAATCCGCCGCCTGCACCGCCCTGTTCAAAAGCTGAATGGCCAAACTGGTCATATTGCGCTCTTTTTTGAGAATCGTTCAAAACTTCATAGGCTTCATTGACTTCTTTAAATTTTGCCTCAGCATCTTTATCTCCGGGGTTTTGGTCAGGATGATATTTCACCGCCATCTTACGATAAGCCTTTTTCAGCTCTGCGTCAGAAGCATCTCTGCTTACCCCCAGTATTTCATAATAATCTCTTTTCTCTGCCAACTTCCTCACCACCTTATTCCTTCAAGGTCTATTTACAGCAAAAGCAGGGGCGGATAACCGCCCTTGCCATGCAGAACTCTTTTATTTTACAGTTCTTTGCCTTCGCCGTCAACCACATTTGGGTCTGCACCATTAGGGGCTGCACCATTAGGGTCTGCACCCTGAGCTGCCTGTGCCTGCTGATACAGTTTTTCAGAAATCTTATAGAATTCCTGTGTCAACGCTTCTGTTGCGGCTTTCAACTTCTCAACATCAGCCTCAGTCATTGTTTCAGCGTTCATATCCTTAGCTGTATCTTTCAATTTGTTTAATTCAGCTTCTACAGCGCTCTTTTCTTCATCACTCAGCTTGCCCTCCAGCTCGCCCAGTGTTTTTTCTGTCTGGAAGATCAAAGAATCCGCTTCATTTTTTGCATCAATTGCTTCTTTTCTCTTTCTATCATCTTCTGCAAACTGTTCTGCTTCTTTAACTGCCTTATCAATTTCATCATCGCTGAGGTTAGACCCTGCGGTAATGGTGATTTTCTGTTCTTTGCCTGTACCCAAATCCTTAGCGGAAACGTTTACAATACCGTTGGCATCAATATCAAAAGATACTTCAATCTGAGGAACACCACGTCTTGCTGGGGCAATACCATCCAGTTTAAAACGTCCTAATGTTTTATTATCCTTAGCCAAAGGTCTTTCACCCTGTACAACGTGGATATCAACTGCTGTTTGATTATCATCTGCTGTGGAGAAAACCTGTTTTTTGTTTGTAGGAATTGTAGTATTTCTGTCGATGAGCTTTGTTGCAACGCCGCCCAATGTTTCAATACCCAAGGACAAAGGTGTTACGTCTAACAGAAGGACACTTCCTGCGCCTTCGTCACCTGCTAATTTACCACCCTGAATTGCTGCACCAACTGCAACACACTCATCAGGGTTAATGCCTTTGAAAGGCTCTTTTCCTGTATATTTTTTCACTGCATCCTGAACGGATGGCATTCTTGTGGAACCACCAACCAATAATACCTTGTCAATTTCGCTTGCGCTAAGACCAGCATCAGACAATGCCTGACGAACAGGGCCCATGGTGCCATCAACCAAGTCAGCTGTTAACTCATCAAATTTTGCTCTGCTCAGGGTAACATCCAAGTGCTTAGGACCATCCTGATTCATAGTAATGAAAGGAAGGTTGATGTTTGTTGTTGTCACTGTAGAAAGCTCTTTTTTCGCCTTTTCTCCAGCTTCTTTTAATCTTTGCATTGCCATTTTGTCTTTGCTTAAGTCCATTCCTTCAGCTTTTTTAAATTCAGCCACTAAAAAGTCAATTACTCTCTGATCGAAGTCATCACCACCCAAACGAGTGTTACCATTTGTGGAAAGAACTTCGATAACGCCATCACCAATTTCGATAATGGAAACGTCGAATGTACCACCGCCTAAGTCATAAACCATAATTTTCTGTTCGTGCTCGTTATCCAAACCATATGCCAATGCGGCAGATGTAGGCTCGTTGATAATACGTTTAACTTCCAAACCTGCAATACGACCTGCATCCTTAGTTGCCTGTCTCTGAGCATCATTGAAATAAGCTGGAACAGTAATAACTGCTTCAGAAACGGTTTCACCCAAATAGCTTTCTGCGTCCGCTTTTAATTTCTGCAAAACCATTGCGGAAATCTCCTGAGGAGAATAGCCTTTTCCTTCAACATCTACTTTATAATTTTCGCCCATTCTTCTTTTAATGGAACTGATTGTATTGTCAGGGTTTGTGATCGCCTGACGCTTTGCAGTTTCGCCAACCAGTCTTTCACCATTTTTTGCAAAACCTACAACGGAAGGTGTTGTTCTTGCACCATCACTGTTTACAATAACAACAGGCTGACCGCCTTCCATAACTGCAACGCAAGAGTTGGTTGTTCCTAAGTCAATACCAATAATTTTTCCCATAACCTTATCCTCCTATTGATCAATAATATCTATTTTTTTAGTTAGCGACCTTTACCATACTATGGCGTATGACTTTGTCTTTATATTGATAACCCTTCAGCATTTCCAGAATGATTTCGCTTTCTCCATAGTTCTCATCATCCTCATGGGCAACCGCCGCATGCAGGTTGGGATCAAACTTCTCTCCCAAGGCTTTAATTTCTTCTACGCCTAAACCATGTAAAACCTCCTGAAATTGCTTTAAGATCATTTGTACACCTATCAAGAAACTATCGTTTTCTTCCGCTTTGCCTTCTTGTGCCGATACAGCTCTTTCCAAATTATCAACTACACTTAAAAGCTTTTCAACGGTATCTCTCACACCATCATCATACATTGTAGCTTTTTCCTTCATAGTGCGTTTGCGGAAGTTATCAAATTCAGCTAAGCTTCGTTGGTATTTATCAAAATTCTCCGCCGCCTGCTGTTCCAGCTTTAAAATCTTTTCTGCAGTATCATCAATGACTTCAACTTCTGTCACTTCTGCTTCTTGTTCTGTGGTTTCAACTATTTCTTCTTGTAAAGTTTCTTCCTGTAATGCCTCTTCTTTCAAGGCTTCATCTCTGTCTTTATTTTCCGCCACTTCATTCCCTCTTTTCTCTATCCATCCTTATTGTCTTTATTATCCGTCAAATTTCGTAATACTCTTTCAATATTTTTTACCATCCCGTTTAAAACGGAAACCACTTGGGAGTAATCCATTCTAGTAGGGCCTACAATGCCGATGGTGCCTCTGGTATCATCGCTTAGCTTATAAGTAGCTGTAATCACACTGCAGTCCTTCATACCTTGCACTGTATTTTCACTGCCAATTAAAATTTGCAGATCATTGCATTTGCTTTCTTCAAGCAAGGTCACCAAAACATCCTTTTCCTCTAAGGTTTGGAATAAAGACTTGGCCTTGCTGATATCTGAAAACTCAGGAAAGGCTAACATATTTTTTGCACCACTCATATGAACTTGAACCTTTTCCGCCGATTGCATCGTATTCTCCAGAGCTCTTAAGATTGGCCCTAACAGACCCTTATAGTCTCCAAGCTCGATTTGCAAACGCTGAATAACGCCTTGATCTATCTGCTGTAATGCACAACCTTGAAAAGCCCTGTTTAGATACGCACCTATTTGAAATATAATATCATCATCTGGTGCTGTACCCACTTTGATCACATGGTTTTTCATAAAATTATCTTCTGTTACAATAACCAGAAGCACTGAAGCCATATCTAGTGGCAGCAACCTTATTTGCTTAATTCTCGCTCTTTGTCCCACAGGCTCGGAAATAAAAGTGGTGTAGTTTGTTAAAGCGGAGAGCACCTTTGCAGTTTCCTCCATCAAGTAATCAATCTGGCTGATATCTCTAGAAATGACACTTTGCAAATAGCCTTGTTCGTCTAAGCTTAATTCTCGCTTTTGCATCAGGTGATCCACATAAAGCCTATACCCCAAATCTGATGGGATACGTCCCGAGGATGCATGGGGTTGCATAATGAAACCCATCTCCTCCAAATCGCTCATTTCATTTCGGATTGTTGCGGAACTAATACCTAGGTTATATTTTTTTGCTATGGTTCTGGAGCCGACCGGTTCCGCCGTTTCAATATAGTCATTGATAATTGCCTGTAGAATCTGAATTTTTCTGTCATTCAACGACATCCGAGCCGCCCCCTCTCTTTCTTTGTTAGCACTCACTTGGCACGAGTGCTAATTCATATACATAAGATAGCACTTGACACCATATATGTCAAGCGCAAATTGTAAATTTTATTATAATTTTACCAAAGAAAATTTTCAAGTTTTATTTTGCTTATTCATCCAACAAAAACTCTGTAAAAACCTGATTACTTATATCAATTCCTCTTTGCGTTAGTGCGATTCCTTCTTCTGTTTGTCTTAGCAAATTACTTTCCAAAAGATCTGATATCACCTTATAGTAAACTTCTTTCATCTCAACACCAAAACGTTCAGAAAATACTTTAAAAGAAACCCCTTCTGTTAGACGAAGCCCCAGAAACATAAACTCCTCCATAGCTGCCTTTTTTAATTGGATTTCACGTTCTTCTTCTAACCTATTTATTTCCCCATCCGCCAAAATATATTTGTCCAAATCATAGGTATTGTGGAAACGGCTTCCTTGAAAATAGGAATGCGCACCTAATCCCATGCCCAAATAGGGCGTGGTCTGCCAATATATTTTGTTGTGCCTACTCTCTCTTCCAGATTTAGCAAAATTCGAAATTTCATAATGGTGGTAGCCTCTTTCTGCTAAAAAAGCTACGGCATAATGATACATTTCTCTGTCCATCTCTTCATTTGTTTCTAAAAGCTCACCCTTTTCGAACTTTTCATAAAATGGTGTGCCTTCTTCTATAATTAAGCTGTAAGCTGAAATATGTTCCGGATCCAATTCCGTAATTTTTTCAAGGGTTTCCTTCCACTCCGCAAAGGTCTGGGTGGGCAAGGCGAACATAACATCCAAATTGATATTGTCAAAACCAGCTTTTCTTGCATTTTGAAAATTATTTTGAAATTCTTCTATGGTATGAATGCGCCCTAAAATAGATAACAGCCGATTTTGCCATGCCTGAACACCCATGCTTAATCGGTTAAATCCCATTACTCGCAATGCCTTTGCTTTTTTCTCCTCCAAGGTACCGGGGTTTGCTTCGATGGTGATTTCTGCCTCTTCAACAATAGTAAAAGAAGCTTTTATTTTCTCCAGCAACCTCCTCAACAAGTTTTCAGAAAGCACTGTGGGTGTTCCTCCGCCAAAAAATATGGAAGTAACCCGATAATCCATGCACTGTTCTCCACGCTTTTCTATTTCCCGCTCCAGTGCATGGGTGTATGCATCAAATTTATCCTCCTTGTTTCCAAAGGAAGGAAAGTCACAGTAAAGACACTTTCTTTTGCAAAAGGGAATATGCACATATAGCCCTATATTTTTCATGCTACTCATCCTTTCTTTCCCATATCATAGCATAGGCTTTCCTTGAAAAAAAGGAGAATTTGTGCTATAATCTCTAATTGTGGAAAATAAATCAATTTAATTTTTCTATAAATTCGAAACTGCGAGGTCTTTCCAATGAGTGCTTTTCATGAAATGAAAGAGGAAATAACAGCATTTTTTAATCGCAATCTGGTTCTTAAACTTTTTAAATGGATTTGTGTATTTTTATTCCCATTCTATCTCACCTTAGCAGTAAATTATCTATCCTTTGGTAATACAACCCAATTGTATACACTATTTACGAAGAATTTAGGCGCCTTTACCTTTGGCTTACTTTTGGTTTGGTTGGCTTTTCTCTTTTTTGCTGCAGTGATACCTAATTTTGCCTTATCAGCACTAGTCACCGCCACTCTATTTATTAGTTTCTCCTTAGTTGATTATTTTAAGTTTGCAATTTTAGAAGTTCATTTTTTTCCATGGGATATTTATCTGGCTCGAAACGCTTCAAGCTTTACAGAGTTTCTAAGTACCATCGTGATACCTGAAGCCCTTTGGGAGATTCTTTTCAGCACATTGTTTTATTGTATTTTACTTTATTTGATAACACCTAAAATTTCAATAAAATGGCGATTTCGTGTCATGACATCTCCTTTATTTTTGATTGGTTTTTTTCTGCTTATGACAAACCATACCGCTCAACAAGGTTTGTCTCCTTTCTTAGGAATCTCCTCTGAAAAACCAGCGGATCAAAATACGTTTTACGCAGAGCATGGCTTTCTAACTGCCTTTTCTTTGAATTTTGGTAGTGTACAAAATACCAACGCACCTGAAAAATATAGCAAAAGCTATATTCAGCATGCCTTTGAAAAATATCTGCCTGAGAATAACAGCGGAGAAACCTTTCAGAACCCTGATATTGTTGTAGTGCTTTCCGAGGCCTTTTGGGATCCTACGGTTTTAAATGGTGTTACCTTCTCCGATGACCCATTAAAAAACTATCGTAAAATTGCCAAAACCAACCCCAGTGGAAAAATGATTTCCCCAACCTTTGGTGGCGGTACTGTTCGTCCCGAATTCGAAATTTTAACAGGAATGTCCACCAGCGCTTTGCCACCGGGAAACATCCCTTATCAGCAGTATGTAAAAAGCGATATTTTTTCGTATCCAAGAGTTTATAAAAATCTAGGCTATGATACAATCGGCCTGCACACTTATCAAAAAACCTTTTATGACCGTGACAAAGCCTATCCCCATATGGGTTTTGATGATTTTCTTGGGGAATATGACCTTCACGCGGAACAACATTGGAACAGCGGGCCATACATTACCGATGAAACCATTGCCGAAGAAGTTGTTTATCAATTGGAACAACCCCATGATGTAGGGGTATTTGTAATGGCAATTACCATGGAAAATCATAGCATGTATCAAAATAAATTCGATGAAAAGGATAGGGTTATTAAAGTAAGTGGGGATAACCTGACTTCCCAGCAAATTTTGACCTTGGAAAACTACGCCGCTGGCGTCAGAGATTCTGACCGGGCATTAAAATCAATTTACGATTATGTCATGAACCGAGAGAAACCCACAATCGTGCTTTGGTATGGAGACCATCTGCCAACCCTGGGGGATGATTTTGATCCCTATCTGGCAACCAATACTATTTCCCGCCCAACAGCATCCCAATGGTCTGAGGAGGAGAAACACATTATGTTTTCTACCCCATATTTGGTTTTCACCAATTATGATACAGGTAAAGAGTATTTGGCAGACAACCAATCAGTTTCACCTTTTCTGTTGCCTGCTCTTATGGCAGACTACATTGACGCACCCCAGTGCTTGCAAACGAATTTCTTATTGGATTTGTATCGAACATGCCCAATTATGAGTAAATACTATAACTTCTATTCTCCCAATGCAGATAAAACCAAGCGTGAGCAAATGCAGGAACTTCATGAGCTGATGACCTACGATATGCTCATTGGGAAAAACTATATTTCAGAATTAAAGTAACATTTCAACGAATTCTAACCAACTATCCTTTGAAGTAAAATAATTCTCAAAGCATAGTTTTTTAAAAAAGGCATTTCCACACGTTGGAAATGCCTTTTTTATAACTATCTTCTTCTATTTATCTCTATATCCTTGAATATGCGCCATCCCATACAATGGATTGATACCCCTCTTTATCTGTATCTCCTTCGGTGCTAAAACATAATACTCTGGCATTCTTATCAAGGCTTAGTTTTTCCCTCAACTCTTTCAAATCTGGATTTCTCATGATTTCTGCTACTAGCCCAAAGGTTGCTGCGCCGCTTTCTCCTGAAATAATACGGGTGTCTCCCTTTGCAGGGTTTCCCAGAATACGCATTCCCTGTGCAGCCACATAATCGGGACAGGAAATAAAATTGTCGGCATACTCCCTCAATATCTCCCATCCAATACTACATGGTTCCCCACAGGCCAGCCCAGCCATAATAGTATCCATTTCCCCTGTCACACAGTGAAGCTCCCCATCCTGTGCCTCTGCAGTACGATAAATACAATCCGCCTTATTTGGCTCAACAATGGTTATCAAAGGGCAGTCCCCTTCATATATTGCAGCAAAAAAAGCTGTTACCGCCCCAGCCATAGAACCTACACCTGCCTGCAAAAAAATATGTGTTGGTTTTTCCTCCATCTGGGTATAGGCCTCGTAAGCCATGGTTCCGTAGCCCTGCATAATCCATAAGGGAATATCCTCATAACCTGCCCATGCAGTATCCTGCACCATAATCCAGCCTTTTTCCTCTGCCTGCTTATGGGCAAAACGAACAGCATCATCATAATTCATGTTTGTAATGAAAGCCTCTGCTCCCTCGGAAAGAATGTTATCTAATCGCTCCTTTGCACTACCCTTTGGCATATAAACCACTGACTTTTGCTTTAAGGCTCTTGCCGTCCAAGCAACCCCTCTGCCGTGATTTCCATCTGTAGCTGTAACAAAGGTCATCTCTCCTAAAGCTTTTCTTGTCTCCTGAGAAATTAATTCATTGTATGTAATATCATCTATATTTTCCCCTATTTTTTGGGCCATAAAATTTCCTATAGCAAAGCTGCCCCCCAAAACCTTAAAGGCGTTCAAACCGAATCGAAAGGACTCATCTTTGATTAAAATATCCCCCAGCCCCAACTCCTTGGCAGTATTTTTCAAAGAAATCAAAGGCGTTTTTTGATACACAGGAAAGCTACTGTGAAATTCCTGCACCTTTTTAGCGTTTCCCAAGCAAAATTTCCTTAGGTTTCCCTTTTGCCTACCCTGCCGACTATATTGCACAAGTTTAAATTTTTCTTTCAACACAATCCCTCCCCGAAACATTTTTTGCCTTTTAATCAGTATACTAACTTTTCTCTCTTGCCGCAATATAGTAAAGATGCACGAAAATAAAACAACCACGCGTTAAATGCGTGGTTGTCTTCTCCACAAAAAAGCAGCAGGGATTTTATCCCTACTGCCTATAAATTATCTCTCTTTTTTGGGTAATAATGTGTACCAAACAGAACCGGAAATACAAATGGAAGAGTAAGCTCCTACAATGATACCTACCATCATAGGAAGAGCAAATTCTTTAATAGATTGTACACCGATTACATATATTGAACCCACGGTAAAGAATGTAGTTACCGATGTATTAATTGATCTGGCCAATGTTTGACTAATACTCTTGTTGATTTTCTCAGCAGTTTGATGAGTAGAAAATCTATCATGATTTTCTCGAACTCTGTCAAAAATAACAATTGTTGCATTGATGGAATAACCCAATATAGTTAGGATTACTGCAATAAATGAGTTATTCACTGGGATTCGGAAAACAGCGTAAGTGGCTATTACAATTAAAATGTCGTGCAACAAAGAAATGATAGCACTACCACCAGCTCTGATATCTCTAAATCGAATAGAAATATAGATTAACATTGCAACACAAGCAATTAATGTTGCCTTTATTGCCGCTTGCTGCATCTCCGAGCTTACTGTTCCACTAACATCTGAGGTTGATTTCACCTCAGCTGATGGAAAGGCTACTTTAATAGCATCTTCCAAATCTTTTCTTGTTTTGCTGTCAATGGACTGCATCTTCAGTGCAACCTCATTCGTTCCGATAATATCCTGAACCTGAGGACTTTTTTGTCCAGTTACAGTAGCAATAACTTCATTCAGCTTACTATGATCATAGGCCTCACCCATGTCAATTTCCATGGAAGTACCGCCTGTAAATTCAACATCCCAATTCAAAATACCATTGCCCTTACTGCCTTGATAGAACATAGTCGCAAATCCTAATAAAATCAGTACCAAGGAAATGGCAAAAAATTTCTTTCTGTTCTCAATTATCTTCATCTTTGCCGCCTCCTCACTTTACGCGAAATCCATAGTTTTTGGGGTTTTGCAATCCCGCTTTTATCATACTGCTTACAATGATTCTTGTCACAAACAACGCTGTAAACATAGAAAGTATAATACCAATGATAAGCGTTGTAGCAAAGCCTTTAATTGTGCCTGAGCCTAAGAAGAATAATACCACCGCCGCAATCAGAGTGGTAACATTACCATCCACAATGGCAGGCACTGCTCTTGAGAAACCAATCTTTATAGCAGAACGCAATGTCTTACCTAGAATCAGTTCTTCTTTAATACGCTCAAATATAATGACATTGGCATCTACCGCCATACCGATAGAAAGAACAATACCTGCGATACCTGGTAAAGTTAATGTGATATGGAATAAGCTTAATACCAATAAATCCAGTCCAATATAGATTATCAAAGCCCAATCTGCCGCAAACCCTAAGAGCTTGTACATAAACAGCATGTACAGTAAAACTAGTGAAATGCCCACAAACCCAGCAGTAATACCAGAAGAAAGCGCATCGGCACCTAATCTAGCACCAACATTTTTCATTTGAATTACTTTAAGGTTAAATGGCAAAGAGCCTGCACGAATTAAAGCTGCCGTATTCTCTGCTTCTTGTCCAGTAAAACTACCCGTAATAATGGCTTTTCCATCTGTAATTGCTGTTTGCACTGTTGGTGCACTAACCACAGTTTTATCCATTACAATCATTATCTTCTTGCCAATGTTTTCTGCCGTTGCCTGAGCAAACCGCTGTGCCCCTTCATCGTTAAATTCCAAGGAAACATAAGGAGCAGATGGCCCATTCTTTGAAGTGGCTCCAACCTGCTTTGTTGCATTTTTAACCATATCGCCTGTAAGCAATACATTTCCAGCCTCGTCCACAAATAGGAGCTGTGCTGTTTGTCCAATTTCTTGAATCGCTTTTTCTGCATCATCTACACCGGGAATCTGCACACGAATACGATCTGTGCCCTCCTGTGCGGCTTCCGCCTCTGCCCAGCCGTTCCAATCCAGTCGGCCTTGTAACAATGAAATTGCCGCAGACATTTCTTCGTCAGTAACACTTTCTTTATCGGCTTCATACACAATGTCAACGCCACCGCTTAAATCTAAGCCTTGTTGAATATCATTGACACTTAACCGCTTGTCCTTGCCAATTCCGTAATAGGTTAATGCACATAACCCTAATGCTACGACAAGCATAAGCAGTAGCATTAATCTTCCTTTTGTTTTCATTATTGAGTCCCTCCTGAAGTCTTTGTGCCAGTGTGATTTTGCACAAAAGAAAGGCGGCTCTCCTTTTATTTTAAAAAGGAGGAACCAGCCTAATTCGCAATTTTTGAGAAAATCTCTCAAGAATATGTAAATAAGAGATTTTTGCTCTCAGCAGTCAGTATAACACACTGTACAAATTTTTCAAGTATTTTTTTATTTTTTCCCATTAACTCCAAAAATACCACCAATTCCACCGCCTGCTAAAGCAACAATTAATGTCATAATTTTAGACATACCCATGGTAAAAGCATCGCTGGCCAGAGCTGTCACAAGGAAAAGAATCAATGCGTACAAAAGCCCAGCCGCCAGTCCCATCACTAAGCCTTTTTTCTTGCGGCATTTTGCCCAGTCATACCCTGCCACCGCTGAGGAAAGGGCAGTACAAACCAACGCAACCATAGGCAAACTTTGTTCAGAAACATTCGTGTATGTTAAAATAAGCCCATAAGCGATAAAGAAAATACAGGTAATTCCATATGCAATGGCCATCCCCTTGGCCATACAGGTCCAGCTCTGCTCTCCCTGCTTTTCCATTACGTCTCTCTTTTTCTGTATTTTTTTCATATTTTCCTTTTTTTTCTTTTTCAAAGATATCCTCTCCCACTTTGCTTTGGTTTTATTCTATGGGAGAAGCCTTAAAAATATGATACCATCTTTCATTGGTGCTCTCGTTGGATTAAGAAACCAAACGAAACCGTTAATATCTCTTCATCATAAAATCTGAATATCTGACACAAATAAGCTCCCCTTATATAGAATAATCCCATCTAAAATTGTTTTTTATCTTATTCATCCATTTTATGGTATACTCTATAAAAGGAGGCGAGCTTATGAAAAAAAGCAGCACCATCGACTTACACACCCACTCATATTTCTCTGATGGCACCTATTCGCCGGAGGAACTTATTCTTTTGGCTAAAGAACAAGGAATTAGCGCTGTGGCTCTCACAGACCACGATACCATACAAGGCTTAGAGCAGTTTATAATAGCAGGGGAGAAACACGGTATAGAAACGATACCAGGGATTGAGTTAGCCGCCCAATGGGGCCGCTTTCATCAACCAGAGCTGCATATTGTGGGGCTTGGGTTTGATCCCAAGGCAGCAATTTGGGCAGAGCAAATGGAAGCTTTTGTCCAAAATAGAACCATCCGAAATATCAAAATGGCAAAACAATTGACTGAAATCGGCTTACCCATCACCCTTGAGGAAGTGACAGATAGTGCGGGAGGAGAAATCATAACCCGTGCTCATTTTGCCAGTGTACTCTTAAAAAAGGGCTATATTCGTACACGAGACGAAGCATTTTCGAAATACCTTACCCAAGGCCGACCTGGCTATGTTGCAAAAATACTTCCAACACCTGCATCTTGTATTCAAACAATTCACTCCGCCGGAGGAATCAGTATTCTGGCCCACCCTACCCTCTATTCCCTAGCTCAAGATCAACTGGACGCTTTGTGCGAAGAATTGGTTCCTCTAGGATTAGATGGGATAGAGTGCTTCTACTCAACCTTCACGCCTTCTCAAAGAAAGAATATGATGAAATTGGCTAAAAAACATCATTTGTGCCCTTCGGGAGGCAGTGACTTTCACGGTAAAAACAAGCCTCTTATAAATTTGGGATCAGGCAGAGGAAATCTAGCTATTCCTTATTCTCTTTGGGAAAATATGCAGCCTCGTATAAAAGCCTTCCAAGAAAATACTTCTTTATAATTTTTATATTCAAGCTTAACTTAAATTGCTGTCGATAAACGAAACCTGAATATTGAAAGCTTCGTTTTTATATTTAAGGCTTTCAACTGGATTCTAACCTCTCCATATGGTGTTTTCATTTCATTAAAAAAGGGCAGTGTCTATTGACACTGCCCTTTCACTTTTATGATTACTTCTTTGTAACTGTTACTTCCTTCAAACCATCAACCTTTTTAAATTCAACACTATAGCCTAATTTTTCAAAATCACGCACACTGATGAAAGATTTTCCATTCTGAACAAGACCTTCCATTGCAGTCTTTCCGTCTGCACGAACGATATAAGCTTTTTTCTCAGCGTTATTCCATTCTACGTTTTCACCCATTGCTTCGCAAATGTCGCGCAAAGGCAAGTACACACGGCCATCAGCCTCAACATACTCTGCTAAATCCACATCGTTACCAGCAGAGAAGAAAGATTCATCTTTTCTTACTTTTGTAAACATTGCTTGGGAATCATCATTGCCCCAAAGAGCAGTTACAGCTGTAACAGGATTATACTTTTCAACCAAAGCTGTCATTTTTGTCTCAAAATCAGCCTTGCTAACGCTTGCTGCGGGCATATCAACCTTGCCACTGCCTGCCTTTACGTCACAAGTGCCTGTTACCTTCAATACGCTCTTGCTGCCATTTGTAATACCAAATGTTTCTGTTGAATGGAAGCCAGCACCGGATTTTGTCACGGTTGCTTCGTAAGCAAAGCTATTCAACGCTTTGGATACGTCAGGTTTTGCAATACCTTGCTGAACCATCAACTTAATAGAATCTGTAGCAGTCTTAATAGATGCTGTGTCTTTCTTTGCCTTATCCATACCTGCTTTAAATGCAGCCATTTCCTCTTCGGAAGAGTTCATAGTCTTCATAACATCCATCATATATGTTGTTGTTGCACTCAAAACAGTATCAGGGTTATTGCCAACATAGTCTAACAAGTTAACAAACAATTCAGCAACTGCTTTACCGTCTGCTTTGATTTTGTAACCACCGGAAACTTCACTTACCATATTGGTTGAAAAGCCGGAGAATGCATTTTTGTAAAAATCCATTACGGAAGCGTACAATTTGCCATAACCGCCTTCGGGAACCATTGACTTAATTTGTTCATCAGTCATTCCCAATTCCTTCATAGACAGTACTTTGATATATTTGCTTCCATCTAAAAGTGTTTTTAACTCTTTCGCAAAGTTCTCATCCTGCAGATAGCTTTCTTTCTCCTTACCTGCTAAGTCCTTTGTCAAATCATAAATGCCCCAAACGGTTTTACCAGAAACATAAACACCGTCAGTCATTGAGTAGAACATATCACCCATGTCATATTTCTTTCCATCATAGGTAACATCCATGTCTACATAATAAGCAAGTGTTTTCATATCCATTTTCAATTTGTAATCAATTACAGCAGATTTTTTGCCTTTAAAAGCATCTACGCCCTGAATAGCATCTTTCAAATCTTCATCAGAAGCGCCGGAAGCTTTCGCCAAATCTGTTACATACTCTTTCATTGCATCTGCATCTAATTCCACATTCACTTTACCAGATGCTTCACAAACATCCATTTTTGTTAACATGTCTGCGCTCATCTGCAGATATCCAAGCTCAGCGCTGGAACAGCCTGTAAAAGACGCAATGCACATTACCGCGCACAAAAGTGCCGCTAGTTTTTTTCTCATACGTATTTCCCCCTTAAAATAATTTAAAAATAATTATCACATATGGGTTTTAAGTGTTACAAATAAATTCAATTGAAAAAAAGAAAGGTAATTTCAGATAAGTTAGACAATAAAGCCTAGAACCCTTGAATTTTATGGTTTTCAGCCTTAATCAGGATTATAAGAGTCACCTAATTTCTTCCCTTTGTATCCCACTTTGCATACAACCCAAAACACACATGAATCTT
>NZ_DALYUL010000004.1:56531-62748 GCF_031981185.1 Anaerotignum sp. | reverse complement strand
TCCCTTTTATTAGTTGAATCAAATAAACACAGAAACCTTAAGGAAAACTTAAAACTTACGGCTCTCTTCGCCTTCTTTTTTCATCTCATCCTTTTTGGTCTTGCCGCTTAACGCAAAGACATTGGTGAACGTGGTCCCTTCCCCCTCTGTACTTTCAACCAATATATGGCCAAAATGACTGTCTGCAATCCATTTTGCGATGGAAAGCCCTAACCCTGTGCCGGAAATCCCTTTATTTCTGGATTGATCCACACGATAAAAGCGGTCAAATATTTTAGACAAATGCTCTTTAGATATCCCTGCTCCATTATCACCAACAGAAACAAATGCATTCTTTTTATCTTTCCAAACACGAAGGGTGATCAAATCTCCGTCTTTTGTATATTTTAGTGCATTCTCAGCATGAATCCATAGAAGTTGCTTGATTAGATCGGGGTCTCCCCAAATTTCCGCCTTATCCTTTTCCTCAAATACAATTTTTCGGTTCACTTCAAGAACTTCCAGCTCTTTCACAACCTCCCCTGCAATTTCGTTTAAGGATACAAGCTTTTTCTGTACTAGCATACGATTCTGATCGCCTTTTGCTAAAAAAAGAAGCTTGCGAATCAATGCACTCATATGCTCTGTTTCGCTTAAAATGGAATCTATCGCCTCTTGCAAAATATCGGGGTCACTTTTTCCCCAGCGATTGATTAAGTTCGCGTACCCTTGAATAACAGAAATTGGTGTTCTTAATTCATGGGAAGCATCAGAAATGAACTGATTTTGACGCTGAAAAGAGCTCTCCAAACGATCAATCATTGAATTAAACGTTACCGTCAATTCCTTCATTTCATCATCAGGTCCATCTGTATTAATGCGCTGACTTAAATCTTCAATGGTGATACGCTCCGCTGCAGCACGAATTGCCTCTACTGGGCGCAGCATTCTCTGGCTTATATACCAGCCAATCAAAAAGGCACATAAGATTCCGATAACGTTTACCGTAGCAAGCTTGGTAATAAACCCTTGAAGAAAATTGGAATTAATTCCAATTGACTTAAATGCCTCCACACGATACTCACCCTTTTGTGTAGGGATAATTGTTGAGATTAACATAATTTGCTGCTGGCTATTATTTTCCAAAATGTATTCTGTGCAATTCTCCACTTTTTCTTTTTGGACGCTGATTTTAAATCCATCCTTGGCCAATGCTTTTTGCCCTTGATCATATAAATCGTCCTTATCCGCAAAAATCCCCTCTGGCGGGGGGAAATTTGTTTCTCGTAATTGCATCTGCAGTGGTTCTTCACCAAAATGACTGAAATAATAGGCATTCTCTTTTTTGGAATAAACATTGACCTCCACATATTTATTGTCTAATAAATCCCGAAGGGCCTCATTGTTCAAGCTTTTCCCCTGTTGAAGATAAGCATCAATATTGGAAATGGTGAGGGTAAGCTCCCTTCTAATAATATGCTGCTGTATTCCAGTAATATTTATAGTCATAAAGAAACTAATGACCAAAAGAGAGAAGGTGAAAATACCGCTATAGAGCAGCGTAATTTTTCTGGCAATTGCCATATGGCGTAAACCCCAAAAAAAGGATTGTTTATTCTTCCTTGACATAATACCCTACCCCTCGTATGGTATGAATAAATTTTTTCTGAAAAGCTTCATCTATTTTTGCTCTTAAATAACGTACATACACATCAACAACATTTGTTTCACCTATATAGCTGTAGCCCCAAACTTCGTTTAAAATTTGTTCTCTAGTTAAAACAATGTTTTTATTCTGCACCAAATACAAAAGAAGCTCATACTCCTTCTTGGTCAGTTCAACCACTTCTCCGCCAACGGTAACCAAGCGTTTCTCCGTATCAATTTCCAAATCCTGGACCTGTAAAATAACTTTTTTGGACATTTTATCTTCACAATGCTTAAATGCAACACGCATTCTTGCCAACAACTCCTCAATGGCAAAGGGCTTTGTCAAATAATCGTCGGCGCCACTGTCCAGGCCGGCAACCTTATCAATTACCTCATCCTTGGCTGTCAGCATAATAATGGGTACATTGGAATTCTTGCGAACTCTTCGGCAAATTTCAATTCCTGTCAGCCCTGGTAGCATAAGATCCAAAAGAATCATATCAAAATTCCCTTCGCTAATCAAAGCTATGCCCTCTCGGCCGTCATGACATACCGTTACTTGATATCCCTCATATCTTAACTCTAGCTCTACAAAACGTGCTAGCTTAACCTCATCTTCAATTAATAGAATCTTCTTTTGCATCATGATTCTTTTCTCCTTTACATTATTTTGGTATATTATACCATAAAACTTAAGAAAATAGTAAAATTTTGTCAATAAAACTTGTTTTCTTTCTTAACCCCTTTATTACTTAACTATTTTCTGTCTATACAAATAAATTATCCGTTTTTATCTCAATTTCAAAGTGAATAACCCCCCAAACCCTTTTGTATCATAGGTTCAGTACCAAAATTGAAGATGTTATTCAAGCCTCTTGGGAAATAAAAATAGTGAAATACAGACTTTCCTTAGACGTTAAGCGCATTGTTTCCGTTTTCATACTTGAAAAGTATACCTTTATGCAGTTAAAAGGATATTGTCATATCATTAGAAAGCAATTAAAAAATAAAACAAACTATTTTTTTCTGTCGATTTATCCATTGCGGCTGAAACAGTTTTTCTGTATAATGATGTGGCATGTTTAGCTCAGGCATTTCACAACGAAATCCATTCAGTCGCCGTTTAGATTTTATAAATAACGGACAGCCTTATGAAATGGTCTATTCATTAGAAAAGCCTGAACTTGTTATAAAAATCGGCTTTTTACACTTTTAGCTGTGCTCAATAACAACGCAAACAAAGATAAAACAAAGTAGATTCGTTTTATTTTATAACTTTTAGGAGGAATCAAAATGAGAAAACAACTGATAATTTTCCTCGCCCTTATTTTATCCTTGGGTATTTTAGGCGGATGCGGGAAAAAAGATGCAACTTTCCCTGAAAAAGGGAACGAAGAGAAAAAAACTGACTACCGCTTTGAGCAATGCGGCTTGGCATACAGCCTACCTAAGGAATGGCTCGAGCGCAAAAACGTGAATTTAATCCCCGTTACCTATGTAAAACCAGACGGAGAAATTTACGCCAAAATTGAATATGACTTTACACCCGATGAAAATATGGATGAATTAAATAACCCAGATTCCAAAATCCCAGTAGAAGAGTTAATGGTTCCTGTTTTTACCCTTTTGGTTGTGAAAGAAGAAAATATCGACTCCCAAAGTGTAAAAGATGAACTGGCACAGTTTAAAAACTGTGAGGAATTGCCCAAGCAAGAGAAGTATCACTTCTACTACCTCACGGACTATGTTGGCACAACCCCCAGATTTTCAAAAGACTCCACTGATACTTTTGAAACCCTAAAATCTGAATTGCCAATGTTGCAAAAAACCATTGAAACCTTTGTGCCCGACGAAGCATCTGTTCAAACCCAACTTGATGATAGTAAGGCATACCTTAATTTTATGTCTACTACCCTAACAGGTGATCCCATTACCAGTACGGTTTTTTATGATTATGATCTGACTGTTGTAAACTTCTGGGCATCCTATTGCTATCCCGATATTAACGAGTTAGCTACCTTGGAATCTTTTTATAAACAGCTTAAGGAAAAATATCCAAATGTTAATTTTGTTCAAGTTGTCATTGACCTGCCTGGTGAAAAAGCAGAGAACACAGTCAAACAGGCATACGAAGAGGCTGGCGTAACCTTTACCACAATCATTCCTGACCAAGCTATGGCCTCATGGATTATTGATAATCTAAAGGGTTTACCTACTACCTTCTTTGTAGATAATAAAGGTCGTCCGTTGGATACAAAAATCGAAGGCGTAAAAGATTTAGATTATTATATGGATACTACAGCAACAGCCTTAGATAAAGCAAAAGCAGAAAACTAAAGGAGGAATGCTTCCCCCATCAAGAACGCATTTATAATGCGTTCTTTTTTTGGATAAACCTGCATAAAATATTAGCGGAGGTGGGCCGATGATAATCCATGTAGTAAGTTCCGGTGACACAATTTATTCTATTGCAGAACAATATGACGTAAGTACAAGGCTGATTATGGAGAATAACGGAATAACCAATCCGAACCTATTAACTTTGGGGCAAGCTCTTCTGATTTTACAACCAGATGTAACCTATCAGGTACAGTCAGGGGATAGCATATTTACCATAGCACAGCGATTTGGCGTTTCGCCAAACGTGTTGCTACAAAACAATCCACAGCTTGCCATAACAGACACAATTTATCCGGGTCAAACCATAATCATCTCTTTTAAAGAACCCCCTCAAGAGGAATATCTGGTAAATGGGTATGCATATCCCTACATAGATGAGACTCTATTGAATCAAACTGTGCCTTATTTATCGTTTCTCTCTGTTTTCTCCTATGGTTTTCATGCCGATGGAGAACTGGTACCTCCTGATGATATGAACTTAATTTTGGCGGCAAGAGCCTTTGGTGCAGCTCCAATTTTAGTTTTAACACCCTTAGATGAAAACGGAAAATTTAGCAATAAGCTCATATCAGAAATGGTAAATAACCCTGAGGCAAGGGCAAATCTTATCTATAATCTTTTGGTTGTAATGGGGCAAAAATCATACTTTGGCATCGATGTGGATTTCGAGTTTGTTCTCCCCACAGATAAAGAGGCTTTTATTACCTTTCTTTCTGAATTACAAACGGCTATGAATGCAGTGGGATTTCGGGTTTTTGTTGCCCTTGCACCAAAAACTTCCTCAACCCAGCCTGGGCTTCTTTATGCCGCCCATGATTATAAACGAATCGGAGAAATTGCAAATTATGTGTTGTTAATGACCTACGAGTGGGGATATGCCTATGGACCGCCTATGGCTGTAGCACCATTGAACAAAGTGAAAGAGGTCTTAGATTATGCCATTCAGGAAATTCCACCGGAAAAAATAATCATGGGAATTCCTAATTATGGATATGACTGGACGTTGCCCTTTGCTATGGGCGAAGGCAGAGCAGTAACCTTAGGAAATCAAGAAGCCGTACAAATGGCTATGGATATTCGAGCAGAAATCCTCTTTGATGAGGTTGCTCAAAGTCCCTATTTCTTTTATACCAGCGAAGACGGTAGTGCCCATGTTGTATGGTTCGAGGATGCAAGAAGCATTAATGCAAAATTACGTACCGTAACAGAATATGGCTTTAGCGGAGTAGGTTACTGGAACCTTATGCGTCCTTTTATTCAAAATTGGATGCTAATCTCTAATGTATATGATATTAACAAATTTGCAATCTAAAGCCAAACTTGTATTGTAATTAGCAAAAACTTCATTTATTCCTTTCATCCTTGCCTTGAATCCTTTAAAAGTTTATTTCTTACAGTATTGAAAAGAAAAGCGGCGACCCATTGGGTTACCGCTTTTTATAATTGAAGTTAAACTGATGGGTTTTAAGTTGATTACTCTCATTCAGGGGCTTGATTTATATAAACTCGCAATTTTGAAATTCTGTTTTTGTCCATTTCTTCCACAACAAACTTTAAGCCATCGGACTCTAAAATCTCTCCACCTTCAGGGAAATTGCCTAATATCATCAACACATATCCCGCTATGGTATCTACCTCATCGGATTCTAGGCGACTGCCCACCATTTTATTGAATTCCTCTAAGCGGGCACCTCCATCCACCACATATTCATCCTCTTTAATGACCTCAATTTCATCCTGTTCATCATCATATTCATCAGCGATTTCGCCCATAATTTCTTCTATAATATCTTCCATTGTCGCCAAGCCGGAGGTTCCGCCATATTCGTCCAGCACCACAGCAACTGCCAAACGATTTTGTCGCATCTCTGCAAAAAGCACAGCAACAGGTTTCGTTTCGTAGGTGAAATAAGGCTCTCTCATATATTTTTCTGCGCTAAATTCATTTTTATCCACAAAAAATACATCTTTTACGTAGAGAATCCCTACGATATCATCAATATCCTCATCATACACTGGAAAACGAGAGAATCCTTCTTCATTTACCAACGCAACAAATTCCTCGTAACTCACATCACAAGAAACAGTTACCATATCTGTTCTAGGAGTCATAACGTCTTTCGCCTTGGCATCACCAAAGTCAAAGATATTGTTAATCATAATTCTTTCCTCTGACTCCAAAACACCT
>NZ_DALYUL010000004.1:52968-56521 GCF_031981185.1 Anaerotignum sp. | reverse complement strand
TGACTAACGTTAACAATGGTTTTCAATTCAGCCTCTGTAATTGTAGGAAGCTTCTCATCAGGATTATGCCCAAACAAACGAATTAACGAACTGGTTACCGCACTCAAAACCAAAACCACAGGGCGTAGCACAAAAACAACTGCAGCAATTATATTTATCACAACCAAAGCTGTTTTTTCCGCCTGCTGTGCCGCAATGGTTTTTGGGGTGATTTCTCCAAAAATCAAAATAACTACTGTAATAAATGCCGTTGCAACGGTGGCACCACTGCCTGCATCCCCGTGAAACAACTGAATTGCCAAAGCCGTTGTCAGGGCGGATGCGCCATTGTTTACCAAATTGTTGCCTACAAGGATAGAGCTAAGCAATCGATTGGGATCATCCAAAAGTCTGCTGATCTTGTCTGCGTTCTTTACTTTTTCCTCCACCATATTACGAAGACGAATCCTGCTTAAAGAGGTTAACGCCGTTTCAGAGGCAGAAAAAAATGCAGAACAACAAACTAAAAATAACAAAAGCCCTATCAGGTACGGACTGGCACCGTCCACTAAAATCACACTCCATTTCAAAACAACCACTTATTATCATATTTTATAACTCAAATTACCACAAAACCCGTCTGTCGTCCAGAGGAAAATATAGTTCAGCTTCTCTCACCACGATTTTTCTCTATTTCTTCCGCCAACTCTGTCAGTTCCATCCAACGCTCCATCCTGCTTTCCAGCATAAGCTCTAAGGCTTCCTTTTCCTGAGATAGCCGTTGCAACTCTGCATAATCTGTGGTACAACCTTCCATAACTTTGTTCATCAACCATATTTTCTCTTCCATTTTTGCTATTTCAACCCCTATTGTATCATATTCACGTTGGTCTTTATAGCTCATCTTTGTAACAGGACTTTTTTCTTTTACTGTTTCCACTTTTTGAGGTCTAACGACCTCCACTGTCTTTGGTACTTCTTTCTCTTTTGCCGCCTTGAAGTCAGAATAGCCCCCTTCATATTGCTTAATCCTGCCATCCCCAAGGAATGCAAAAATACGATTCACCGTTTTATCCAAAAAATATCTGTCATGGGATACAGCAATAACCGCTCCCTGAAAATCCTGTAAATACTCTTCTAAAATCATCAAGGTTTCCAAATCCAAATCATTGGTGGGCTCATCCAAAAAAAGAATATTGGGAGCACCCATTAAAACTCTTGCCAGATAAAGCCTTCTTTTTTCACCGCCAGAAAGCATAGAAATGGGGCCTCTTTGCATATCTGCAGGAAATAAGAATTTTTCAAGCATTTGAGATGCACTGATTCTTCCATCCCCTGTTTGGATATACTCTGCCACCTCACGAATATAATCCAAAACCTTCATGTTTTCATCCATGCCATCATTCTCTTGAGCGAAAATACCGATTTTTACGGTTTCCCCTCTTTGAACCATGCCACTGTCTGGTTGAAGTTTCCCCACCATAATCTTTAATAGTGTAGTTTTACCACAGCCGTTGTCTCCCGTAATACCGATACGGTCGTCCCGTAGTACAATATAGCTAAAATCTTTAATATAAACTTTCCCATCATAGGCCTTTGAGATGTTTTCCAATTCTATGGTCTTTCTTCCTAAGCGGCTTCCAATAGAGGATAGAGCAACGTTCTGCTTTTCCTCCGGTGCCTTTATTGCAGATACCTCATCAAAACGCTGTAACCTTGCTTTTTGCTTTGTTGACCTTGCTTGGGCGCCCCGACGTACCCATTCCAGTTCACTGCGCAAAAAGTTTTGACGTTTTCTTTCTCCCGCCGCCTCAAGCTCTTCCCGCTCTGCTTTCAGTTCCAAAAAGTTGGTATAATTACCTTGATAAGAATAAAGCTGTCCTTTATCCAACTCCATCGTCCGATTGGCAACACGGTCTAAAAAGTATCTATCATGGGTTACCATTAATAAAGCTTTTGCATATTTCTCCAAATGCTTCTCCAGCCACTCCACGGTGTCGTGGTCGATATGGTTGGTAGGCTCATCTAATATTAAAAGCTCCACAGGCGCAATCAACGCCGCCGCCAACGCCACTCTTTTCTTCTGTCCTCCGGAAAGGGTATCTACCCTTTGCCCAAAATCTAAAATTCCTAAGCGGGTCAAAATATTCTTGGCTTCGCTTTCCAATGACCATGCCTCAGCCTTATTCATTTCCTCTGTCAGCCTTGCAGATAATGCCGCCATATTTTTATCCTGAGGGTTTGCATTCAACTGTTCCAAGGTCTCCTCGTATTCCCTAACCAAGGAGAGTTTTGGATTATCACCAGCAAAAACATGTTGTAAAATTGTAGCTCCCGGCGCAAATTCCGGATTTTGAGAAAGATATGCAATTCTCATTCCATTTATAGTAATCACTTCACCGCTATCGGCGTGTCCAACACCTGCCACAATTTTTAATAATGTGGATTTTCCCGCACCATTGACACCAATTACACCAATTTTATCCCCTTCATGAATACTAAATGAAATGTCATCAAAAATAACCCTTGTTCCGTAGCTTTTACGAATGTGCTCTGCAGTCAATAAAACCATTTTGCTTCCTCCAATATGTAAACCTCTGACCAAAAATCCAGAGGCAAAAATCCCATCTCGCGTATCTAGGATGCTAAAATTCCAAGAGATATTCTCTGAAATTCATTTTATAATGGCTTTGCACCTGAAAGAGAATTTCTCCTCTTTTGTGATTCCACTTGAAAACCAAGGTTTTCGAGCATTCCTAAAAGTTATATATTTAATTCCATAGAAAGAAATTAATCTTCTTTCTTCTCTTCATTCTCCACAGCGTTGCTACCTTCCATAGTTTTGAGTGCAAGCTTTTCCTGCCGTCCTTTCCATATCAGAAAAGCTGCTGCCGCTACAATAAATATTGCCGATAGCACCTGAGAAACGGCAAATCCTCCCCATTGGAGCTGATCCGTACGCAAACCTTCAATCCAGACTCTGCCCAAGCCATAGCCAAGAAAATACAACCCAGCAATTTCACCGTGAAACTTCTTCCTGCGGCTCACAAAAATCAAAAGAGCAAATACACCTAAATTCCATAAAGATTCATATAAAAAAGTGGGATGTACCTGTATATACTCAACACCATTGATCTTTTGTAATTGACGCAATGTGTTATCTGAAATATCGCCAAGGCGTACCTGAGACAGCTGATAGCGCATAGCAAATAAATTGTTTGTAAAATCACCAAAGGCTTCACGGTTGAAAAAGTTCCCCCAACGTCCCAATACCTGCCCTAAGACCAAGCTTGGTGCAGCAGTATCCGCCAACTGCCAAAAATTGATTTTTTTAATTTTAGAATATATTAACGCTGTTAAAACACCGCCGATAACACCACCGTAAATGGCAAGACCGCCCTCCCTGGTGGCAAAAATCTTTATGAGATCACCCTTGTAGGTATCCCAAGAAAAAGCAACATAATATAATCTGGCACAAATAATAGCGAAAACCAATGCATATAGAGCAAAATCTAAATAGGTATCGGGGTCCTGCCCCGTTCTTTTCGCTTCATGCATGGCTAGTATTAGCCCT